>CAZICQ010000048.1:0-24171 GCA_964537775.1 uncultured Gemmatimonadaceae bacterium | reverse complement strand
CGCCCGAGTCGAGCGCACGCGCGGCAACGGATCGGATGAGGGAATCGGGATTGCGTCGGCACTCGGAATTGCGCGTGCCTTCATCGCTTGCGCATCCGATCCGGATCCGGGTTCTGTCAGGCAGAAGGCGGCGATGAGCTCCCCACTCGCGCAACGGGGAAGGTACTTCTTCTTCTGTTCCTCAGTGCCGAACAGGATGATGCCCTTGCAGCCAATCGACTGATGCGCTCCCTCAGGCGCAAGGCCGGATACGGGAAGACGAGCTCCTCGCGGATCTCTCCCAGAAAAACACCCTTCGTGAAGCTGGGATGAATGTCGGGAGAAGCTAAGTGTGCGGGCACCCGACGTCAGGCGATCTGCTGCCGCTGGGCGGAAGCGGCCGAGCGGCGTCGCCTTCGCGAGCGGAGCACGCCGTCGCCGTCGAAGGATTCGAAGAACATGCCGGCGCGCTCACGCGAGGTGCCAAGCTCTCGCACAACCATGCTCAAAGAGCGCGACAGTGCACGAACATGGCGTTTGCTCATCTGTCGCAAGGCGTTCACGATCCGAGTGTGAGCGAGTGTCATCGCCTCGCTCAGCAGGCGGCGACCGGCCGTCGTCAGCCGAATCTCCGTGCGTCTGGCGTCAGTGCTCGAGCGCTGTCTTTCGACCAGCCGGCGCGCCACGAGTCGCGTCACCACCACCGACACGGTGCTTTGATGCGTGAACGTCCGTTCAGCGAGATCGTTGATGGACAGCGCTTCGCTGTCTCGCAATTGCTGCAGGACCAACAGTTGCGCCGCGCTCACGCCCCATTGCTGCTCCGCCGCGCGATGCGACTGCTGCAGCGCACTCACGATCCGCCGAAGACAGTCGAGCGCGTCTTTGATCTCCGCACGATTCGGTGAATCGCGGCGCGGCGTCGTGGAGGATGTGGAGGCCATCAAAGGATCAACTCCTGCTGCACGTCCTGGACCCGCGAGCAGCCAGCCAGCGCCATCGCCAGGTCGAGCTCGCGGCGCAGGTGCTCCAGGACGGCGTGCACTCCCTCGGCGCCATCCAGCGTGAGCCCCCACAGCACGGGTCGTCCCACGAGCACGGCTCGTGCGCCGAGCGCGAGCGCCTTCAGCACGTCCGTGCCGCGCCGCACACCGCCGTCGAGCAGTACTTCGCATCCCTGACTGACGGCCTCCACGACGGCCGGCAGCATCGTGATCGGAGCTGGAACTCCATCCAGCTGTCGGCCGCCGTGGTTGGAAACGATCACGGCTGCCGCTCCGTGCTGCACGGCGAGCGCGGCGTCGCCGGGCGCGAGAATTCCTTTGACCACAATCGGCAATGGCGAGTGGCCGCGCAGCCAGTCGACGTCGTCCCACGTCAAGGCAGGGTCCCACTGTGACGCGATGTAACGCGCAAGCGACGACTCATTTTCGGCACCGTGCTTGTGGCTCTCCGCGTGCGCGCCCGGAAAGTTGTCCAAGCCGAGATGCGCGGGCATGCGCAAGGCGTTCCGTCGGTCGCGCTCCCGCGCCCCCGCAAGGGGGGTGTCCACCGTCAGGCACAACGCGGAATATCCCGCTGCCGCTGCGCGGTCGATGAGGTCCGTCGTAACCGACCGGTCGCGATAGACATATAGTTGAAACCACTTCGGGCCGTCGGACGCTCCCGCGATCGCCTCGAGGCTGCGATTCGACACCGTACTGGCAACGAAGATCGTACGCGATGCTGCGGCGCCGCGCGCAGTGGCGAGCTCCGCGTCGGTGTGACACAAACCGTGAAAGCCCATCGGCGCCACGAGCACAGGAAACGACAGCGGCGTACCGAGTACCGTCGTGGAGAGCTCGCGCTCGTTGACGCCGCGAAGCATGCGCGGTAGAAGCTGGATGCGCGACCAGGCGGCTCGATTCTCCCCCAGTGTCCACTCGTCACCGGCGCCGCCGGCGATATAGTCGTAGAGCATCGGCACCAGGCGCTCGCGAGCACGAGCTTCGAGGGCTTCGAGATTGATGATGTCGAGCATGCGCCCAAGATAAGGTCGTTCGAAGCGCAGTGCCGGCGCCGCGTCGTGCGCGACCTCGAATTGGGGCGGACTACCCGGTGCGTCTCGACATGCGTCTAGCGAGCCTACCGCGCTTGCGGCCAACGAACGACGAAGGTGGCTCCGCGACGAACGCAGCCTCGAGCCGCTCCTCGTGGGCGCTCAGTAGATCGCTCCGCGTGACGATGCCGGTCACCACGCGTGGTGCGCTCCGGTCGACCACCGGCAGGCGGCCCACGCGCGCCTGCACCATGTGATCGGCTGCTTCGCGTAACGTGTTGTCCTCGTACACCACAACCGGGGATCGTCCGATCAACGAGCGCACCCGCATCTCCGGCAAGTATTTCGCGTCGAACAGATCGCGGCGGGTGAGCACGCCGATCAGAAGTCCGTTCTCGTCCACGACCGGGAAGCCCTGGTGCGACGTATGCGGGCCGCCGGAGGCCAGCCAGTCGCGAACGCGTCCCAATGAATCGCCCCCCGCGAGCGTCGCGACGTCACGCGTCGCCGCCTGCCGCACGGAGACTTGCTGCAGAAAATCGGCGGCGTACTCCATCCGCAATACGGTACCACGGCGGGCGAGCTTCTCGGTCATGATCGAACCGCGCATCATGAACAGCGCGACGAGATACGCGGTGCTGCATCCCGCGAGCAGCGGCAGCAATCCTAGCGGCTGGCGCGTCGTCTCGAATGCAAATACGATCGACGCCAGGAGGGCGTGCGAAGCGCCGGCGAAGATCGCCGCCATCCCGACGAGCGCGGACACATGAAGGTCCATGCCGAGCGCCGGCAAATAGCGCTCGGCGAACACTCCGCTGAGGGCGCCAAGACCGCCGCCAATCGTGAACAAGGGTGCGAGCGTTCCTCCGGAGGTACCGCTGCCCAGATACACCGACCAGGAGATGAACTTCAGCACAACGAGCATAAGGAGCGCTGTGCCGACGAGCCGCCCGTCGAGAATGTCTTGAATGTTGTAGTAACCGACTCCGAGCGTCCGCGGCGCCGCATAACCGATAGCACCAACGACTGTCGCTCCGATGACTGGCCACCACATCCAGTGGATCGGCAGCTCTTCGTACAGATCCTCGATCCAGTACACGATCCGGGTCGTGAACACGGACGCCAAGCCGATTACGCCACCGAGGCCCACATACCCGAGCAGCGCGCGAAGGCTGGGCTCCTGAAGCGCCGCAACTGGGAAAACCGGCGCCGAGCTTCCCACCAGCAGCGCTCGAATGCCGGTCGCCATCGCCGACGCGAGCGCAACGGGAATGAGCGAGCGTGGGCGGTACTCGAACAGCAACAGCTCGACGGCGAGTAGGACAGCGGACACGGGGCTGCCAAAGGTTGCGGCCATGCCGGCCGCCGCGCCGGCCGCGAGCAACGTCTTTCGCTCGTCAGCAGTGATGTGAATCAGTTGTCCGATGAGCGATCCGAGTGCTCCGCCGGTAGCGATGATCGGACCTTCAGCGCCAAACGGTCCGCCGGTGCCGATGGCGATGGCGGCCGACAACGGCTTGAGGAACATCACCCGTGGCGCGATGCGACTGCGCGCGTAGAGCACACGTTCCATGACCTCCGGAATACCGTGGCCGCGAATGGCGGCGGAGCCGTAGCGCGCCATCAAGCCCACGACCACGGCCCCGATGATGGGCACCAAGATCGCCCATCGTCCCCAATGCTCCGTCGTCGGAGCGCTGAACGCCATGGACCAGCGGCCGAGAAACGCCAGGTTCGTGATGAGACCGATCAGCTCTGTGAGAACACGCGCGATCACTGCCGCGCCCGCGCCCGCGCCGATGCTCAGCAGGGCGATGTAGACGACCCGCTTATCGATTGGCTGATAGGACGGAGGCGCCTCGACGGTGGCGAGCGCGGGAGCGATCGACGGAGCTACCGGGATGCCATCGGTCGGTGTGAGTGCCGCGTCGGATGAAAACGGCGATGAGGAAGGAGTGTGGCGCTCCTCAGGCAGTCGCGGTTCGATCGTCCGTGTCCTCCTCGCCAATCATCGGAGGAGCGGCGAGATCCACTCCAGAACGGCGCAGCCATTCCTCGAGCAGGTCCGCGAGACGCCGCCGATGGTCGTCCGTCATCTGAGCCATTCCCTCGATGAGCTGCACCTGCACGGTGGTCGGCGCATCAGCGAGCATCGCGCGGCCCTGCGGCGTCAGCGCGATCTGAACACGACGGCGATCATGCGGCGCGGCGGTGCGTGTTACGAGGCCGCGGTCCACGAGACGACGCACGACGACGGAAACCGAGCTCTGATGGGTGGCCGTCCGCGCGGCCAGCTCATTCAACGATTCGACGGGACGCTCGGCGAGCTGCTGCAGCACGAAGAGTTGAGCCAGGCTGATCCCGGTGCGAAGCTCGATCGCGCGCGTATTGATGCGGAGCGCGCGGACGACGCTTCGCATCGCGTTCATAGCCCGCGAAACGTCTGCTTGTTGTTCCGCCGTGAGTTCTTCAGGCTGAGATTGGGCACCCATTCGATGTCAACGTAGAGGTCCGAGAAAGCAGCCGCAAGGCGGCCGCTGCCGTTCGTCGCCGCGTTGGCACAACCGTATCGACAGCCAGATTGGCTTCCAGCGTGGCCGGATGCGCCGGCAATGTGCTTCCTCCTGACGCCAGCCGCCAGTCTGCGAAAGCCCGAACGATGCGCTTCGCGGACGTGATACTGCAGAGTACGTGCGCGCGATGGAAACTCAGCGGACGATTTCGATCTGTCGGCTGACGGTGATGTCCTGGCCGTTCTCGGGTGCAAGGGTAAGCTGAACCTCGTACTTGCCGGCGCCGAGGTGCGAGAGATCTACGGCAAGAGCGCGCGAGGCCACGCCGCCATCCTCCGCGGGCTTCTCTCGCCAGCGCACGCTCAGTGGTGTACCGCGCTGTACGAGATGCAATCGCTCGGCGGCGCGACGAAACCATCTCGGGCCGCTCCGCTGAATCGTTACCGAAACGCTGACGTTCTCGCCGGCAGCGTCGAGCCCGTAGGTCTCCCAGAACAGACCCAGCGGTCGCACTGCACTTACACGTGTACTCCCCAAAGCGAGTGGCAACGCATCGGCCAGACTGTTTGGGGTGCCATCGCGCGGAGCGTAGAGCAGCAAATCGCTGGCGGAAATACGTCCAGTGGATGGACCAAGTGCACGTCCGAGCCGCGCACGCGCAGCACGGCGCACATCCGGCGCGAGCACCTCCAGGCTGACGACGAGCGGACGCCAGGGCGCCTTGGCGGTCATCACTTCAACGAGTGCGGAGTCTTGCCTCGTGGTTCGCCAGAGGGTGCTCTCGTCACTCGAGAGAAAAAGACCGCTCTGAAGCCGGCGGCCGGCCAGCGTCGTGTCGCCCGAGGCATCGAAGACACCCACGACGAGCGCGGAATCACCACGCCGAAAGATGGCAATCTGGTGATCCAACGAGTGCATGCTCCGAACATACCGGGGCGCGTACCGCGCCGGTGCGTCGCGCAGCTTGAGCTCCCAGCTGTCGGCGGTGATGGTGTACGGCGAGTCGACTGCCTCCCGGCGCGGGAGGAAAGCGAACGTCGGAGTCGGATCGTGTCCCGTGACGATTGGCTCTCGCATGGAGCCCATCGGCGGCAGGTCGCGCGTGTACCATGTTGGCCAACCGTACCGCACGATCAGGTCGCGCACATCGTCTCCCCAAAGGAACTGTGGTGACCTCGCCCGCTCCTCGAGACGGGTGCGCGTGACGCGGGCGAAATGCTCCGTGCGAAGCTCGTGAGCATCGACGAGATAGAGCGGCGCGCCGAGCCACCAGACTCGAGCCGCGAGAGAGTCACGCCGTGCGCAGTCCATCTTGTCGTATCTGTCCGCGAGCTGGTCACTGAGCACCAGCGAGAGGTCGGTCCACCGACAGTGCTCGTCCTGCGGCATCAAAGAGACGGCGGCTGTATAGGCGGAATCGGCCGCTGCGTACTGATCTTCCTCGTAGAGCGCATATCCCTGCAGGGCGAGACACCACCAGCGTGTGCCATGGCAGTTGCGAGCGACGCGTTCCGCGTCTGCCGTGCGACTGGCGTCGATCTCATAACGAACGAGTTGTCCGGCGATCCAGTCATCGCCGGGAATCACGCTCGCCAAGCTGTCGAGCAGACTCACGAGCTCCGCGCGCGCGCGAATCACGCGCGGCGACTCTGGCAGCGGCGCTTGAATCTCGTCGCTGTCATCGTCGTTCCAATAACAGATCCTTCCGATTCGCGCATCGCACCAGCTACCGCCTCCGCCTCCGCTCTGGACAGGGAGGTTGTTGCGGTGCACGATTTCGAAGTCGGCTTGGGCGCCGCGCGCCCGGCGCAGGAGGCGCAGCGAATCGGCGGGCGTGATCGACCGGACGGAAAGCGCCGGCGTCGCACCAGCGAGCAACTGTGCAGCAATGCCAATCATCAACGGCCGCGTCAAGGAGCTCGCGGCCCAGATACCCGCAAGAATCATCTCCGGCTTTCCGTAGGCCTGAAGAGCGAAATAGAAAGAGCGGCACGGTGCGTGCCACGCTCGGCTCGGTCAACTGCAACCAGACGCGGTGCGTCGACTTCGGCGAGAGGACATCACGATGACTGCCATTCCCGGCTGGAACGACCCGGCGGAAGACGAACGGAATCCGACGCGTCGTGAGGAGCGCGCCCATGTGCGCGACGAACTGGTCGCCCGTCTCGATGAGCATAGCATCTTGCTCTCCGGCCGGGAATCGGACGAGCAGATCGTCGCGATGCTGAACGCCATCGAGGAGTTCGAGGCCGCCGTGGCGCGGCTCGGAGGCGATTCGATGGTCAACACGCCCGAATCGTCGGAACCGGACGACGAGCGCCTCGTGCTTCCGATGCGACGCGACGACGAGCCGGTGGAGCCGTATGTCGACCGCGTTCGTGCCGCGACGGAGGAGCTCCGCGGCAGCCGGCGACTGCCTAACGCCTAACGGCGAAAAACGCCGGGCTCACCGCCGACACCCCGATATCGTCGACGATGATCGTGCCTGCGGCGAGGCGGTCGAAGACGAGGCCAATTGTGCGTAGATGCGCCGGCTGAAACGCCGGCGCCGCGGCGACAAAGTCGCGCATCGGCATGACGTAGGTCTGGAGGACGATCTCGAACGCGTTCGGATAGCGCTCCTTCTCGTGGTCGGCCCGGCGCAGCACGTGTGCCTCGAGGGGCCGCCGCGGTACGCCGAAGCGTCGCAACGGCAGCCGGGCCGTGTCGCCGGCAGCATCGATCAACTCGATCGTCAGGTCGACCGGCGTGGAGTCTTGAGCCGCTTTCTTGGCGGCGGATTGTGCTTTCGTCGAGTCCCGTTTCGTGGAGTCACCGGCCGGCCGTCTCGCCGGCGGACGGTCGCTCAGCGGCGCGACCGACAGATACACGCTCGAGCTGTCACCGACATGATACGCGTCAGCTAGTGAATCCGTGAACGCGACCGTGTACGACGCCGGCTTTCCGAGTTTCGTCGTGTCCGGGCCGGCAATGTGATTGTTCCAGCCGAGCCAGACAGCGCTGTTGTTCATCGGTGAGTTCTCGCCCGTCCGGAAGTCGATGACGTTTTCCCTCCATGTCGCCAGGCTTTCGGCACTGATGCGTACTCCCGGCGCGCTGCCGGTCGTGACGTCGACATCTTCCTCGAAATTCGCCAGCGCGTGATAGTTGCTCTCCTGAAAGCGCGTGATGTACATCGTGTGCGGGAGCCATGCACCGGCTACCCGATGGTCCCGAAAGAGCGGCAGGTATTCGCGCCTGTTCTTGAGCGTCGCGTCGAGAAAAGCGCCGAACACGACCTTTGCGAATTGCCGTTGGTCCTCGGGCGAAAGAAGGCCGCGCAGGTCGAGATAGCGCGCACTCTGCGGCCCGTTGTCCCTGTTCCCCCAGACGGTGTTCCACTGGCCATGATTCGCCCGGTACACATACCACGCGCTCTTGAACCAGGGGCGGCCATCGGTGAAGCGCAGCCGCTGGTACTCGCGCATTCCGACGAACGTCGAGACGTCGCCGTCGTGTGAGCCGTGGATCACCAGATAATTGACGTTCTCCAGCGGCTCGAGCTGCCCCGCTGGCTTGTACTGGCCGTCGGAGGGCGCAATCGCGATGACGGACTTGATATCGAAGTTGAAGTGGAAGCGGACGTTCGCGTCGTCGGGATATCGCGCCAGGCGATTGAACGTCGCGGCGTGCGCTACAGCCTCGCCCCCGCGCGAATGGCCGATCAGGGCGATGCTCCCCATGTCGACCTTGTGGAAGAATGGACTGCCGGCGCTGTCGTTCCACGTCCTCCAGCGTTCGAGATGTTCGAGCAGCAGCCATCCGCGTGCGTCGTTCTCGTTGCGTGTGTTGCCGTTCATGAAGTTCTCGTCGACCGACGCGACGATGAAGCCGCGCGATGCGAGATGCTCGCCCAGGTATTGGTAGCCGGGATCCGAGAAGTCCCGCATGTTGTGATTCCCGTGCACGATGAGTACGAGCGGGAATGCGCCGTCGCCGTCAGGATACCAGACGCGCGCGTTGAGCGGAAACTTCTTCGGCCCGAATCCCCAGTACTCGTCGCGCGGCTTTTGAATGTCGGCCGGCATCGAGTAGAACGGCGAGGCGTCCACGGTCCTGGTCTTCAGCGCGATCGAGTCCCGGAAGATCGCGCGTCGCTTGTCGGTACCGCTGCCGTAGTACAGCGTACGCACCAGGTGCGGTCCGCGCGCTCCGGGATCTGGCGCGGTGAGCCCTTGTTTGGCGAGAACCACTGGCGAGTCGTCGGGGCTGAGCTTGAGCGGCTGCGTACAGGCGCCCGCCATGCCCAGAAGACCGATGCCAAACGAGACACGATTCATCGGACGCGGAGCCCGACGCGGTGCCCCAGCCGCGATGCGCCGAGCGTCTCCAGCGCATAATCCACCGAAATGCGATCGGCGGTGAGGCCACTACCGACAGTCCACGTACCTTCCCCGACGTCCGGGCGGCGCGCGCCCGCGCGCGCCGCGAGGGCGTACCCCTCGAGCCACACGTAGCTCAGCTCGAGACCGCCGGCAGGTTGCAGGAAGCGGTCGCCACGCACCGAGAGTGCCGTCGTCGCCGCGACATCGAACAGGGCACTCATCGGCGCTCCGCCCGCAATTCCGACAGTCGTGCGCAATGGCGGCCGGATGATTTCGTCGCTTGCGCTCATGGTCCGGTGAAAGGGCGCGACGTTCTGCACCGCCACCGCCGCCGTCAGCGCGCTGTAGCCGGCGACGCTGATGTCGTGTGCCACGCCGAAATCGAATAAACCGGTGCCGTACCGAATCGTTTCGTGCTGCTGCGTGGCGTACTTGCCCGTAATACCGAAGCGAAACCCCTTCAGTTGCTGGGCGAAGCCCATGGCGGCAAGGGCAGATGAGCCGAGCGCGCCGCCGCCGGTCGCGAAGGTGCCTTGGCCAGCGGTGCCGTTGCACGGCGGCGCGTCGTACTGCACGGCATTGATGCCAAACGCCAGACCACCGGAGCCGAAGCGTGCGACCGTGGAGCCGCCGCCGTCGTACGTGTCGGCCGTGTACCGCTCGAGCGACGCACTGCTGCCGCGCGCGCTCGCGATCTGCGCCGGACTGTAGAACACCACGTCGTCGTCACGGCCGGCGACTGCCGCATTGCCCATCGCGAGCATTCGCGTGCTCGCCGGAAGCAATGCCGCCAGCGGCCCGCGGTCGGCGGAGGCTCGGACCGACAGCCCGCAGGGCATTTGTCCGCCCAACCGTGGTGCGCCGTTCAGTACCGGCAGCGCGAGTGTCGCTCCCATAGCGCAGCGGCCGATCGACGCGCGGAATCTCACTTTTCGCCAAGTCGGGTCAGGAACTCCGACAGGTACGATTTCCACACCGCCGGTAAGGAATGTGTGCCGTGACCGCGCGTCTGATCGCTGATCGGGATGAGGACGTAGCGTCCGCGCGCGACCCGCGGCATCAGCTTCTCCATCAGCCCGAGCTCGGGCGGGTTCACCTGATCATCGGCAGTGTTGATCGCCAGCACCGGCGCCTGCACCAGCTCCAGCTTCGCCGACGGATCGTAATCGCGCGATGCGTCGAAGGCGTACAGCACGTCGTTCGCGTCCATCGTCCTCACCCGCGCGTCGAGAAAGTCGCGGATGAACTTGTCCGCTGCATCGCGCGTGGCAGCCTGCTTCTGCTGTGTCAGCGGGCTGCTCGTCATCATGAAGAGCATTCCCATCGCCGAGCGCAGCCCGCGCGGCTGCGAGGTATACTCGCCACCCCTCCATTCGGGATCGTTCCGGATGTCGTCCATGATCATGGCGCGCATCATCCGGTTTCGACCGGCGATCTGCGTCGGCGCGCACGCAAGCGGCACCAATCCGTCCGCGAAATGGGGGTAGCGCTCTCCCCACACCCAGGCGTGCATGCATCCCATCGACGTGCCCATTACGAGGCGCAGGTGATTCACGCCCATCGATTCGAGGAGCCGATGTTGGGCGTCGACCATGTCGTCATACGTATATCGCGGGAATTTCATGCGCAGACCGTCGCTCGGCTTGCTCGATCGACCGTGACCGATGCCGTCGGGTAGGATCACGAAATATTGTGCGGTGTCGAGCAGCTGCCCCGGCCCGAACAGCTCACCGGCGAAAGTCCTGGCCAGGAACGCCGATCCGGAGCCCGTCGTGCCGTGGAGGATCAACACCGCATTGTGCACCGCACCGTTGGCGTCGCGGTGCGGCGCCCCGAGGGTGATGTAATGGATCCGCAGCTCCGACATGCTCTCGCCGTCGGCAAAATGGAAATCTCGGAGTACCGCGTCGCGCCCCGCCGGCGCCTGCGCGGCGGCGGCGCTGCCGAAAAGCGTACTCGCGGAGAGGAGCGCCAGGTGAAGACATCGTTGGATTCGTATCATGACCGGAAGGATAGCCGTTCACCGGCGTACGAGCATAGACACCGACGTGTCGTGAAGGGTTGGTGCAGCGACGATTGCGCGCGGTCCAAGCCTGCCTTCCCCGACGCACGGCCTGGCGATTACAATCCGGCGCCTCCCGTTGTGCACCCTCCAGAGGATCGCATGTCTCACACGCATTCCTGCCGCCGGCCGGCGCTCGCGCTGATCTCAACACTTTCGTGGCTTACCGTCGTAGCGCCGACATTCGGCCAGAGCACCACGCCCGTTCGGGTCGATTCGATTCGCTTCCGCGGCATGCAATGGCGGAGCATCGGTCCAAACCGCGGCGGACGATCCATTGCTGCCGCGGGCAGCTCGGGCCGGCCGCTCGAGTATTACTTCGGCGCCACCGGAGGCGGCCTGTGGAAGACGACTGATGGCGGCCAGTCGTGGGCGCCGGTCACTGATGGCCAGCTTCGCTCGAGCTCTGTCGGCGCGGTGGCAGTGGCCGAGAACAATCCCGATGTCGTGTACATCGGCATGGGCGAGTCCGAGCTGCGCGGCAACATCATGCAGGGTGACGGCGTCTACAAGTCCACCAATGCAGGCAAGACGTGGACTCACGTGGGTCTCGCCCGAACCCAAGCGATTGCGAAGATTCGCGTCGATCCTCGCAACGCCGACGTCGTCTATGTGGCGGCGTTCGGCCATCCGGCGGCGCCCAACGCGGATCGAGGCGTCTACAAGTCGATCGACGGCGGCAAGAGCTGGCGCAAGATTCTTTTTCGCGACGACAAAACGGGCGCCGTCGACCTCGAGCTCGATCCGACCAATCCGAACGTGGTCTACGCGGCGTTGTGGCAGGCATACCGCGTGTCATACCAGATGTCCAGCGGCGGCCCGGGAAGCGGAGTGTTCAAGAGCACCGATGGGGGAGAGCACTGGACCGAGCTCACTCGCAACCCGGGGTTGCCCGCGGGAGTCATCGGCAAGATCGGCCTGTCCGTGTCCCCGGCGGATCCGGACCGCGTCTATGCCCTCGTCGAGAACGAGAATGGCGGTCTCTTTCGCTCCGACGACGCCGGTGCGACGTGGAAGAAGGTGAACGACGAGCGCAAGATCAGACAGCGCGCCTTCTACTACACGCACGTGTTCGCCGATCCGAAGCTCAAGGATCGCGTCTACGTGCTCAACGTGAGCTTTTTCCGCTCCGACGACGGCGGCGTGAAGTTCGACAGCACGATCAACGTGCCGCATGGCGACAACCACGATCTGTGGATCGCGCCAAACGACAACGAGCGCATGATCGAGGCCAACGACGGGGGCGGCACCGTGTCCGTCAATGCGGGCAAGACATGGACGGAGGAGAACTTCCCGACTGCCCAGCTCTATCACGTCGCGACGACAATCGACTTCCCCTATCATGTCTGCGGCGCGCAGCAGGACAACACGACCCTGTGCCTGCCGTCCAACGACTGGAACAATCTCCGCGGCGCGCGCTCGCGCACGCTGGGAGACTGGATGTACGACGTCGGCGGCGGCGAGTCCGGGTACATCGCGCCGGACCCCAAGGACGCCAACATCTTCTATGCTGGAAGCCAGGGCGCGCTGCTGACCCGCTACGATCGAAGTAACGGTCAGATACGCGACGTCCAGGTGTATCCGCGTTTCTTCTCCGGCGAGCCGTCGAGCGCGCTGCCGGAGCGATGGCAGTGGACCTATCCGATCGTCTTCTCGCCCAAGGACTCGCGCATTCTGTACACGTCCTCCCAGCATCTCTGGAAGACGACGAACAATGGGCAGAGCTGGACGCGCATCAGTCCCGATCTGACACGGGCCGACACGGCGACGCTCGGCTACAGCGGCGGTCCGATCACCGGCGATATGAACGGGCCGGAGGTATTCGCCACGATCTTCACGATCGCGCCCTCGCCGCTCGACACGAACGTCATCTGGACGGGAAGTGATGACGGACTGGCATACGTCACGCGCGATGGTGGAAAGAGCTGGACGAACGTTACGCCGCCGGATCTGCCGCGGCTGGCCCGCATCAGCATGATCGACGCATCGCGTCTCGACGTGGGTACGGCATATCTCGCGGCGAAGAACTACCAGATGGATGATCGCGCGCCGTACATCTATAGGACGCATGATGGCGGGAGAAGCTGGACCAAGATCGTCTCCGGCATCGCACCGGACGATTACGTGCACGTGGTCCGCCATGACCCGGCGCGCTCGGGGCTGCTGTACGCGGGCACCGAGCATGCCGCGTACGTGTCGTGGGACGACGGCGCGAATTGGCAGTCGCTGTCGCTGAACCTGCCGGACGTCCAGGTCTCGGACCTCGTGGTCGAGAAGACCGATCTGGTGGCCGCGACGCATGGACGATCCATGTACGTGCTCGACGACATCGCCCCGCTGCGCGAGATGACGCCGGAGATCGCGAGTGCGCCGCTGCACCTGTACAAACCGCGTACGGCGACCCGTGGCGTGGTGGACGCGCTCATCCAATATTCGCTCGCCGCACCGGCGACCGATCTCCAGATCGATATCCTCGATGCGAAGGGGCGGTTGGTCCGCAGCTACAAGGGATCGAACGCCGCCTCCGATTCCACAGCGGACCGTGCCGATATGCCGCGCGATACCATCCTCTCACCTGCTGGATGCGAGACGCGTCAGGGCACCGGAGGAGGCCGGCGCGGAAACGCCAGACCGACGGCGCGCGCGGGCCTGAACCGCTTCACCTGGGATGGCCGCTATCCCGGTGCGGCGACGTTCGCCTGCAATATCCTGTGGGGCGCGTCGGCCGAGCTGGGGCCGATGGCGGTACCTGGAGAATATCAGGTGCGGGTGACTGCCGGGGGCGCGAGGCAGGTGCAGCCGCTGACACTGCGGATGGATCCGCGGCTGAAAAGGGTGACGATCGCGGATCTGCAGCAGCAGTTCGATCTGGCAATACGGATTCGGGATCGCCTGACTGCGGCAGACTCCGGAGTCATTCGCATTCGTCGGATGCGGAGCCAGATTGCCCGGCGTGTCGCCGGCAATCCGACTGCTGCGGAAGCCGCGGCGCCTGTTGCGCAGAAGCTGCTCGCCGTAGAGGAGAAGCTGTACCAGGTGCGCAACCGCAGCGGCCAGGATCCGCTCAATTTTCCGATCAGGTTGAACAATCGCCTGGCGGCGCTCGAGCGCAGCGTCGAGACAGGCGATGCTCGTCCGACCGACGCAGCCTATGTCGTGTTCCGGCAATTGTCGGCAGAGCTCGACGGGGTGCTCCAGGAGCTCGAGCACCTGATAAAGAGCGATGTGGCGGCGCTCGACAAGGCTCTCGGTGCGCCGCGCGGAGGCTCTCCGGCCGTCGTGCCGTAACGGCGGCAGGCATTCCGGCGTCTCTTTAAGAGCCGAATCGTCCGGAGATGTCGTGAACGAACAGGATCCATTGATCGGGCAGACCATTGCCGACCGATATCAGGTGCTGCAGCTCCTGGGCGCCGGTGGCATGGGGCGCGTGTACCTCGCCGAACACGTGAGAATGGGGCGCAAGAGCGCGCTGAAGGTGATGAATCCGGCGCTGGCCGCCGCCGCCGATGCGATCTCCCGCTTCAACCGCGAGGCCGCGAACGCCAGCCGCATCAACCATCCCAACGTCGCGCAGATCTACGACTTCGGCGAAACGGCTGACGGTCTGCTCTATCTCGCGATGGAGTTCATCGAGGGCGAGACGCTGACGCGCATCATCGAGCGCGAGGGGCCGCTCCCGCTCGGACGCGCGGCGGGCATCACGAAGCAGGTGGCCGACGCGTTGCAGGCCGCGCACCACCTCGACATCGTGCACCGGGACCTGAAACCCGAAAACATCATGGTCGCCCGCCATCTCGACGGCAGCGACTGGGTGAAGGTCGTGGACTTCGGCATCGCGAAGACGACGCAGCAGAGTGGCGGATCGCAGACGGTCACCACGGCCGGTGTGTCGCTCGGCACTCCCGAGTACATGAGTCCCGAGCAGCTCGCGGGCGAGCGGCTCGATGCCCGCAGCGACATCTACGCGCTCGGCCTCGTCTGCTTCAACATGTTGACGGGCGATCTGCCGTACCCGCGGCTGACGTCTCGCGAGACGCTCGTCAAGCGGTTGACGTCTCCACCGCGCCGACTCGACGACGTGAATCCGGACGTGCCGTGGCCGGTCGAACTGCAAGCGGCACTCGATCGGGCGCTCGCGCCGGAGACAAAAGATCGCTATGCCAATGTCGCTGAATTCGGTCGCGACGTTCTGGCGTCCGTGACAGCATTTGATGCCGACCGCACGGTGCGGATAGCGCCGCGCCGCATCCTTTCGTCCGAGCCGACGACAAAGAGAAACCCTGCGACACGGCAAGCCAGCGTAAAAGCAAAGGCGGCCTCCGCCGCGCGCGGCCGGCGTTCTCTCGCTGGCGCAGCCATTGTCATCGTTGCCGCCCTCGCGTTCGGCGCTTGGCGGATGCGTCCCGCACAGGCTCACCTACCCCAGCCCGTGCCGCGCAGTACGGTTGCCGAGGTACGACAGAGCGCGATAGCGGCGCTTCCCGTGCCACCGCGCCCCGATTCAGCTACGGTATCCGCGTCCGCGGTGGTGAAGACCGACAGCGCACCGCCGCCAGCCGCGCCCGCGAGAAACGCGGCCGCAGCCGCGCAGAAGCCGCCGCTCGTTAGGCACGATTCGCAGCCATCCAGGCATAATCGCGCGGCGCCGCGGCCGGGCACGACGCCGCTTGTCGGGCAGGGCATCGCCAACAGGCGCGCAACCGAGCCACCGCGCGACACGGTCCCGGCGGCCGCACCGCCGCGCGCGGATTCAGCGGCAGCACCGGTGTGGACGTCCAGCCCGCGTGGGCGCCAGGCGGGGCCGCATCCGTGGCTGCGCGCGAATGGCGATTCCGGCTCCCCGCGAATGTTGCCGGCCAATGCCAGCGTGGATGATCGCGTGCTGGCGTTCAGCGAGGAGATCAACGGCCACATTCAGCGCGCTGGCCAGTTCGCATCACGCAGCCAATATCAGCAGGCGCGCCAGAACTTCACGGAGGCGGCGAGGGAGCTCGGTTTCCTTCGCCAGCTGATCCCGAACGCACCGGAGCTGCCGCCGCTCCAGCGTTCGCTGCGGCAAAGCGTTACCGAAGCATATCAACAATGCCAGGCGGCGCGTGGCGCCGACACGACCTTCGGTTTCCGCTGCGAGGCGCTGCTGCCGA
This sequence comes from uncultured Gemmatimonadaceae bacterium, assembly GCA_964537775.1. Taxonomy (GTDB): domain Bacteria; phylum Gemmatimonadota; class Gemmatimonadetes; order Gemmatimonadales; family Gemmatimonadaceae; genus CAMLIT01. Next base: position 8,071 of record CAZICQ010000048.1, on the reverse strand, counting down.
TGAACAACCGGGGCCGGAACGGCCGCGCCAATCAGGCGGCTCAGCCGTCCTTTCCCTGACTCTCAGCAGTACATCAGCCGGAGTATCACCGCCATCTCGATGGAGGCGGCGACGACGCCAAAAATGATCGCGCCGCGGATGCCGCGGCGAATCGTCCGCTGATCGGCATCATCCTCAGGGTCACGCGGTTCGTCGGCCATCGGTCCTGTGCTTGTGTGACGCACGAAGACTAATTCCGTCGGTCGCGGAACGCCGACCGACGGGAGAAGCACCACGGCGACACCAGGCGATTCGCCAACGCGCTGCGGGTGGAGGCACAGGCCACGAACAACTGCGCGCCGGGGTGGCGGTTCGCGCAGTAGCTTCCGTTGCGTATGCTCTGCCTTTCGCGACTGCTGCCACTGCTCTTTCTCGCGGCCTGCCTGGAACGAACTCCCACCGGCATCACCATCCCTGTGCTGGACGATGTTGGTCAGGGTGATTGGGCGATGGTGTCTGTCGGTCAGGATCACAGCTGTGCGTTGAAGACCGACGGACGCGCTTTCTGCTGGGGGAGCAACGCCTCGGGTCAGCTTGGCGTTGCGGCGAGCGACACAGTCTGCGGCGTGGCCAAACGCCCTTGTGTCCTCGTGCCCCGCGCCGTCGAGACCGACCTGCGCTTTCGTCAAATCGCCGCCGGCGGCCAGCATACCTGCGCCATCGCGTTGGATCGCACCGCTTGGTGTTGGGGAGATAACAGCTATGGTCAGCTCGGCGCTGCGGTGGCCGGTGGTCCAAGCCTCGTGACGATTGGCGCTTCGTTAGGCTGGTCGGATATCAGCGCCGGCCTCACGCACAGTTGCGCCGTGCGCACGGACGGCGCCGGCTACTGCTGGGGGCGCAACGACCGCGGACAGCTCGGGACCGGCGACACCATTCCGCAATTCACGCCGGTCCGCACAGCGCGGCGCCTGACGCTCGCCTCGATCAGCGCGGGCATGGGGCGCACCTGTGCACGCACCGTACAGAGCGCGCCGTACTGCTGGGGCGCCGATTGGCTCTACAATTCCGGAGGCTTCGACTACACCGAGGCGCAACCCTTTCCGTCAGCGGTTCCGTTCGCGCCTTCCATGGTAGCCGTCACCGTCGGTGCGTTCACCACCTGCGGCCTGGATGTCCTCGGCGTGGCCTACTGCTGGGAAGCCAATGCGCACGGTACGATCGGCAACGGAAGCACCGAAGGGAGCACGATACCGCGACAAGTCTCCGGCGGCCTGCAATTCGTGGCGGTAAGCTCGGGGCTCATTCAGACGTGCGGCATCGCCGTGACCGGCGCCGGCTACTGTTGGGGTGACGATAGCTTTGGTCAGCTCGGTGAATCCCCGCGCAATCTCGTCGATCGGTGCGGGGGCCAGTACCTGCCCTGTGCGACGCGTCCTATTCCGGTCTACGGGCGCCAGCATTTCGTGTCGATAAGCACTGGCCTCGGCAGCCACAGTTGTGGCGTGACGACCCTTGGGAATCTGTACTGCTGGGGCTTGGGTGTCTCCGGACAGCTCGGCGAGGGCATACTGCGGGTGGCCGAGGTGGTTCCGATGCTCGTGCGGTGACAAGAAACGAACGAGCCCGGTACTCGTCTGTTTTTTGCGCCCCTCCGCCGTCTCGTGTCGCACCGCGCATTCCGCGTCGGAGCCGCCTGCCAACCGTCAATTGCCCCCGGTCCGCCGCCTCCGCCCACATGGCTGTTCGTACACCAGTTACCGTGAACGCGGAAGTCACCGGGCTCGATCTGGACCCGGTTGCTCTGCAACGGCTGCGCCGCTTTGGTGGCGACAAGCTGGTGCACGAGCTGGTGCAGCTCTTTCTCCAGCACTCCCCCGATCGCCTCTCCGCCGCGCGAGCGGGGCTGCTCGCGAGCAACGCCAACGTCGTCAAGGCGAGCCTGCACGCGCTCAAAGCGAGCGCCGGCCAGCTCGGCGCGCTCGCGGTGCAGCGCCTGTGCGAGGAGGGGGAGCGGGAAGCCTCGAACGAACGGTTGGACCGCGTCGCGAGGATGCTGGTGCCCCTGGAAGACGAACTCGCGCGCGCCCGCCGCTGGCTGAGCGCGAGCACGGATAGCCAATGACGCAGCGGACGGTTGCGGTGGTGGAAGACAGCGCCGATAACCGACTACTCGTTCAAGCCATACTCGGCGGCCTATACAAGATCGTGGAATACGAGAGCGGCAGCGACGCCGTCGCCGGTCTCACTGCCCGGCCTCCGGACGTCGTGCTGCTCGACATCTCGCTCCCCGGAATGGACGGGAACGAGGTCCTGGCGTGCATCAGGGCTGACGCACGGCTGGAGCGCCTGCCCGTGATCGCGCTCACGGCTCACGCGATGAGCGGCGATCGCGAGCGGTATCTCGCCGCTGGCTTCGACGAGTACATCGCCAAGCCGATCATCGACGAGCAGTTGCTCCTCGGCGCCATCGAGAGGCAGCTCAGCCGCAAAGGCTGAGCGTCAGGCGTCGCGCAGCGCGACCATCGGCGTCTGGGCGAACACCTCGCGGCCGGTGAGCAGACCGATCGCCACCGCCGCCACGATCATCGCCAGGGCCACAGCGAGCGCCGGCACCACGGCGGGCACAAAGGGCATCCTGAATACCCCGTGCATCAGCGCCCATGCGCCGCCCACCGAGAGCACCACGCCGGTGAGACTTCCCAGCCCACCGAGCAGCGCGTATTCGGCGAACATGATCCGACCGATCTGTCGGCGCGTTGCGCCGAGGGTCTTGAACAAGACCCCCTCGCGCAGCCGCTCGCGTCGGGTCGCCGCGACAGCGCTGAACAGCACGGGGATGCCGAGCGCGAGACTGATCAGCGCCATGAACCGCATTGCCATCGTCACCTTGGCGAGCACGTTCACGACGGTGCGCTGGATCAGCGTGAGATCGAGGCTCGACACGTTCGCATACTTCGCCACGACCGTCCGCTGCAGGCGCGCCACACCTTCGCCGGTGGCGGCCCTCGCCAGAATGACGAACTGCTTCGGCGCGTGCTCGAGGGCGCGGGGATCGAACACCACGAAGAAGTTCGGCTCGAATCGCGCCCAGTTCACCTCTCGGAAGCTGCGCACGACCGTCGGCACGCGCACGCCTTCCACGTTCCATGTCACGGTGTCACCGATGGCGAGGCGTAGCTCGCGCGCGACACCGCTCTCGACCGAGATCCAGGGCAGGGATGTGCTGTCGGTCGCCTTGTCGAGCCAACGGCCGGCTACGATCCTCTCCGATGACGTGAGATTCGGCCGGAAGGTGGAGCGATATTCGCGACGCAGCGGCCAGGCGGCGCGGCGACGTCCTCCCCTCGCGGCGCCTGGACCGAGTGGGCGGCGGCCTCGCGACTGCTCCGCGGCGCTGTCGGGTGGCAGCTGTGTGGTGTCGGCCAGCAGTTGAGCGGTGGACTTGCTGTTGATGGCCTCGATGCGCGTAATCACGAGGGGAGTTTGCTCCACCAACTCGTCGCGATCCGTGCGCAACACCGAGTCGATTCCCGACGCCTGATCCTGCTGCACATCGAAGAACACGATGTTCGCCCGCGCCTGCCCCATCTTGAGATCGAGCGATCGTAGCAGATTCTGCTGCACCTGATACAGAGTACTCATCAGGAAAACGCCAAAACCGAGGGCGAGCACCACCGCGCGCGTCTGATTCGCCGGACGATAGAGATTCGCGATCCCCTGTCGCAGCACGAACGGCCACTGCGGCCGAACCACTCGGCGCGCGATAGCGGACATCGCCGTCGCGCTGGTCCACAGCAGCGCGATGGCGACGGCGATGGCGATGCTGAAGCTGATGCCGCGGCGGACCGTGTCGGCGCGGCCGACGCCGAGGAGCAGGACACTGACCACGATCGCGAGCTCGATGACGAGCCGCAGCGGATCGTAGCGCCCGCGGGAGAGCGCTTCGGCATCGGACTCGCGTCGCAGCGCCTGCAGCGGCGACACACGTCTGAGCGCGACGAGCGGCCGCATCGCGAATACGAGCGCTACCCATACACCGATCAGCAGACCCAGCCCGATCGACGCCGGCGCCAGCCGCACGGTTACGTCGACCGGCAGGAAGTCGCTCATCACTCGCGGCAGTGCGAACTGGATGATTACGCCTAGTGCGACACCCGCGGCGGCGCCGGCGAGGCCCATTGCGATCGCCTGAAGGGCGTAGATCGCGAGGACCTGCCAACTGGAGGCGCCCACGCATCGCAGCACGGCCACGGTGTCGATCTTTCGCATCACGAAGGCGTGCACACCGCTGGCAACGCCGATGCCGCCCAGCAGCAGCGCGACCAGGCTGACCAGGTTCAGGAAGTCGCGCAGCTGATCGATCGCTTCATTCAGATTGTACTCGTTCTCGGCCACGGTGCGCAGCCGCACGCGCATTGTCGCCAGTCGCGGACGGAAGCGTGCGGCGAAGCGGGCCGGCGAGAGTCCCGCCGGCAGCTTCAGCACCGCCTCGTAGCTGGCGCGGCTGCCGAACACGAGCAGCCCCGTCTCCTTGAGATAGCGATCCGGGATGTAGACCCGCGGCCCGATCGCCGCGCTGATCCCCACTTCGCCCGGCACGCTCTCGAGTGTGCCTGTGATCACGAAGCTCGAGTTGCCGAGCCGCAGTGTATCACCAAGTCGCGCCTCGAGCGATACGAGGAGCGACGGATCCACGACGACGTTGCGGCCGGCCTGGAGCGACCGCCACGCCGGCGCCGGCGCCGTGACGATCGTTCCATACCACGGATAGCTCGGGCTGACAGCACGAACCTGGACGAGACGCGTGCCGCCCGAGCGCGGCACGAAGCCCATGGACGGAAAGTTGGTAGATCGGGCGACACCAATTCCCGAGCGGTGCAACGAATCGAGCACCGCCTGCGCGGCTGGGCTCCACGCATCGCCCGTGGAGAGCGCGACGTCGCCTCCGAGCAGCGATCGTGACTGCTCGTGTACCGACGCGGTGACGTTCGCCGAGAACGAGTCGATCGCCACGAGCGCGGCGACGCCGAGCGAGATCGACGACATGTACAGGAGCAGCCGCCGGCGCGCCGTCCGGCTCTCCCGCCAGGCGATAACGAAGAGTGCCCGGAGCTTGCGCATCACGCGGCGCGCTCCGCGCCATTATCCGATACCACGCATCCGTCGCTCAAGCGAATGATCCGCTGCGCGCGCGCGGCGAGCGCGGCGTCGTGCGTCACGAGAATGACCGTCGCCTCCGACTCGCGGTTGAGCGCCTCCAGTAGCTCGACGATGCGCGCGCCGTTCTCGCTGTCGAGATTGCCGGTGGGTTCGTCGGCAAAGAGGATGCGCGGCGCATTGGAGAACGCGCGGGCGATCGCGACGCGTTGCTGCTCGCCGCCGGAGAGCTGGCTCGGAAAGTGATGGGTGCGGTCGCCCAAGCCGACGCGGTGCAGGAGATCGCGGGCGCGCAACGCGGCGCCCGGCTCCCCGCGCAGCTCGAGCGGCACCTGCACGTTCTCGAGCGCCGTGAGCGTCGGGATCAATTGAAAGGTCTGAAAGACGAACCCAACTTTCTCGCCCCGCAGCCGCGCTCGCGCGTCTTCGTCCAATCGCGTAAGGTCGGCACCGTCCAGCACCACGCTGCCCCGCGTTGGGGTATCCAATCCGGCAAGGAGTCCGAGTAGTGTCGTCTTGCCGCTGCCGGAAGGCCCCACGACGGCTACGAGCCCGCCCTGCGGAATGGAGAACGAGACATCGCGCAACACGACGAGCTGCTGCTCGCCGCTGCGATATTCCTTTGTCAGATCACGAGCGATGAGCATGATGAGCCGGACGTGGGGTCGAAGCCAAAGGATGTGGCACGGAGGAGGAGCGGTTCGCGAACCGCGCATGCGTTGGCTTCTCGCGTGTTTGGCCCTGCTGAGTGCCTGCAACTCTACTACACCGAAACGGAAGAGCGTCTCCGATGTTTCGCGTTCGCCGCGGGATTCCTCCGGAGCGCAAACCAGCGCCGTGGGTGGTCAGGCAGCGCGCACGTCGCGCCCGGTCATCGTCTTCGCTGGAACGAGCCTCACGGCGGGTCTCGGCCTCGATCCCGACAGTGCTTATCCGCAGCTCATTCAACGGAAGATAGACTCGGCCGGTCTCTGGTACGATGTCGTGAACGCGGGAGTGAGCGGCGAAACCAGCGCCGGTCTTCTGCGCCGCCTCGACTGGCTCCTGCGCCAGCCATTCGATGTCATCGTCATCGAGACCGGCGCGAACGACGGTTTGCGCGGCACGCCAGTAGAGGAAGCGAAGAGCAACATCCGCTCGATCATCGAGCGCGTGAAGGCTACGCACCCCCAAGCCCGCGTGTTGCTCGTGCAGATGGAGGCGCCGCCGAATTTCGGACATCGGTACACGCAGAGCTTCCACGACATGTATCCGAGCCTCGCCACCTCGACTGGTGTCACGCTGCTGCCCTTTCTGCTGAACGGCGTAGCCGGCCACATCGATCTCAATCAGAGCGACGGCATGCATCCCAACAATCGGGGCGAGCGGATCGTAGCGGACAATGTGTGGCGTGGACTCGAGCCGGTGTTGAGAGGAGCACAGCCGAGGTGAGCGGTTGTCGCAGGCCGTAGCACCTGACGGCGGCGCTCAGGAGCACGCGCCTTGCTCGCAGTGAGATTCGCGGCTAAATTCAAAGGCTGTCTTGTTTTACCACTGTTTGGAGAGATCCGAGAATGGCAATCCCGGCGACCCAGATCCGGCGCGGTATGGTGCTCGTATTCGAGGGCGAGCCCGTTCGCGTGGTTGAGTTCCGTCATCATACGCCCGGCAACCTGCGCGCGATGGTACAGGCGAAGCTCAAAAACCTGCGGACCGGCTCATCCTTCGAGCATCGCTTCCGTGCGGCTGATTCCGTCGAGCCGGCTTCGATGGAGACGCACGACCTGGAGTATCTGTACGATGCCGGCGGCACGTACCACTTCATGAATACCGAGAACTACGACCAGCTCGAGATGGACGAGGAGGCGCTCGGCGACAACGCGCAATGGATGCAGCCGGGGATGAAGATTCAGGCGGAGTTCTACGACGGTAGGCCTGTCGGCATTCGCCTGCCCAACTCGCTGACGCTCGAGATCGTCGACACTGCACCGGTCATGAAGACCGCGACGAAGACCGCGTCGACGAAGCCGGCGAAGCTCGAGAACGGCGTCACGATCAACGTGCCGGAATTCATCAGCACCGGTGAAAAGGTGCGCGTGAATCCATCGACGGGAGAGTATCAGGAGCGCGCCAAGTAGTTGATTCACCAATTGGCGGCGATTACAATCCTACGTCTCTCGGCGGTCGGCGCCGGGTGATTTGGCACGCGGGTGCCAAGCATGGTGACTGTAGCTCAATTGGTTAGAGCACCGGACTGTGGCTCCGGGGGTTGCGGGTTCAATTCCCGTCAGTCACCCCTGACTGCGAGCGGAGCGTCTCGGTAAGCACGGCACGACGCCGAGGCGCGCCTCGACGGTTTAGGTCCGTAGCTCAATTGGTAGAGCACCGGTCTCCAAAACCGGCGGTTGGGGGTTCGATTCCCTCCGGGCCTGTTGGTCGGACAGTCGGACGGTTGGTTGAAAATCGAGCGGGAGGGCCTCGCGCTGTTCCCCCAGTGAGAGGCGAGGTCTGCAGCAAGGCTAACGGCGGTATCGTCTAGGGGACTAGGACGGAGCCCTCTCAAGGCTCAAACACGGGTTCGAATCCCGTTACCGCTACTCACTGGCCCGTTCGTCTATCGGTTAGGACGGCACCCTTTCACGGTGCAGAGAGGGGTTCGATTCCCCTACGGGCTATCGTGAAAGGTTGGGTCGAGAAGATGCAGGGATAGGGCGAAGGTCGACGGGCGAAGGGCGGGGGCGTGTTCGGCTCCTCATCCAGACTCCCAGTCGTGAAGGGAGCCGTAGCTCAGTTTGGTTAGAGCACTCGACTGTCACTCGAGAGGTCGCGGGTTCGAGCCCCGTCGGCTCCGTTGGAAATGAGTCCTTCGGGACTGCAGTGTTGCCCTGGTGGTGAAATTGGTAGACACGCCATCTTGAGGGGGTGGTGCCGCAAGGCGTCGCGGTTCGAATCC
>CAZICQ010000047.1:0-24321 GCA_964537775.1 uncultured Gemmatimonadaceae bacterium | reverse complement strand
GGCCGAATGGCCGAATGGCCGAATGGCCGTAGACGTCGTCTCACACGAACCAGAAGCGATGATCATTTCACTCGTCTCGACATGGCGGAAGCTCATGGAGCCACTATGACCCGATGTTCGTCGTTCGCCGCCATTTTTTGGGGCGCTGCTACCATCGTCGCCGGCGTCGCGGCATGCGGCGGAGGGAAGGCGCACGACGCGGTAACACTCGCCGGCGACGTTGCACCGGCGGCCACGTCCGGTTGGTCGCTGCCTCCCGGCGCCGCGCGCGGCGAGCCGGATGGCGATTGGCAGATGCCCGGACGCGATTACGTCGCTTCTCGATACAGCCCGCTGGCGGAAATCAACACCGCGAACGTCACGAATCTCAAAGTGATGACGACGATGTCGACGGGCGTGCTTCACGGCCACGAGGGGCAGCCGCTCGTGGTCGGCTCCACGATGTACGTCGTCACTCCCTATCCGAATCTGCTGTACGCGATCGACCTAACGAAGCCGGGTGGCGCTTTGAAGTGGACGTACGCGCCGCCGACGAATCCGGACGCCGTGGGCATCGCCTGCTGCGACATCATCAATCGCGGCGCGGTGTACGCCGATGGCAAGATCGTGTACAACACACTGGATGCGCAGACGGTTGCCGTCGACGCCGCGTCGGGCAAGGAGGCGTGGCGCACCACGGTGGGCGACATCAAGATCGGCGAAACGTTCACCGGTGCGCCGCTCGCGGTGAAGAACAGGGTGTACGTCGGCAATTCGGGCGCGGAGCTCGGGGTGCGCGGCTACGTGGCCGCGCTCGATTTGGGCAGTGGCAAGGTGCTGTGGCGCGCCTACACCACCGGTCCCGATGCCGATGTGCGGATCACCGCCGCGACGAAGCCCTTCTACAAAAAAGATCAGGGGAAGGACCTCGGCGCACATACGTGGAGCGGCGATCAATGGAAGATCGGGGGTGGAACGGTGTGGGGCTGGCTCACCTATGATCCGGAGACCAACACGTTGTTCTACGCTACGGCGAACCCGGGCGTCTGGAGCGACGACTTGCGCCCCGGCGACAACAAGTGGTCGATCAGTCTGTTCGCGCGCGATCCCGACAGCGGCGACGCGAAATGGGTGTACCAGTTCGTGCCGCACGATTCCTGGGACTACGACGAGATCATGGAGAACATTCTGGTCGACAAGGACGTGAATGGGCAGCCGCGCAAGCTGCTGATCCATCCGGCACGCGACGGTTTCGTGTACACCATGGACCGCACGACGGGCGAGGTGCTGAGAGCGGAGAAGTACCAGCCGGCGAACTGGGCGAGCTCGATCGATCTGCGCACGGGTGAGCCACAGATCGATCCGGCCAAACGCACGCACATCGGCAGTGTCACTCGCGACATCTGTCCGTCCTCGACCGGTGCGAAGGATCAGCAGCCCTCGGCGTTCTCGCCGCGCACCGGATATCTGTACATCCCGGCACACAACGTCTGCATGGATTACGAGGGCACGAAGGCGAACTACATCGCCGGCACGCCGTACGTCGGCGCCAGTGTGAAGATGTATCCCGGTCCGGGAGCGAAGATCACCGGCGCAGGCGAGAATGGGCAGCGCGGCGACTTCGTCGTCTGGGATCCGCTGGCTGCGCGCCAGATCTGTGACGTGAAGGAGGATCTGCCGCTCTGGAGTGGCGTCCTCGTGACGGCTGGAGACGTCGCGTTCTACGGCACCATGGATGGCTGGTTCAAGGCGGTGGACGCGCGGTCGTGCGCACCGCTCTGGAAGTTCAAGACCGGATCCGGGATCGTCGGGAACCCCATCGCCTATCGCGGGCCGGATGGCAAGGAGTACGTGGCCGTTTATTCCGGCGTTGGAGGATGGATGGGCGTGGTGGCGTTTCCCGACATCTCCCTCGACGATCCCTACGCCGCGTTAGGCGTCGTCGGCGCGATACCAGACATCAAGAAGAAGACGGCGATGGGCGGCATGCTGTACGTGTTCACGTTGTGACAGGAGACCCGGCATGAGACATCGCTCCCTGTTCGTTACGGGCGCCGTGCTGCTCGCCGCGGCCGCCGTGGCCGGCAGGCGCATCGCTCTCGCGCGGGCGCAGGCTTGGCCGGTACGCGCGCCGTACTTCCTGGCGCTCGGGCCAACGAGGGAGCCCGTCGCCGTGCCGGTGCCGTCGGCGTTCGACGCCTCCGGCAAGCGCGTCGCGATGCGCGTGTGCGCCGATCCGAACAACCTGCCCTTCTCCAACAGCGCCGGTGCCGGATTCGAGAACAAGCTCGCCTCCCTCCTCGCGGAGGACCTGGGCCTGCGCGTCGCCTACAGCTGGTGGCCGCAGCGCCGCGGCTTCGTTCGCAACACCCTCAAGCTCGGCAACTGCGACGTCGTGATGGGCATCGCGACGAAGAGCGAGCTGGTGCTGCCAACGAAGCCGTACTACCGATCGACGTACGTCTTCGTCTCTCGTCGCGATCGGCAGATCGGCGTCCACTCACTCGACGACCCGGTGCTGCGCCGGCTCACCATCGGTGTACACCTGACCGGCGGAGACGACGCGAACCCGCCGGCGGCACAGTCGCTCGCTTTCCGCGGACTGCTGTCGCGGATGCGCGGCTACACGATCTACGGCGACTATGCGCAGGCAAACCCGCCGGCGCGTCTGGTCGACGCCGTGGCGCGCGGGGACGTGGATGTCGCGATCGTGTGGGGCCCCCTCGCCGGTTGGAGTGCCAAACGAGCACCAGTGGCACTGGCGCTGGCGCCGGTCACGCCGGCGCTCGATCGCGGCGTGTTGCCCTACGTGTACGACATCTCGCTCGGCGTGCGGCGAGGCGACCGCGCATGGCGCGACCAGCTGCAGGCTGCGCTGGATCGCCATCAGGCCGACATCCGGCGCCTGCTCCGCAGCTACGGCGTGCCGATCGTGGATGCGCGCGGCGACAGGAGGTAGAGATCGATGCGAATACCGACGCCGTCATCACCCCCGTTGGCGCACTGTCGACGCGCTACCGTCATGGCGCTGTGCGTCGTGGCAGCGGTCGCCGCGTGCAAGTCCAAGTCGACGATCTACGCCGCCGCGGGCGCGGTGCCGCAAAGCGCGTATTTCATCGGCCCGCAACCCGGGCCAAATCGCCCGCTCCCGACGGTGGTAAACCCGTATCACAACGACGCCACCGCGGCCGCGGAGGGCAGGCAACTATTCGATCAATACAACTGTTCCGGCTGTCATGGCACGCATGCGGGGGGCGGCATGGGTCCGAGCCTGCGCGATTCGCTCTGGTATTACGGCGGAGATGAGGCGTCGATCTTCGCCTCGATTACGGAGGGACGGCAGCACGGCATGCCGGCGTGGGGAACGAAGCTGCCGCAGGACCAGATCTGGAAGCTCGTCACGTACATAAAGTCGTTGAGAACGACCGATGAGCCGGATCCGCCGCACTAGTTCGGCGCTTCTCAGCGCGTTGCCGCTGGCGGCGAACGCCTGCTCGCCGCAGTCGACACTCTGGCCTGCCGGCGACGGCGCGGACCGCATCGCGCGGATGGAACGCTTCCTCATCGCTCTTGCAGCCATCGTGTTCGTCGGCGTGACGGTCATCCTCGTCGTTGCGATCATGCGACACCGCTCCGATCCGTCGAAGCGCGACGTCGTGGATCTCTCGCCGCGGAGTACGCGCTTCGTGATCATCGGTGGCGGTATCATTCCATCGCTGATCCTGCTCGTCATTTTCATCGCCGGCACGGCACTCATGGGCGCCTTCCCCGCGCCTCCTGCAGCAGGGCGGCAGCTCACGATCCACATCACCGGCCACCAATGGTGGTGGCAGGCGGATTACGACTACCGGGATCTCCAGCAGCGCTTCACGACGGCGAATGAGCTCCATATTCCTGTCGGCGTTCCGGTGACAGTGGACCTGACCTCGCGAGACGTCATTCACAGTTTCTGGGTGCCGCGGCTGCAGGGAAAGCTGGACGTCATCCCTGGTGACACGAACCACCTCCGCCTGCTCGCCAACAGCGCAGGCGTCTACCGTGGCGCCTGCGCCGAGTTCTGCGGCGCGCAGCACGCGCACATGGGGATCATCGTCGTCGCAGAGCCGCTCGACCAATTCAGGCACTGGGCAACGGAGCAGCTGGCGCCCGCGACTGCGCCCGCCGATTCGCTCCGCCGCGAGGGACAGAGGCTGTTCGTCACTGCCCCCTGCGCGCTCTGTCACACCGTGCGCGGCACGCCCGCCGGTGGCACCGTCGGTCCCGACCTCACGCACGTCGGCAGCCGGCAAATGATCGGCGCCGCGCTGCTGCCGAACACACTGGCATCGCTCGAGGGGTGGATCGCCAATTCGCAGGCGCTCAAGCCCGCCAATCAGATGCCGCCGATGACGCAGTTCACGGGCGGAGAGCTGCGGGCGCTGGCGGCGTATGTATACGGGTTGAAGTAGTCGGGAGTCGGCAGTCGGGAGTCGGCAGTCGCCAGTCGCCAGTCGCCAGTCGCCAGTCGGTAGTCGGTAGTCGGTAGTCGGTAGTGGGAAGCGAAGAGCACCCGCAGCGCTGGAACGACAAGGACTGCAGCGGAGTGATGCGGCCCGGAAAGGGCGTGTATTCCAGTTTGCCGTATCTCTGTTTCGGAGCCGTCCCGTGTCGGTTTACAGTTATAGAGACCTGGACGTCTGGAAAAAGAGCATTGCTCTCGTCACCGCCAGCTACGCCGCGACTTCAGAGTTCCCCGCGAGTGAGCGCTACGGTCTAACGTCGCAGATTCGCCGAGCCGCGATTTCTGTTTCTGCGAACATCGCCGAGGGACAAGGCCGTCAAGGCAAGCCGGAATTCATGCACCACTTGTCGATCGCAAAAGGGTCCCTAACGGAGCTCGACTGTCTGTTCGTCATTGCCCAAAATTTAGGATTTACGAGCGAGAACAAAACGGCGGAAATCGGAGCGATTGCTGAGGAAGTCGGCAGGATGCTGTGGGGACTTATTAAAGCGCTCTCCGCCAAGCGACAGTCGAGCGTCGGAAGTCGGTAGTTACGGCGTTTAACTGGTGAGGGCTCGTCATGTGGTTCACTCATGCCGAGCCCGTCCTGTTTTGACGCTCCTACTATCGACTACCGACTACCGACTACCGACTGCGCACTAGCGACTATCGACCGCCTCTTCTAGATCTTCGTCGCGCAAGATCAGCTCCCTCAGCCGATACGCGTGCCCGAGCAGATACGGCACGTTTACCACGACGACGTTCGGCTTGAATAGGAGTGCCGTCCGCAGATAGAGGGCGGTCTTGTTGTGGAGGAAGTGCTCCCACCAGGTGCGGGGGACGATCTCCGGCACGACCACGGTCACCAGCTCGCCCGGCGAGATCATGCGCAGGTTCTCGACGTATTCCACGACTGGGCGGATGATCGAGCGGTACGGTGAGGGCAGCACCACGAGCGGCACGCCGATGTCCCATTCGTCCCACACGCGCTGCATGTCTTCTGTCTGCCGCTTGTCCACCTCCACGTACAGCGCCGCGACCTCGTCGGAGATCGTCGTCGCGTACACCAGCGCGCCGGCGGCGGCCTTCGTCACGCCATTCACCGGCACCACAACCGTATGATGCAGGGGCAGGATCGGGCTCTGACCCTGGAATCGGATCTCCTCGGCGAAGCTGACGTAGTGCCGATGAATCTTGCGCAGCAGCAGCAGGATGAGGGGGATGATGAGCGCGATGATCCAGCCGCCGGTCGTGAACTTCGTCACGATCTGGATGAGCGCCACGAGCGCCGTCGCGACGGCACCGATGCCGTTGAGCACCGCCCGCCAGTGCCAGCCAGGGTCGTGCGTCTTGAACCAGTGCACCACCATCCCGGCCTGCGACAGCGTGAAGCACACGAACACGCCGATCGCGTACAGCGGCACGAGCGCATTCGTGTTTCCCTTGAACAGGACCACGAGCAGCATGGCGATCAACGAAAGCGAGATGATGCCATTCGAGAACGCCAGGCGATCGCCACGCGCCGCGAACTGGCGCGGCATGTAGCCGTCGTTGGCGAGGATGCCGGCGAGGCGCGGGAAATCGGCAAAGGCGGTGTTGGCCGCGAGCACCAACACGGCGAATGTCGCGTACTGGAAGAAGTAGTAAGAGAAGCCACCGCCGAAAATGTGATGCCCCAACTGGGACAGCACCGTCTGTTCCGTGGTCGGCATCACGCCGTAGTGCTGCGCGAGATAGCTCGTCCCGAGGAAGAACACGGCCAGGATCGTCACCATCCAGACGAGCGTCTTCGCCGCGTTGCGTGGCGCTGGTTGCTTGAACGCCGCGATGCCATTGGAGATCGCCTCGGTGCCCGTCATGGCGGCGCATCCCTCGGCGAAGCCGCGCAGCATCAGGTACAAGAAAGCGAAGCTGCTCATCGACATGCCTAACGCGCCGTGCTGCCGCGCCGACACGGGATCCACCTTGAGGGGCGCGGTGATCGCGCCCACCTCGTGTCCGGCGAAGCCGCGATAGATGCCGATGGCGATCAGCGACGTCATCGCGAAGATGAACGCGTACGTGGGAACGCTGAACGCCGCTCCCGATTCCCGGACGCCGCGCAGATTCACCACCGTCAGGACCGCGATCGCAAACACGCAGAGCAAGACCGTGTGGGGCAGCAGGCTCGGATATGCCGACGTGATCGCGGCGACGCCCGACGAGATCGACACCGCGACGGTAAGGATGTAGTCGGTGAGCAGGGCGGCCGCCGCCACAAGGCCGGGGCCCACGCCGAGATTGTCCTTGGCGACGGTGTACGAGCCGCCGCCGCCCGGGTACGCGAAGATTGTCTGACGGTACGACAGACCCACCAACACGAGCAGGCCGACGATGACGCCGGAGATCGGTACGACGTAGCGCACTGCGGCCATGCCAATCGCGCCGCCGAGCACGAAGAGGATCTGATCGGTGGCGTACGCGACCGATGAGATCGCGTCCGACGACAGTACGGCGAGCGCGGTCTTCTTGCTCAGCCGCTCGTGCTCGAGCCGCTCGCTGGGGAGCGGCCGGCCGAACAGCAGGTGCTTGAGTCTACGGTAGGAGGACGGCACGTCAGCGCTCCGCGCCAGCCCCTCCTCGAGCTCCCCGCGCCGCGCCGTCGGCACGCACCACACGCTGCGCCCGCGCCTTGGCGACGATTGCCTTCACCTCAGCCATGAGCTGCGGAACGTGGTACGGAATGCCGTCCTTGATGGTCCATTCGATGCCACCACCGTGCACCGCTTTTCCATCCACTACCATGTCCACACCTGTCGGATAGAGCACCTTCAGGTTCTCGAGCGGATTTCCGTTCACCACGATCAGATCGGCGCGATAGCCGGGCCGCAGCCGTCCGAGTTCATTTTCCTTGCCAAGAATACTGGCGTTGTTGCCGGTAGCCTGCTGGATGATGCGGATCGTATTGAAACCGGCCTCCTGCTTCAGCTCCAGCTCTCGCAACAACCCGAAGCCGTACATCTGATAGATGAACCCGGCATCATCGCCGGCACCGATGATCCCTCCCATCCGATCGAAGCGACGCAGAGCGTCGAACCAGAGGCGGTAGTTCTCCTTCCAGTACGCCTCGTCGGTGGAAGTCCAGCCGACGAAATACGAGCCATGATTGGCCAGATCGGGCTTGAAGTAGCCCTCGAGGGCGGGATGCAGATAATCCGTGAACCAGGGCTGCGTCTGCGCGCGCTGCAGGTCGCGGCTCGCCTCGTAGATGTCGAGCGTGGGGTCCCACGCCACGTGGTGTTTCACCATCTCCATCAATACGGTGTCGAGGCGCGCCCTGTCCGCTTCGCGGAAGAGGTGCCCCGCCCAACGGAAACGATCGGCTTCGTTGCTGTAGTTGTAGTTCGACGGGAAGCTCTGCACGTGATCCGGAATCGCCGCGTCGGGGATGCCGTACCAGTGCTCGATGCTCGTGACGCCATCGGCGATGTCGTCCCAGGCGGTGGTTTCCTCGACGCCGACATGATGCGCGATGCGCAAGCCGGCCTTGTGTGCTTCGTCGGCCATCGCCGCCATCACGTCTCGATCGATACCGAGGATCTTGATGCCGTCGACGCCCATCGCCTTCAGCGCACGCACGTGTGCCCGCGCCGAATCGACGTTCGTCGGCCGTCCAAATTGTGGATAGACGAAGATGCGGGGAGCCGCGATCGCGCCGCGGTTGCTCGCGTCACGCCACGCCAAGGCTTTCTTCGTGTCGCTGCCGACGTCGCGCACGGTGGTGATGCCGCACGACAGCCAGAGCTTGAACTCGTACTCGATCGGCTGCGGCACCCCCGATCGCTCGTCCTGCATGTGCGCGTGCGCGTTGATCAGACCGGGGAGCACGTACTTCCCGGTCGCGTCGATCTCGGCGCCGCGAGGACCAGGCGCCGGGCGCCGTGCGTCCCCACGGCGCACCGCGACCGGATCGAGTGCAACCATTTCCGTGATGGTGTTGCCCTCGACGACGATGTCGTATGGTCCCTTCGCCGGCGTGCCATTTCCGTCCACGATGACGGCGTTGCGCACGATGAGGCGGGCGGGACGCGTGCCGCTCACGATCGGAATCTGCGCGCCGGCGATGGCAGCGCTGCCAAGCATCCAGAGGGCGAAGGCGAGCCGATGGGGAGACACAGAGCGGTGGCTGGCGCGGGGACACCGGGTTGCGCGACAGAACGGCGCGCTATCAGGACGGCAACAGGCGACCTCGAGTAGAAAGCTTAATGGCAGCATCCGCGAGGGGCGAGGCCAAACAACTCCACTTAGCGAAACGGGGTCGAGAACGACGCCGGCGTTGCCCTCGACCCCCGATCAACTCTTTCCGTCCCTTCGATCAGGGCGTTTTCAGATTAGGGTTCGTCTGTGTCTCGGAGAGCGGAATTGGGAAGCAGAGATTCTGTCCCGCATCGAGATAGGAGGTCGTTCCGGGCACCTCGTACGCCGACAGGTCGCCGGGGCGACTCGCGTCCTTCCACCGGCGGAGATCCCCAAGCCGCCGTCCCTCGAGCCAGAGCTCGATGCCGCGCTCGCGCTTGAGGGCCGTCCAGCCGTCGTTCGCCGTCGCAGCGGTCCAGGGAGCGAGACCGAGCGCGACGCGGTGCTTGTTGATCAGCGGCATGGCGCCAGCCACGTCGCCATTTACCAGCTTCGACTCGGCTTCGATGAGCCGCATCTCCCAGCCGCTCGACAGATTGATGGCCGCGTCCTTCCTGGCGAATTTGGTCTCGAAATACCAGGGCACTTTTCCCAGCTGCAGCACAGCACCATCGCCGTTCGGGTTCTTCGGATCCTGAGCCCACGCGACGCGGGGGTCTTTCGTCTGGGTGTAATACGACTGATAGAACGTGTTCCAGACCGTGTGCGCCCGGTACGGAGAGTTCGCTGTCGCCCAGTAGATGCGGTTGTACTGGTTGGCGTCGGTGATGTAATACGGCATCTGGTAAACGAAATTGTCTGCGAACGCGTGGGCATCGGCAACCGCACCGGTCCAGTTGCCCAGGTCAGCGCGCACGGAAGCGCGCGCCGCCAGTGCCGCCTGGGCGGTCTTCGCGTCACCGGCGGCCGTCGCGACCGCCATCGCTTCGGTGAACTCGGAGTCCGCGCGCGTCAGGTAAACGGTGTAGGCCACCTTGGGGCCGCCGTCGATCACGGCGTCGCACATGTTCTCGGCGAGCAGCCGATTCGCATAACCGGCCCAGAGCAGCGCCTGTCCGACCGCCTTGGAACTCGCGGCCGCGGTGGCTCCAAGGTTGGCTTTGATCGATATCGTGCCGTTCTCCGCCTCCCACCGCGCGCGTTGCGCGAGCTGCCAGTAGGTGTCGGATTCGTCCACAGTGAGACGTCCGATCTGCTGGAGCACGGTGATGCCGTAGCTGCCTGTGGAGCCGGCCGGAAAGATCTCGCGCGAGACGGCAGCTCCCGTGTAGGCGATCCAGTTCAACGCGTCGGACAGGTCACGCCCGGCGCCGTTGACGATGGCGGTGTTCGCCGCCGTGTCGGCGAGGAACTTGGCCTGGACCGGCCCGGGATTCGAGACATCGAAACTGCATGCAGCGAGCACGGAGAGCGGGAGAATCACCGCTCCGCAGCGTGCGCGCCGGATCTTCGTAGCACTGCGCATGGGTCGTTCGCTCCGCGGAAGTGGTGGCGTGCTCAGAACGTGAACCGCAGCTGCGCCAGCACGGTCGCCGGCGCGGGAATGTGCTCGGAGATGTAGCGCACCGTGGCATTGAAGCCGTCGTTGCCCGCCATCTCCGGATCGAACAGCCGCATCTCCTTGTTCTGCCACCGATACCAGTTCTGAACGGACAGTGAGATGAAGCCGTTCGTAGCGCCGGCGAGGAAACGCGATGGCACAGGCGCCCGCAGCGTCACGTCGCGCAGCTTGAAGAAGTCGGCCTTGAAGATGAAGAGATCGGGACGTGCCGACTTGGGATCGCAATACGCGCGCTGCCACGCCGTCCATTTCGACTCGTCGGTGGCGGACGTCTGCGTGGAGTAGGCGGAGAAGCAGGTCGGCCACTGCACCCCGCGTGAGATCGCCTCGTACGAAGCGTCTTCATTGATGTAGTTGCCGCCCTGATAATCCGCGCGCGCCGACAGCTCGATGCCGTATGGGAAGCGGAACGACGACAGGAATCCGACCATCCTCGTCGGCGCCGACGGCCCGTAATCGTAGTCGGTCTGCACGATCGCCGTGTCCAGAGCGTCGGGGTTCATGACCTTGCGACCGCGAATATCGGCGACGGGACGTCCCTCGTAGATCCATCCATAGTTGGCGATCTGGAACGGCGGCGCGCCGCCAAGGCTCACCGTGTGACTCTCGCTGAGCGCGACCTGCATGCCGGCGTTCCAGGTGATCGGCTGCGTGCGCACGACGTCGCCGTTCATCCCCAGCTCGATACCGTGCTTCTCCAGGGATCCGACGTTCTCGAGCTGGCTGGCGAGAAAGCCTAACGATGGTATCTGCCGGACGGGGAAGAGCGCGTTCGAGGTCACGGTGCGGTAATAAGTGAGGTCGATGTTGAGCCGGCTCGCGAGCGTCGTCGCATCGAATCCGACTTCCGTTTCCTTGCTGCGCTCCGGGCCGAGGTTCGGATTGCCGACGCTGTTGGTACGGAACGCCGGCGATCCACCCCATCCCACCGGCAGATAGGTACGCAGCGCGTCAAAGGCGCCCGGCGCGCGTCCAGCCTGCCCGTACGCGGTGCGCAGCTTGAGCGTGCCGAGCTGTTTCGGGAAGAAATCCTCGTCGCTGACCACGTACGACGCGCTGACCTTCGGGTACTGCTGCAGGCCGAGGTTGGATCCAAACGCGCTGTATTTGTCGAAGCGAATGCCGGCAGTGACGAACAGGCGGTCGCGCCAACCCAGCATCTCCTGAAGGAACAATCCGCCGGTGACGATGCGGGTGCGGTTCTCGATGCCATTCCAGATCGATCCGCTGGACACCACCGGATCGCCAGGTCCCGGAAAGCCTTCGGTGTACGCCTGCAGGTCCCGCACTTCGTTCGTCGACATCTGCCCGCCCCACGCCGAGGTCGTGTGGATGCTCATGCCAGCCAGGCCGAGGTCGTGCTCGAAGTTGCCGACGTAGTCTCCCGTGAGGAGCTGGCTGTTCCAGTGCTGATCGGACAAGCCGCCCTGCGGCAGGCTGACGAAGCCGTAGGGGCGCAGATTGCGGTTCTCCAACTCGCTGCGGTCGAGCCCCACGGTGAACTTGTTCGTCTGGCTCGGCGTCGGCGCGTAGTTCATCGTCGTACCGATCGTGACGTGATTGACCCAGGTGTTGAGCTGGTACTTCAGCACCTGCGAGATCGTATCGATGTTCGAGCTCGCAAAGTAGTTGCGATTGCGGCGGAAGGCGTTGAGGGTGAGCCCTGCGGCGTTGTTGCCTGCGGGTGTGTTGCGTATCGAATCGTTGGTATAACCAGCCGTCCACTCGAAGGTGAGCTTCTGTGTCGGCTGGAAGCCGAAGTTGCCGCGCACGCTGATCTTGCGTTCGTCGTCGAGCGGGAGGACGCCCTGGTTGTCGTTGTAATCGCCGGATACGAAATAGTGCAGGCCACTCGTGGTGCCGCCGCTCACGGACCCGAGATATTGCTGGCGCCGTCCGTCGCGCAGCCAGGGATTGATGAACAGGTACTGCGAGCATTCGTTCGTCTTGGTGCACGAGCCCGCGGGTGTGAAGGTCGCCGACGCGGGAAGATTGCTGTCATCGAGGCCGAAGGGGCGCTCGTGGTTGAAGCCCTGCGCCGTCTCGAACGTCCAGGTGGCGCGCCCCGCCTGTCCCTTCTTCGTGAAGATCTGGATCACGCCCGCTGCCGCTTCGGTGCCGTACAGTGTCGTGGCCGCGGCGCCTTTGATGACTTCGACGCGCTCGATGTCCGACGGATCGATGTCGTTCAGCGGACTGGCGTAGACATTCGGCCCGCGGAGTGAGGGGCTGGCACCGCCGGCGGGCATGTTCTTGGGATACTCATCGCTGCGCACGCGCACGCCGTCGATGTAGACGAGCGGTTGATTGCTCAACGCGACGCTCGAGTTGCCACGCAGGCGGATCGAGCTGCCCGCGCCGGCGCTGCCGCCGGAGAGCTCGACGCTCGCGCCGGTGACGCGTCCCTGCAGTAGCGAGCTGACGGTGGTCGGTGGCTCGGGCGCCTTGACGATGTCCACTGCAGCGATGGAGTTGCCGACTTCGCGCTTGCGCGCCTGTCCTGCCGTCCCGGTCACGACCACCTCGTCCAGCGAGACCGCGGCCGGTGCGAGGGCGAAGTCCACTCGCGCGGTCTGACCGGCGGTGACGCTGACGCTCTTCTCCGATGCGGAATAGCCGATCAGGTGGACCTGTACACGCCGGGCGCCGGCGGGTACCGCGTTGATCACGAAGCTGCCGTCGTCGCGGGAGAGCGCGCCCAGGCGCGTGCCGGCGAGGGTCACCTGTGCGTTCGCCAGCGGGTTGTTCGCGCCGGCGCTGTGCACGGTGCCGCGGATGCTGCCCGTCGCGGTCTGCGCCGAGGCGGGCATCGCCGCACCGAAGGCGAAGGCGCCCAGCGCCAGCGCGGCGCCTAACGCCTCGATCGGTCCACGTACACGCATAACCAATTCTCCTCCAGTGCAGTGTGGGGGGTAGTCGCTCACCGAGAGGTTCAATAGGGCGTGGCTGATATGCCATGCGGTACAGGGGGGCGCAAGAGAGCAGTCGGTAGTCGGTAGTCGGCAGTCGGTAGTCGGTAGTCGGTAGTCGGTAGTAACACCGTTGGAGTCAGGGCTCGTCATATGGGTCACTCGTGCCGAGCCCGCACTGTCGAACGCCGTCACTATCGACTACCGACTACCGACTATCGACTACCGACTATCGACTGTCCCCCTCGCCTGCTCCAGGAGCTCGATCAGGGACTCCAGCTGTCGCCGGCTCAGGTGGCCGAGCTGATGGCGATGCACCGCGAGCACGGGGCGGTCGAGCTGCGCCAGGAGCGCGACGCCACGGTTGGTGATGTGCGTCTTCACGAGCCTGCGATCGGCGGCATCGCGCTCCCGTTCGATGTAGCCCGCTTCCTCCATGCGATCGAGCAGGCGCGTGACGTCCGGTACCTGGGAGATCAGCCGATCACGGACCTCGTTGCGGCACAGACCGTCGGGGCCGGCGCCGCGGAGGATGCGCAGCACATTGTACTGCGTCGGCGTTATGCCGAACGGCTTGAGCGCGTCGGCGAATTCGTGCGCGAGCACGGCGACAGTGCGCTCGAGACTCAGCATCGCCTCCTGCTCCAGGCTGGCGAAGGGCTTCCTCTGCTTGATCTCGTTCCGAAGCCGTGGCGTCATGACCCGGAACTTCGTGTCATGACACAGAATGTCAACGGGGCGCCGGTTCCCTCGACCGGCGGCCCCGCCGTCTCGTTGCTTTCGCCTGCGAGCTAGTACTGCTTCACGATCTGTCCCCGCATCTCGCCGCCGGGGTTGAGCGACGTGTGCACGTTCACATAGCTGTTCCCGTTGTTCATCAACACGAGCAGCGAATCGCCGGAGACCTGATTCTGGCCGACGACGATCTTGGACAGGATGACCGTTCCCGTCGCGAGCGTGCCACTCGAGGTGTTGGCGGCGATCGCGAACGGAGTCACGATCCCCCCATTCTGGTTCGCGGCGCCGACGTGAATGTGGGAAGCGGTCGCCGCGCCCGATAATCCCGCGACGTTCACCGTGTACGTCAACGTATCCCCACGTACCGTGATCGCGGCCGAACCTGTCGCGTTGGAACCGGTGTTCTTGGGTGTGCCGTCCGCGTTCCGCTCATTGCTGGAGCTCAGCGCCGCCGTGTAGTTCACCGTGGTCGGCCCGCTCGGGCTGGTACCGTAGCCGCTGCTGCACGCGAGGGCGATGCCGGTGCCGACCGTGGCGAGCGCGAGCAACGTGTGCTTCGCATTCAACTGCATGTGATCTCTCCGCCTGAAGACGCTGTTGCCAAGTTGGCCGATTGCGGCAGAGTTCCCGGTGCCCGGTCGTTGGCTGCTCAGTGGTGATCGCCGCCCACTGACGCAGGCGAGCTCACCTTGGCGGCGTCTGGCATGTACACCTCCAGCCCGAGCGAGGGCAGTGTGCGCGAGTAGCCGGCGATCAGCTGTCGCTGATAATGGTCGTTGTCGAAGTCGAACGGATCGCGCTGATCCTGGTCGACGACGAGCATGTCGGCGTCGCTCATGAACAGCTTGCCGAAGTGGAGCGTCCCGCCGTGATAGTACATGTAGTTGTGCGCGGCACTGTCCGGCGGAACATTCGCCGGCAGCGTGTCCGAAGCGGCGCCGAACTGCTGCACGAGCTCGTTCCCCTCGATGCGCAGCGCGGAGACCCGCCCGCGGATGGTGGGCGGCGGAAGAATCGCGATCGGGTCTAGCAGCAGATCGTTGCCATCGGCGCGCACGCCCCTGGCGCGGGACAGGTCGAGCAGGCCCTGCAACGAAAGATGAAACACCCGCATGAGCACCTGCCCGTTGACGCCAAAGATCTTCATCGATACCGGATGCAGCCGGATGTAGCCGTCGCTGGTGAGGGACGGCTCGGCGTCCAACGAGAAAGGGATGTCGACTCCTTTGTGCATGACGCCGGACTGGTGCAGCAGCCTGCCGTTGGTCGAGACGCGGAGGTCGCGCAACGGCGCGCCCGGATACGCGAAGACGCAGTCGTTCATCAGGTGCGTGAGGTCGTCGCCAGCGAGGCCGACCAGCGCGGCTCGGATGTCGGTGACATAGCTCTCCTTGTCGTCGAAATCGACCACGCTGCTCTTCATCGGATGCATCTCGCCATCGAGTCGCCGGATATGCATCACGACACGAGCGGTCAATCGGAAGTCGACGTTGCGCATCGAGACCGCCGTCGGCTGTTTCACGCCGCTGATGCCCGCCGGTGGCACCGCTGTCACGGCCGGCGTGCTTGCGCCACACGACACCGCTGAGGCGGGCGGTAGCGTACCGCGTGCCGACGTCACGGCGAGGTCGAGCACCGCGATCATCGCGAGCGCGCGGCCGGCAGACGCGAAGTGGAGGCGGGAGGACAGCGCGCGCACGGAGGTCCAACAGCTCATCACGCAGAATCGTTCCCAACGGCGCTGTCGAAGGTCAAGCTCGATCGCGACACTGCAGAAAACAAGAACCCCCGTAACGGCATTGCTGCCGCTACGGGGACTCTCTTCGCTGGCGACTGCCGATCGTTCGGTTCGGCACCGTACTCACCAGGTTTGCGCCCGGTGAGTCTAGCTGATCGTCAATCTTGCCCTCATCGAACGGGTTCGACTCAGGTGCCCTGTGATCACAGGGCTTCAGTTGTGTCCAGCGACCTCACAACCTTCCGCCGACTCCGAACTGCCGACGGAGTGCCTTCCGACAGTATCCTGCGGGAAAGCGTCCGTTCGTGGATTCCCGTCCGCGAACGCGAGGAGCAATCTTGGAGCGCCGCTCAATTCGCGCAAGACGGAAAATTTCCCGAAGGGGAAAAGAGCAGTCGACTGATGCCTGCCGTTATCGCCTAGCCCTCGACGACCGCCGCCTTCATCATTTCGGCGCGCGCTCATCACTCTCCACCGTCAGCTCCGGAGTTCCTGCCATGCCGCGTCTGCTCTGTCTGCGCCGCGATGTGCTTGCGGCATCCTTTGCTACACTCTGTGCCACGCTGTCGGCGGCAGCGCAGCGCAGCGCGCCGGTCAGCTTCGATCCGCAAATGGCGACGCAGCTGCGCTTTCGCTACATCGGACCGGTCGGCAATCGCGTCAGCAGCGTGGCGGGTGTGCCGGGCGATCCGAACACGTACTACGCGGGCGCGGCGTCGGGAGGGCTGTGGAAGTCCACCGACGGCGGCGTGCACTGGGTACCTGTTTTCGACAGCCAGGCGGTATCGTCGATCGGAGCGCTTGCAGTCGCACCATCGAACGCCAGCATCGTGTGGGCGGGAACGGGCGAGCCGTGGATCCGAAGCCACATCTCGGTGGGGAACGGCGTTTACAAATCGATCGACGCGGGACGGACGTGGACGTCGATGGGACTGGATTCGACCGGACGTATCGGCCGCATTGTTATCGATCCGACGAATCCGGATGTCGTCTTCGTGGCCGCGCAGGGCTACAGCTACGGACCACAGCCGCAACGCGGCGTCTTCCGCACAACGGACGGTGGGAAGACGTGGGAGCGCGTGCTCTTCGTCGATCAAAATACCGGCGCGATCGACATCGTGATGCATCCCACGAATCCGAAGTTGCTGTATGCCGCGACGTGGCAGCTCGAGATGCACACCTGGGGTCGCGAGAGCGGCGGGGCCGGGAGCGGCATCTATGTATCGCGCGACGGTGGTACGACGTGGACGCGACTCAGCGGCAACGGTCTCCCGACGCACGAGCTGGGGAAAATCGGCCTCGGCATCTCGCGATCGAATCCCGATCGCGTGTACGCGTTGATCGAGACCGGGGACGGTGTCCCGCTGCACGGCAGGCCGACGGACAACGGGGAGCTCTGGCGCAGCGACGATGGCGGCGCCACGTGGAAGGTCGTGACCTACGACCGCAATCTCGGCTGCCGGCAGCCCTACTACACACGCATGGCCGTGTCACCGGACAATCCCGACGAGACGTATTTCCTCTGTGCGACGTTCAGTCGCTCCCTCGATGGCGGCGTCACGAATCGCGGCGCGACGTTCGGTCCTCCGGAGGGTGCTCCCCCCGCCGGAGCTCGGCGCGGCGGTCAGCCGGCCGGCCAACCGCCCGCCGATTCAGCGACGGCGCGCCAGCTCCCACTCTCGACACCGGGCGGAGACAACCACGACATGTGGATCGATCCGACGAATGCCAATCGCATGATCGTCGCCAATGACGCCGGCGTCTCCATCTCGACCACGCACGCCCGGAGCTGGATGCGCGTGTCGCTGCCGATCGCGCAGATCTACCACGCGACGGTGGACAACCGCGTTCCATATTATGTATACGGCAACAAGCAGGACGGGCCATCGTACCGCGGGCCGAGCAACAGTCGCTCCGGCGCGACGATCGCGCGCAGCGAATGGCACGGTGTGGAGGGCGGCGAGAGTGGATGGGCAACACCAGACCCGGTGGATCCGAACATCATCTGGTCCACGGCATCGGGATCGGGCAGCCGCGGCGGCATCGTCGTGCGCTTCGACGAGCGCACGCGCCAGGGAGAGAACGTGGAGGTGTGGCCGCTGAGCACCGGCGGCCATCCCGCGGCCGACGTGCCGTACCGTTTCGTGTGGGACGCGCCGTTCACGATCTCGCCTAACGACCACAATCGCGTGTACACCGGCAGCCAGTTCGTCCACATGTCGGTGGACGGCGGCCGCAGCTGGCGCATCATCAGCCCCGATCTGACGCGCAACGACAAGTCGAAGCAGCAGATCTCCGGTGGACTCACGCCCGACAACATCGGCGTCGAGTACGGCGACGTCGTCTATGCGATCGCGGAGTCCCGGGTACAGCCGGGTCTCATCTGGGTCGGTACCAACGATGGCCTGGTGCAGCTGACGCGCAACAGCGGAACGAGCTGGACGAACGTGACCGCGAACATCCCGGGTATTCCCACGTGGGGCTCGGTGCGCCACATCGAGCCGTCACGGTATGCCGCGGGCAGCGCATACATCATCGTCGACGCCCATCAGGAGAACGACCGCGATCCGTACGTCTATCGGACGACGGATTTCGGGAAGAGCTGGACGAAGATCGTGAACGGCATTCCCCGCGGACCGCTGAGCTACGCGCACATTATTCGCGAGGATCCGGTGCGTCGCGGGCTCCTCTACCTCGGCACGGAGAATGGGCTCTACGTCTCGTTCGACGACGGCGACGACTGGCAGTCGCTGCAGCTCGGCATGCCTCACGCGCCGGTCTATGGCATGGTCATCCAGGAGCCGTTCAACGATCTGGTGGTCGCCACCTACGGCCGTGGGTTCTATATCCTCGACGATCTCGGCGCGCTGCAGACGCTCACGTCCGACATCACCGCGTCGAACGCGCATCTCTTTGCACCCCGTCCCGCTTATCGCTTCCGCGAGATCGCCGGCAATTATTCTATCAACGATGACCCAACGGTCGGACAGAATCCACCGTACGGTGCGTCCATCGACTACTGGTTGAAGGCCGCGCCGCAGCAGGTGAGCGTGTCCATTCTCGATGCGACGGGTAAGCTCGTTCGCACGCTGGAAAGCACGCGCCACGCCGGCATCAACCGCGCGCACTGGGATCTGCGCAACGACTCGTCGCGCGCTCCGCGGCTGCGCACGAAGCCGCTCTACGATCCCGAGTTTCAGCTCGCACCCGACGGGACGCGGGAGGCACCCGGCGTGGGCGCGATCAGCGTGTTGATGCCGCCCGGTCGCTACAGCGTACGGCTCACGGTCGACGCTCAATCATTCACGCAGCCGCTCGAGGTGCGCCGGGATCCCAACGAGAGTCCCACCGACGCCGACATCCGCGCGATGACGGACCTCGCGCTTGCCCTGCAGGGAGAGCACCGCCAAACGTCGGAGATGATGTCGGCGATCGAGAACATGCGGTCGCAGATGGAGGCGCTCGCTCCGTCGTTGAGCGACGCTGCCGCCGGCGCCGTTCGCGCGGCCGTCGATTCGCTCGGCGCGAAGCTGATCACCGTGGAGCAGCGAATGCTCGATCTCCGCCTCACCGGCCGCGGACAGGACGAGGTACGGTATCCAGTGCGCATCGCCGGCCAGCTGAGCTATCTCGCCGCCGGCGTCGTGTCGTCGGACTTCGCCCCGACCATCCAACAGCGCGCCGTTGCACAGCAGCTGGCGAAGGAAGTGCGCGACACGCGTTCCGCCCTCGGTGCGCTGCTGCAGCGAGACCTGGTCGCGTTGAACGCGCTGCTCAAGGCCCGCGGTCTCAAGCCGATCGATACGCGAACACCCGCGGTCGCGTACGAGGGGCCGGTCGAACGCATGCGTCGTCCCACGCGTAATTGAAGCATGAGACTTCAACCATCGCTGTGCGTCGTCACCATCGCCGCCTGCGCCCTGTTGCGCGCTGCGCCATCGGCTGCGCAGGGCGTCCAGCCAGAGGACGACCGAGGCGCTCACCTTTCTCCAGCTCGATCAGGCGTTTTATCCGGCCTCGGCAGCAATCGATTTGCAGATGGCGGAACTCTACCGCCAGCGCGGGGATAGGGAGAGGGCCATCACACGATATCGGATGGTGCTGCAGAAGGACTCCACCAACATGCAGGCAAAGCGGCGTCTGACAGAGCTCGGCGTCTCCCCCGCATCACCATGAGGAATCTGCACATGCTCCTGACGAGATCACATGTTCGCGCCGTCGCGATCGCCGCTGCGATCGGCACACTGTCCGCCGTCGGGAGCGCGCAACAGCACGAGGAAACCGCCGTCTTCGCGGGCGGGTGCTTCTGGGGGATCCAGACGCTGTTCAAGCACGTGAACGGGGTCACGAGCGCCGTGTCCGGCTACAGCGGTGGAACGACGGTGTCCCCGCCGTACGAGGAGGTGAGCACCGGCTCTACGGGACACGCCGAGTCGGTGCGCGTCACCTTCGACCCGTCGCAGGTAAGCTACGCGCAGCTGCTCCACATCTTCTTCTCGGTGGCGCACGATCCCACGCAGTTGAACCGGCAGGGACCGGACGTTGGCACCCAATATCGTTCGGCGATCTTCTACACGTCACCCGAGCAGCGGCGCGCCGCCGAAGCGTACATCGCCCAGCTCGAGCAGGCGAAGACGTTCAAGCGTCCGATCGTAACGCAGGTCGTCGCGTTCAAGGCGTTCTATCCGGCCGAAGCGTATCACCAGGATTACGCCGAACGTCATCCGAACGACCCGTACATCGTGATCAACGATCTGCCGAAGATCCGCAATCTGCAACGCCGGTTTCCCGATCTGTACCGCTCCGGCCGCTGACCGCCGCGGCGTGTCGAGTGGTTAGGCGAGTGCCGGCCGCATGAACAAGCTGGTCGTGCTCATGTTCACGGCATTCGTGGACATGGTCGGCGCGTCCATGATCCTGCCGCTGGTTCCGTACTACGCTGCGCGCATGGGGGCGACGGGGATGGTGATCGGTATCATTCTGGCGGCGTTCTCGGTTGCCCAGCTGGTCAGCGCGCCATCGTGGGGGCGCTTCTCGGACCGGTACGGGCGGCGTCCCGCGATCCTGCTCGGCCTCGTGATGTCGGCCGCGGCTTACGTCATCTTCGCGTGGACGGACTCCCTCACGCTCCTGCTGGTGTCTCGCTTCGTTCAGGGCATCGGCGCCGGAACGGTCGGCGTGCTCCAAGCGTACGTTGCCGACGCGATGCGCGAGGATGATCGGGCGATGAGTCTGGGCTGGTTGTCGGCGGCGACCAGCTTCGGCGTCGTCGTCGGGCCGGCGTTGGGCTCCTTTCTCACCGTCGTGTGGGGCCATCATGCTCCCGGCATCGGCGGCGCCGCGCTGTGCCTGAGCGTGGCCGTGTTCGCGTGGCGCTACTTGCGCGAATCGTCCGACGCCGTCGCGCACGCTCCCGCAGCCGGCCGCGCGCACGCTGGCCGCGCGGCGTTGCTGCGCGTCGTGACGCACGCGAGCGAGCCGGCGCCGCGACTGGTCTGGATCTACACGGTCGCGATCGGCGCCTTCTATGGCACCGGCCAATTGATGCCGCTGATCCTCGCCGATCGCTTCGGTATCACCGAAAAGACGGTCGGCTGGTTCTTCATGTACTTCGGACTCATGGGGGTCCTGATTCGGGCACTGCTCCTCGGACCTGTCGTGCGGCGCTTCCGTGAGCCGCGAGTGGCGCGGCTCGGGCTGGTCCTCCTCGCCGCCGGCCTCAGTCTGGCCGCCGTCAGCACCAACTATTTCAGCCTGTTCACGTCGTTCACGCTCATGCCGTTAGGCACGGCATTCCTCTTTCCCTGCATCACCGCGCTGCTGTCACGCGTGGTGCCGGCCGCCGACCGCGGATTGCAGATGGGCGTGCAACAGACGTACGGGGGCATGTCGCGCGTCGCCGTGCCCGTGGGCGCGGGGCTGCTCGTGGACCACTACGGCACCGGCGTGCCGTTTCTCGTGGCGGGTCTGGTCGTGTTTGCGACGTTGTTGATGGCCACGGCGCTCGAGAGCTACGTCGAGCCGGCGGCGGCGTGAATCACGAATCGCGCCGCGCCACGAATCGTGCCGCGGCGCCATCATAATCACCGTGTCAAGGCGCTAGCCCTGGTCGATCGGCCGCGCCATGATACGAGGACGGGCGCGGAACTCGTCTGGCCCTCCAGTACTCATGAAGTTGCGGTTGGATCGCGGAGATTGATGATGACCTTGCCGCAACTCGCGAACGAGCCGGCGCTTGGCGCTCGATATCATACGGTTCGCGCGCGGACGGAAGCGCTCTGCGCGCCGCTGGAGACGGAGGACTACGTCGTGAGCAGCATGCCCGACGTCAGCCCGGCGAAGTGGCACCTCGCGCACACGAGCTGGTTCTTCGAGACGTTCGTGCTCGCTCCGCATCAGCCGTCGTACGCACCGGTCGATCCGCGCTATTCCTTTCTCTTCAACTCGTACTATGTGCAGGCCGGGGAGCGGCATTGCCGCGCCAAGCGAGGCCTGGTCACGCGTCCGACGGTGGCCGAGGTGTTCGCCTATCGGCAGCACGTCGATGACGCGATGCTCGAGCTGATCGACGCGGTAGGCGACGATGATGCTCACCCCGTGCTGCCGCTCATCGAGCTGGGGCTGCATCACGAGCAGCAGCACCAGGAGTTGCTGCTCACCGACATCAAGCACGTCTTCTGGACGAATCCGATGCGCCCGGTTTATCGGCCACGCCACGTCGCGCAGACGCCGGCGCTTCCGGTGGACGTCACCTGGTTGGAGGTACCGGCGGGAGTCTATCACGTCGGGCACGATCGTCACACGGCGGGAGCGACGTTCGCATTCGACAACGAGAGTCCGGCGCATCGTGTATTCGTGGAGCCGTTCAGCATCGCGTCGCGCCTCGTCACGAACGCCGCGTTTCTCGCCTTCATGGAAGATGGAGGCTATCGCCGTCCGGAGCTGTGGCTATCGGCGGGGCTGGCGGCGGTGCAGGATCGCCGGTGGCAGGCGCCCCTGTACTGGGAGCACACGACGGACGGCTGGATGGAGTTCACGCTCGCCGGCATGCGTCCGCTCGTCGGGAACGAGCCGGTGTGCCATGTGAGCTACTACGAGGCTGATGCGTTCGCGCGCTGGGCGGATGCGCGACTTCCAACGGAATTCGAGTGGGAGATCGCCGCGGCTGGCGCGCCGGTGGACGGTCCGTTCGTGGAGGCGGAGCAGTTTCACCCGCAACCGGCGAAGCGGGCGCCCGTGTCATCCGGGGTCCATAACCTCCTGGCGCAGCTCTATGGCGATCTGTGGCAGTGGACGCAGAGCGCGTACGTGGCCTATCCGGGTTATGCGCCCGCCGAAGGCGCGATCGGCGAGTACAATGGCAAGTGGATGTCTGATCAGTGGGTCCTTCGAGGCGCCTCGTGCGCCACGCCGAAGTCCCACGCGCGCCGCACGTATCGAAACTTTTTCCCCTCGGATGCGCGGTGGCAGTTCATGGGTATCCGGCTGGCGCGCAGCGCATGAGCGCTCCCATGGACTTCAGCGATCTGTCCGTCGCGACGCGACAAAATCGCGACGAGGCAGCGGCGCCGCTGTGCGTCGAGGTCCTGCGCGGCCTGCGGGCCTTCCCGAAGACGTTGCCGCCGAAGCTGTTCTACGACGCGACCGGTGCGGCGCTGTTCGAGCGCATCTGCACGCTGCCGGAGTACTATCTCACGCGCGCCGAGCTGGAGATCCTGCGAGCGCACGTGCACGAGATCGCGTCGATCGCGGGACCGCGCTCCGCGCTGATCGAGTATGGCAGCGGCGCGGGAATCAAGGTGCGCCTGCTCCTGGACGCGTTGGATGCGCCGGCGGCGTACGTGCCCATCGACATCTCGCACGAACAGCTCGCTCGCGTTGCCGGCGAGCTCGCGGCGGCGTATCCGTCGCTGCTCGTGCGGCCGCTGTACGCCGATTACACGTTGCCCTTGCACCTGCCGCCGCTCCCGCCCGGCTCGCGTCGTTTGGCGTTCTTTCCCGGGTCGACGATCGGCAACTTCCATCCCGCCGAGGCAACGGCGTTTCTGCACCGTATCCGCCGGACGATCGGACCCGCTGGCACGCTGGTGCTCGGCGTCGATCGCATCAAGCCGGCGCACCTGCTCGACGCCGCGTACAACGATGCCGCAGGCGTGACGGCGGCGTTCAATCGCAACGTGCTCGAGCGGCTCAATCGCGAGCTCGACGCCGATTTCGACACGCGGCTGTTCGCGCACCGGGCATTCTACAATGCCGCAGCCGGCCGGGTGGAGATGCATCTCGTGAGCCTCGCCGCCCACGCGGTCGACGTGGCCGGCGAGCGAATCCGCTTCGAGCGCGGCGAGACGATCTGGACGGAGTCGTCGTACAAGTACGACCGCGAGCGCCTCGACGAGCTGGTGAGCGCGGCGGGATTTCGTATCGAGCGGCTGTTGACGGATTCCAAAGGACAGTTTTGGGTAGCGGTCTTGAGGTAGTGCGAACTGCTGAATGGCCATTCTGCTTCACTGTCGCAGATACCCCGGCGTGACGACCCGCTCCACCAGAGTCAGCCCTCCGTCCACCGCGAGCGCGAGCAGGGCCGCGGGCAGGGCGCCGGAGAGGATCATGCGGGTGTCGGCGAGCGCGAGGCCGGCGACGATCGGTTCGCCCAATCCGCCGGCGCCGATGAAGGCGGCCAGCGTGGCGGCGCCGACGGTGATCACGGCCGCCGTCCGGATGCCGGCCATGATCACCGGGG
>CAZICQ010000046.1:0-24855 GCA_964537775.1 uncultured Gemmatimonadaceae bacterium | reverse complement strand
CTCGCTCAATCACCCTCAATGATTCACAAACTCTCTTAGTTCAGACCTTCCCTAGCTGCTTCGAGCCGAGTTTGGGTGTACCGGCATCCACAACCGCCGTTAGGAGCGGCAGTGTCCTCTACGAGTCCGCTCGGCATTCTTGTCGTCGCGTCGCTCGCGGCTGCGTGTCAGCGCGACGAGCGGGTCGCGACTACAGCGGACGCCGCCACGCCGCCGCGCGTCCGTGCTGCGCGCCTCGCCGACAGCGTGTGGCTCGTGGACGACGAGACCGGCGACTCGCTCCTCCTACGGCGGGTCGTCCTCACCGACAGCGCGGCCAACACTCTCAAAGGGGTACTCACGGCCGAGCCGCCGGTTGTCCTCGGGGACACGGCCGTGTCGGGATTACTGCATGACGGGGGCATCATCACCGCGGGCTTCGTGTACGATCCTCGCTCGCGGACCGTCGCACGCCTGCGGCTTCCCGAGTCCCCGCTCTCGGGCTCGGCCCCAAGTTCGCGCCAGACGGGCGTCACGTGGCGTACGTCGCGGCCGATACCGGGTTGCTCGTCCACGCGGTGGTGCTGAGCTGGCCGGAGCGCCGCGAGTGTCTC
Organism: uncultured Gemmatimonadaceae bacterium; assembly: GCA_964537775.1. Taxonomy (GTDB): domain Bacteria; phylum Gemmatimonadota; class Gemmatimonadetes; order Gemmatimonadales; family Gemmatimonadaceae; genus CAMLIT01. The sequence continues at coordinate 24,262 of CAZICQ010000046.1, read as the reverse complement.
CGCGGCCCCGACGTGCTACCGCTCGAGACCGACACCTGGGTGGACGCGACCCGCTGGGAGGACGCCGACCGGGTCCAAGTGCAGATCGACCTCTCGGGCGGTGAAGACAACGTGTTCAAGACGCTGCGCTATCGCGCAGATGTGCGCCGAGGCACCGCGAACGTCGACACCGTCACACGCGGCATCGCGCCGCCGACGTAACGAGGCGTTGCAGCGGTCGAGCGAGACAAAGGCAGCACGGCTATGGTGATCGAGTCCTTGTGCACATCGAAACCGAGATAGATGATAGAGCGACCGATGCCCCCATCATCTCCAAAGGTTCGATTGCCCGCGTTTTCTCGCGCACTTCGCGGTGCGCTCTTCGGTGGTGCCATCGGAGCAGCTTTCCTGAGCGTGGGTGCGCTTCGAGCCGCGGTATTCCTCCTCGGCGGTGGCAGGTTCAAAGAGCTGTCCACTGATGATCTAAAGCTCGCGGTTTTTTACGTCGGCGGGTTTGCAGTTGGCGGCGCCCTCGTGGGCGCGATGTGGCCTTATCGGCGGTCAAAGGCTGTTGGCTACCTCTCGTTTGCTCTCGCAGGCATGATTGTCATGACGGCAATCATGGGCAGCGGGAATGCCGAGTTGGCGGCTACGGATGCCGTTGAGTGGACGATCGGGCTGTCCCTCGGTGCCGTCTTTGGCTGCGCATTCGGGCACGGCCTCTTGAAATAGCGTGCGTGCGCCGCGCGGCCTAACGTTGCTCGCTGGCGCATCGCTGCCATTCGGCGCTTCTCACACAGATCGCGTGATCAAGTCGAGAGAGGCGCGGGCGTGCTCGCAAACGCTCTCGGTGTTGCTCTGACCGCCGCGCGCGCGGCGACATGCGTTACCAGAGTTTCCACCACGGCTTCAGACGGCGCTCCCGTATCAATCCGCACTCGTCTGGAGTCGTTGGAGGAAGAAGCTCCAGCGCGGCGACGAACTCGACGCCGCTGTCCGCGGTAACCCGGAGCGTCGTCGAGATGGGCCCGTGCTGGAGGGATCGGATCAAGAGAGTATCCATCCCCACGGGCGCCGAGTCGATTCGGACGGCGCCGAGGGCGTCTGTACCATAAATGCGTCGACCGGCTGCTGAGCCGACCAGCACCTGCACATTGCGCGCTGGATCGGCATTATGGATTTCGAAAATCCGGCCAGCGATGACTCGAGCATTGGCGGTCTGCTGCCAGGCGATCGCTGAATGGAATGGCTGGGCGCGCGCTTTCGGGCAGTCGGGCCTTACATACTCGTAGCGCGCGCATGCCGCATACAGCGTGCAGAGCGCTGGAACCAGATAATGCAGCAGGCGCAGAGTCTTAATTGGAGCTGCCCTACGCACCCGCCGGCGCTCGCGGGCCGCGCCACTCGTCCTGCCGCGCAAACGCAAAGCGCCGGTACAGGATGCGCTCCATTTGACGCTTGTCCCGCATCGCCCATCGCACGCGCTGCTCACGTTCCTGTACCGACGCTGGTGCTCTGAGTAGCACCAGCATTGCCCACGAAGAGAGGCAGCCAAAGGGAGACGTGAGCGCTATCACGACGCCGAGCCGGCTCAGAATTGCACGAACGCGCGCGGCCGCCGGCCCGAGCTGCGGTGGATGAGCAGGAAGCCACGCACTCGGCAACAGCTCATGCAGAATGCGCATGACTTCCTCGTTGGTCGCCGCGTGCGTGACGCGTTCCATTATCGGAAAGAAATACGTTCGGCCCGTGAGGAGATAATTGAGCAGGTCGGCGAGAAGTATCGCGTCGACGTACAGAGCGGGCAGGGCGAGGACGCACCAAACCGCCAGCAGCATCCAGGCAAGCCAAGCCAAGCCGAAGCTTTGCAGCCAGGCACCGAGGATCAACGCAGCCGTCCAGAATGCGGCGGCGAGGATGCCGCTGGCCATGATCGCAGCGCGAGTGGTCAGACGCAGCAGCTGTAACTGAAGCCATGCCCGAAGCGTTGGGGACTGACTGTCCTCCAGCTGAATGCTCGCGGTCACGGAGCGGCTCCTCGAAAATTTCGATACGAATTGCGGATGCGCTTGGCCAAGTCAAACACTACGTGAACGACAGCGGTTCCCACCAGCCCGACGTCCAGAATCCACTCGAGAGCGGTCAGGACCCAGCTGTGGGGCTCGCGCGGCGAGAATCGCGCCACGACCCAGAGCAAGCCTGCGCGCGTAAGGATGGCGACGAGCAGGATAAGACCGTCCAGCAGAATGGTTGCGACCAGATCCAACTTCTCGAGGATCATCGCGAGCGTCGCTTTGTCATCGGACGGCGGCTGTGCCATTATGGTGTTCGGCTGGAAAGCACGATTCTAATCCGTAGGCGTCACGCGACAGTCATGACCACCGTGGCCCAGCTCCAAGACGCGTTCGGCGCCGGTGCGGCTCGCGTCGAGAAACTGAGCCGAAGATGTTGTGGTTCGGCTGGCTCCACGTCCAACCGGTGAATCCCTTGAAGATCATTCAACGCGTAAGCATGTCGTTGAAGCCCGCACTCGAAAGGGATCTCATCGCGGCTGGATTTGATCTGAACGCGGAGCTGTACAGGATCGACGGCACTAGCCTCGCCAGTCTCGACGTTGCGGAAGATGATCCACGGTGGCCCGCGGTGCAGCGTTTGGAGCAGGCGCACAGAGTAGTGATCACTGCGATAACCGAATTCACGGCGGCGGAACGAGACGCAGCCGAACTGCTCGTCATGTGGCCGTCGTGGCGTCATGGATATCCGCAACCGGAAGACGACTACGTGCAGGCCACGGCGGATCTGAGCAACTACTGTCGGATATGCGGCGCGGGTGCAATCCAATTCGCTCCCTTCCGGATAGAGAGAGAGCCGAAATGGGGCAGAAACAGCATCCTGCAGTTGAACTCGGTTTACGATGAGTACTTCGTGAGGCCGGAGACTTGGGCGGCAGTGTTCCAGCCGTTCGGAATCGAAAGCATACCAGTGCTGCACGCAAAAACTGGCGCGCCCCTCACGACCGTCGTCCAGCTCGAGATTGCGCGAACAGCGACAGTACCGCTGGACACATCGGGATTGCCTTACGAGATGTGCGTCCGATGCGAGCGGAAGAAGTACCGCCCGGTGACGCGCGGCACCCTGCCAGCATTTCGGGGAGAGCTGGTGAGGCGCGCCGATCTTCCGCACTCGAGAGTATTTCGGCTCTGGTGCGAGCGCCTACCGTCAGGTTCTTGTCACCCAGGAGCTCTACCGGGCCATCTCAGCCGGCCTCGTTCGGGGAGCGAGCTTTCAGCCGGCGCAGTTGTAGGCACTGCTGCTGTCGGCTGATGAACAGCGTATGCCTTCTCGACGGTTGGCGCTTACTGGCGCCGAGTTCTTACGTGGTGGAGGTTTATGAAAACCCAGGATGCACCGCGATGCGATGCCAAAGGTCCTGAAGCTGCCTACCTGATCTGCAATAGCGAGAGCGTCGTCGCGGAAGCCCGAGGTTCGCTTGCCGCTGAGCTGAAGCGTTAGGTTCTCCACGAATCCCCTCTGCACCGGAGGTCGCAAGCGTGCCAACATCGGTTCGACACCGTGCTGCACGTTGGGCGGTGTTTGTCGCCGCGGCGCTAGCGGCCGCATGCAGAGGCAACCCGTACGGCCTCGTCCAGCGTATGGTTCCGAGAGAGGACGCGGTCGCGAGAGAGTTCCTCGCCGCAGTTCGCGCCGGAAATCTCGCCAGAGCCGAAGAGCTGATCGCGCCTGCCAAGCGCGGTGCGCAAGCGCGCCGGTCTCGAATTGTTCGCGACGGCCGTTGGGACTGACGCGCCCGATACGTTCCGGCCGGTGAGCTTCGAGTTCTTTTCCACTCGGGCTGGGCGCCGCTTCGGCATCACGTACGAGCTCACGTTCCGCGATCGATGGGTCCTCGCAAGGGTTACAGTGCATGACTCGGCGGGCGAAAGCCAGATCGTTGGCGCTCAGGCGAACACGATTCCGCGATCGGCCGCGGCTGCGAATGCGCTCACGCTCGCTTCCAAGCCTCCGATGTACTACGCGCGCACGATCTTAGCGCTGGTGATACCGGTCCTCATGGTAATTACTGCCATCCAGATCGCGCGGTCGACAATGCGGCGCCGTTGGCTTTGGGTACTCGCAACCCTCGTCGGTGTCGGCAGAGTCTTATTGAATTGGACGACAGGCGCGTTCGCGATACAGCTGCTGCACTTACAAGTCCTCGGCGTCGGCATTTCTCGCAGTGGAGGCCCCTACGTGCCCTGGGTTCTCTCGCTGTCGCTCCCCGCCGGAGCTATCGTCGGGCAGTGGCGGCTCCGCCGGCGCGAAGCGGCCCCCGCGCCGCCCGGGGACGTAGAGTCGTCGCTGCCCGCCCGGGTCAGGTAATCGTCGTCTCGGACCGGAAATACTACTCTTGTCGGTCGCGTTGACGAGAGGCGATATGCTGCGCGGCACGTTCTGTAATTCACGCACCGATGAGCGAGGGCGTTGGAGAGCCACAAGGTTGTAAAATGAAAGAAGGATCCGCAGTTGATATCGAGGAAAAGGAGCTCGTTCGCTGGGCGTTCACTAAAATGCCTGGAAAGCTGTTGCTTCCCGCGGCTCTCGAGATCAAATCACCTTTGTATTCGCTGGGCCTGGAGCTAGGCTCGGAAATCCTCGATGACGAGGAACGCGTGACCGCCGAACTCGATGCGCTCATATGGCCGCATATCGATCCTGCGTGCGCCTGTGCTGCCCGCCCCCAGGGCCCGGTGCTGACGTCCCGAATCGCGAACCTTGAAAGCGATGGTTCCAAAGCAGGTGTGTAACGAACTCTGAAGCTGACGGATCTGCCGGGGAATTGCGGTCTTTCTTTCGCTCCAGAGATCCCGTTGGCATATTGTGTTATGAGCCGACCTGCCTTCGATTTCCGCCAACTCCCAATCGCCCAGCGCTTGCAGCTGGTCGAAGAGATCTGGGACAGCATCGCGCAAGAGGCGAATGTGCGGCCGGACGCCCTTCCACTCACTGATGCCCAGCGCGCTGAACTCGCGCGGCGAGTGGCGGACGCCGATGCTCACCCGGATGATAGAGTTCCCTGGGAACAAGTGCGGAACGAGTTGTTTCGGCGCGGCGGGTGACGCCGCGTTTCGGGATCATCGCCGTCTTCCATCACAGCCGTGATCCTCGCATCTGGCGCCGACGGGCTGCAGGATAATCATCAATGACACTGTGGGGCGCCTGAAGCTTACGCCCGGGCGCACGAGCGTTCAATCAATCGCTTGGCGACATTGCCACGCGTAGGTTTAGCTGATCGATCTTCTGAATGCGACGGCTGCGCCGCCGCTCTTGTTTCACTCGCTCGCAGGTTATCGGGAGCGTTCTGCGGCCACGGACATCGCGACCTGTCACTCATGAGTCACCGCATCGCCATAGCACTTGCGAGCCTGGGCGCTGCTTGCATCGTCGCCTTGGTCGGTTTTGTGCTGTTCATATTTTTGGATGCTGCGCCAGGCCGTGCATTCAAGAACGTGAGTCCCGCAATGGAGCCGACGCTCCTCGTAGGCGATTACTTCACCATCCATTTCTTGCCCGCGGCTCCAGAGAAGCGTATACGCCGCGGACGGTGTGATGACGCCACACGACACAATCCAATGAAACACACAGAAGTGGTCGATTGGCGCGTTTGGAAGGCCGCCGAAGTCGCCAAGGACGCCGGTCCACTCTATCCAGGTGGTAGCCCAATTCGGGCCGGCGATCATGTCTACACAGTCACGACGCTCGAAGGCTCTGTTCTGGGTGACGTCTCATTCATCACACCTAGTCCGGTGCGCGGTGGCAAACCATGCATTCGCGGACTCCGGATCACGGTCTACGACATCCTCGACTATCTCGCCGGCGGCATGACCGAGGACCAGATTCTCTCGGACTTCCCGGATTTGGAACGCGAGGAGATCCGGGCCGCGCTCGCCTTCGCCGGTGACCGCGAGCGCCGTCTCATCTCCGGTGGCGCCGCGTAGCTACGGGATCCAGAGCTGAAGCTCCTGTTCGATCAGAACCGTTCGCATCAGCTGGTCAGCTCGGCTCCGCGACGTTTATGCCGACTCCGCTCACGTCCGCGACTTCCGCCTCGAACGCGCTGACGACGAGCGGATTCGCGATTATGCCCGAACCGTGGGTTTGACATCGGCAGTTCCCAAGGGCTCTCTAACGAAAGCTGAAGGTGCCCCAAGGGATCAGCTTAGATGGCGCGATGTCTGCGCAGCGCTCGTGCAGGCCCAACGCTTTAATGATGCTCGCAGCTAGTCTCGTCGCTCGTGGGACTGCAACGAATAGAGCCCAAGGGCGTTCTGAAGATTCCAGCGGGACCTTGAATGAGTTGGGCCGATGATGGGATCTTCTGTCGATGAAAGTTCGCGACCTTCTCCGTCTACTGACGGATGACGGATGGTACCTTGTTCGGACCCGCGGAAGCCACCAACAATTCAAGCATCCAGTTAAACCAGGACTGGTTACCGTCGCCGGACAGGCCGGCGACGATCTCGCTCCAGGTACATTGAACAGCATTCTCAAGCAGGCAGGGCTCAAGCAATGAAGATCCTCATCGTTGTGGAGCAAACACCAACGGGATTCTCGGCGTATTCTCCCGATCTGCCGGGATGCATTGCCACCGGTTCTTCGCAGCCGGCAGTAGAGCAGAGCATGCGCGAGGCAATCGAGTTGCATCTGACCGGCATGCGTGAGGAGGGATTGACACCGCCCGAGCCCCACGCGTACGCAACGATCGTCGAGGTTGCTGCTTAAGAGGTCGTTGCACCTGCCAGTGCGCCTACGTGCCCCTTGCTCCCCGCCGGCGAAAACCATCTGCGCCACCGACTAGGAAGGGTGTCAAATCGAATCAAACGTCTCCGCGGCCCGAGCCATGCGCACTGCCGGCGTCGCGTGGACAACTTCCGGGTGTTCTATGACATCGAAGGCCACGAAGTCCAAATCCTCGCCGTCATCTCGAAAGACCAAGCCGCGCCGTGGCTCCAAGCGTTCGATCTGGACTTTCTTCGTTGCGTCAGCGAGGCACGTGCGGATTTCCGGGCCGACCGGAGCATCCGTCTCGAGGACATTCCCATCTGACAGGCAGCGCTCTAACAGCGGCATGCTCGGCCGTTAGCGAGGGAGCCACCAGCTAGCCTTTACCAACAGGATGTTGTCGGGGCGGTCGGCAAGCAAAGCAGCTCGATCGCGACTGAAATCGAAGTCGCCGAACGGCAACGAGCCGCTCCGCGTCTGCGTCCACGCGACGTAGACGACCGAACCGGGCCGGTACTCCCAACGAAACACGGCGTTGCCGCGCAATGAACGTTCGCTAAAGTCGGGATTGGCGATCACAAAGGGTGCCGCGCGGCCGCCGGGAGCGACCGTGTACTGCGTGACGACGCCGCTGGCGTCGACCGCCGGCGTGATGGTGCCGGCGTCGCGCCCATAGACGACGAAATCGGTGCTGCGGGGCGCGGCGTATTCTTTGAACTGATAGTAGTGACCCGCCGCGAAGAACGGCTGCGCGTACAGCTCGAACGTCATCGTCGGTGAAAAGGTCCAACTCACGCGTGTGTCCAGCCCGAGCGTACGCTGCCGGAGGCCGGACATGACGTAGCGTGTACCATAGAACGCCGTCGCGGTGCTGTCGGTCACCGCGGTCACATATTGCGCACGATTCTGCGAGTCGTTCCATGACGGGCCGAACGTCAGGCTCACGTTCGATACCGGACGGTAGCTGGCGTTCAGGTACACGGCGGGTGCAACGCTCCCGCGGTTGTCCCAGAAGACATTCAGGCCGCCGTTTCCGGTCACGACGCGACGCGAATCGCTCGAGATATCCATTTCCATATAATGGCTGAGCGGCCGGCCGACGACCGGGCCACCCCGGAGCTGCCGGTCGTCCAGCTGCGGCAATTGTGCGATGTAGAATGCGTTGATGTTCCAAAATTGCGGCGTCGTCTCGGTCGTAAAGAGTTGGACCTGGGTGGCCGTGCGATCCCCTTCGTAGTTGTACTGAGTCTGCCCGCCGACGATCGTCAGAAACGTGCGGTACCAACGCGTGGGCTTGGACCAGAAGCGCAAAACGTTCGCGTTGTACCAGAGGTAGTCGGCGCGGTGTTGAAAGGCGTAATCGTTCGTCTCGTATCCCGGCGTGCGCGTGTTGAACGCAGTCTCCCACATCCAATCGCCGGTCTCCTTGGCCACACGCGCGTAAGCGCCCGCCCCGCGCAACGACGTCGCGGTCGTGTCGAACCGGTTCGAGAAGAAGCCGGCCGAGCCGGAGCCGCGGTCCGGGCGCTGAAAGTAGCGGGCGCTGGACTTCTCGCGAAGCGCAATCTCGCGGGGATCGCCTGACACGTTCGTCAGCGCGACGTTCGTGCGCAACGAGTACATGTGATTTCCCCACGTGTACAACAGATCATTGCCGTACATCTCGGCGTGCTTCGCGAGGAGCGGCGCGAACGTGCTGTCGATGTTGCGCGCGACGCCACTCAGCATCCCGCCGACCACGAGGTTGCCATTGAGGTAGTCCCGCTTCAGGCGGCCCACAAGATAATTCGCGAGCGGCTCCACTTCTTGCGTGCCGCGGACGCCTGTTGCGGATTGCACTTTCGCGTTGGCTTGGCCCGTGAGTGCGTCGAGCAAGCCGACGGTGTACCCGTTGGCGGTGCGGCCGGTGATCTTGCCCGCGCCCAGGATCGTTGTCGCGTCAGGCACTCGAGCGTACGCGTAGTTGCCGGTTGCGAGAAAGGCGCCGGTTGGCGCACGCCCGACCCGGCGGGAGTAGAACCCGCGCATGCCCTCGACGTTGCTGCAAAAGTTGCAGTTGAAACTCCCGAATTCGAATACCTGCGAGCCTTCTATAAAGAAGGGCCGCTTCTCCGGGAAGAACGTCTCGAACGCAGAAAGATTGAGAACGGCTGGATCCACCTCGACTTGTCCGAAATCGGGATTGATCGTGCCGTCGAGCGTCAGATTGGACGTGAGCCTGTCCTTGAGGTCGAGCCCTCCGCGCACTGTTGGCCGGCCATGGGTGTCGAACGGATCGCCGGGCGTCGTTGCCACGGCCGCGGACTTCGTGACTATGTATGGCAGCAGTTCCAGGTGCGAGGTCGACGGTGGAACATGAATGCCCTCGAGGTGCCCGAAGCGCGAGGGTCCGCCCGCTTCGGTCTTGTGCCAGAACGACCAGTCGTCCTCTTCGTTCCGACGCTTGATGAAGCGGCGCACCTGCAGGCCCCAGGTCTGAATCGAGTCGCGCGAAAAGCGCAGTTGGCTGAACGGGATGCGGATCTCCGCTGTCCAGCCGTCGACATCGATATGCGTTGCTGCTTCCCACACGGGATCCCAGGACGCGTCGCAGCAGGACGCCCCGATCCCGATATAATCGCTCTTGGAACCGGAAGGGTTGAGCTCGAAAAACGCTCGGCTCAGGTGATCGTGATAGCCGTCGATCACGAGCTGGAGATAATCGGAATCGAAATTCCCGTCGCGGCGGACCAGACGGGTCGTCACACCTTTGCCGCCCTGGGTGTCGTACATCTTGGCGCCGATGTACAGCGCCTCGTCGTCATAGAGGAAACGCACTTCCGTGCGCTGCGACGCCGGTTTCCCTTCCTCGGGATCGTTCTGGGTGAACTCCGTGATCGGTGTGGCGGCCTTCCAGGCATCCTCATCGAGCTTGGCGTCGAGCACGATAGGTCCAACTCGACGGGCAGCGACGGCGGTGGGGACCGCGATCGTGTGCCCATACTTGTCGGGATGCTGCGCCGACGTCGCTTGCGCCGGGGCGCCCGCGGCAGTTTGGGCGCCGAGTGATGGCGCGGCCACCCCGATACTGACCAGGGAGCAACACACGCCTGCGGCGACGGCCGCAATGATTCGCCTAGGCATCGGAGTTTAGACACCAACGGAGCGCAGAACGTTCAGGTTTCCGTCTAGGCTGTTATCCTAGCGACGCCGCGTGTTGAGCAACGATGCGTACTCGATATCCGGCATTGGGTCGAGGTTGTTAGAATAATCGTCAGAAGACTCTCACGAGAAGGACGCCCTTATGTTCCCTTCCCGTCCGACCTTCAGCTCACGAAGCACCACCTAATGATTCTGGTCGTCGGAGCAACTGGCGTCCTCGGCTCCGCAGTCTGCCGCTTACTCCGCGCGCGCGGTCAGGCGGTGCGAGCGCTTGTTCGTGCGGAGTCGCCGAAGACGCAAGCGTTGCGCGATCAGGGCGTCGACATTGTCATCGGCGACCTGCGCGTCGAGTCCTCGCTCGAGCAAGCGTGCCGCGGCGTGACGGCCGTGGTCAGCACAGCGACGGCGATGGGCACGAAGGACAAGACCCTCACGCTGCGCGAGGTGGACCGCGACGGCCAGTTGCATCTCGTCGCCGCAGCGGCGGCCGCCGGCGTGTCGCGTTTCGTGTACGTCTCCGTCTCGCCGAAGCTGCGCGAGCGGGCGCCGCTCGTGCGGTACAAGCGCGAAGTCGAGCGGGCACTGCGCGCGACCGGTATGCAATGGACCATCTTGCAGCCCTCCGTCTTCATGGAGATCTGGCTCGGCCCTGCGCTCGGCTGGAACATCGCGGCCGGCCGCGCGATGGTGTTCGGATCGGGAGCCGGACCGCTCACCTGGATCTCCGTCCACGACGTCGCCGCGTACGCCGTGCGCGCGCTCGAGGACCCGCGACTCGTCGATCGCGAGCTGCCGCTCGCCGGACCTCAGGCGATGTCGCCTAACGAAGTCATCGCGATGCTCGAGCGCAAGACGGGCCGGCGTTTCCGCGTGCGGCACATTCCCAGACCGGTTCTGCTGGCGCTCGGCCCGATCGTGGCGGCGTTCGCGGATACGGCCGGTTCGGGCATGGTGATGGGGGCGCAGGCGGCCGAGGGAGACGTCTTCGATAATGCGCTCCAGCGCGAGCTCGCGCTGCCAATAACGACGGTCGAAGAGTACGCCGACAGGGTGCTCGCGCGGTCATAGTACGTCATCCTGCGTCGCTGACGCAGACAGCTCGGCCATGAGATGAAACTCAACCACGTCGATCTTCAGGTATCGGACGTCGAGACGGCTAGAACGGTCTTCGAGACCTTCTTCGAGTTCCGCTGCGCGGTGGGCCGAACATCTATTTTATGTGCATCGGTCCGGACGATATTCCGGTGGAGGTGCGCGCGCCGCTGGACGAGCAGGAGCCGCAATCCGAACGGGTAAGACGGCCCCCACGGAGCTGAGGACGACCATGTCTCCCGCGGCGCGGACGCCTGCTGGACGGCATCTTTCGAGTCTGCTCGATGGTCGGTATCATGTTCCGGAGGCTTCGCTATGGATTGGCACGAATACATTCAGTCTGATCCCGCCATTCTCGCCGGCAAAGCCGTCGTGCGCGGGACGCGCATTCCCGTCGACCTCATTTTGGAGAAACTCGGGGCGGGTGAGTCCGTGGACGCGATTCTAGCCGCGCATCCGCGCCTCAGCCGTGAGGCCGTGCACGCTGCTCTTCGATTCGCCGCCGAGTCACTCCGGGGGGAGGCCGTGTTCTCGGTTCCGAACGAGGCGGCGTGATCCTGGTCTGCGACGAGAGCGTGGATGCCGCGATTGTCGCCACGCTCCGTCGAAATGGACTCGAGGTTCTCTATGTCGCCGAAATGGCGCCGAGTCTTTCGGATGATCGTGTCCTCGCGGAGGCCAGCTCGCGTGGTGCAGTGCTGGTCACTGGAGATCGGGACTTCGGCGAACTGGTATTCCGGCAGGGACGCGCCAGCGCCGGCATCATTCTGATCCGTCTGTCCGGACTCTCGGGCGAGCAAAAGGCGAGCATCGTTTCCCGCGCGATTACTGAACATGCCTCCGAACTGGTCAGCGCGTTTAGCGTGATCTCGCCCGGCCGCCTACGCATTCGTCGCGTGTCGGGAGCCGACCGTTAGACGTCGCACACAGGTTGATGCTCTTGAAGCAAGTCGTACGTGACAACTTCATTATTGGGCAAGACGAGCCGCCGGAGTATTTGGCGTCCCTGCGTTCATGAATCGTGTCCGTCCGTTATCCTTCACTCGCGTTGCGGAGCGACAACGGGCGCACATCTTCCTTTTTCACATTGCTCTACGCTGCCTCTGTCATACGGACGCCCCGGTCACGTTTTGCCCCAGACCGCGACAATAGAGGTTAAGGCGACGTCGTACGAGAGGCCGGTGGCGACTGCCAGCTCACAGGAGGCAAGTACGCGAAAGAGAACGGAATCCTTGCAGCGACGTCCCTCGCGCTCAGCCCCATCAGGACCGCCGTGATGCTATTCCTTTACATCGTCGGCGCGGTCATCGCACTCGTGATCATCAACAATCTCGCACGGAAGTCCCGAGCCGCCTGCCCCGGGTGCGGCGCTGTCCTCGATTTCAAGTCCGGCACCGTGTTCCGATGTCGAGCGTGTCGCGCATATCTCTACGCGCCGACGAAAGCGCAGCCGCAGATCGTCACGGACGACTTCATCGCGACCGGGAGCGCGTTTCTCGTCCCGTTCGCCGACTTGAAAGAGCCCGACTTCTGGGAGTTCCCATGGCCTGGCTGCTGTCCGACGTGCGGCAGGTTGGCGACGCGAACGGAAACATTGCATTTCAGCCATGTGGGGCTCACGCCTCGCGCGCCGGGCGTGCTGCACAACTGGACGTTCGAGATTCCGCGCTGTGACGACCATGCGAACGGCATTCGGGGCGAAATCATCCCCGACACCGCCAAGCACGGGCTTGGGTTTCGCTCATACAAGTACTGGCGTGAGTTCGTTGCACTGAACGCGAAGGACCACGTCACGCGTGGGAGCGGCGCAGCTTCATAAGGCCGCCGGGGAGGAGCGACCGAGCCTGGGGCGAATGGCGCCAGCCGAGATCCTGTGGCGGTCGACTGATGCGATGAATCTCCGCCGGCGCGATTCCGCGCGGCACGATGACCTCGAGCCCGAGCCGGCTGCCGGTTTTTCCGTTCGACATCTCCAATGACTCCGGCCTGGCTCGCCGCATCGAAGAATACGGCGGCCGCTTCTCCCGCTGTCATCTCGCGGTGCGGGCCGTGGTAGTGGCCCATCCAGACCATCTCGTCGTCGGCCAGCCGGAAGTAGGCCGCCCAGACCGTCCGTTGTCCATGCCACTTCATCTCGCGAAGCCATTGATGCGAGAGCGCGAACTCCGGGGAAACGGGCAATGCATACACGCCCGCCGGGAGACCTGGCCGGGTGCGTGCGGCGCGCAATCCGGTGCGCCGGATAGCGCGCACGTTCTTCTCGGGCGTCAGATGCACGAAGGTCGCCACGATGACCGCGCTATCGGAGAATGAGGTCAATCCGCACGCTGTCTGCAGGAAAGGGCCCGCTTGCGCCAAAGCGCACCAGGCCTGTTCCAGACGCCGAGCGAGTACCGAGCGATGCGGATGCGGTGACGCAGGTCGAGTCTTGGGCGACACCGTAGAGTTGCAGTCGATACCGGCCCGCTGAGTCACTCGTCGCGGTACCGCTCGCCGCGGGAGACGACGGCGCTCCCGCGCCGGCACCGCACGTTCTACCCCACCACGCGCTGGCTGAGACCTGCGCGCTGCTCTGAGGCGCTCCGGTGGCGTCGGCGACCGTGCCGTACACGACGGCCGAGCCGTGTGCCTGACAAGCGCACACGGGGTTCGCGCAGCTGAAGAGCGCTGCGGCAAGGCCGCCGATGATGAGCGATGTTCGCCCGTGAGACAAATCGTATATCAAAGCACTCCTGACTGGGATGCTCGAGAAGGCGGCAGACTCCGTTTACGGCATTTGTATCGGAGTGACTTGGCCGCTGACGAGTTGCCACCGCCCGCTGCGTTTGACCCACGCGTTCGTCACGCGCACGTCACCGGGCCGCTCGGCGCCACGAACCGTCGCCTTCTGGCTGCGCCGATAGACGACGATGGCCATGCTGTCGCCAAACGTGCGCACGTTCACCTCGGATGCCGTGCGCGTAGCGAACTTCATTTCGCCGGTGCGAAGCAGCTCGATCTGGTGGGCCTTATTATCGACCCCGCCTCGGTAGTTGACGAACACGTAGTCGTCTGCGTAGAGCTGCTGCAAAGCGGCCGAGTCGCCCGCGAGCGTGGCGGCGTTGAGAGCGGCCATGGCGGCCAGTACCTCCTGTTCGGCGCTTGCGGAGGAGACACGGGCGGCGTTCGCGTTCTGTGCTCCCGCATCTCGCGCGGAAGCTAAGAGGGCGAGGGCAATGAACGACGTCAACACGGGTCGCATGCGAGCTTTCCTCCCGATCAGAACCAATCTGTCCGAAGGTGGTTCGAAAGAGGGCGTGCGAAGTTCGTCCCAATGTGGAGAGCCATTGCTCGTGTGGGGAGTAGCGCACGTGAACTGATGTACAAGCGCTAGTGTGGGGAGCGGCGGCCCCGCCGGCTGCGGACTGCGGACGCTGACCAACTGCGCACTGCGGACTGCGGACGTACTGCGGACTTCGCACGCGGATTTCAGTGGACGGTTGTCGGTATGGGGCGGCGGTGGGCGTTTGCGTCGCCGCCGAAGTCGGCGCAACTTTCATCTCCAGCGTCTGGAGCCGACAAAGCTGAGACCCGCACGTCGAAGGCCATCTCTCCTTCGATATTTCAGAAAGATCAACAGGCAGTGGTGGAATGTGGCTTTCCAGAACACGACTGTGCCGGACGCACCATAGCTGCTTTCCTTTCATGCGGCACGTATGGATGTGGAGGAGCATCGGCGTGAGACATGCCGCCTTTTTCCTATCGACGTGGCTCCTTGTCGCGCCATTCGCCGCGAGCGCCCAGACTGACAGCTTGCTCGCGAGTGACTCTAGCGCGGCCGCCGCAGCAGTGCTGGCGCAGAATCGGCGGCTCACGAGTGCATTTGTGCAGCGCGACCTCGCCGAGCTCGATCAGCTCATCGATTCGACCGCCGTACAGGTGACCTCGAATGGCGTGGCGACAAAGTCGGAGTGGCTCGCCGGCTATTCCTCGGGGCAGAAGAGATTCGACTCGCGGCCAACCTCATCATGGCGACGGATTCCAGTCTATGGTGAGCTTGCGGTCACCACCGCGCTGGCCACGCTACCCATGAGTGTGCGCGGTGAGCTGCGCACATACGCGATCATCAACAGCCGCATCTGGGCCTTGGAGCACGGCCAGTGGATTCTCGTGCATGCTCAGAATACGCCCACGGCCGGAGCGCCCGATACGCTGTCCTCCCGATCAGCGCATGAAGGTAATCGACGACATCCCATTCCGAGTGCCCGCGAAGTGGAAGTGCTGGCGGCGAATTCCCGGATCGAGAGCATCGACCTTCAGCCCGATTCCGCGGCGGCAGTCCTCGCTTATGCCGACGATTTTCTAAACATCACCGCGAATGGGGACGTACGTAGCAAGTCCGAGCGGCTGAAGACCCTGTTGTCTCGTGAGCCGGCGTACGAGCGCATTCAGGACTCCGATCTTCGGGTACGTGCGTTCGCGGATGCTGCGCTCGTCTCGGGGCGCTCTCTCGTTAGGGTTCGCCTACGCGGTGCCGTCCGCGAAGGAGCGGTTCGCTTTGCCAGGGTTTTTGTCAGGCGAGACGGGGAGTGGCGATTGGTGTTCCAGCAACTTACGCCGAGCGGCTCGGCGATGATGTGCGCCGCTTCGGTCATAGCAGTTGAATAGTTCGTTAGGCCGAGTGACACGTTGAATGAGTAGATATTCTTTGCTCCTGCTTTGTTCTCTCGCGCGTGTCTTCGTGGGAGGACGTGCGGCCGCTGTACGAACGTGGTTCGAAAGAGGCGAGCGAGGACCGTCCCAAAGTGGCGAAGCATTCCTCGTGCGGGGAGTAGCGCGCGTTTGGAGTTGCAGCCTGGCGCTGGCGGGCGTAGCTTCGCAGCGGTGGCTATCCACATGAGAGGAGTCTGAATGGGCGTTCACGGTCCGCTGCTTCGCCTCTTTCTTTGGATCTCGGTGCTCATGTGGGGCATCGCTTTGGGAGCAAAACTCTTTGATCTCATCGTGGTCGCCGGCGCGTGGAGCTCGGCACCACCCGAGTCACTCACATCGCTCCCGTACGGACCACGTTTTCGGATCAACCCCGGCGACTTTTTCAGGACGGTATCGCTCCTGACCGTCATAAGCACCTTGGGTGCTCTCATCGCTGGATGGCGCACACCGCCCCATTATCGTCTCTGGTTGTGGCTCTCCGCCGCGCTCTTCCTTGCTGTGTGGGCCGTCACCGTTCCGGTCATGTGGCCGATGAATCACGCGCTCTATCTCGCCAGCCGCGGAGCAGGCGGTAACGAGACAGAGATCATCAGAATGGCCCACCGTTGGGTGCGTTACGATTGGCTGCGCGTTATCATGATCGCCGGTGGGTTCTTATCAGCGATTCGTGCCATCAGCCTTCCGGTCCCACGCTGACCGGTGAGCGCGACGTAACTCGATCTTCGTGATCAGCGCTGACGTCGTTATCGACCGCGCTGGCTTGCTGCGCTAGTTGCGGTCGCAACAACGTCGAACACGCAGGACGCCGTGCCAAACGATTATTGAGGATCGTACTTGCATGGAGATGGCGTACCGAGAGCGGTGGAAGGCCGAAATCGCGGCGATGCGGCGGGTGCTCGCCGGCTTCGCGATGAAGGAGGAGTGTAAGTGGGGGAAACCCACTTACACCGTGGATGGAAAGAACGTCGTCATCATGCAGGGCTTCAAGGAATACTTCGCACTGGGCTTCTTTCAGGGCGCCCTCCTGACGGACCCCAAGAAGCTGTTGGTGCAGCTCGGCCAAGTGCAGGCCGCACGCGTGATGAAGTTCACCAGCGCGAAGGAAATCATGGCGAAGGCGGCGATCATCAAGGCCTACGTGCGCGAGGCCATCGCTGTCGAAAAGGCTGGGCTGCGGGTGAAGAAGCGCAGCACCTCGGATTTTCCCGTTCCCGAGGAGCTGACCGAGCGGTTCCGAAGGGACCCGCGCTTCAAGCGCGCCTTCGAGGCGCTGACGCCGGGGCGTCAGAGGGGATACCTGTACCACTTTGCCGCGGCCAAGCAGTCGGCGACGCGGACGGCGCGAATCGAAAAGGCGATGCCGGCGATCTACGAAGGCAGAGGGTTCCTGGAGAGACGCTGAAGCGAGTGGATGTCCAACCGAACGCGTGGTCCTCTGCATCCCACCCACCGCTGGCCCGCTCCGGCATTTGCCGATTGCCGCTATACAGACGCGCCTCATATTTATACAGTAGCCCCCGTCGGAGTCTACGTATGGCGCCTGTCCGCCGCCGCAAGAACCTCTTTATCGATCAGCGCCGTATCGATCGCGCGAAGGCCCTGCTCCATGCGGAGACTGAGACCGAGACGATCGACCGCGCGCTCGCGCTCGTCGAAGATTTCGCCGCCTTTGAGGCCGAAGTCGATCGCGGCCTCATCGAGCTGATTGGCAAAGGTGGCTTTATTGATCGCTTCCCGGCGAAGGCGAAGGCTCGGTGAGCCGCCTCTACCTCCTGGACTCGAACGTCTACATCCACGCTTTCCGCGACCTCGCTTTCGGAACCCAGTTTCGGGAGTTTCATCGCCACGCGCTGCCTCGGCTCGTCTTGAGTGCAGTGGTCGCTGTCGAACTGCTCGTCGGGGTGCAGCGGCCCGAACGTGGCAAAGCTTTACGCACCGTGCTCATTGAGCCGTTCCGGGCTCGCCGCCGGCTGATCACACCAACGTGGAGCACTTGGGAGCTCGTCGCTCGCGTGGACCAAAGCCTCCGAACGCGAGCGACGCATCGTAGTCGCCTCGATCAGCGCTCGTTCTTGCACGACCTGCTGATTGCGGCCACTGCGCGCGAGGTTGGTGCGATGGTGATTACCGAGAACGTTGCGGACTTCACGCTGATTGCCCGCCATCTCGATTTTGCATTTGTGCAACCCTTTCCGCCGTCGCCAGCTGTCTGACGGGCATTGCCGCGGGCGGGCCGGAGCAAGCCGCTGAATTACTGCGTTAGCCCGAAACCAGAGCATTCCCCCAACACGTAGAGAAGGTGGACGGAACGTCGTCCAGCCACCGCTCGTTCACCGTACCTTTGCGCCGAGGTCTTCGCGATGCCCCCCATCCTCTTCGGCACGTTGCGCGAGCACTACATCGTGCTCTTCAGCACTGCCGGCGCCGTGGCCTTCATCGCCGGATTCGTCGGCGCGTGGATCGGCGCCCGGTTCGGCGTACGTGCCGCCGTCCATCGGACCGCGATCGCGGCGAGTGACGCGGTGGCGAGCCGCGCCGAGATTCACGCGATGAACACGGAGTTGCAGGCCCTCCTCGTCGAGGTCGAGCGGATCACGGAGGGACAACGCTTCGTGGCCAAGCTCCTCGCCGAGCGGGGCGAGTTGGGCGACGTCACGCCGCATTGAGCACAGTGCGCGCTCGGGCTAACGGGTAGCCGTTCCGGATGACGGAGAACTGAGGGAGGCCACGTGAGCGGAATTCTGTTCGGCATCTTTCCCGTGCTCGTCGCCTCGGCGAGCGCGCTTCCGTCCGCTGGGCACGTGGTGCCGGTCGCCAATCCATATTTATTCGCGAACGCCGTCTGCCCACCTCTCGGAATCCAGCGATGTGTTTCACCCGACACGTCGACACCCCCAATGAAGCCGCCCGGCCGATTGATCGACGTCGGCGGATGGAAACTGCACTTGAACTGCGTGGGTGAAGGCAAAGCGAATCAGCCGACGGTGGTGCTCGAGGCGGGCGCCGGTGATTTCTCGGTCGATTGGAGTCTCGTGCAACCGGAGGTCGGCACGTTCGCACGCGCGTGCTCCTACGATCGCGCCGGATCGGGCTGGAGCGACATGGGGCCGCGGCCGCGCACGATGCATCAGATCGCGTACGAGCTGCACACGCTGCTCGGGACTGCCGGCGAGCGCCCGCCCTATCTACTCGTCGGACACTCGTATGGTGGTGTGCTCGTGCGCGTGTATCAGATCATGTATCCGACCGAGGTCGCCGGCTTGGTACTCGTCGATCCCGAATACGACAATCCTGTACGTGTGGTGCCGGGGAGGAAGACGCGTGCATCGGAGCTGGCGACCGGCCAGCCGATTCCGGAGGTCAAGACCTCGGGACCGCTCCACGAGAGCGACATTCCGCCGAGCATCGTTGGGCTGATCAAGAGCCAGCTGAGGGATTTCCTCCCGCACGTCAACGATCCGCCGCGTAACAAGTTGCCCGAATTCGCGAAGCGCATGCGGACGTGGGCGATCGGGCAGATCAAGATGGCCGCGTCGAACGACAATCCCTTCGACGCCGACGAATTGACCGCACTCTTTCGCCAGCGCACCGCGTCGGAGCACGCGCTCGGAACGTTGCCGCTCGTCGTGCTGTCGCGCGGCCAGCCGGAAGACTCGCCGGACGAGGAAGCAGAACATCGGCAGGATATGACCGCGCTTGCTTCGATGTCGACGACGGGGACGCTCATCGTGGCCGAGCACAGCGGACATCATATTCCACTCGATCAGCCGGAGCTGGTGGTCGCGGCGATTCGCGCATTGCTCGCGACCGCTCACTGACTGTGTCCCTAGCTGTGGCGTTAGGCGTCCATCGAACCGGAGGCGTGAGGAAATGACGCGAGTCCGAGTCGAGAGCTTCACGATCTCGCTGGACGGTTACGGTGCCGGTCCGGACCAGAGCCTTGCCAATCCGCTCGGCGTCGGCGGTGCGGCCCTGCACGAGTGGATAGTCTCCACCCGGGCGTGGCGGCAGATGCAAGGACTCGAAGGTGGCGTGACAGGAATCGATAACGATTTCGCTGCACGGGGCGCCGAGCGATTTGGCGCCTGGATACTCGGTCGGAATATGTTCGGCCCCATTCGTGGCCCGTGGTCCGACATGAGCTGGAAGGGCTGGTGGGGGGACAATCCTCCATATCACGTTCCGGTCTTCATCCTGACGCATCACGCGCGCGCGCCCATAGAGATGAAAGGCGACACGACCTTTCATTTCGTCACCGGCGGCATTCACGAGGCGCTCGACAGGGCGCGCGCGGCGGCGGCCGGGATGGACGTGCGCATCGGCGGTGGGGCGAATACAATCCAGCAGTATCTTCGCGCGGGCGTCATCGATGAGTTGCACGTGGCCATTGCGCCGGTGCTCCTCGGCAGCGGAGAGCGATTGTTCGAAGACGTGGACATGCGAGCGCTGGGATACGAATGCGTGCAGTTCGTGGGATCGGAGAAGGCCACCCACATTGTACTCCGGCGCAAGGCGTGAGGTTGACGTGGCGCGCCTCGCGCAGTTTTCATCGGAAGCATCCCCTGCTGAGCGCAAGCGTTAGGCACCCGTAGCAGACCGGAGGATTCGTCGATGCCCCACGGCAAGATCTGTTACCTCGAGATTCCCGCCAATCGAGCCGAAGATTCGGCGCGCTTTTATGCGGACATCTTCGGCTGGAAGGTGCGTGAACGCGGCGATGGGAAGCTGGCGTTCGATGATACCGGCGGTGTGAGCGGGACGTGGGTGAAGGAGGGCGACCGGACGGCCGACGAGCGCACTCGGACCTACATCATGGTCGACAGCATCGCGGAGTCGTTGAAGCGAATCGAGAACGCGGGCGGCCGTGTGGTCACGCCGCGCACGGAGATCGGTCCGAACATGGGCGCGTTCGCTGTCTTTACCGATCCCGTGGGTAACGAGTTCGGGCTCTACGAGGAACCGCAGCGGTAGGTACGCCGACGCGCGTCGCCTAACGTTTGCGTGCGGCGGGCGGCCGAGCGAGGGATGGCGCGGCCGCCCGCCACGACTCGCAAGAACTACCTCATCGCCTGCTCGTGCTTCATCGACTGCACGTGCTCCACGAACTGGTCGATGGCGATCCTGGTCCCCTCCTGCCAACCCGACGTCATGTTTTTCTCGAAGTCCGCTTCGTCCCGGTGCAGCGCCGTGAAGACGTAGCGCGTGCCGGTTCCCACCGTTTCCATCGTGATGATGGCGGTGATCGGAATGTCGTCGAAGACAGCCGGACGATAGCCGGGAAACAGCATGGATGTCCAGACGAGTCGCTCCATCGGCACGACGTCGAGGAAGCAGCCGAGGTTCGGAAACTCCTTGCCGCCTGACGTGATGTCGATGCTGAAGATGCCGCCCGGTCGCACGTCCATCTCGCAGCGCGTCACCTCACCCCAAGGCTTGGGCATGTACCACTCCTTGAGGTGCTCCGGTTTGGTCAACGCTTCCCAGACGAGATGCTTGGGCGCGTCGATGAACCGCTCGAGGACGAAATCGACTTTCGGATTGATCGCAAAGCGCCTGCTCATGATCGTGACTCCTTCTCCTTGAGTTGTTTGACGTATTGGTCAAAGCGGTCGAACCGGGCTTCCCACACCCGACGCCGCTCGGCGAGCCAGTTCTCAGCGACTTTGAGCCGTTGCGGTACGATCTCATACGTTCGCACCCGCCCCCGCTTCTTCGACTTCACCAGCCGGCTGTGCTCGAGCACCGATAGGTGCAGCACGAACGACGGGAGCTTCATGTCGAACGATGCCGCCAGCTCGGTCACTGTGGCTGGCCCGACAGACAGTTGCTCCAGGACTTTCCGCCGGGTCGAATTGGACAGGGCGTGGAACACATCGTCAGCGACTGCGGCTTGCGCCATTTGAATACCGTTCGTGTGGTTGCATTACCCGATCAGGCTGAGAGATTCTACCACGGTTCAATACTAAGGGCAAGACCTAAGTATTTCTGCTCGGATTACGAGGGGTTCACGTTCGTGCGGAAGAGCGAGTCCGGGTCGGCGAGCACCGCGATCGTGATCGAGTCCTTGTGCCCATCGGGCCCGAGAGAGATGATTGAGCGACATGACACATCCACATCCGCCAACAATCGAGCGGCTGCGCGAGGCATACGCGGCCTTCAACGCGAGAAACATTGACGCGGCCCTCGCCCTCATGACGCCGGACGTGGCTTGGCCCAGAGCGTTCAAAGGCGGTTTTGTTCGAGGTCCACAAGCGGTCCGAGCATATTGGACTGAGCAGTGGAGCGAGATCGATCCTCACGTGGAGCCAATTTCTTTTTACGCGGAGGACGCTGGGCACATTTTGGTCGAGGTTCATCAGGTCGTGCGCGATTTGGCGGGCGCCGTAGTTGCCGATGACTACGTGGGTCATCGTTTCACTATGGAGCATGGCCTCATCAAGAGCATGGAGGTCTGCGCGCCTCCGCCGCCTGGCGGGAATGCCTAACCATCCGTGCGGCGTCGCAGTACCGGAGGTAGCCGATGACGAGGCAACACCGAGCGTGGTCGCCGCGAGCGGCGACGCCGATGATCCATGTGCCGGACGTGCGGGGCACCGCGGCCTGGTACGAAGCGATCGGCTTTACGATCACGGACACCTACAAGGACGGTGGTGACGGGTTGAGCTTCGCCATTTTGTCCGTCGGTGCCACTCGCGTCATGTTCAATCAGGGCGGTCGGCCGAGTGCTGAACGGCGCCGCGAGGTCGACTTGTATGTCGACGTTGAGAACGTCGATGACCTGTTCGCGTCGCTGGGGGATCGCGTGGAGATCATCGCGGCTCCTCACGACACGCACTACGGAATGCGAGAATTCACTATTCGCGATCCTAACCGGTTCTGGATCACATTCGGGCAGAGCCTGCGGTCCAGCTAGAGGAGTCTTCTGAGCGGCCGTAGGATCTTCCATCAACGTCACCCTGGACGGCTGCTGCGATCATCGGGGAGCCATCGGCGCACCGGGACATCACATGCCGCACCATCGTCAAGGAATTGTGCCCTGTGAGAAGATGCACCGTCACGCCGTCGAGAACCTCTAGCGAGCGGATGCGCCGCTCTTTGGCTCTGGAAGTGTGTCGACTTGAGGCTCGTGAGCCGGCTGGAGTTCGGCTCGGGTACGGTGGCGATGCGGTATGAGCCGAGGAGGACCTAGCCCTACCAGCATGGGGTAACATGCCGGAGCGGTCGAGAATTGGATTCGTCGGAAGGTGCCGGCGAGAGCAGATGGCCAATGAATGGAGGAGTAAGCAATGCGTGTCGTCCTGCTAGTCGCCACCCTGGGATCCGCGGCGTTCGCGCTCTCTCCGCTCTCGACGGCCACGGAGCCGCAGCCGTTTCGCGCGGAACTGCTCTCGGCCGACTTCACGCGCGCTGTCGTCATCCATGTCTGGCTTCATGGGAGTACGTTTGCGCTCGGCGCGAGCCGCGCTCCCGGGCGTGTTCTGCTCGCCGGCGATACGGGCTCGGTCACGACACCGGCGGTGCTTCAGATGGGCGAGCAACCCGGGGAAATCGTTTTGGAGACATCCGTGAGCGATCCTGAGCTGGTCGTCCATGCAGCGGGCATGGCGGGCGGCGCGCCCGATGTCTTCGCGCGAGGCCATTCTGTAACGGTGGCTCGCGATACGTTGGGGCGCGTACGTGTGGTTGCGCCGGCCATCCGCAGCATCCAGCGGTGAGGTCAGCACCGCACCATGTTCGTCACGCGTCGCCAGGTGATATTGCCGCAGCTAGCGCAGTGAATTGATGCGTTAGGCAACGCCTCCGACTCGTATGCCCACTCAGCGACGTGCCATCTCCGGGTTGCTCGTAGTAGCCTCGCTCACAATGGCGAGTGCGGCCGCGAGCGCACAGACGACGGCCACTCACGACGCGCGTCGCTTATTGACGGCATTGTATGACGCCATCGCGCGCGGCGATTCGCAGACCGTTCACGCAATGCTGGGCGATGACGTGCAATGGGTCGTGGGCGTGAGCGGCGCCGTGGTGAATCAGCGGCAACTGCTCGCCGCGACTTCGGTTCCTTCGCCGGCGCGCTCGGTCATCGACAGTTTGCAGGCGCACCAGTACGGGGCGACTCTGGTCGCCGACTACATCCGCGGCGACCGGTGGCCGCTGGGCGATAGCGCCTTCACAGTCTCCTGGCGGGCGCTGGCCGTCTTTGCGCGCCGCGGAGACGCGTGGAACCTGGTACGCCATACACTGACGTGGTTAGCCCAACCGGTCCGCGCCATCGCCGTCGACTCCAGCGCGCTCGACGCGTTCGTCGGTCGGTACCAGATCGCTCCGGCCTACATCGACAATGTGCACTGGGAAGGCGGCCATCTTGTTGCAACGGCCTCGGGGCAGACCATCGGCGCCCGACTCGTGCCGGTATCTGCCACCGCGTTCAGCCCCGACGGCGTCGGCGCGATGATTGTATTTGAGCGCGATTCAAAGGGACATGTCATCGGATATGTGCAGGCGTATCCAGACGGCCGTGTGATACGTGCGCCGCGGCTACCCTAAGCGGATTGATGGCGTCGAAGAATGTCATACGTGA
>CAZICQ010000045.1:0-25350 GCA_964537775.1 uncultured Gemmatimonadaceae bacterium | reverse complement strand
AAAACCAAACGTGAAGGTACCGTCACCAAGCCGACACGCGACGCAACTCACATCGCACGTGGAAAAACTGAACAGGAAGGCGCCGTAACTGAACGGGCATGCACCGACACTGACCGTGAAGGCACCGACACTCACATGAAATGTGGAAAAACTAAATGAGCACGCACCGTCACTACGCGTGCATGGACCGAAACTCAACGCGCACGCGCCGTCAGCAACACGAAAGACGACGAAAGCTCGCGATTATGTGGAAAAACTCGGTGAGCACGCACCGAAACGACGCGTGCATGGAACGTCAGCACATGACGACGCCTCCACTCGCGTACGGCCGTTCAGTCCTTCTTCGGAAAGAGCGGCTCCCCCTTCTTCACGATCCAGCCCGTCACGTCCAGCACGCCGAGATGCTCGAAGCGCTGGTCGGCCACCTCACCGGGACCGCCGAGCTGCACCCATAATGCCTGCGCTTTCTGCGGCATGAATGGAGACAGATGAACCGCGTGACGCGCGAGCTGTCGGATCAGCGTCGCCAGTGTGTGATGGAGCTCGGCGGCCTGCGCCGGATCCTTGGCCAGCTTCCATGGCGCCTGACGATCCACGTACTCGTTGCCGCGCGACACGGTGAGAAACACGTGGCGCAGCCCTTCGTGCAGCAGATAACCGCGCGAGCCGTCCATGGCCGCGTGATAGCTCGCGTAGTCGGCGTCGTCCGCGACATCGATCTGGTTGCGCGGGCCGGCGGGTACGGTGCCGCCGCAATAGCGCTCGACCATCGCGATCGTCCGGCTGGCGAGATTGCCGAGCGCGTTCGCCAGCTCGGCATTGTACCGCTCCTCGAACCGCTCCCAGGAGAAGCTGCCGTCGGCATCGAAGGGCACCTCGCGCAGCACGTAATACCGGAACGCGTCGGCACCGAAGCGGTCGATCGCCTCGCCGAGCTCCAGCTTCACGCCGGCGCTCTTGCTGAACCGTTCCCCACCTAACGATATGAAGCCGTGCGCCCACACCTGCTCCGGCAGCGGGATCTCCGCCGCCTGGAGCATCGCCGGCCAGACGACGCAGTGCAGGCGCGTGATGTCCTTGCCGATGACGTGCAGCGTCGCCGGCCAGAGCTGCCGATAACCCTTGTCCGGATAACCTGTGGCGGTGAGATAGTTCGGCAGCGCGTCAAACCACACCCACGTGCCCTGCTCCTCACCATTCGCCGATTGCAGCGGGAAGGGAATGGCCCACGCCAACCGCGAGCGGGTGATCGAGATGTCCTCGAGGCCTTGCTCGAGCAGGCCCAGGATCTCGTTTCGCCGCGTCTCCGGGCGCAGAAACTCGGGGCGCTCCGCGAACAGTCGCCGCAGAAATCGCTGATATTTCGTGAGCCGGAAGAACCAGTTGCGTTCCTGCGTCCACTGCAGCTCGCGCGTCGGGTGCAGCACGCACTTGCCGTTCTCGATCTCGTTGTCGCGCTTGAACAGCTCGCAGCCCACGCAGTACCAGCCTTCGTACGTCTTCTCGTAGAAGTCGTCGGGGTTGTTGTCGTGGATGCGCTTGATCAGGGCGCGCACGCCGCTCTTGTGCGCGGGATTGGTGGTGCGAATGAATTTGTCGTTCGAGATCTCCAGCCGCGCCCACATCGCCTCGAAGCGCGCCGCAACGTCGTCGGTGAACGCCTGCGGCGATACCCCTCGCTCGGCGGCGGCCTGCGCGACCTTCTGCCCGTGCTCGTCCATACCCATGAGGAAGAACACATCGTCGCCGCGCAGACGCCGATATCGCGCGATCGTGTCGGCCCCGATCTTCTCGAGCGCGTGGCCGAGATGCGGATCGCCATTCGCGTAGTCGATGGCCGTGGTGAGATAGAACTTCACTGACCGTCCCGACGATTCCTCCGCCCTCCTCTCCGTCCCCTTCTTCGGTGTGGCCGCTTCTGTCCTCCTTCCGTTTGGGCGCCGGCGGGCGGCGGTACGTCGGCCTCGCCGCTTTCCTCCTCGTCGACTTCTCCCTCGACCGTTTCCATGCTCTCAACGCTCTCGACCTCGGTCTCAACCTCGCGCGCCGACTCGACAAACGAAGGTAGCGGCGAGCCGGTGCCCGCCAGCTCGGCGCTCAGCTCCGTCAGCGCGACGACGCGGATCTCGCCTTCGGCCGAGCGCAACGTCACGCGTTCGCGAAAGATGTCGTTCGTCACGACCTTCTCTTCGCCCCGGCGCGTAACGAGGACCTTCCCTTCCTTCGGGAAGCGCCGGCGCTGCTGCACGTAGAAGTCGTGCTCGTAGCGCAGGCAGCACATCAGCCGCCCGCACGCACCGGAGATCTGCGACGGATTGAGTGACAGCCGCTGTTCCTTGGCCACGCCAAGGTTCACCGGCCGGAGCTCGGGGAGCCATGACGACGAGCAGTACTGCCGTCCACAGCGGCCGATGCCGTCCAGTCGTTTGGCTTCGTCGCGCACGCCGATCTGCTTCAGGTCGATGCGAGTGCGGAACATCGCCGCCAACTCACGTACGAGATTGCGGAAGTCCACGCGTTTGTCGGCGGTGAAATACAGCGTGAGCTTCTTCCGGTCCCACTGCCACTCGGCGTCGGAGAGCTTCATTACGAGCTGATTCGCCTTGACGCGCTCCATTGCCTTCCGCCGCACCTCCTCGTCCTGCTCGCGCAGCTCGCGCCAGCGGCGCAGGTCCTCGGCGCTGGCGATGCGGCGCGCCTTCTTCTCCGGTCCCGCATCACGGTAGCCGTGCGCCGTGCCTGCGCTCCGCTTGGAGGCCAGCTCACCGATCGCATGGACGTGCCCGAGGTCCTCTCCGCGATCGGCGTCGACGATCACTGGCGTCTTCGGCGGCGGCGGCTCGTCGCCATCCCAAAGGAAGAAATCCTTGCGATTCCCCTTGAAGGCGACTTCGATGAGATGCGTGGTCGCCGCCATACTACTCGATGTACTGCCCGAGACGCAGGAACTTCTCGCGACGCCGTCGCACGAGCTTGTCCGGCTTGAAGCGGCGCAGCTCGTCCAGGTGCTTCACGAGCGCTTCCCGCACCGACGCGGCGGTGACCTCGTGGTTGGCGTGCGCGCCGCCAGGCGGTTCCGGTATGATCTCGTCGATCACGCGTAGCTCGAACAGATCGGGGGCGGTGATCTTGAGCGCCGTCGCCGCCTTCTCGCGCATCTCCGGGCTCTTGCCGTCCTTCCACAGGATCGCCGCGCATCCCTCTACCGTGATCACCGAGTAGACGGAGTTCTCCAGCATCAGCACCCGGTCGGCGACGCCTAACGCCAACGCACCGCCGGAGCCGCCTTCGCCAATGACGGTGGCGATGATCGGCACCTCGAGCCGGCTCATCTCGAACAGGTTGCGCGCGATCGCCTCGCTCTGCCCGCGCTCCTCGGCGCCGAGCCCCGCCCAGGCGCCCGGTGTGTCGATGAAGGTGAGCACGGGGACGTGGAACTTCTCCGCCAGCTTCATCAGCCGCAGCGCCTTGCGATATCCCTCCGGATGCGGCATCCCGAAATTGCGCCGCAGATTCTCCTTGGTATCGCGGCCGCGCTGCTGGCCGATCACCATCACCGTCTCTCCCTCCAGCCGCGCCCAGCCGCCGATGATCGCCGCGTCTTCCCGGAACAGCCGATCCCCGTGCAGCTCGATGAAGTCGGTGAAGCAGAGGCGGACGTAATCGTCCATGAGCGGCCGCTTGAGGCTGCGCGCCACCTGTACGCGCTGCAGCGGTGAGAGATTCTTGTAGATCTCCTCGCGCAGCTCGTGGAGCTTTTTCTCGAGTGGCGCGATCTCCTCGCTGACGTCGAGCTGCCGATCGCCCGCCAAACGCTTCAGCTCGTCGATCTGCTTCTCCAACTCGACGATCGGCTTCTCGAAGTCCAGGGTCGCAGTCGCCATCGGGTGGTGTCGGTTAACTCGCGCGGACGAGGCGGACTCGCTCGGCGCCGAGCAGCGCCCGCAACTCGTTCAGCGCGGAGTGGCTCGCCGCCAGCTTGAGCGTGCGGGAGCGCAGCCGCGCTTGCGTACCGTTGCCATCGCTCCAGCGTACCTCGAGCGGCGGAGAGCTGGTATTCGACGTCGCGTGCGTCTCCACCACCGCACGCACGTCCCGCAGCACGTCCGACGTCAGCTTATCGCCCGTCGTCAGATCGATGGCCACGGCGACCTCCCCCATCAGACGCAATTCCATGAACGGCGTGACCGACTCCACGATGAACGTCGGATTGTCGGTCTCCTGGTCCCGCCGCGAGTACCCCCCCTTGAGCAGCACCGGCACGTCCGTGCGGACGCGGTCGGCCAGCAATGCCCAGGCTTCGGGAAAGACCAGCACCTCGGAAGATCCCGAAAAATCCTCCACTGTCAACCGGGCGAACTCGGCGCCCGACCGCTTGCTGATCTGCCGCTTGATGGCCGTCACGACCACGCCGAGCGCTACCGGTTGATCGCTCCACGTGCCGAGCTCCGACACCGTGTGCGTGGCGAACAGCTCGCACTCGAGCCGGTACGGTTCCAGCGGATGGCCGGAGATGTAGAAGCCGAGGATCTCCTTCTCTCGCGTCAGGCGGTCCGATTCCGGCAGCTGGGCCACGTTTGGCAGTACGTGCTTGACCAGCGCCGACCTGGCGCTCTCCCCTGCCGGACCGGCGCCGAACAGCGATCCCTGACCCGCCTCGCGCTCCTGCTGCGCCAGCGAGGCCTCCTGCAACGCGGTGTCGAGCACCGCCGCAAACTGGGCGCGGTGCCCGCCGAGGGCGTCGAACGCACCGGAGAAGATCAGCGCCTCGAACACGCGCTTGTTGCACAGCCGCAGGTCCACTCGTTCGGCAACGTCGTAGATCGTCTCGAATGGACCGTGCTCGCGCCGCGCGGCGAGGATCGAGTCGATCGCCGACCGGCCGACGTTGCGGATCGCGCCGAGGCCGAAGCGGATCTTCTTCTCGCCGATGACCGTGAACTTGTATCCCGACTCGTTGACGTCCGGCGGCAGCACCTCGATGCCGAGCTCACGCGCCTCGTTGATGAACTTGACCACACTGTCGGTCTCGCCAATCGACGACGAGAGCAGCGCCGCCAGCAGCTCGGCCGGATAATGCGCCTTGAGCCACGCCGTGTGATAGCTGATGATCGAGTACGCGACGGCGTGCGACTTGTTGAAGCCGTACCGCCCGAAGGTCTCGATCTGCCCGGCCAGTTCCTCGATGATGCGGCGATCGTAGCCGCGCGCCACCGACTTCTCGACGAACTTGCCCAGCTCCTCTCTGATCAGCTCCGCGTCCTTCTTGCCGACCGCTTTGCGCAGCACGTCGGCCTCGGCCAACGTGAGCCCGGCTAGCAGCTGCGCGATGCGCATCACCTGTTCCTGATAGGTGATGACGCCATACGTCGCCTCGAGCACCTCCTTCAGCTCGGGCAGCGCGTACACCACCGGCTCCTCGCCGCGCTTGCGCCGCTGATACACGCGATGCATGCCGGCGTCGAGCGGTCCCGGTCGCATCAACGCATTCGAGGCGACCAGATCGTCGAAGCGGTCGCACCGCATGCCGCGAAGCAGATCCGTGGCGAGCGGCGACTCGAACTGGAACACGCCCGTGGTCCGTCCCGCCCGCAACATGCGATACACGTCCGCATCGTCGAGCGGCACGGCGTCGAGATCGACCCGTTCCCCGGTACGCTGCTCGATCGACACGAGCGCGTCGTGAAGCACGGTCAATGTCGTTAGGCCGAGGAAGTCCATCTTCAACATGCCCGCCTTCTCGAGGCAGTTCATGTCGTACTGCGAGATCACGACGTTCTCCTCGACGTCGCGCTTGCCATTTCCCACATCGCGCGTGCTGGCCTGCGTGCACACCGGGATGTACTCGTCGAGCGGGCCTGGCGCGATGACGACGCCGGCGGCGTGCACGCCCGTGTGCCGGGAGAGTCCCTCCAGCCGCATCGCGTAGTCGAGGAGCTGCCGGTAGCGGCTGTCCTGATTGTAGAGCTTCGCGACGTCGGCGATCTGCTCGACCGCTTCCTTCACGCTGAGCGAGAAGTTCGGCTGGTTCGGGATCAGTTTCGCGAGGGCGTCGGTTTCCGCCGGCGTGAAGCCGAGCACGCGTCCCACGTCCTTGATGGCAGCGCGAGATTTGAGTGTCCCGAAGGTGACGATCTGGCCGACCGATTCCTTGCCGTACTTCTGGCGGACGTACTCGATCACCTCTCCGCGGCGCTCGAAGCAGAAGTCGACGTCGATGTCAGGCATCGACACGCGCTCGGGATTGAGGAAGCGCTCGAACAGCAGGTCGAACTCGAGTGGGCAGACGTCCGTGATGCGCAGCGCGTAGGCAACCAGCGAGCCGGCGGCGGAGCCGCGGCCCGGCCCCACGGGAATGCCACGATCGCGCGCCGCTTTGATGAAATCGGCGACGATGAGAAAGTAGCCGGCGTAGCCGGTCTTGGTGATCACGCCAAGCTCGTAGTCGAGCCGCTCGCGGATGTGCTCCGGCAGGGCGCCGCCATCTCGCGCATAACGCTCCTTCGCGCCCGCGGTCGCCAACTGGACGAGCAGCTCGTTCTCCGTCCCCACTCCTGGCGGCAGCGGGAACGACGGGACGTGATACGTCTTGGACAGCTCCACGTTCACCTGTTCGGCGATCGCGAGCGTGTTAGCGAGGACGTCCTCCCGATCGCCGAAGTGCCGGGCGATTTCCGCCGAGCTCTTGAAGTACAGCCCGCGGTCGTATTTCATCCGGTCGGAGTCGCTGCGGTCCTTCCCGAGGCCGATGCACAACAGGACATCGTGGGCGTCGTGGTCCTCGCTGCGCAGGAAGTGCGCGTCGTTCGTGGCGACGACCGGCAGCCCCAACTCGGCGGCCAGCGCAAATACCTTTGCGTTGAGCTGCGCCTGCCCCTGCGACTCGTGGGCCTGCACCTCGAGGTAGTAGCGGTCCCTGAACTGCTCGGCGTACCACGCGGCCGCTTCGCGCGCGGCGGCGTCGTTGCCGGCCATCAAGTGCGTGGCGATTTCACCGGCAAGGCAGGCCGAGGAGACTATGATCCCGTCGCTGTAGCGCGCCAGCAGCTCGCGGTCGATGCGCGGCCGCGTGTAGAACCCTTCGGTATAGCCGAGCGAGGAGAGCTTGACGAGGTTGCGATATCCCGTGATGTCGCGGGCGAGGAGTACGAGGTGGTAGTAGGGCTTGGCGCCTTGCACCGGTCGCGACTTCAGGCGGCGATCGCCGGGAGCGACGTACGCTTCCATACCGATGATTGGCTTGATCTTCGCCTTCTTCGCCTTCTCCTGGAACTCCCACGCGGCGTGGAGATTACCATGGTCCGTGATGGCCAGCGCCGGCTGCTCCAGCTCTTGGGCGCGCTGGATGAGGTCGTCGATCCGATTCGCGCCGTCGAGGAGAGAGTACTCGGAATGACAGTGGAGATGGACGAAGGACATCGTGGGCAAATTAGAGTCGGGAGTCAGCGGGCAACAGCCGACAGTCGTCAGCCGTCAGTCGCCAGTCAACTGCGAAAAGGTGTGACGGTCGCGTTCGCCGTGGTGTGCGCGGCCGTCGTACTCTTTCTCGCACTCGCACCAACAGGACGTTATCTGGTGCACGCGGCGGTGGAAGAGGGAAAGATTCTCGCCCGCCGCCGGTCGATAGTGGACGTGTTGCAGGATCCGTCCATTCCGGCCGCAGATCGTGCCAAGCTGCGTCTGGTGCTGCAGGCCCGAGGTTTCGCCCAAGACTCGGTGGGGCTCCGCGCCAAGAAGAGCTTCACGACGTACACGCGAATCGATCACGACACGCTGGTGCTCGTGCTCTCCGGCGCCTACCGCGACCGGCTGCAGTCGTACAGCTGGTGGTTTCCGATCGTTGGAAGCGTTCCATATAAAGGGTTCTTCGACTATGCGGCAGCTCGAGCCGCGGCGCGGCAGCTCGCGGCCGCCGGCTTCGACGTCTATCTGCGGCCGTCGCCCGCCTTCAGCACGTTGGGCTGGTTCAACGACCCGGTGCTCTCGACGTCGCTGCGCGCCGATTCGATCGATCTCGCGAATACGGTCATACACGAGCTCACGCACAACACCTACTACGCGAGCGGGCAGGCAGTGTTCAACGAATCGTTCGCGAACTTCGTTGGCTCGCGCGGGTCGGCGTGGTTCTTTCGCTGGCGCGGTCAACCCTCGGTTGCCGCCGAAGCCGACGCGCGCTGGGCCGACGAGAAGCTGTTGGGACGCTTCTGGGCGCAACTCTATCACTCGATCGACTCCGCCTACAAGGCGCATCCAGGCGAAGACGCCGGCCATCGTGCGGCGCGCATCGCGGCTCGCGATACGATAATCGGACGCGCGCGGGCGCAACTCGTGTCCGTGTTGGGACCGCAGCTTCACACTATTTCGCCGAGGGTTCTTCCGCGGGTGAGGCTCGACAACGCGGCCCTCTTGGCGCGGCGGATCTACCTGACCAACCTCGACGACTTCGATGCGCTGTGGGAGCGCGATGGGCGCGATCTGCGGCGCACCGTCCGCGACATCATCGCGCTCGCGAAATCCAAGCCGAAAGATCCCTTCGGCGCGCTGCACGCCGCGGTGTCAGCCACCAAAGCGGCCCCTGAGCAGCGCGCGCAGATCGATCGGCGCGCTCACCGGTTGCTCGCCGGCGGCTGACCGCTCCGCCGGATCGGGGAGCGCCGTTTTCTGCATGCGCTCGCGCACACCGCGGTCGAGGAAGCGCGACAACTGGTCGATGGAGTAATCGGACCCGCGCCGGCTGTTGTACACGTGCAGCGGGTACGTCACGGCCAGATGATTGCGGGCGCGCGTGAGCGCCACGTACATCAGCCGGCGCTCCTCCTCGAGCTCGTCCTCGTTTTCGGTGGCGCGCGCCATGGGGAACCAGCCGTCCACCGCCCAGATCAGAAAGACCGCGTCCCACTCCTTGCCTTTGGCGCTGTGCGCCGTGCTGAGGATCAGACAATCGTCCTCCTCGCCACTGCCGCTGGCCAGATCCTGCGTGCTCTGCGGCGGCTCGAGCGCGAGCGCCGACAGGAATGCCGCTCGCGACGGATAGCCGGCGGCGATGACGCGCAGCTGGTCGAGGTCTGCCAAACGAGGATCCGGCCGATCGTACCGATCGCGCAGGATGTCGTCGTACAGTTGCCGGATGATGTCGATCTCGGCGCCGAGGTCCGTGTCGCCGCGTTCCGGCACGCGCAGGGCGCGGAGCAGCTGCGTGAGCTTTGCCTGCGCGTCGCGCGCCTTCGGGGGCGCAACGAAGTGCGTGAAGGCGCCGGGATCCCAGCCGCGCTCCGCCATCGCGGCGATGATCTGTCGCGCCGTCACGTCGCCGATGCCGGGCATCAGCATGAGCAGGCGATACCAGCTCGGTTCGTCGCGCGGGTTTTCGATTACGCGCAGGAAGGCCAGCACGTCCTTGACGTGCGCCGCCTCGAGAAATTTCAGACCGCCCCACTTCTCGAACGGGACGTTGCGATTCGTCAGCTCGATCTCGAGATCGGCGGACATATAGCCGGCGCGGAAGAGCACCGCCATCTCGCGCAGCGGCGTGCCCTCCTCGTGCAGCTCGAGGATACGATCGACCACGAAGCGCGTCTGCTGGTGCTCGTCGCGCGCGGTGACGAGCCACGGTTTCTCGCCGCCGGCACGCGCCGTCCAGAGATTCTTTGTGAACCGCTCCCGCGCGCGCGAGATCAGCGTATTCGTCGCGTCCAGAATCGGTTGCGTCGACCGGTAGTTCTGCTCGAGGGCCACGAGCGTGGTACCGGGGAACTCGCGCGGGAAATCGAGAATGTTGCGGAAATTCGCGCCGCGGAACGAATAGATGCTCTGCGCGTCGTCGCCAACGACGGTGATGTTGCGGTGAACGCGACAGAGGCGGCGGAGGATCTGCGCCTGAAGCAGGTTCGTGTCCTGGTATTCGTCCACCAGCACATGATCGTACAGTCCCGCGATGCGCTCGCCGAGCTGCGCCGCGTCGAGCATCATCGACCAGAAGAGGAGCAGGTCATCGTAGTCGACGAGGTTGCGCTCGCCCTTCCGCGCGACGTAGTCGGCGAAGATTCGAATGACATCGTGCGTGAAATCGAGGAACTGTGGGAAGCTCTCGTGCAGGATCTCCTCAACCGCGACGTCGGTGTTGACGTGGCGCGAATAGATGTAGTGCAACGTCTCCTTCTTCGGGAAACGCTTCTCCTGCTTGCCGTAGCCGAGATTGGCGCGGGAGAGCTGCATGAGATCTTCGGCGTCGCCCTGGTCCATGATCGAGAAGTCGCGCGCGAGACCCGCCGCGGGTCCGAACTGGCGAAGGAGCTTGTGTCCCGTCGCGTGGAAGGTGCCACCCTGCACGCGCGTGCTGGACGATCCCACGAGCTGTTCGGCGCGGGACAGCATCTCGTGAGCGGCGCGCCGCGTGAAGGTCAGCAACAGGATGCGTTCCGGGGCGACGCCGAGCCGTATCAGATGCGCCACCCGGTACACGAGCGTGCGCGTCTTGCCGGTGCCCGCACCGGCGATGATGAGCAGGGGACCGTCGCCGAACGTGGCCGCGCGCATCTGCTCGGCATTGAGCTCGGCCGTCAAATCCCGAGATGAACTATCGGGAATGATGCGTTCCCGCGCGCGATAGAGGCGGGGTCCGGGACCGTCCGTCATCGAGCAGAATCTATGGATAGGCGCTCGGATGAGCAGCAATCATTAGGATCGCCGTGACGATCCATGTTACTTGGCTTCCTCTTGCCAGTCTGGAAGGGGCATGGACGGCAGTGTAGCAGTCGCGAGTGTAGGGAGAGCCCGTGACGCAATCGGGCGGATTTCTTTACGAGATGGATGTCATCCCTCACTGGCAGATGAGCAGCACGACATGTAAGATCCCAGTTCCGATGAAGGCGCATTCGCAGTGCACGTGGTGATCGGTCAGTATTACCGATTCCGGTTACCAGATAAGGAGGAACGCGACCGACAATTCTCTTGTCAGCCTCGCAGTGTCCCGCCGTCGCAGCCAAATCGATAATCCAGATTTTCGTTAGGTCGTAACCCTCGGTTTCGCACACGATTTTCGTGTTGCGCGCCGGGCTGTCGCGGCTTGACCGACTTGACGGGCAGCCATATGTTGCGTTGTTCTGCGCCTTCAGCTTCTCGAAGGACGTTCTGACCTGTTTTGGAGAGCTGGCCACGGCTCTTCAGCGATCTGCAGCAAAACGCAGCAGCAGTCGTGCAGGACCTCAGTGGCAGTGTGTTGTTGCAGTATCTCTCATCCCCCGCATCACCCTTTAGGAGGTATGATGCAAAAGGTTCTTCGTTTTACTGCTCTGGCGATCTTCGCTGCTGCGGGCGTGACGGCCTGCGGTAACAAGACGACAGAAGTCACGACGACGACGGTGACCCCGACGACGCCGGCGCCGAATCCGCACGTGCAGTCGGTCGTGGTGACGCCGTCGCAGGTGAATCTGAACGTCGGGCAGACGGTCCAGTTGTTCGCGAACGTCACGGCCGATTCGGGCCTCGCCCGCACGGTCACCTGGTCGTCCAACGCGACGTCGATCGCGACGGTCGACAACAACGGTCTCGTGACGGCGAAGGCTGCCGGCACGGCGGTCATCGTCGCTACGAGCACCGCTGATCCGACCAAGCAGGGCTCGGCCTCGATCACCGTCCAGGCGGTGACGCAGCCGACGATCCAGCTCGCGTCGATCACCAACGCGGCTGGTCAGCCGGTGACGTTGAACAACGTCAGTGGCCAGATCAACGTCACGCTCAACGTCGACGCTGGTGGCGCGACCAACTACAAGGTCGACCTGCTGATGAACTGCGGCAACGGCGATGTCGTCGTGGCCACGCAGACCGTTGGCGCGGGCCCGAACGTCGCCCCGGCAGTTTCTGGCGTCGCGGCGCCGATCACACTGTCATTCAACACGGCGCAGCTCGACGCGAATGGCAACCCGCTGTACAAGAACGCGAACTGCACGTTGAAGGCGCGCCTGACGATCGGCACCAGTGTCTATACGTCGGCGAACACGCAGCAGATCACGCTGAACAACGCCAGCACGTTCCAGGCGTCGGTCTCCACGGCGAACTCGAACGGCGGCACGTGGCCGAACAGCATCATCAGCCCGAAGACCGGCCTGCTCCGGAACCAGGGTACGGTGACACTGACGATCACGGCGACGAACTTCAGCACATCGGCATCGCTGAAGACGATCAACGGTTCGTTCATGGGTCGTAACTTCTCCGTGAACAACAACGCCGGCGCGCAGACGTTCACGGTCGTCTTCCCGGTCGATTCGACCAAGACGGACCCGGCGCTCGGCACCGGCGGCACGAACTCCCAGAACGGTGTCGGCACCTGCAGCCAGGCCGGCGGCTCGACCTGCTTGGGCGTGTATCAGTATGCCTCGGGCGATCAGGGTGAGCCTGCACCGATCATCAGCAGCTCGATCGACTCGCTCGGCAACAACGGCTTCACCGGCACGGCGACATTGGGGACGACGTTCCGCCTCGACAACGCGTCTCCGCTGGCCCCGACGAGCGCTGTTGTCAACGCGAACACCGGCTCCAACAACTATATCAACGGTTCCTACACGCTCACCGGCACGGGCAAGTACGTCTCGGCCGGCGACCTGCAGGAAGGCGCGACGACCATCAAGATCGGCTACGCCTCCCCGACCGGCTACACGGCGTTGGGCGGTGGCACGGCGGTCGGCAGTGCCTATTGCGCAACCACGGGCTTCACGCTCGTGAACAACATCTCGGACATCCCGACCTCGACGACGAACAACGCCTACCGCGTGCGCGTCTTCGAGTATGATCCGCTCGGCAACGTCCGTTGCACGGACCTCTCGGTCTCGGTCAACGGTGTTGCGACGGGTCAGAGCGCCTTCGGCGTCGACAAGAGCCCGCCGCAGATCGGCTTCGCCAGCGGTGGTGGTACGGCTGGTGTCGCTGCCAACGCCAAGATTCAGCAGGCGTCGGGTGTCGGTCAGAACTTCGTGATGACGTACAGCGACACGGGCTCGGGCTTCAACCCGACCGCGCCGGTCGCGGCTCGCATCAACGTGAACTACGCTACGGACAGCTTGCACTGCATCTACGGTGCGACGATTACGGCCGGCAAGTTCACGGCCTGCGGTCAGCTCCCGTCGCCAGGCGCAATGCGCATCGACACGGCCTCCGCGTCGTACGGTGCCACGTACCTCGGTTCGGGTTCACTCCCCGACCAGGGCTACCTCACGATCACGGTGCACGCGGTCGACCAGGCTGGTAACGTCAGCCCGGACATCACCCGCACCGTGCTGCTCGACAACGTTGCCCCAACGGTCGGCGCGATCTCGCAGACGCCTGCGTCGGTTGCTCCGCTCGGTTCGGCGACGATCTCCGCTACGGCGACGGATAACGTCGACCTTGGCAGCTGGACAGCCGGCCTGTTCTACAACGTGGTCGGTGGTGCAGTGACGTTCGCGGAGCCCGGTGGCACCTTCAACGCCGGCTTCAATGGCACGCTCGTCCAGAGCGGCACCGCCAGCTCCACGATCGCGAACATCTTTAAGGGCATGCAGGGCACGGACGTCAACGGTACGATCCTGGCCGGTAACGTTGGGCCGCAGGGCCAGATCACGGTCTCCGATGTGGCTGGCAACTCCACGACGTCGGGTCCGACCGCTATCGCCATGTCTTCGGCGGGCGCGGATGTCCAAGTTGGTGACTCGCTGATCGCCAAGAGCAGCTCGGCGACAGTGTCGAAGGGTGCCGCCACGCCGACGTCGGTGACGTTGACGGCGGAGGAGCACACCTCGACGACGGGCACGCCTAACCAGCCGTTTGCGACGGTGTACTTCTACTACGCACCGGCGGGCGGTGGACCGCTCGTCCTGCTCGGCAGCCAGACGTCCGCTTCCATCACGGATAGTGGCACGGGCCGTCGTATCTTTACCTACACCCTGACGTCGTCGGTTACGGCCGCGATGCTGAACAACGCCAGCGCCAAGATCTACGTCGTCGGCGTGACGTCGGCAGGTAACTCGGTCATCAACAACCTGCAGGCGCCGACGGTTACCGTCGTCCCGTAATGCAGGCTCGGATGTAAACGAACTGGGCTCCGTCTTCGGACGGGGCCCTTTTCGTTTGCGGCTCTGTCAAAGATGTGAAAGAGGCGGAGCGCCTGATGGCGCTCCGCCTCTCGTCACGTGCAGCTCGTCGACCCTATTTCTTCTTGGTGGTGTCCTTCTTTGCCTTCTCGCTCCGATCCTTGAGTGGAATGTGGTTCGCGGTGGCGATGCTATCCCACACGGGCCAGCCTTTCCCGACCACTTTGTTCTGGATCGTCACGATCGGCGTGAGATCCTTCCACTGAATGGTATCCTTTGTCTGCGGCGTCAGCCGCGCCGTGTCACCGTGAAAATACAGTACGTCATAGAGCTTGCCGCCGATGAGGTATTGCTCGCGGCGGTAGATCGCCGGCAGCGAGTCCGCGTTGCGCGACGGGCCTGTCGCCAGGACGCTCATCAGTGAATCCTTCGTGATTCCGGTGTCGATCGCCTTTACGCGCTTGTCCTCGCACGCGGTGAGGGCGACCACGCCGGCAATGGCGAGCAGAGCACGAGCCTGCACCGACCAGTAACGATTCATCGAACTGTTCTCCATGTGGGGAAACAAAAGAGAGGCGCCCGGTCGAGCGCCCCACATACGGTATCGACTTCAGCCGGCGAACGGGAGTGGCACCGAGCATACGGCCGTCAGCGAGAACACGTCCGCCGTCGCCGCAACCACCGTTTCCACGACCTCGCCGCGCGACACCGGCCGCCCAAGCTCGCGCTCCATGGATGTCATCACGACCTGCTGAATACCGCACGGCACCATCAGGTCGAAGTAGCGCAGATCGGTCGAAACGTTGAGGGCGAAGCCGTGCCAGGTTACCCAGTCGCGCGCGTGCACGCCAATCGATGCGATCTTGCGGTCGGCGATCCACACACCTGTATACCCCGCCTCCCGCCGCCCGTTGAGCCCGAACGTCGCCAGCGCGCGGATCAGCAGCTCCTCCACTTGCCGCAAATACCAGTGTAGGTCCTGCCGGTGCCGCTTGAGATCGATAATAGGGTAGCCGACGAGCTGACCCGGGCCGTGAAAGGTGACGTCTCCACCGCGCTCCACCTCGAACAGCTCCACTCCGCGCTGCTGCAGCAGAGCAGGGGACGCGAGCAGGTGCGCCTGCTTGGACGAACGGCCAAGCGTCACGACAGGCGGATGCTCGACGAGCAGCAGCAGATCTTGATCGAGCTCGCCGCTGATGCGCGAGCGCGCGGCGGAGCGCTGCAACTCGAGTGCAGCGCCATACGACATCGTGCCGAGATCGGAGACGCGCAACTCGCGCCTCTCCATACCCACGATGTCGTGCGCCACGCCGCCGCTGGTCATGCGTGGATCATCTGGCCCAGTGAGTCCAGGGCCGCTTCGGCTACAGCCTCCGCCAGCGTCGGATGCGCATGGATCGCGAGATCCACCTCCTCCACCGTGAACTCGTTCGCCCGTGCGACGACCAGCTCGTGGATCAGCTCCGTGGCATGCGAACCGACGATGTGCGCGCCGAGGATCTCGCCGTACTTCGCATCGCGAATGATCTTCACGAAGCCTTCCGTCTCGCCCGACGTGCGCGCCCGGCCGTTCGCCGAGAACGGGAACTTCCCGACCTTGTACTCGAGCTTCTTCTCCTTGCACGCCTGCTCGGTGAGGCCGATCGACGCGACCTCCGGATGGCAGTACGTAG
Source organism: uncultured Gemmatimonadaceae bacterium (assembly GCA_964537775.1). GTDB lineage: Bacteria > Gemmatimonadota > Gemmatimonadetes > Gemmatimonadales > Gemmatimonadaceae > CAMLIT01. Next base: position 9,611 of record CAZICQ010000045.1, on the reverse strand, counting down.
CGTTAGGCACGTTGCCGTAATCCATGCCGTGGCCGCGCCGGCCCGCGAGCAGCTCGGCGAGCACGATCCCCTCGCGCTGCCCCTTGTGCGCGAGCATCGGCGGACCGGCGACGTCGCCGATGGCGAAGACGCCCTTCGCGCTCGTCTCCATCCGCTCGTTGATCTTGATGAAGCCGCGTTCGGTGAGCTGGACGCCGATCTCCTTCAAGCCGATGTCTTCGACGTTAGGCGCGCGCCCCGCGGCCACGAGCACCCTCTCGGCTTCGACCGCCTTCTTCTCGCCGCCGGCTTCCACCGCCATCGAAACGGAGCTCTTGCCGGCCTTGACGTTCGAGATCCTGGCACCGGTGAGTACTGTGATGCCGCGCTTCTTGAACGACCGTTCGATCTCCTTCGAGACCTCCGTATCTTCGAGTGGCAGGACGTTGGGCAGCACCTCGAGAAGCGTGACGTCGCTGCCGAACGCATGGAAGACGTCGGCGAACTCGCACCCCACCGCGCCTGCGCCGACGATCGCGACCGACTTCGGCGCTTTCTCCAGGATCAGCGCCTCGTCGGACGAGATGATCGTGTTCTTGTTCAGCTCGAGACCCACCTGCGGCAGGCCCTTCACGCGTGAGCCGCTGCACACTACCACGCCCTTTTTGGCCTCGTGCTTCTCCTCCTTGCCATCGGCAGTCTTCACGGACACCGTCGTTACCGGCTGACCTGCCTTTGCGGGTGCGACCAGCTTTCCCGTTCCCTTGATCCACGTGATCTTGTTCTTCTTGAACAGGAACTCGACGCCCTTGGAGTTCTGCTGGCTCACCGCGCGCGAGCGCTTCATGGCGACGCCGTAATCGGTCTTCACCTCACCGAGATTCACCCCGAATTCCGCCGCGTGGCGGGAACGATTCGCGATGAACGCCGATTCGAGAAGAGCCTTGGCCGGGATGCAGCCCCACAGTACGCAGGTGCCGCCCAGTCCTTCGCGCTCGACGACTGCCACGGACATTCCGAGCTGCGCGCTTCGGATGGCACCTACGTATCCGGCCGGCCCGCCGCCCAGGAAGATCACGTCGTAAGAGGCCATGATGAGAGAGTTCGTTGGAGAGAGCGACAAGCTGACGATTGCCGGGGTCGGCAACCACGGAAAATACCGGATCGCCGTGTCTGCACGCTACCAGCGCGCAGCAGCACCGGACGGCGTCGCTCTTGCCGTCTCTATTCACCGTACGTAGCGTAGACCATCGCTGTCCCCCCGGCCGGCACATGTCGAGCCTCGTTCGACGCTTCACCATCGGAGCACTCTGTTCGGTCGCCATCGCGCAACGCGCGGTGGCGCAGCAACAGACGGCCGACACACTGCGGCCATCGAAGGTGGTGGGCACGGTCGTCGATTCCACGGGGGTGCCACTCGTCGGCGCGGAAATCGGCGTGCTGGAGCACGGCGAGCTTCGCGTCATCAGCAACGATTCGGGCAAGTTCGAGCTCGCCGGTATCCCCGCGGGCGTCGTGGTGTTCACCGCCCGCCGCCTCGGCTACGAGGCGGCGACGTTCACCGCCACGTTGAAGCCGGGACGCACACACCGCGTGACATTCTCGCTCACCGCCGTACCGCAGGCCGTCGAGGGGGTGACGGTGTCGGAGGCGGAGAATCCGGGACACTGGCTCGATATCTTCGAGCGGCGAAAGAGCGCCCAGCGCGGCACGTTCATCACGCGGCAGCAGATCGAGAACGCGGGCACGCGCATGCCGAGCGACATCCTGCGATCTGTCCCCGGCATCCAGATCCTGCCGTCGCGATTCGGCGGCCAGCAGACGGTGACGATGACGCGGGGCATGGGCGCCCGCCGCTGCGTGCCGCAGATTTACGTACACACCACGCCGTACAGCGGCAGCGTGGACGACTTCACCGCCGACGACATCGAGGCGATCGAGGTCTACGTCGGCATCTCCGAAATTCCGCCGGAGCTGAATCGCAACAGCAAGCAGATGTGCGCTGCGGTCGTGATCTGGACCCGCGCGCCGCCGGCGCCGCGACTGCGCAGCGCGGGAGCGAAGGTGCCGGTGGGGGATTCGGTGAAGAGGCCGTAAGGCAGTTAAGAAGTCGGTAGACGGTAGTCGATAGTAGGAGCGTTGATAGGAAGGCTCGGCATGAGTGACCCTCATAACGAGCCCGCACTTCCAACGGCGTTACTATCGACTACCGACTCCCGACTCTCGACTAGTTAGTAAACCAGCATCAGCGGATTCTCCACCATCCGCGCCAACGTCACGAGGAACTTCGCGCCGACCGCGCCGTCTACCGCGCGATGGTCGCAGCTCATCGTCACACGCACGCGCTTGCGCACGACCATCTCGCCATTCACCACCACCGGCTTGTCGTCGGCCCGGCCGATGGCGAGGATTGCCGTCTCGGGCGGATTGATGATCGCGGTGAATTGATCGATCGGACCGAACATGCCGAGATTCGACACGGAGAACGTCGAGCCGGTGTACTCCTCCGGCTTGAGCTTCCGCTCCCGGGCTCGTTTGGCAAGCTCGCGCGACTCGCGTGAGATCTCGCGCAGCGGTTTCTGGTCCGCATCCCAGATCACGGGGACGATCAGTCCGTCGTCGGTCGCCACCGCCATCCCGAGGTGTACGCGCGCGAAATAGCGCATGTGATCGCCGAGCCAGTGCGCGTTCACCTCCGGGTGCTGCGACAGCGCCGTGGCGACGGCTTTGAGCAGGATATCGTTGATCGACACCTTGAACTCGTCGCCGAGCTCCATCATCGCGGTGCGCATCTCGACCACGCGACCGAGGTCGAGCTCCGCCGTCAGATAGAACGTCGGAATCGGGCCGATCGATTCGGCGAGCCGCCGCGCGATCGTTTTGCGGATCTGCGTGAGCGGGACGTCGGTGTACTCCTCGCCGGCGCGCAGAGCACGGGCAGCCACTGGCGCCGCCGCCTGCGCGCCGGTTGCTCCTGCTGCTGCCGCCTGCTCGATATCGCGCTTGATGATGCGGCCGCCGGGACCGGAGCCCCGGAGCTGCGAGAGATCGAGTCCCTGCTCCGACGCCAATCGCCGCGCCAGCGGCGACGAACGGAGGCGGCCGCCGTTGTCGCCGGCATGCGGCGCCTGCTCCGTCGCGTGCTCTCCCGGGCGAGGCATCGGCGTGCGCGGTCCCGCACCGCCGCCGCCCACGCCTCCACCTCCATCGCCGCCGGCGGGTGCGCGCGGCGGGATGGCAGCTGTCTTCTGCTGCGGCGGTGTGGACGCTTCACCCTGCGCCTCGCTCGGCGTGCGCGGCACCGGGCTCGCGCCCGCCGCCTCCTTCGTGCGCGCCACGACCTGCTCCGGCGCTTTCGGTGCTTCCGGCGATGCCGCGCCAGGGCCGGCCGACGGTGCCGCGGCGCCCACGCGATTCGTTGGCGCGCTGGCTCCCCCCCCCGCTTCGGCGATCAGCGCGTCGATATTCTCGTCAGGCGCGGCGATGACGCCAACGAGCTGCCCCACTGGGCGGGAGTCCCCCTCGTTGACGAGCACCTTTCGCAGCACGCCATCGCCGCGAGCGACGAGCTCCATGATCGCCTTGTCCGTCTCGACTTCGGCGAGCGTTTCGCCGCTCTTCACCTGGTCGCCTTCCTTCTTCAGCCACTTCACCAGGCGGCCCTCCTCCATCGTGGGGGAGAGCGCCTCCATGAATACCTTGGTCGCCATTGCCTGTGCGGTCCCCTTCCCGCCGAAGAGGCGTGAGTCTCAGTCGATGTACATCACTTTCTTCACCGCCGCGAGGGTCTTTCCCGCGTCGGGCTTTGCCGCCCGCTCGAGGTTCTTCGCGTACGGCATCGGCACGTCAGCCTGGTGCACGCGCACTACGGGCGCGTCGAGATCGTCGAAGCACTCCTGCTGAATGTAGTCCACGATCTGCGCACCGACGCCGATCGGCCCCCACCCCTCCTCGAGCACCACGGCGCGGTTCGTCTTCCGCACCGATGCGGCGATCGCGTCGACGTCCATCGGGCGCACCGTGCGGAGGTCGACGACGTCGACCAGGATGCCGTCCTTCGCGAGTTGATCCGCCGCCTGCATCGCCACCAGCACCATCTTGCCATTGGTGATGATGGAGCAGTGTCCCCCTTCGCGCTTCAGCTCCGCCTTGCCTAACGGGATGACGTATTCGTCGTCGGGGACCTCACCCTTGATGTTGTACAGCATCTCCCCCTCGAGGAAGCACACGGGGTTGTCGTCGCGGATGGCGGCCTTGAGGAGCCCTTTGGCGTCGTACGGCGTTCCGGGTGTCACGACCTTGAGGCCCGGCACGTGGCCGAGCCACGATTCGAATGCCTGCGAATGCTGCGCGGACAGCTGCAGTGCGGCGCCATTCGGGCCGCGAAACACCAGCGGAATGTTGTATTGGCCGCCGCTCATGTACAGCATCTTCGCGGCGGAGTTGAGTACCTGGTCGAGCGCCAGCACGGCGAAGTTCCACGTCATGAACTCGACCACCGGCCGGAGTCCCACCATCGCCGCGCCAACGCCGACGCCGGCGAAGCCCAGCTCCGTGATCGGCGTGTCGACCACACGCATCTCGCCGAACTCCTGCAGCAGCCCCTTCGAGACCTTGTATGCACCCTGATAGACGCCGACCTCCTCGCCCATCAGGAAAACGCGATCGTCGCGCTGCATCTCCTCTCTGAGCGCCTGGTTCAGTGCGTCTCTGTACGTGATGACGGCCATGCTGAAGATCCGTTGGAACCGATGCTATGAGCTGAGCGGCTGCAGCGACGCGCCGGACTCCACCGGCGCCAGACTTTCGCTGTCCGACGTCGTATCCACGTACACATCCTCGTACAAAGATTCCAGCGGCGGCTCAGGGCTCTTGTCGGCGAAGTCCCATGCGTCCTGCACGATTGCCTTGATTTCCTCGTCCAGCTTCTTCAACTCATCATCGGTGATCTCGCCATGCTCCTGCATGTGCATGCGCAGGAGCACGATCGGGTCGCGCTTCATGTACTCGTCGAGCTCCGCTTTGCTCCGGTACGTGCCGCTCACGGCGTCGGACATCGAGTGGCCCATGAACCGGTAGGTGCGGACCTCCAGCAGCGTCGGCGTCTGTTCGCTCCGGGCGCGGTCCACCGCCTCCTGTACCGCTGCCCGCACGGCGAATACGTCCTGCCCGTCGCATACGCCACGCGGCATGTTGTACGCCGCGCCGCGCTCGTAAATATCGTTGATGGCCGCCGCACGCTCGATCGCGGTGCCCATACCGTAGCGGTTGTTCTCGATGATGTAGACCACAGGCAGCTTCCATAGCCCCGCCATGTTGAGCGCCTCATGGAACGCACCGGTGTTCACCACGGATTCGCCCATGAAGCAGATGCACACCTGGTCGCCGCCGCGATACTTGATCGCAAAACCGACCCCGGTGGCGATGGGCACGTGCGCGCCCACGATGCCATGGCCGCCGAGGAAGTTCGTGTTGCGGTCGAACAGATGCATCGAACCACCCTTGCCCTTCACCACGCCATCCACGCGGCCGAACAGCTCGGCCATGATCGCTCGAGGCGAGATGCCGCGCGCCAGGGCCTGACCGTGGTCGCGATAGGTCGTCATGATGTAATCGTCCGGGCGCAGAACCGACTCCGTGCCCGAGCTCACCGCCTCCTGTCCGATGTACAGATGGCAAAAGCCGCCGATCTTGCCGAGCGCGTACGCCTCGGCGGTGCGCTCCTCGAAGCGCCGCTGCAGCAGCATTGATCGGAGCAACTGATGATCGAGCTCGGCGTTCGATTTCGGGTTGTCGTTCTTTTTTTTGGCCATTGTCGGTTGATGCGCTAGACGCCCGCCGCCTGCACCTGCTCCCACGCGTGATAGCTCGACCGCACCAACGGTCCCGATTCGACGTGGCGAAAGCCCATTGTCATTCCGATCTCGTAGAGCTGCCGGAACTCGGCTGGGGTGACGTAGCGGTCGAGCGGCAGATGATCGTTCGAGGGTCGCAGATACTGCCCCAGCGTGAGGATGTCGACGTCCGCATCCCGCAGATCGCGCATCACGAGCTCGACTTCCTCGATTGTCTCACCCAGTCCGAGAATCATCCCCGATTTGGTCGGGATCTCGGGAGCGATTCGTTTGGCCGCGCGAAAGATCCCCAACACACGCTCGTACCGCCCGCCAGGACGCGCGCGCTTGTACAGCCGCGGGACAGTCTCCGTGTTGTGGTTATAGATATCCGGCCGCGCCTCCAGCACGGTGCGGATCGCGTTCTCGTTTCCCTGAAAGTCGGGGACCAACACCTCGACCGAGCAGCCCGGGAGCTGAGCTTTGATCTGCCGGATTGTCTCGGCAAAGATGTGAGCGCCGTAATCGGGGAGGTCGTCGCGATCGACTGACGTAATGACGGCGTGCTGAAGGCGCATCTCGGCTACCGCCGCCGCGACGCGCGCCGGCTCCTCGACGTCGTACACCGGCGGCCGGCCGTGCGACACGGCGCAATAGCCGCAATTCCGGGTGCAGACATCTCCCAGGATCATGAACGTGGCAGCGCCGTGCTCCCAACACTCACCGACGTTCGGGCAGTGGGCCTCCTCGCAGACGGTATGGAGGCTTAGGTCGCGCATGAGTTGCTGCAGGCGGACGTAATTCGGTCCACCGGGAGCTTTGACCTTCAGCCACGACGGTTTCCGCTCAGGAAGCGGTTCGGCACGGTGACGGCCGGCGATCTGATATAAACTCTCGCCCATGAATCTCGCGGCGATGGATGCGAAAAGCGGGTGACCAGGGCGCTGAAGCGCCGATCACGGAAGCTGTTGAGGAGACGTAATCTATCTTTCGCCAGAAGGCAGGGGTAGCGCGCAATAACTACCTAATTTCCTCCGTGGTAGTTAGTCACTGACGCATGAAGCGCGTGACTGAAAAGGCGGAGATATCGCGCGGGGGCTGCTCGCCCACAGCGAGCGCCGCTACGCACTCGGCCGAAAGCGGAGCGCCCATGATGCCATTCTTCGAATGGCCGCACGAATAGAGGATATTCGGCCAATCGGGGTCGCGGCCGAGGATCGGTAGCATGTCCGGCGTAACCGGCCGGAGACCAGCCCACCCTGGCTGCCGGGCTGCATGGGCGAGGCGTGGCGCCAACGAGGCAGCAACTCTCGCCAGAGTGTCCAGGCCTTCCGGCGTGGTGTCCGGATCGAAGCCGACACGTTCCAACGTACTGCCCACTACAGTGATATCACCACGAGGAATGAGGTAACCCTCCGGGGCCATGACGGCGCGGCTCACCGATCGCGCAGCCAGCGGAAGCATCTGCCCGCGCGCCGGCTCCGCCGGCAGCGCACGCGGAAGGCCACGCAGCGTGGGCGTCCATGCGCCGGCTGCGATGACAAGCGTCGCACCCCGCCACCGTCTGCCGTCAGCGGCAACGACAGTGGGCGGATCGACCTCCAAAGCCGCGACGTCGGAGCGAACGAGATCCACTCGCGAATCGTGCTCAGCCGCCGCGCCAAGCGCCGACATCAGCTCATGGACGTCCACCAGTCCATCTGCAGGGTGAAAGAGCGCGCCGGCCATGGGCGCCAGGCCGGGCTCCATCTCGTGCACCGCACGGGGATCCAGGGCGAGTGATCCCGTTGGTGCGCCGGCGCGCAGACCATCCCAGAGCGCCTGGTCCGGCGCGACCTCGAGGATACCCTGTGGGCCGAGTGTTACCGAACGCCCGGAAAGGTCGGCGAGCTGGCGGACGAGCTCCGGATAGAGGTCGCGCGAAGCGGTGAAGAATTCGCGCACGGCGGGCGACAGTTCACCCACGGAAGGGGAGAGCAGTCCCGCCGCGGCTGTGGAGGCGCGGCCGGGACGCGGCGCGCCCACGACCATGACAGTGGCGCCGCGACGCGATAGAGCGAGCGCCGTCGTCAGGGCAATGATGCCGTCGCCGACGATGACGACATCGCGGCGGGCCGAATGTGAACGTTGGGCCGAAGCCATACGCGGAATCTGACGAGGGCTGGCGAGACAGGCTACGGCAGGCGAAGATGCGCGTGAAACCGCGATACGCACGGTGGCGTACGGTACACGGGAAACGATTCAACTACGCTCGGGGGACGATCCTCATGCTACGAACCATTTTCATGATCGGGCTCTTCGCGGTGCTCGGTCTCTTCGCGCTCAAGCTTGTTTTCGGCATCTTCGGCGTACTGTTCGGGCTCTTTTTCGTGCTCCTCTTCTGGGCGTTGCGGATCGCCGTCATTGGTTTGGTCGTATACCTGATCATCCGCATTTTCAGCCCTGATACGGCGCGCAAGCTGCGCGAGAAGTTCACCGGCCCCTCGGTGAACTGACGAGCGACGCCCTGGCGTCCGACGCGTCGTTGTCCGGATCATGAGAGCCGGCTAGATTCAAGTACAACGAGGGGCCAAACCTTCGGTCCCGGCACAACTGAACGCTTCAGGGGCCCGACCACAGCACGGGCCCCTTTTTTTCGCGGTGTCACGCCCGCGTGCGGTGCGGTTGGGAGCACTTACCGCGCTGACTCTTTCAAGGGCCGAGTATGAATCGGGTCGAATTTCAGGACGGCGAGCGGACGTTCATCTGCGAAGCGGCGTCGTCGCCAGCTACTCCGGACACGAAGTGGTGGTGGATCACCATCAGCGGCGAGTCTCAGCGGTATGCGGCGTTCCGGACGCGCAGCGATGACACGATCGCGAATCTGCGTACACGCGTGATCGCGTATTACGCGAAGCTGCTTGCCGACCGTGAGCGCCCGCGCGAGCTGCGATCGCACTGGTCGCAGCGCTCGCAGGCGCAGAAAGCCGCGGCTATCGACGCCGCTCTTGGGACGCCGGACGCGCTTGACGACAAAGGCTCAGCGTAGCTCGTCCAGGCGCAGGGCAACGGCCCACGCCAGCAACGGCACCATGATCTCGTGGTGCCCGGTGATCTCGTAGCCCTGGCCGCTGTGCATCGTGGGCCGTTGCACGACGTTCACGCGCGGTCTGTAGTGCCGCTGCATGTCGAGGTCGCACGACACGAACGCCTGAGGTCGCCCATCGTGCAGGTTGCGCGCGACGGTGAGGGCCTTCAGAAACACCTCGGGCATGATCACGGCGCTTCCGAGATTGAGCACGACACCGCCGTCGTCGAGCGGGAGCAACGCGGCGGCCAACCGTCGAAAGTCACGATGGCTCGTGTCGCCGATCGCGGCACCGTTTGCCGCCGGATGCTGGTGGATGATCTCGGCGCCGAGCGCGGCGTGCACCGTCGCCGGCATCTGCAAGTGGTGAGCGGCGAGGAGCACCGAGAGCTCCGGGTGCGCCGCGTCGGTGCGCGCGTCCAGAGCCCGGCCGAGGGATTCCCCCATGCCCCATCCGTTGCGCGTGCCGAGCGAAAAGGCGTCGTTCATCTCCCGCCCGGTCTCCTCCGCCATCCCGAAGGTGCCGTCGCGCAGGCCGGCAGCGACATCCTCGGAGGTGGCGCCGAATCGCGCGATCTCGTAGTCGTGGATCGCGGCCGAGCCGTTCATCGCCACGTGCGTGATCACGCGGCGGCGCATCAGGTCTATGAGGAGGGGCGCGAGGCCGGTCTTGACGATGTGGCCGCCGAGCATGGCGACCACGCCGCGCGAGCGTCGTTTGGCGCCGACGA
>CAZICQ010000044.1:0-25387 GCA_964537775.1 uncultured Gemmatimonadaceae bacterium | reverse complement strand
ATCACTTAGAGAGCGGGCGATGGGACTCGAACCCACGACGTCCAGCTTGGGAAGCTGAGCAAAGCCAACGGGTTCGATGCCTAACGCGCTAATTCCGGCCCCCAGACGCCCTGTTCACTGAGCTACGCGCTAACAAATTGGCGGCTATGGCGCTTCGTTGGCCCCCAGTGGCCCCCAAGATCGAAACGCTTTTTGCAGAAGATTCGGACTGAATTAGCCAAGACACTCATCGTCATCGGAGACGGCGCGAATCACTCCGACGCGCGGCCAAGATCGCGCACGATGCCTTTCACCCATGCTACCATGGTCGCGCGCAGCTCGTCCGGTAGCCGGTCGCTTGCCGGCAATTGCCTGATTCGCACCAACAACTTCCGCGGCGCCACGAGCTCTTCGGCGATCAGCGTTCGAACGAACTCACGGTCCTTCTCTCGGAACGCGACGAGCTTGCTCGCTGCGAGATCGTGCGCCTCGACGCACCAGCCAGTCCCGTTTCCCGTATTCGCGTTGCGCACAGCAATCGCGCGGCGCTGCCATCCGGCGGGCAAGACTGCCGCTTCGATCGCGACACCGTGCACATAGTAACCGAACGCCTGGTGAAACGGAGAAAGCTCGCCGAGGTTCGCGTCGATGACGTCGACCATGTCGACCGCGTTCACCGGCGCGATGTCCGCTTCCGCGGACTGGCGCAACGCAGCCGGCGCGTCGGGATACTGCCCGAGAATCGCTTGCGAGCCGAACACGTACACGGCGTTGTCATGCGCGACGTCGCATGCGGCGCGGATCGCATGCTCCAATTCTCCGCGCGTCACCGGCGCTTGGTCCTCGCGACAGCAGCACGTGCTTCCTCATCCGTCTCGCTCGAGAGAACGGCCTTGCGCTCGGACGGCGTGAGCAAGTCGAGCGCGGGAAGCGTCTGGCGAAGTCGCGTGGCGCGTTCGCTTCGGCCGGTGAGAATTCGCTCGAGCTTTCCGGGCGCCGCCGTGTCCAGCATTTTCAGCCATTCGCGCAGCTCGCGTCGTTCGCCAGACGACGCATGCTTCTCTCGCTCAACAATGCGCGCACGCGCACGCTGAACGAGCGTTGGATCGCGTTTGAGCTTCGCCGCGACCGCAATGGCCAGGCGACGCGCGCGCGTGTCGTGTTCGCCGTGTGAGCGGAACGCTTCTGATGAGGAACGTCTGCCCGCCGGCGTAACGAACGCCATGGGTGGGACGCCGTCGAGCGGCACAACCTGCGCAAGTCGCTCAGGCTCGACGCTCGCTCTCTGTTCGACTTCGCTGCGAGTGAGGCCGCTCACCGCGATCTGTACGCCGAATCGGCGCTCGATGTCGCTGATTCGGTCCGTGAGCACATCGGTGAGCTGCGGCAGTGACCTCGGATCAGCGACGACCCATAAGCTCAGCGACTCCTCGCCGCCGCGTTCATCATTCAATCCCTCGAGCCACGCCGCCGAGGGACGCGGCGAGATCGCCGCGAACGATTCGCGGAGCGCACCGACCAACGCCGTTGTTCGCTGCGCCTCGGCGTTGAACAATTCTACCAGCGCGCGGCCGAGGGGATGCGCGGAGCGGAAGCGGAGCTGCCGACGCACGCCGGCGCCGATGAATTCGACAATACCGGTGCTCTCCAACGCTTCGAGCGCGGGGTACACCGACGTCCGACCGAGCTGTGCCCGGCGCGCGAGCTCGCCCGCGGTCATCGGCGTTTCCGTGCGGGAAAGGACACGGAGCAGACGCACGTTCGCCTCGGTACCGAGGATGGCGTTGAGCGGCGTCTGGACCGTGTTCTGGGAGCGACGGGGTGGGCGCATGTCTGCCGTAATAGACGTTTGTCTGTTATATAATACAATCGTCTCTTATGAAGTACAAGACCCAGTTCCATCGCCTCCTCCACGCGCCAAGGGTCCAACGCGCTGTGTATACTGAGGAACGAGCGTTCGGAGCTGAACCATGGTGCGGAGAAGAACTACTGCGACTGAACGGCCGGCGTGGCGAGGCCGCCGCGCAAGACTCGACGCGGCCTATATTGAAGCCGCGCACGACTCGGCCTTCCTCACGCATCTGATCGAGATCGATCGCGCCTTCGACGTCGCCATCGCGGATGGCCTCGATGACTCCGATCGAATCTTGGCACCGACTATCGCGAGGCGATTGGAAGGTCAGCAATGAGACGCAAAGCCGGCCGCGAGCAAATCGTTGAAATCCGCGATCACCTCGACGCAATCGACGCCGAGCAACGCCCGTCCCTACAGTGCCCCCGGACCATCCCCAGCGGGGCATGGGACAGACACCGAGACGCCCCGCAATTCATCGACGTGGAGCCGGAACACGATCGATGATCGCCGAACACGAGGCTTCCGCTCGCGGCCTGTCGTTGTCGGATCTCTCAGCTCCATGATCCCTCGTAGAGCCGCCGCATCACCTGCGCCTGTCCCGGTCCCTTCGGTCTCATAGCATCCGCCGCGCACGATGATGCTCGACACGCGATTCCCACTGTCGAGCTCCGTCACCGAGAGCGCGAGCCAGGGACTCTGCGCGATGATCCGGCGGAGGTTGAGGTCGGCGCGAAAGTACACCCAGCCTTCCAGGTAAGCGTACCGGATAGGAAGCACATCCGCATGCCCAGCTCGGACGAATGCCAGGTGTCCGAAGCAGACGCGCCGCAGAGCCACCTCGCACTCGGCCCGGGTGATCTGCGTATCGACTGACATCAGCGGACCCACGTTCGAATTCACACGCACGGCGCGTCCCTGGTGTTGGCGCTTGACGCGTCGTCGAGCGCGTTGTCGCGTTACGCAGCGAGGTCACTGGGCAGCGGACGCGGGAGCCCGCCTCTCGGTTTCTGTTGTGGCTGCACGAGCCATGCCCGGACGACCATTCCCCGCGACACCGGAAGTCGAGCGCCCACGGCTTGGCTCTTGCGCCAACTTCTCGCCCGGGACGTATCCGCTTTGGATTCGCGCCTGTCTACCAACGATCAGCCCGCACGATGCGCCACCCCGCTAAACGCAAGGTCATTACCTCTCGCTCAGCTGCCGATGACGCCGCGGCGAGGACCGCCACACGCGCACGCGTCCGGCGCCGCAGGGGGCCGTTCCGTGAGTCGCGATTCGGCAGGAACGGGCCTGCCATCACATTTCGCGGTACAACTGAACGCGCTGCTCGCATCGGCTGATGCCGACCAAATGGTCGAGATGATTGCCAGAACGAACCAAGCGCTCCCCGACGCCGACCAACGGAAGATTCGCGTCGATGATGTGCGAATGCTTCGCCGTCTCGCCGGTCAGGCGCGAACCTTTAGTGAATCGTTGATCGACCATGCCAATGAGCGACGACTGGTGGGCGAGCGGCGCGGCACCGTATCGCCGGAGTCCGGTAATACCGCGGACTGGGCGGAACGTCTCGCCACTGCACTCGAGATGGTAGCGTCGCCATCTGCTCCGATTCGTCGGGCGGGCAAGTGAACGGCCGCTCGAACGAATCTCTCGATGATCAGTCGCGCGAGTTCCACGATACCGATGGTACGGCGTGGCATGTTCGGATCGAACAGGGAGGCGGCGTGCGGAGCGACGTCCGCGATGCGCCCCCCGTCGCCATATTGATCTTCCACTCGCTCAACGGCGCCTACCCACTCGATCTCAGGGTCGCCGGCGATGCCGGTGCGTGGGATCTGTATGCATACTCGGAGATGCGCCTCGGCGCATTGCTCCGCGAAGCGCAGGCGCACGCGACGGAGCCAACCGTCGAGTAGTCGATCAGTCGACGCCCGGCGGACGACGGCGGTCGTCGGCCTGATTCATCCGCTATACGTGGAGCACGCGTTCCACCTCTTCGAGGACGCGCGACAACGCGACCGGTTTGGTGAGATACCCGTCGACCTTGGCTTCACTGGCCCGCCGCCGATCCTCGGGGAGGGCCAGTGCGGTGAGTGCGATGATTGGAATCGCACTCGTGAGCGGATGCGCCTTGAGCTGTGTCGCGGCGTCCCAGCCGTCCATTCCTGGTAGTGCGACGTCCATCAGGATGACGTCCGGCACCATCGCCTGCGCGACCATGAGGCTCGCGCCTCCGTCACCCGCCAGCAGCACCTGAAAGCCGGCATGCTCGAGCCATGCTTTCATGATGATCCGATTGTCGACGTTGTCTTCGACGAGAAGAATCGTGACCGGTTGTTCGTCGCCTTTCATGCGGGGACGTCGCCAACCCGGCGTGCCTGACCGCCGGCTGGAAGGGACAGACGGAAGACGGCGCCGTGGTCGTCCGCATTTCGCACCGTGAGCTCCCCGCCCATCCCGCGCGCGAGGCGTCGCGCAATGGCGAGACCGAGTCCCACTCCACCCTGCCGGTCAGCCGCCCCGCCCGGAAGCTGGACGAACGGCAAAAAGACCGCCTCGGCTTTGTCCGGTGCAATGCCGGAGCCGTGATCCTGGACCTCTACGAAGACGCGGCCGCTCGCCAGGCCACAGCGCACGATCACTTCGGTGTCCGCCGCCGAATACTTGAGCGCATTCGTGATGAGATTGATGGCGATCTGCCGCACCTTGTCGGATCCGCCGATCGCGATGGCGCGGCCGCGCTCACAGTTCTCGAAACTGAACGTCTGCCGTTTCTCCGCCGTCAACGGCGTGAGCATCTCGCCACTCTCACGAACCAACGGCCCGAGATCGAGCTCGATCGGGACGAACTCCATTCGTCCGGTATCCACCCGGACGAAGCTGAGGATCTGCGTGATCAGCGCCAGCAGGTGCTGCTGATTCCACCGAATGCGCTGCAGGTCCTGCTGTTGCGCATCGGTCACAGGCCCGCGCACGCCCGTCTGCATCAACTCGGCGTAGCCGCCAATCGCCGCCAATGGGGTGCGTAACTCGTGCGTCACGTGGCCAAGCATGTCCGATGTCGACCGGCTTTCGTGTTCTGCCGTGATGCGTTGCTGATTCACAAAGCCGAACAGGCGGGAATTCCGGAGCGCACGGCCGCAGGCGCGCGTCACCGCCTCGGCGAATTCGATCTCCTCGGGCCTGAAGGTGGGAGCGGACCTGGTGCTCATGAACGTGATCGCTCCGTCGACCAAGCGGGATTTCTCTTCGCCATCGCTCCACATGGGCACGACGAGACAGGCCGTGACGTGGAGTGAGTCGAGAGCGGCCAACACCTCCGGTGAATACGTGGCGTCAGCCGGGATGCGCCACACGTCGCTCGCAACGATCGTCGTCTCCCTGGCCCGCACCGCCGCCCAATACCCGATGCGTTCCCCCTCGGCCGGATACCACCCGGTGTTGAGGATGTCGAGAACCTCGGGATGCCCGAAGCTTGGATGAACGAGACTGAGTCGGCGTGGACCATCCCCCTCGAGCACGTCGACCACCGTCCAGGCATCCAGCTCCGGCAGAACGACCTGTGCCACCGTTTCACGCGTTCGGCCCGTTTCGAGCGATCCGAGCAGCCGATTTTCCAGGTCGCTGAGGAATGCCATTCGTATCACGCTGCGCTCGGCAGCGTCCGCACGATCGAGATGCTCGAGCGCGGCCACCAGCAGCCGTCCCGACAGAGAGGGAGTGTGGCCGAGGTCGCGCGAGATTTCAGGGCTCATCGAGCGGGCCGCTCGGTGTCGCTGCGAATGCGGCGGCGCTCGCTTCGCTCCACCTGCGTTTGGTTCACCCACGCGACGATCTCAGCACCAACTTCGCGACAATGCCGCATCTCTCACCTCATCGAAGTGGTAGGGCATGAGTCGCGCCCACGCAAGCACGGCATGAGGCGTGCGAGCATTCTTTTCGATCGAGCCACTCCGGGCGTGTCTGCGCCGCCTTCCGCAAACGTCGTCGGCCTCCACGTCGCCGCGTTTGGCGTTCCGCTGTTCCCTTCGAGGCATACATGTCCACGCAGTTCCCGGACGACCCGCGCTCGACGCTGCTCGCGCGATTGCGCGAACGCGAGGAACAGGCCGAGTTTCTGATCAACGCCGGCAAGGTCATGCGCCGCACCAACCAGCTTGCCGCCGCCGACCTCGACGTCGAGAGCACGCTCGCGGGCCTGGCCCGGATCACGCTGCCGTACCCAGGCGTGTGGTCCATCGTCGACATGCGCGATGGCGACGAAGTCAGTCGCGTTTCGATCTCGCATCCTCTACCGGCGATGCGGCGCCTCGCCGCCCGTATGACCGATCAGTGGCCGCCGTCACGGAACTCGCATTCTGGGATGCGCATCCTCGACACCGGCTCGAGCGAGCTCGTCTCGCACGTCACCGATGAAACCCTTCGCGACTTGATGTGCTCGCGGGAGCACTTGGCGCTGTTGCGCGACCTGGAGATCGGCTCCGTGCTGACTGTCGCCATGCAGGGCGACGACGGAATCATTGGCGCGCTGACGTTCGTGAGTCCGCGTGGGGGCCATGCGTTCGACGACCGCGACCGTCGGCTGGCGGAAGACATCGCCGCTGGAGCGGCCGTTGCCATCAAGGGCGCGCGACTCGCCGCCTCACGCGAGCGGAGCCGCATCGTTGCGGAGGAAAACGCTGCGGAGCGGTTGAGCTTCATGTCTTCGCTCAGCCATGGCGTGCGGACACCGCTTCACAACATTTTCGGGTATGCGCAGTTGCTCGAAGCTGGCATACGCGGCCCGCTCACCGAGCCGCAGCGAAACGATATCAGCCGCATGCGCGACAACGAGCGCCATCTGCTCAATCTCGTGGACGCGGTTATCAATTTCGCACGCTGGGACGACGAGGAACCCGCCGCTCTCGAAGATGTGGTGGTGCGTGACGTGTTGCGATCGGCCGACCGGGCCATCGTCGCGTCCGCGTCCGCGAAGCGAGTGACGTACGACAGCGTGCACGCCGACGTCCCTAGTGATCTCGTCGTCCGCGCGGACTACCGCCGCTTGGTGGAAATCCTGACGCAGTTGCTCCAGAACGCAGTCAAGTTCTCACGACCTGGTGATTCCGTCGTCGTGCGCGCCATGTCCGTGGGCGAGTGCATTTGGATCCGCATCTCGGACACCGGCATCGGGATCGATGATGAGGATCTGACACTGATCTTCCTTCCGTTGGTACGGGGGCGGGACCCTCGCGCCCGAGCGCAGGACGGCGTCGGTCTTGGCCTGGCGATCAGCCGAAAGCTGGCGCGCTCCATGGATGGCGAGCTCTCCGTAGTCAGCGATCGCGGCGAGGGCTCGACTTTCACCATTGCGCTCCCCCGGGGTCGGGACACTCCACATCCGGGAAGGGCTCCCTCGTAGCTCGACGAGAACGCCTCGCCGAGCTTGTGTTTCGCGCCGGGCGAGGTAGGGTTAGACGGTACGGGTCACGAGCGGGCTGTGAACCGACGCCCGCCCGTCGCGCCGGACCACACCTTGCACCGTGTGGCTCCGGCGGGTTGCAATCGTTGCAATCGCCACCTGCGCCGCCGTGCGGCCGATTCAAGGCCGCCGTTTGCATCGGGTATCACGAGTGGGCGGAGCGTGGGAAATCCGGCTGCCATCCGAACGCGAGGTAATCGAGCAACCACCACTGCCGCCGCCCTCGGCGGCGCTGCGCGCGGCTCGTCGTCTCGTAACGCGCGCGCTCGCCCATCAGGGGGAACCTGCGTCGGGTCGCGATCATGTGACCAACGCGCTCGATCACGCGTGCGCTGTCGTGCTGAACAATGTGCGCGAGGCGATGGGCGAGGACGGTTGCGACGCGCTCTTCGGTCGGGCAGCCTCGCGAAGTGCGACGCTGCATCCGGTGCTCCAGAAGCTTCGAGACCAGCAGGCGTCCGGCATCTCGCGAGAGCAGTTGTCCGCGGCTGTCGACACGAACGCAGCCGCCGCCCAGGCCGCTATCGAAGCGCTGCTCGCGAGTCTCATCGAGATTCTTGCTCGACTCATTGGAGAAGACATGGCTCTTCAGATCATCGCTCCCGACAGCAACGACCGCGCCTCTGACGAAGCGGATCGCGAGCCACAACGCGGTCCGCCGGCCGGTACGAGCGGGGAAACCTCATGACGACACGCCCCGCTGTGATCGGCAACATTCTCACCGGAGTGCCCGGATTGGACGCCGTTCTGGGCGGGGGGCTCTGCGAGTTCTCGTTCAACCTCGTCGCCGGGCCCCCCGGCGCCGGCAAGACGACGCTCGTCCAGCAGATCCTGTTCGCCAACGCCACCGACGATGCCCGTGCGCTGTACTTCACCGTGCTCGGCGAGCCCACGGTGAAATTGATGCGATACCAGCAGCAATACGCATTTTTTGATGCGGCGAAGGTCCCGTCGTCCGTGAAGTTCGTGAACTTGAGTCGAGAGGCTGCGTCCGAAGATCTGGATACGGTCCTCGCGCGCGTCATGAGCGACGTGGACGCCTTCCAGCCGACATTCGTTGCCGTCGACTCCTTTCGCACCATCGGCGCGAAAGCCGGGGCTGGCGACGAGAAGCGCCTCCTTGGCCTCGCCGCGTTCGTGCAGCGGCTGTCGCAGCAATTGACGTCCTGGGAAGTGACATCCTTCCTCCTTGGCGAGTACGCCGAGCACGAGCGCCGACATCCGGTCTTCACCGTTGCCGACACGATTCTCTGGTTGTCCGAGGATGTGGATCGCAACTCCGCGGTCCGCAAGCTGCGAGTCGCCAAGGCTCGCGGTCGCTCCCCGATGCCTGGGCTGCACACGTTCAGGATCACTCCTGAGGGGCTTCGTGTCTTTCCGCGAATTCCGGAGCGGCGCGATGAAGGTGCGGTCCGCTCGACACGCCGCCTCGGCACCGGCGTCCCTGGCTTGAACGAGATAATGGACGGCGGCATCCCTGAAGGAGACGTCGTCATGATCACCGGGCCGGCGGGCAGCGGAAAGACGACGTTCGCAACCCATTTCATCGCCGAAGGCTTGCGCCAGGACGAGAGCTGCGTCGTCGCCGTGTTCGAGGAATACCCCGAGGCGTACCTGGCGCGAGTGAAAGCCAGTCCGATCGACTTCGCGGCGATGATCGCGGCCAACCGTCTCGCGGTCATTTACCTGCGTCCGCTCGACCTGTCGGTGGACGAGATGCTCGCCGAGATCGTCGCGGCGGTCCGGCGTGTGGGCGCGACCCGCGTGGTGATCGACTCGCTGTCGGGGTTCGAGTTAGCCCTGGCGCCAACCTTTCGCGCCGACTTTCGAGAATCCTTATACCGCCTGGCGGGGGCGCTCACCGCGAGCGGGGTTACGATTCTCGTGACATCCGAGGTCATCGACGCGTTTCCCGATGGCCGCTTTACTCACGATCGGGTGTCGTTCGTGACCGATGATATCATTGCTCAGCGGTACGTCGAGATCGACGGCCATCTGACCAAAGTCCTCACCGTCGTGAAAATGCGTGGCAGTGCGCATTCCACGGAATTTCGCACGTATCATCTCACCCCGGACGGCGCGAGGATGGGCGAGTCGCTCGCGGGCTTTCAGGGGATCACGAGCGGGGTCCCCAGTCGCAGCAATCCCGCAGCCGCACCGGCCCCGTTGTGAGAGACGCCGCACCGCTCGCGCGCTCCGCGGCAAGCGTGGAGCCCCGTGCGATCGCGGCGCGCCTCGTGCTCGGCGCGCTTCGCGACCAGGACGTCGCCCGCACCGCAACCGCCTCGGCTGATCGAGCCCGCCATCTGGCTGCGGTAGCGCAGCAGCTCGCAGTGTCGTTGGACGAGAGTCAAACGCTGAACGCCGTTCGGCGTGCGGCGCTGCCGGGGCCGGCGTCCTGGTGCATCGTGGATGTCGTCGAGCCTGATGGATCGTTGCACCGTCTCCCGGCGTGGCACCCGCAGCCGGCGAAACGAGTCCTCGCGTTGGACTTGGAGCAACGGTGGTCGCGAGACGTCGCGGCCGCGCTGCCAGAACTGCCTTATCGCCTGCCGGTGGCCCCCGGAAGGTTTCGCGACGCTCTCGTCATCGCCGCCGCCCGCGGCGAAAGGAGCTTCCGCATTCTTCAGGAGATCGGCTTCGAGTCGCTTCTGGTGATTCCGCTCATCGTTCGCGCGCGCGTGCAAGGCGCAATCACGTTCGTCTCCGCGGCGGGTAACCCCCCGCTGACGGCGGATGAGATCGCGCTTGCGGACTCGATTGCCGCGCACTGCGCGATCGCGTTGGACAATGCTAATCTCTACCGCGAAGCGTCCATTCTGCGAGCGGCCGCTGACGCCGCGAATCGGTCGAAGTCCGTCTTTCTCGCCACGATGAGTCACGAGCTTCGCACGCCGCTCAACGCCATCGGGGGCTTCGCCGATCTGATGGACATGGGACTTCAGGGTCCGGTGAGCGCGGATCAGCACGAGGCGTTGCGGCGCATCAAGGCGAATCAGGCGCACCTGACGGAATTGATCGGGGAGATTCTGGAGTTCGCACGAGTCGACGGCGGCGACGCGAAGCATCACGACGTTGCGATGTCGATGCAACAGGCGATCGAGGCGATCGCCGACCGGTTCGCCGACGCGGCGGCGGCCAAACAGTTGAGCATTGCAACGCCGGCCAACGACCGAAACGCCATTGCGTGTGGAGATCCCAAGCGGGTCCGGCAGATTCTGCTCCACCTCATGATGAACGCGATCGAGTACACGCCCGTCGGGGGTGGCCCCATCACGCTGACGTCGCGCGCGGCCGGTAACTCGGTGCGCACGTGCGTGACCGATCATGGACCCGGAATTCCGCCCGGCAGACTCGAGTCGATCTTCGAGCCCTTTGTGCAGTTGAACGACGGCCTGTCCGACCGGCCGGCTGGGGTAGGGCTCGGGCTGGCCATCAGCCGGGCGGTGGCGCGCACGATGAAGGGCGATCTGACTGTCGAGAGCACGCCCGGTCTTGGCTCGCGGTTCATCCTCAGTCTGCCAACTCCAACATCGGCGCGCTGCGCCAACGACATTGGAAGCCTCCCATCGACCCGGCCCGGGAGCAGCACATCACCTCCGACTGCGCGTGGCGGTCGGAAGGCCGTCGCCCTTCCCTTGCGCGATATCGAACGGATAGCAATCGAGCGCACGATGGAAGCGACCGGCCACAATCAGAGCGCCGCCGCCCGCATGCTCGGCATCTCGCGCCCGACGCTGCTGAGAAAACTCAAATCGTATCGCGATCACCGCTGAGACCGACGTCTGAAGATCGCGATCACGGTCGCCGAGGAGCCCGTCGAGCCCGACACATTGAGCGGGTGGTGCGCCTGCGGATGGGGCGCAATGGCGCGACTGATGCGCCTTGCGCAAGCGGCCTCGGGCCCGGCTCCGGACGGTCGAGCCGCTACCGCTAAAGCGGATGCCGTGCGTCCCACGGCTGCGCAGGAGATACGCAGTGAAAGCTGATCCAACCGGACGCGCTCGTCGCGACCGCGTGAACCGATCGCGGAACTCTAACAGCGGCGGCCTGAGGACGGAGACGGTTCCGGAGCAGGCTGCCCAGACGGAGAGAGACGCCGATGACGACGATCGTCAGCGAGCGGATGATGACGGAATGGCCGACGCAAGCCGCGATCAACGACGGCAAAAGCGCGATGCTCCACCAGGCGAGCGTTCGTGAGCGGTGCGGAGAGGACGTGAGCACGATGCGGAGGCCTCGCGTAGCCGTGTCACGGAAGGCCGAAGCGCGATCACGGTCAGCGACACCGGCCACGGCATCGCGGCGGAGCATCTCGAGCGCATCTTCGAACCGTTCGTGCGCGCAGCTCACGCGAACGAAGGAGGGGGCCTAGGGCTCGCGATCAGCCGGCACCTCGCGCGCGGCATGGGTGGCGATCTTGGGTCGAGAGCACGCCGCATTCGGGGAGCACCTTCACGCTGCGCCTGCCCCGCGCCTGAGGACAACGTGAGCAGTGCGAGCCGAGGATTCGGCACACGCCCTAGCGCCGCACCGTTCGAGTGAGCGGGTCCCATCGTCCGTCGCTGCGGCGCGACAGATTCCTGGTGAGCCGCCGCCGCCAGTCGTCGTACCATTCCTCGACTGGCCTTTCCTCCGTGACTCTTGGAAAAGGATCGGGCTCGTTCGCAACCGCAGGGGGCGTCGCCAGGGGTTCGTGAAATGACGAGAATGGGCGTTCCGCCGGATGGTTGCTCATGGGTCGATCACCGGCTCGGGCGCATCCGACAGCGCGAGACCTCCTCGCCCGACGACATCGCCGCCCAGATGCCCGAAGTACGCTTCCACACACCAAAGGATCACACGACGCGTCACCGCGTGACGCGTCGAGAGCGGAACAACCGCGGCCTCATCGATCAGGTCGTTGAGGACCATGATGACGTGGCCGGGCGACGTACCGGCGTGACGCTCCCCGCCCACGTAGGTCCATACACCCCGGCGGAGCATCGTGTCGTCGATGGGGTTTGCTGCGAGCGCCTTGCGGATGACCGCGCGAAGATCGTTCACATCGGCGATCTCTTCGATCGTACGGGGGGCGGCGGTGGCGCGAGCGCGGGACATGGTGCCTCCTGAAGCGTGCAGCGGGCTGACCATGATGGCTCGGGAGGGCCGGTCCGCGATACCGCGGGGCGGAGCCCCAAGGGGGCAGCCACGTGGCTGCTCTCCAGCTTCGTACTACAATTAGAAATCTAGCACGCCCCGCGGTCCGCCGCTCGATTCTTCAAGAATCGCGAGCTAGCGGTCGGGGCTATACCGTTGCCGTCGCGCTCGCCTTGCGCGGCAACCGTACGGTGAACATCGTGCCCTGTTCGTCACTCGACTCGACATCGATGCCGCCGCCGTGCGCCGCGACGATCTTGTCCACGATATAGAGACCGAGTCCCAGATGGCGGCGATCACGGCCGTCGCGGGGCGCCACGCCGTTCATTCCGTCGAACAAGCGTGCGATCTGATCACGGCTGATGGGCGGCCCATCGTTGCGCACCGCGATCGTCACTGCGTCGCGCTCACCGCGCGCCGAAATCGACACGGGCGTGCTTGTCGATCCGTGGTGAATGGCGTTGCCGACCAGGTTGGTGAGTGCCTGAAACAGTCGGTCGCGGTCCCACTCGCCGCGCAAATCGCCAACGAATTGGGCGCTGATCTCGCGCCCTGGGCTCGACGCGCGCACTTCCGCGGCCACATCGCGCACGACCTGTTCGACGTCCATGGGGACCCGCTCGATCGGAATAGTCTGACCGAAGCTCACTCGTGCGAACTCGAGCAGGTCCGTGACCATCTGATGCATCCGTCGGCCGCTACGCGCGACACCTTCGGTCAGCGCGAGGTAGGGCTGCGGGAGATCCCCACACTGCGCCGCGTTCTCGAGCATGAACGTCGCGGACGTGATCACGGCACCAAGTGGATTCCCGAGGTCGTGTCCGAGGATCGCGAGAAAGCGCTCCTTCGACTGACCCACGTCCGCGGCATACCGGGTGATCGACTCGGTAATCGCCTGGTCGATCGCCTCGTTGAAGCGGATCATGTCCCTCAGATCGGTGGTCGCGGTCCCTTCGTGCGTCCGCGACCAGAGGCGCATGACGCTCGCTCGGAGTGCCCGGAACTCGGCCACCATCTGCCCGACCGTGAATCCGCTTTCGGCACGTCCCGCCCCATGGTGCTGAGCAGCGGTGGACACAGCGTCTGCTTCCGCGTCGGACTCGCCCTTCGCCTTGTCCGCCTGTTCCTGTGCCGTTTGCGGACGGTCGAGGTCATCCGCGATCACACGGAGCATCTCGGCGGCATGGTCGCGTAGCGCCGCGATGTCCATCGCCTCGCCACGCGGCAGCGTGCGCGCAAACGCCTCCCACTCGGCGAGGATCGGTTCGATGTTCTCACGGATGAAGGTGGATAACCGACGCACGGTGCGCCGCTCCATCTCAAACAGCGGTGAATGACGTCGACGCACCCGCGCCAACGTCACCTGTGAAAACTGATCGCGTAGAGCTCCGCATCGGTCAACTGAAACCAATTCTCGGGATACTCGCGCACGCGTCAGATCGCTGCGTCTGATTCGAAAACGAGCGAGGGCCGCGCACTTCGATCATGGGTGTCGGACCGCTCCCAGACTCTCCACTGCGTCCCGACCTCGTCCTGTATCGTGCGCACCGGTCCGCGGCGCGCCTCCTCTCGAGTCAACCGCTCGACCTCCAAACCGCTGGTGATGAACTCTGCCCGACGTTCGGCGGCTGCGTCACGAAGACACGTGTTCCGGGAATGAGCCGAAGGCTTTGGTGCTCGCCATTTTCGTGCCCCGTCCGAAATGCGGATCGTGAACGCCCGAAGGCAATGCGGCGCCTGCCGGTTCGCTGAAGTGGGCGAAACCGAGCCCCTGCGTCCGCTCGGCGTGGGCGCCAACGCGTACGAAATTGCGTGAACGGTGACCACGAACGGTGACCACAAAAAAGGCGGCTGGTCACCGGTGGCGACCAGCCGCTCGCAACTCGTTCAAACTTTACAACTTCCAGAGAGCGGGCGATGGGACTCGAACCCACGACGTCCAGCTTGGGAAGCGTGACGAAGCTAACGGGGGCGTTGCGCAAGTCGTTGATTTTCAACGGTGGACGGCCAGCTTGCTTCGCTCTGCGCTAACCAGTTAGCGCGTAATCAAGCCTCAACGGTCCCCAACGGTCCCCGGCTTTAACGCCTAGCAAGCAACCGTGCGGGCGCCGCTGGTACGTGCGATTCCGTCGCATATGCAACAGCATTTATTGTCGGGAAGGTTCATCACAGGATGAGGCTCTCGCCTTCGGCCCCTGCCCTCCGCACGAAAAGGCCGATAGTTGCGCCGACCACTCCGGCGACGACAACGGCCGCCGAGCGCGCATCGCGTCACGGCGATCGAGCGTTCCATTGCGCGGCGGCGGCCGCGACGCACTCATGCGCGAGCGCGAAGAGCACCGCCGAGTGCGCCCTTCCGGAGATGAGAGAATGCGAATCACAGCCGCTGCGGGCCGGATGGTCCATCACGCAGGTCTCGAACGCCTGCGCAATGTCTTGTTCAGTCACGGAGTCAGCGAGCATCTTCGCGGCAATCGTTTGCAGCAACGTCCGGAGACCGGTCTGGGCGCCGAACGTGCCGCGGAACGCACGGCCAATTTGGCTCGACAACCGACGCCCGCTCGCCGGGGGCAGAACGGCCGGAAAATTGTCGTGCGCATCTCGCTCGCGGTTCACACGCTCTCCGGTCAGGGTCGGTCGAACGCGCGAGCTTGTTTCTGGAGTGCCTCAGAAATGACGAGCGCCCCGTTCCGTGCGAGTCGCTATTCCTAGCGCCCGATCCCGCATCACGAGTCGCCGCCAACGGACCTGTGCGATACGACGGGAGCGACCGTAGCGACACGCTCCTTCACGATCTCGATCAGCACCGCCGAAGCGGATTCTCGCTCGAGAGTCGCCGACATGCGCACTCGCGTTGCGAACGCAACGAGCCCAGCGCCAAGGAGGGCGGCGAGCGCGTCAATCAAAGCGTTGTCATCACTCATCGCCCGACGCACGATCAGGCCGGCGATCGCTCCGGCAACCCCGGCGGCGATCACGCGCCGCGACCGCACGTCACGTCCACGAAGAAGCTCGTCGGTTCCCGCGCCAGCGACGATACCAACGACAAGCGCAATGACGACACTGAGAATCATTTTTCGAATCCAACCGGGGTGGCAAGCGTCTCGTCCACGAGCTCGACTCGTTCGAGGCCTGAGCGCTCCGCGGAATGCACCCACGTCAACGGCTCCCACCGGCTGGTGCTTCGTCGCGACAGATTGCGCGTCAATCGCGCGCGCCAGTCAGCAAAGAACGTCTCGCCGGGCGCTTCAAGGGTCTTCGCGGGAAACGGAGCTGGCTCCGCCGCTACCTCTTCCGGTGTCGCGATCGGCGATCGGAGTGTCCAGCGTCGCCCGCGACCATCGTCCCTCATGGGCATACCCGTGAGCCTGCGACGCCGCGCGCGGCATCCATTGCGAGCGCGTCACCGCCCAGATGGCCGAAATATTCTTCGACGCCCCACAGGATCATGCGCCGAGTGAGCGCGTGTCGCGCGGAGATCGGCGTGATGTTCGCGTTGTCGATCAACGTGGTCAACCGCGTGATGACGAGCGCGGGCGGGATATCGGCCCGGCGCTCCGCGCCGACGAAGCTCCACACGGCGCAGCGTAGCGCGTGATCATCGATGGGTGCGGTCGCGAGCGCCGCCGCGATGACGGAACGAAGCTCCTTCGCGTCAGCCAGATCCTCGACGCTGCGCGGGAGAATTGGGGTTCGGGCTCTCGCCATGATGCCTCCGACTGAATTCCACGAGCGGCTGACCAGAAGGGGCTCGGGGATCCGGCGCGACATGTCGCGTGTCGGCGGAGGCCAAAGAGAGCGGAACGCGCCGCTCACCAGCTATAATGGAAATATAACCGTGTTGACCATTTGGTCAATACGTCGTAGATTTTATTTACCAGTTGGTCAATACGTCGACTTCCGTGTTGCCAGTCGGTCAACCGATGGCGGAACCTCGCCGCTGTGCTCCCCTTTCCAAGGCACGTCGCATGACCACGCAGCTGACATCCTCGAAGGTCGCGCCCCTCGCTGATCGCGTCGTCGTTCGGGCGCTGGAAGAGACAGGGCAGATACGCGGCGGGCTCTACATCCCCGATACCGCCAAGGAAAAGCCTCAGCAGGGCGAGATCCTCGCCGTTGGACCGGGCCGCTACGAGAAGGGCACGCGGGTGCCGACGGACGTCGAGGTTGGCGACCGCGTGCTGTACGGCAAGTACACCGGCAGCGAAGTCACCATCGATGGCGAGTCGTTGCTCATTCTCCGCGAGTCCGACGTCCTCGCCGTCATTGGGTGACACCGAGTCGTTGATGTTCGGCGCCGCTGGTCGACTACGCCGCGGCGCTCGATCCGCACTGCAGCACATCCATCCTTACAAGGACGAGTCATGTCGGCGAAAGCCCTGCAATTCAATTCCGACGCCCGTGCGGCGCTCAAGCGCGGCGTCGATCAACTGGCCGACACCGTGAGAGTCACGCTCGGCCCACGCGGCCGGAATGTCGCCATCGACAAGCAGTTTGGCGCACCCACCGTCACGAAGGATGGCGTCACCGTCGCCAGGGAGATCGAGCTCAGCGATCCGCTCGAGAACATGGGCGCGCAGATGGTGAAGGAAGTCGCAACCAAGACCTCGGATAATGCCGGCGACGGCACGACCACCGCGACCGTGCTCGCGCAGGCGATCTTCCGCGAAGGGCTCAAGAACGTCACCGCCGGTGCGAACCCCATGGCGATCAAGCGCGGAATCGACAAGGCTGTCGCCGCGATCGTCGCCGAGCTCAAGCGGATCAGCATCCCGACGTCGGGCAGGAAGGAGATCGCCCAGGTCGGCGCGATCTCAGCAAACAATGATGAGGCGATTGGACACCTCCTCGCCGACGCGTTCGACAAAGTCGGCAAGGACGGCGTCATCACCGTCGAGGAAGCCAAGGGGCTCGAGACAAGCCTGGAGACGGTCGACGGCATGCAGTTCGACCGCGGCTACGTCTCCCCCTACTTCATCACCGACGCGGCGACGATGGAAGCGGTGCTCGAGGACGCGCTCGTCCTCATCCACGACAAGAAGGTCAAGTCGATAAACGATCTCCTGCCGGTGCTGGAGAAGGTCGCCCAGCAGGGTCGTCCGCTCCTCATCATCGCTGAGGATATCGAGAACGAGGCGCTCGCTACGCTCGTCGTGAACGAGCTCCGCGGGACGCTCAAAGTCTGCGCCGTGAAGGCGCCGGGCTTCGGCGATCGCCGCAAGGCGATGCTCCAGGACATCGCCGTCGTCAGCGGTGGCAAAGTGCTGAGCGAAGATATCGGCCTCAAGCTCGAGAACACGACGATCGCGGACCTGGGCCGCTTCAAGAGAGTCGTCGTCGGCAAGAACACCACCACGTTGATCGACGGCGGCGGCACGGAAGAGGAGATCCAGGGCCGCATCAAACAACTCAAAGCCGAGATCGCGAGCTCCACCTCCGACTACGACAAGGAGAAGTTGCAGGAGCGTCTGGCCAAACTCGCCGGCGGCATCGCGGTGATCAACGTTGGCGCGCCGACCGAGTCGGCGATGAAGGAGAAGAAGGCCCGCGTCGAAGACGCGTTGCACGCGACGCGTGCCGCCATCGAGGAAGGCATCGTCACGGGTGGCGGGGTCGCCTTCATTCGGTCGCAGCATGTGCTCCGTCGTCTGGACCTCACGAATTCCGATGAGCAGGTAGGCGTCGAGATTGTCCGGCGCGCGATCGAAGAACCCATTCGCATGATCGTGGCGAACGCCGGCGGCGAAGGCTCGATCGTCGTCGGGAAGGTGCGCGCGTCGAAGGACGATGCGTTCGGCTACAACGCGCTCACCGATCGCTACGAGAACCTCATTGAAGCCGGGGTGATTGATCCGACGAAGGTCACGCGCATGGCCCTCCAGAACGCCGCATCGATCGCGGGATTGCTGTTGACGACGGAATGCACGGTGGTGGAGCATTCTCATGCCCGGTGAGAAGGCGCCGGAGGAATCCCGCCGGAAGGACATTCTGCGCGCGGCGTATGATGTCGCCGCGCGACAGGGCGTCGAGGCGCTCACCGTCCGCGCGGTCGCTGCCCGTGCGGCCGTGAGCCACGGGACGGTCCTCTTCCACTTCAGCCGTCGTGACGCACTGGTCGCCGCCCTGCTCGACAGCGTGCTCGAGGCAACGACGGTGTTGCGCGTTCCGCCGGAAGTCGAGCAACTCGCACAGCCGGCGGACCGCATGCGTGTCCTGTTGCGAAGCGAGATGGAACGACTGTCTGGCGACCCGCGCCATTTTCGCCTCTTTCTCGAGTATTGGGCGCTGGGAGTTCGCAGCGCAGTCATTCGGCGGAGAGTGAGCGAGGCGCTCGAGCGATACCGCGCGGCATTTCGCGCCATTGGCCAGGCCATCGCACTCGATGGCGATGTGGCTGCCGTCGCGGTGAGCCTCATCCACGGCTGCGCTCTGCAAGCCCTGATCGACCCGAAGGCCTTCAGCGTGGAGCAGCACATCGACACGGCAGCGCGCATGCTCGACGGATTTCGCAGCGACACCCGCACCAAGGCGCCGCGTCGTCGCGCGGTTCACCTCGCCGGCCGTGAGCAAGGACAGTGACTCCCGTGCCGTGCACTTCTATCACGCTGGATTCAAGATGAATACGACTCTGTGGCTCGTCACGCTGCTCGTTGGCGTCGCTGCGGCAATGCTGGCCGCCTGGCTGATGCGACGAGGCACGCGACGCGCGGCGCAGATTCTGCGAGCGGAAGACGATGCCTTGAAGGCGAGCAGGGCGCCGCACATGCACGATATCATGACCACGTCGGACGGGACGAGGCTCCTGCTCCGCGCCGGGCGGCTCGTCGTGCCAGGGGCGAGTGAGGCCGCATCGCCACCAGGCGACGCACGGCGCGGACAGTGATCACCGCAACTGGCTTTCCGGCGGCACTTCCCGCCGCGGCGGCGCGCCGGCTGTTCAATCACATCTCGCGCGCGTTTCGCAGCATGCACGGCTCCCGTACCGGCCTCAAGACAATCGTGAGGACGATCACGGCAGACATGCTCGCCGCCGGCGTCGCTGCAGAGACGATCATGACAACCTTTGAAAACTGCATTCTGGATCATCCGGCGCGGTTGGCCTACGACCCACGAAACGTTCTCACTGGAAAGACTCACTCGGCCGTGCTCGTGGAGCTCACGCACGCGTGCGCCGCCGAGGTGATCGGCAACGCCGAGGTCGTCGCGTTGGCCGGAATCGGCGCCGCCGTTGCCCAAAGCCCCGTCATGAGCTAACTTTAAAGACTGCGAGGACAACACCAGCGCAGGCAGCGCGTTTCAGCGCGTTGCACAACGGCGCTTCTGGCGACGCCTCTGCCCAAAGGCTCGCCACCAATGCGCTCTCAGGCACCCGACTCCCGACCGTCGACGCTCACCTACACGCTGAGCGAACGGAAGAACCAGAGCAGCGGCGACGCGCCTGGCCACGATGCACGCACGCGCTTCGCGTTTCTGGCCGAGACGAGCCGCCTGTTGGCGGGCTCGCTTGACTTTCAGTCAACGCTGGCGACGGCCGCCGGCGTCGCGCTCCCGCATTTCGGCACCTGGTGCATGGTCGACGTCATCGAGGCCGGCGGCACCATCAGCCGGGTCGCCGTCATCCACCCCGACGCCGCGAAACAGCAGATGGCTCGCGACTACTACGCCGCGCATGGCGCGCGGGAAGACGATCCGATCGGAGCGCCGCGCGTCATTCGGACATCCGAATCCGAGTTCGTCATCGTGGCCGCCGGCGACGCGATCGATGCCGTGGCGGACGACGGGCACCGGGATCTCCTCCGAGCGCTGGGCGCACGATCATTCCTCATCGTGCCAATGCGCGCGCGCGCGCGCACGCTCGGCGCGATCACCTTCGTGTCGGACGGCCAGCGCGAGTACGACGATGCCGATTTGCTCTTGGCGGAAGACCTCGGGCGCCGGTGCGCCGTCGCGATCGACAATGCGCGACTGTACGGCGAGGCCGAAGCCGCACGCGCCACCGCCGAGCAGATAACGGCGCTCGCTGAGGCGGCCCGCGAGGAGGCCGCGTACGCCGCGCAGCGCGCCGATGCGCTGCGCGCAACGGCGGAGAGTGCCCGTGAGGAGGCCGAAGCCGCGAACAGGGCCAAAGCCTCGTTCCTCGCAACGATGTCCCACGAGTTCCGGACCCCGCTCGGCGTCGTGCTCGGGTATGCGGGTCTTCTGAGTGAAGGTGTCGCCGGGCCCGTCAACGACGCGCAGCGGATTCAGCTCCGGCGCATCGAGATGGCGAGCCGGCATCTCCTCGGCCTGATCGAGGAAATCCTGACGCTGTCGCAGGTCAGCGCCGGACATGGCCAGGCGCGGCTCGAAGAAGTGGACCTCTGCGAGCTTCTCAACGAGGCCAGTGCGCTCCTCGCGCCCATGGCGCAGGCGAAGAGGCTTTCTCTCACCCTGGATGTTCCGCCGACGCCGATGCTGTTTCCGACCGACGTGGGCAAGTTTCGCCAAATCGTTTTCAATCTCACGTCGAACGCCATCAAGAACACCAAGACTGGCGCCATCGTGTTGAGTTTGGTCGACGGGCACGACGATGTGCTGTTTCGCGTGAGTGACACCGGAACCGGGATCACGCCGACGGAAGCCGAGCGCCTCTTCGATTCGTTCTGGCAGAGTCGCACGACGAAGGCAGTCGGCGGTGGAACCGGTCTGGGGCTCACGATCACGCGCCAGCTCGCACGACTCCTGGGCGGGGATGTCGAACTCGAGAGTAGCAATGAGCACGGGAGCATTTTCCTCGTGCGGCTCCCATACGACAAGCGCTACGCGAAGCACCAGTAACAAGCGAGCGGAAAACTCCGCACGCGGCGCATGACGCCGTCGCATTCGAAGACGAGAGAGCTACGACGACGTCTCGGCGGCACCAATCACGATCGACACCACATGCCGCGACCCGTCATCCACGAGACTGATCCACCCGCCGGTGACCGCCGCCCCGTCCACCGTCATGGCCAGGACGCCGCGTGACGCGCTCTTGCGATTCGTGACGCTGATCGCGTAAACGGTTCGGCCGAAGCGGCAGTCGAGCTCGAATCCCGGCCACGCGGCCGGGATACATGGATCGAGCCTGAGCCGATCGCCACATTTCTCGAAGCCGAGAATGCCCTCCAGCGCGACACGATAGCTCCAGCTCGCGGCGCCCGTGTACCAGGACCATCCGCCGCGTCCCACGTGATCGGGCGCCGCGTACACATCGCCCGCGATGACGTAGGGCTCGACGCCATACCGTTGCGCCCCGGACGGCGTGTGCGTTTTCGACAGCGGATTGAGCATTCTCATAAGCGCGCCCGCGCGGTCCCCGTCGCCGAGCCGTGCCATGGCGAGCACCGTCCAGAGCGCGGCGTGCGTGTATTGCGCGCCGTTCTCGCGAATGCCGGGCACGTAGCCCTTGATATACCCCGGATCGCGCGGCGAGCGATCGAATGGCGGCGCGAGCAGCAACAGCAGTCCGACATCGTCGCGGATCAGGAGCTCGCTCGCGGACCGCATGGCCATCTGCGCACGCTCGGCGTCGCCGGCGCCCGACAGAACGGCCCAGCTCTGTGCGATCGCATCGATGCGGCATTCCTCGTCGGCCGACGTGCCGAGCGGTGCGCCGTCGTCGTAGAAGGCGCGCCGGTACCACGCGCCGTCCCACCCGCTGCGTTCGACGGCCGCCGCGTACTGGTCGGCGCGCGTGCGCCATCGCGCCGCAGCCTCGCCGTCGCCGCGCGCCTCGGCGAGCGGCGCGAATCCGCGCAGCGTCGCCGCGAGAAACCACGCCAGCCAGACGCTTTCGCCTTTGCCGCCCACTCCAACGCGGTTCATGCCGTCGTTCCAGTCGCCGGCGCCGATGAGCGGAAGTCCGTGCTCCCCGAGTGTGCACGCCCGTTCGATCGCACGCGCGCAATGTTCGTACAGCGTGCCGCTCGCATCGCTTACGTCCGGACGATCGTAGGCCTCCTGTTCGCCGGGTTCGAGCGGGCGCATCTCGAGATACGTCGCCCGCTCGTTCAACACGCCGCTGTCGCCTGTGACGCGCACGTAGTTCTCGGCGACGAACGGCAGCCACACCAGATCGTCCGAGAAGCGCGTGCGCACGCCGCGGCCCGACGGCTCGTGCCACCAATGCTGCACGTCTCCCTCGAGGAACTGCCGGCTCGCGGCGCGCAGCAGGTGCGCGCGTGTGATGGCCGGTTCCGCGTACACGAACGCCATCGAATCCTGGAGCTGATCGCGAAAGCCGTACGCGCCGCTCGACTGGTAGAACGCCGACCGCGCCCACATGCGGCAGGAAAGCGCCTGGTACAGCGACCAGCGATTGAGCAGGGTGTCGAAGTCCGGCTCGGGTGTGTGCACCGTGATGGTCGACAGGCGGTCGTCCCACGCGTCGGTGGCGTCGCGGATCCCGGCCACGGCCGCCGTGGGCGAAGCGTATCGCCCGATCAGCTCGCGCGCCTGGGCGTCGCTCCCGGCCGCGCCGAGGAGCACGACGACGTCGTGCGCTGCGTTGGGTTCGAGCGTGAGGACGCACTGCAGGGCGGCGCACGGGTCGTCGCGCGCGCCCGATGCGCCGGACAGTCGCGTCGCGGCGAGACCCGCCGGCGCGATCAAGTCGCCGTTCCGGCCGATGAAGTGGTCGCGGCGTGCCGTATGGCTCGTCACCGGCTCGCTGATCCAGCTGAACGCCACGCGATCCGTGAAGTCCGGCGCGAAGAGGTTCTGCGCCAGGACCGCGCCCGAGGCCGCATCGTAACGCGTGTGCAGTTGATGCCGCGTGTGCTCGCGCTCCGCGCCGAGCACCCATTCGACGTAGCTGGTCAGCGTGAGGCGTCGCGGGCCGGGGCCGCGATTGATGATTCTCAGATGCGCGATCTTGATCGGATCGGCGCTCGGCACGCCGAGCGTCAGCTCGGTGGCGATGTCCCCGCGGGTATGCGCGAAGCGCGTGACCCCCGGCGCGTGCGAGACGATGTACTGGGGAGATTGCTCCGCGCGTCCTGACGCGGCGGCCGGCGCGGGTGTCGGCGTCCAGGTGTCCCCGGTCTGCGGATCCCGAAGATAGATCACCTCGCCGCTCGGATCCGACACGGGATCGTTCGACCACGGCGTCAAGCGAAAGAAGTAGCTGTTTTCCGCCCAGGTAAATCCGCCGCCGCGCTCGGTGATGCAGAACCCCATGGCGGGGTTCGCGATGATGTTCGCCCAGGGTGCGGGGGGCACCCGCTCACCAGCGACGTCGACCACGTAGTCAGCCGCCGCGTTCAGACCGCCGTACCCGTTCGCGGGGAGCGGCCCGGCGGCGTCATCGACGCGAGCCGCAGGCCGCGGCTGCTGGTCTGCCGGCGCTCGCGGCGCCGGCTCGACGCGCGATCGCGTGGCGTGGCTCAGCAGATTGGCCGCCACGACCTCACCCAGCCCAACGCCGTCGCACGCCACGTGCACGCGCGCCACCGCGCGCAGCAGCGCGGTGTCGTCGGGCGACAACTGATCGGCGCGGCGGAGAAAGACTCCGCCCGGGCGCTCGAGCACTCCGCCTTCGCCCGACGACATCGCGATGGTCGTCAGCTGATCCTGAAGCTCCTGAGCATACGAGTGCGCCTTGGTGTTGAGAATCACCAGATCGCAGCGGACGCCCTTCATCCGCCAGTACCGGTGCGCCACGAGCAACTGCCGCACGCTCGCCAAACCGGCCGGCACACGAATCGTCGCGAGGACGATCGGCCAGTCACCCGAGATACCCTGCGCCCACAACGCCGTTTGCCCGCCCGTCACCCGGGCGCGCTCGGCGGCCGGCGCGCGAAGGCCCTCGTGCGGGTAGATGAGCGCGCCGGCGAGCTCCTGATACAGGCCCACGTCCGTCGGGGGAATGTCGAGATCGCGCAGCTCGACTTCCGTCTCGGTGCGCGCGAGGCTCAGGGCACGGTCGCCTGCCGCCGTGTCGCGATAGCGGTCGGCGATCTGAAGCGCGGCCTCGCGCGTCGCCGCCACGGCCGTCGTGAACGCGACGGCCGCCGAACGGCCCGCCTCGACGCGGACGCGAACGCGAAGCGCAACGATCGGATCGAGCACGGCACCGACGGTCCCCGATAACTCGCCGTCTCGATCGAGAGCGAGCGGTGCCCGGGCCGTTCTGCCGCGGCCCAGGAAACGCGCGCGATCGGTTTCGCAGCTCACATCGCCGATCTGGTGGGGCTGTGCGGCGACGACGTGCACGCACCATGGCCAGGCCTCTTCCGCCGAGCGCGGGCGACGGCTGGCAAGGACTGCCCCATCGTGGACGCGTTCCGTTTCCACAAACAGTTTCTGAAACGCCGGATGCGCACGATCCGCGTTCGGCTGGCAGAGCACGACTTCGCCGTAGCTCGTCAGCTCGACGTCACGCGTCACCCTGGAGTGATTGATGAGCGTGACCCGGCGGACCTCGGCCTGCTCGCTGGCAACGACCACGATCTCCGTCTGCGTCTCGACCGCGCCGTCGCGCCGCGTAAAGACGACGCGATCGGCGGCGAAGCTCGCGTTGTAGGCCGACGGCATGACGCATGTCGGCTGATACGCCGCCGACCAGACCGCATCGGCACCGAGATCCCTGATGTAAATCCACTGGCCGGTGTCGTCGCGGGTCCCATCGGCACGCCACCGCAGCACGTCGATACCGTTCGCCCGGCTGTACCCGCTGCCGGCGTTCGTGAGCAGCACGCTGTAGGCGCTCCCGCCGAGCAGCGCGACGTGCGGCTCGGGCGTGTGCGGCGTGTTGACGTCGTGCACGGCGATTGGCGCCCCGGAGGCCGCGCGGCGCGGCGCGGCGGGCACGTCGGACTGCGCGGGCCGTGGCACGTAGCGGCGCGGAACGCGTTCGTCGAGGAGCAGCGCGGTCGCGCGCACCGCCGGATCGGCCATGAATCGGCGCTGCCAGACGCCGTCGTGCCGTGCGTGCC
>CAZICQ010000043.1:0-26974 GCA_964537775.1 uncultured Gemmatimonadaceae bacterium | reverse complement strand
ACGTGGGCTCGGGGGAGACCTGTCGCACGACGGCCCATCTCACCTGCGCCATGGACGACCGCATTTACGTGCTCGAAGCAGTTCATGGTGCGGAAGGGGCGCAGCTTGCCGTGGCGAGCCATGCCGCAGCCGTGAACCGGATGGAGGAGATCGCGGAAATCGAGGGGATCGATTGCGACTTCGAGCGTGTGGATGGCTATCTCGTGCCGGGGCGCGACGGCGACCGCGAGATGCTCGAGCGCGAGCTGGAGGCGGCGCATCGCGCCGGCCTCGCGGACGTCACCCTGGTGCACCGCGCGCCCATCGATGGCTTCGAATCGGGTCCCGCCCTCGAGTTCCCTCGTCAGGCACAGATGCATCCGATGAAGTACATGGCGGGTCTGGCCGAAGCCGTGGTGCGCAATGGTGGCCGCATCTGCACGGGGACGCAGGTGTCGTCAGTTGAGGGTGGAGCGCCCTGTATCGTCGAGACGGACACGAAGCAGCGAGTCACGGCCGGCGCGGTCGTGGTCTGCACCAACGGCTCCATCTCCGACATGTACGTTACGCACACGAAGATGGCGCCCTATCGGACGTACGCCATCGCCGCGCGGATCCCTCGTGGCTCGGTGCCGCGCGTGCTCGTGTGGGACACACTGGACCCGTATCACTATGTGCGCACGCAGCCCCTGTCGTCAGAAGAGGGCCCGACAAAGGGGGCGATCCTGAACGACGCGCTCATCGTTGGCGGAGAGGATCACCACACCGGCCATCATGGCGCGGAGCGCGACGCCGAGGAGCGATGGGCGCGGCTCGAGCTCTGGATGCGCGAGCGGTGGCCGCGGGCGGGCGATGTCATCGACCGCTGGTCGGGACAGGTGCTCGAGCCTAACGACTACCTCGCGTTCATCGGGCCGAACCCCGACGGCGCGCAGAATGTCTACATGTACTCGGGCGACTCGGGCCAGGGCACGACGCACGGCACGATCGCCGGCGTGCTCCTGACCGATCTCATTCTCGGGCGCGACAATCCCTGGGCCAAGCTGTACGACCCCAAGCGCATCTCGCTGCGCGCGCGACCGATCGAGGAATTCGTGGCGCAGAACGCCGACGTGGCGTTCCAGTACATCAAGGATCATCTCGCGCCAAGCTTCGCCGGCGAAGCGGACGTGCGTCCGGGCGAGGGACGCGTCCTCCGTCGCGGCATCCATCGCATCGCCGCCTACCGCGACGAATCAGGCACGCTGCACGAGCGGTCGGCGGCGTGCACGCACCTCAAGTGCGTCGTGCACTGGAACGCGGCGGAAAAGAGCTGGGACTGTCCCTGCCACGGCTCGCGCTTCGATCCGTACGGGAAGGTGCTCAACGGCCCGGCGAGCGCGGAGCTGCCGCGGATTGAAGAGTAAAGACGGCGACAGCGTGGGATTGATGAGGGCCGTTGCCGAGCGTACGCTTAACTATGGGCCCTGTCTCCGATTTGGAGGGCCCAATGCCGGTGACCGCGAAACTATCGCGGCGCTTTTATGAACAGCTTGGCGACGAAATCGCCAATGAGCTCGTCGACTGGTTCAACAGCGTGGATGCTACATATCGCTCGGATCTCCGCGAGCTCAATGAGCTGAACTTCGCTCGTTTCGACGCGAAGGTGGAGCAGCGCTTCGCCGAGCAGGATGCAAGATGGGAACGGCGGTTCGCTGGTCTGGAAGCAAAGGTCGACCAGTGCGCGAGGAAAGCGGACCTTGCCGAACTTCGTGTACAGCTCGCGCAACTCCGCGAGGACGTCTCGACCCAGCTCGCTCGATTCAGCGAGGAGATCACAAGCCGGCTCAGCGCATCCGAGGTGCGCATCTTCCGCTGGATGTTCACGCTCTGGACAGGCACCATGGTTACGCTCGCCGGACTCCTGTTGGCGATACTGCGCTCCAGATAGCGCTACTCGTCCATGTGTCCGTGGGTATCGAGCCGATATGCGCCCTGATGACGCGTCAGCAGCGCCCCGCGACCGTCAGATCCACCGCCTCGAGCGATACTTAATCAATCCGAGCTGCTCGTACAGCCACTCCTGAAAGGCCAGCAGCCGGTCTTCGGGGCGGATGAGCGTGTGGACGGCGACCTTGCGATCGAGGGCGGGGACGCAGGTGACGCGAAAGCCGGCCTTGGCAAAAGTCGCGCAGGCGCGGGCGGTGTGGATCGGCGACGTAACCACTGCCACGTCGCCAATGCCGCGCGGGCGCGCGAGCGCGGCCGCTTTGATGGCCTCGTCGTGCGTATCGCGCACGTCTTCCGCCACGAGCACGTTCACGTTTGGCGGCCCGTACGCGATGACATGGAACTGGTCGCGCCGCGACGACACGCCCTCGGCCGGTTCGG
The DNA here is from genome assembly GCA_964537775.1 of uncultured Gemmatimonadaceae bacterium. GTDB lineage: Bacteria > Gemmatimonadota > Gemmatimonadetes > Gemmatimonadales > Gemmatimonadaceae > CAMLIT01. The sequence goes on along the minus strand of CAZICQ010000043.1, from coordinate 24,625 downwards.
TAACGATCAATGTCGTCGCGAGCCCGCGGCGAAGCAGATCGATGCCGCTGAGGAGCCGGTCGGTCGTCGTCGGCTCGAGCAGACCGTCGCGGGTGGAGCCGCTGTGCAGCACGATCACGGCATCGAGATGCGGCGGCAGGGCATCGGAGCGGATGAGGGCATGAACCGGCCGGCGCATCACAGGCGTGAAGGTGACGACGATGACCACTAGCGCGGCGGCTGCGGCGACGCTCGCGAGTGCTCGCCTCACTCCGACCACCCACAGCGCAGCACCGGAGGCGCCGCAGAAGGCGAGCAGCGCCGCGGGATGCCAGTTCAGAATGTGATGGATTCCCAGGCCCCAGGCACAGCCGCCGAGCAGGAGTCCGACCAGGAGGCCGACGAGGAGGTCGCGCTGCCGGCTCGCATGGTCCGCTGCCACGCGGAGCCGCATCAACGCGCGTTCCGGAACATCAGCTCCACGAGCTCGTCGTACATCTCGTCCGCCTTCTCGTCGCCCGCGCGAATTGCCTGCGCCGCGCAGTGCTTCAGGTGGTTTCGCATCAGCTCCTTGCCCACGGCACGCAGCGCTTCGTTCACCGACGCGATCTGCGTCATGATGTCGGCGCAGTAACGATCTTCCTCGACCATCTTCTGGAGCCCTCGGACCTGGCCTTCGATGCGGCGCAGCCGCTTCGTGTTGCGCGCCTTGATCTCCGGATCGACGGCGACAGCGTGACGCGGCGTGCTACCGCACGCGCAGGGGGAGGGGGAGGGGGAGGGGGAGGGGGCGGGAGCCTGACGGGGAGGGGTCACGACAGGTGCCGCAGCCGCAGACTGTTGCTCACCACCGACACCGACGAACCAGCCATCGCCGCGCTGGCAATCACGGGGCTGAGCAGCACACCAAAAAACGGATAGAGCACGCCGGCGGCGATCGGAATCCCGATGACGTTGTACACAAACGCCCAGAAGAGATTCTGCCGTATCGTGCGCATGGTTCGGCGTGCAAGGCGAATAGCGTCGACGGCGGCGCCGAGATCGCCGCGCATGATGGTGACGTCGCTCGCCTCGATGGCGACGTCGGTGCCAGTGCCGAGCGCGATGCCCACGTCGGCCTGCGCCAGCGCGGGCGCGTCGTTGATGCCGTCGCCGATCATGGCCACGGCGCCGTGCTCCGCCTGAAGGCGCTTCACCGCGGCGACCTTCTGATCGGGCAGCACCTCCGCAATCACCTCACCGATGCCCGCCTGACGAGCGATCGCCTCTGCCGTGCGCCGATCATCGCCCGTGAGGAGGACGACACGCATGCCGAGCGATCGCATCTCGCGCACCGCCGCGGCCGAGTCGTCGCGAATGGGATCGGCGACGTCGAGCAGCCCCGCGGTCGCGCCGTCCACCGCCACGTATACCGGCGTGCCGCCGGCGGCGGAGATTGCGGCCGCCGTTGCGGCGAGCGACGGCTCGACTGATCCGCCGCTCGTCCCCGTCTCCTGCATCAGTCTCGCGCTGCCCACGGCGACGCGCTTGCCGCCGACAATTCCGGTGACACCCTCGCCCGTTCGCGACGCGAAATCGTCAGGCTCCACCAGCTCCAGGCCGCGCGTCTTCGCCGCTGTGACGATTGCGTCGGCGAGCGGATGTTCCGAGCGCAGCTCCAGCGACCCGGCGAGGCGCAGGACATCGTCGTTTGGCACGCCACGTACCGTCGGCCTGCCGGCGGTCACGGTTCCCGTCTTGTCGAGTACGACCACGCGCACGCGGCTGAGCGTTTCCAGCGCCGGACCGCCTTTCACCAGCACGCCGAGCGCGGCGCCCTTTCCCGTCGCGACCATCACCGCAGTGGGGACGGCCAGCCCCATCGCGCACGGGCACGCGATCACGAGCACCGCCACCGCGGCGGCGAACGCGCGCACAGCCGCGGCGTGTGGCGTGACGACAAACCAGACGACGAAGGTCACGATCGCGATCTGCAGCACGACGGGGACGAAGATCGCGCTGACGCGGTCGGCGAGATTCTGGATCGGCGCGCGGGTGCCCTGCGCGTCGCGCATCAGCTTGACGATTCGGGCCAGCGCGCTGTCCTCTCCGAGCGTGGTCGCCGCGACGGTGAAGGCACCGGTCCGGTTGATCGTGCCGCCGTACACGCGGTCGCCGACCGTTTTCTTCACCGGCTTCGATTCGCCGGTGAGCATCGATTCGTCGACGGCGGTCTGGCCGGAGGCGAGCTGGCCGTCCACGGGGATACGCTCACCGGGCCGTACGACGACAATGTCGCCGCGACGCACCTGCTCGATCGGCAGGTCGACCTCCACGCCGCCGCGCCGGACGCGCGCCGTCTTCGGCTGCAGATCGATCAGCTTGCGGAGCGCGGACGAGGTGCGTCGTTTGGCGCGCGCCTCGAGCGTGTTGCCGACGAGGATGAGGGAGATGATGAGGATCACCGCCTCGTAGTAGACGTCCGGCACCACGCCGTGGGCGCGGAAGAAGCCGGCCGCGAACGTCATCGGCACCGAGTACAGAAATGCCGCACCGGTGCCGAGGGCAATGAGCGTGTTCATGTCCGCGGCGCGATGGCGGAAGGCCGTCCAGGCGCGGACGTAGAAGTGGCGGCCGGCCCACGCCATGACGGCGAGCGCGAGCAGCATCGAGATCGCCGGCGGCGGCGTGAGCGCCATCGCGACGACACCGGCAGCGAGACTCACGCCGGCCTTCCAGGTCAGCGCGCGGAGCTCGCGCTCCTGCTCGCGTTCGCGTTCCTCCTGCTCGGCGAATGCCGTACGAGAGGGCGACGGAAGCTCCGCCTCGTAACCGGTGTCGCGAATGGCCGCCACGAGCGCATCGGCGGAGATCGCCTCCGGATCGTAGTCGACGGTGGCGCTGTTCATCATCAGGTTGACGACCGCCTCATCGACCCCCGGCGCTTTCTGCAACGCACGCTGCACACGCGACTGACAGGCGGCACAGGTCATCCCCGTGACGGGGATCGTGATATGCGCGCGCGGGCGGGCAGGAGCCGACGTGGTCATATTCCGGCCGTCAGCGGCGCGAGCCGCCGAAGAAGTACCAGTTCACCGCGATGAGGCTCGCGGCGCCGGCGGCAATGACGAGCCAGTCGCCGATCGTCATTGCGTGTCGACGACCTCGTAGCCGGCGTCGTCCACGGCATCACGAATCGCCTCGCCGCCGATCGTGGACGGGTCGTACTCGACTGTCGCGCTGCCGATCGTGAGAGCGTCGATCTTCACCGACGGCAGCTGCTCGAGCGCCTTCCGCACGGCACCAACGCAGTGCCCGCAGCTCATGCCGCCGATCTGGAGTGTCATCTTCTGCATGGAGTCCTCGCCGTTGATACCCTGGGTGGGTATGCCGGAATATATACCCCCTGGGGCTATCTTCAAGGGGCAGGCGACGGCGCGTTGTGAGGGCGCGAACTGCTAGGGACGCTGACGTCCGAACTTCGCTGACGCCCGAAGTGCGCTGACGCCCGAAATTCGCGGACGCCCTGACAGCGCCGACGCCCTGAGAGCGGTGCGGTGCCACATCCAGACAAACCGTCCGTTCAATCCGGGCGCCGCCGGGGCGGCACTGCTAGGCGAAGGACTTGAAGACGGGCATCCAGCCGCGCCGCGGCTCCTGGAGCGCGGCGGCGAGATCGGCGCCCGACCGCCACCGGTCGGAGCGCTCCTTCCGCAGACAACGCTCGATCGCGTCCCGAACGAAGCGCGGCGTCCGCGGCGCCGTGCGCGCGAGGGGCACGTGTGGCTCGGCGATGTGTTTGGCGGCGAGCGCCTCGAAGGTCGACGCATGAAATGGCAACCGCCCGCTCGCCATGTAGTAGCCAAGCACGCCGAGCGAGTAGAGGTCGCTCCGTCCGTCGATGTCGAGCTCACCCACGGCCTGCTCCGGCGACATGTAATGCGGCGTGCCGTACGCGCGCGCCCACTCGGCGCGCACCGGATCGAGCGACCGGAGCAACGCGACGCCGAAATCGGTGAGCATCGCCCGGCCGGTTCCGCGCTCGAGCAGGATATTCTCGGCCTTGAGGTCGCGATGGATCACCGCCTGGCCGTGTGCGTAGTCCAGAGCCAGCGCCAGCTCGCGGAGAATGCGACGCACCTCGTCAGGCGGGAGCGCGCCTCCGCGCAACCGCTGCGCGAGCGACTCGCCATCCACGTACTTCATGACGATGTACGACAGCTCGCCATCGTCACCGAAGGTGTGCACGGGAACGATGTTGGCGTGGCTGAGGCGCGCTGTCATGCGCGCCTCGCGCAGGAAGCGCGCGCGCTGCTCGGCGCCGCCAGCCAGCTCGCGGCGAAGCACCTTCACAGCCACGAGGCGGTGCAGTACGACGTCACGTGCCAGGAACACGACGCCCATCGCTCCACGGCCGATCTCGCGCACGAGCTGGTACTCGGGAAGACGCCGCGCAACCATCTCGCGTTCCCAGCACTCCGTCGAAATCGGCGTCGTGTCCGCCACACGCACAACGCGCTCGCGCGTGGCAGTGGCAGTCGGGAAGGCGAGCACTTCGGCGGTGTTGGAGCGCGGAGACATCGATGTGAGCGAATCGGTGGTGTTAATCGAACAGCGACACGGGACTGACTTCATCCACTATGACAACGGTGGCGGCGATTTCGTTTGCTTCGCTCTATTGGAAGCCACGTGCCCCGTCGTCGTTCTTACGGATGTCGTTGTCGTTCGGTTACATGCGCGCGGCGATGCGACCTGCGCGGCGGCAACGACCGTCCGGTGGTGGGACGCGGTGGGCGGATTTGAACGGCAGTCGGTAGTCGGTAGAACTGTAGTCGAGAGTCGATAGTCGGTAGTCGATAGTAGGAGCGTCAAAACAGGAAGGGCTCGGCATCAGTGACCTGGATGCCAAGCCCTCGCTTCCAACGGTGCTACTACCGTCTACCGTCTACCGACTACCGTCTACCGAACCAACAACGGCCTTAACGCGTAGCAGAGTACGAGCGCGGCGGGGAGGGCGGCGGCCACGTAGACGAGCATGGCGCGCGAGACGCGGGTGGCCGGCGGGGTGTCGTCGATCATCCATGCGTGTTCGTCACGCACGAGAATGGCGCGGCGGTCGAGGAAGAGCGCGGCGGTGTACGTCGGCACGAGACCGGTGAGCGCGATCGCCAGCGCCGCCCATACGGTGAACAGATCATCGTGCGCGAGAGGCCAGAAACGGTGCGCGACAGAAATGCCGACGACGGTGCTCACGGCGAGCAGCCACACGTTGCGCCGGAGCTGACTGCCGCGCGTGCGGTGGCCGATACCGACGAGGAGGCCGGCGATCAACGCACGCGGTACGAGCGCCGTGACGACATCCACAATGCCGGTGATGGGGGTCATGTTTTAGGGACGATCCAGAGGGCAAGGGAACTACAGCGTATGGCCATTCGGCTTGCCGTAAGTGATCCCTAGAAATACTGCTCCACCATCACCAGCACCCCCACCACGCTCGCCAGCGCGAGGCTATGGAAGAAGACAAAACGGAGAATGCGCCACTCGTGACCGTACCAGCGCGTCGCGGTGCTGGCCACGACGATGCTCTGCGCGTCGATCATCTTGCCCATCACGCCACCGGAGCTGTTGGCGGCGGCCATGAGCGTTGGATTGAGCCCGAGCTGCTGGGCGGTGATCCGCTGCAAGCTGCCGAAGAGCACGTTCGAGGATGTATCGCTGCCCGTGAGCGCGACTCCGAGCCAACCGAGCAGCGTGCCAAAGAACGGATACAGGAATCCGGTGTGCGCGAAGGCGAGACCGAGGATCGCGTCCTCTCCCGAGTAGCGCGTGGTATAGCCGAGCGCGAGCATCGCCGCGATTGTGAGCAGCGAGAAGCGAACGACGACGAGCGTGCGCCAGTACTGTCGTGCCATTTCGCGAAGTGAAAAGCCCATCGCGAAGCCGGCGGCGATCGCCGCGATGAAAATGGCGCTGCCGGTGGCCGAGAGCCAATTGAGGACGAACACCGCAGCTTCGGGCGTGCTCTTGGTGACCACCGGCGGCACGCGCGCGACCACGTTATGCAGGCCAGCGACGGTGATCTTCGGCGCGGAGATCGCGTTGAGGGCGTCCTTCACCTGGGGCAGCCCCCAGATGAACACGACGACGGTGAGGATGATCCAGGGAAGCAGCGAGGGGAGGGGCGCGATGGGCGTCGTGCGAGCGGAGAGCACGTGTGCATGGGGCGCTGCCGCCGCGGCGCGCGCGTCGTCGGCGCCGCTTACCGGCTCGCTCAGGGCGCGCCCTCGTCGCCACACCCGAAGAAAGCCGACGAGACAGATCATCGAGCTCGCGGCTGCGACGATGTCCACCAGCCATGGGCCGTGAAAGTTGGAGACGAGAAATTGCGGGATGGCGAACGATGCGCCGGCCACGAGCAGGGCGGGCCACAGCTCTCGCACACCGCGCCATCCGTCGTAAGCGGCCGTGAGCCAGAAGGGGATAAGGAAGGAGAAGAAGGGCAGCTGGCGCCCCACGGCGGCGCTGAGCGCGTGGAGGTCCAGCCCCGTGACTCCCTGCAGCGCCACGATCGGTGTGCCAAGGGCGCCAAACGCGACCGGGGCGGTGTTGGCAATCAGCGACAGCCCCGACGCCTCGAGCGGCGGGAAGCCCAATCCGATGAGAATCGATCCTGTCACAGCGACCGGCGTACCGAATCCAGCCGCTCCCTCGAAGAACGCGCCAAACGAGAAGGCGACGAGCACGAGTTGCAGCCGCCGATCCGTGGTGATGCCGGTAATGCGCGCCTGGAGCCCGGTGAACGAGCCGCGCTCGTAGGCGAGATGGTATAGAAAGATGACGTTGAGAACGATCCAGCCGATGGGAAACAGCCCGTACGCCGCGCCCAGTCCGGCAGCGCGCAGAGCGACGCCCGGCGGCATCCCGACGACGCCGACCGCAACTGCGAGGGCGGTGGCGAGTCCCAGCAGCGCCGCCGTGTGCGCCCGCACGCGGTGCCACCCGAGGAGCCCCAGCAGAATGACGAGCGGGAGGGCGGCGACGAGCGTGGACAGCAGGGCGCTGTGGAGCGGGTCGTAGAGTTGGTACCAGATAAAGGCAGTCGGGAGTCGAAAGTCGGGAGTCGTCAGTTTAAGGGCGCTAAAGGCGGAGGCGGCTGGGCTGGGGGCAAGGTACGTTATGGTCGATCCGGGCGAAACGACGGCGGGACGAGCGAGTACAACTTCTGGTGAGACCGAGACCGAAATCCTTCATCTCGATGCTGTGTCTCCGAGCTCCGCTACGGATGGCGCTCGGGATCGCGGCAGTGGCGTTAGGTGTCGCTACGTCAGCGGCTGTGGGGCAGGATACGACTCGGCCGCGAATTGGCGATTCGCTGAGAGTGGCGGATAGCGCCGCGCTGGCGGCGGCGGTGGATACGACGCGGCTGGTGAGGCATCCCGCGCACCATGCCGCGGCGCATGCACGCGACGCAGTCGCGCCGGCCCCGCCCGTTTGGCCCGTGGCGTTTCCGCCGGCGCTGCCAGGCTCGGTCCTCCCGTACAAGCGAATCGTCGCGTTCTACGGCAATCCGCTGTCGCGACACATGGGCGTGCTCGGCGAGCAGCCGCCGAACGAGATGCTAGCGAAGCTCGATCGGGAGGCGCAGCGGTGGCAAGCCGCCGATACGTCGACGCCGGTCCAGCCGGCACTCCAGCTCATCGCCGTGGTCGCACAGGGGACGCCGGGGCGCGACGGCAAATACCGCCTCCGGATGCGCGATTCCCTCATCGACCGCGTGTACTCGTGGGCGCAGAGCAGGAACGCCCTGCTCTTCCTGGATGTGCAGGTGGGCAAGAGCACGCTGCGCGACGAGCTGCCGCGGCTCGTGCCCTTCCTGGCGCGGCCCGACGTGCACCTCGCGATCGATCCCGAGTTCTCGATGAAGAAGGGAGGCACGCCGGGCGAGCGGATCGGCACCTTCGATGCCGCGGACGTGAACTACGCGTCGGCGCTGCTGGACAGCCTCGTTATCGCAAACGATCTGCCGCCCAAGGTGCTCGTGGTTCACCGGTTCACGCGTGACATGCTCACCGGCGCGAAGCGGATCGTGCTCGATCCACGCGTGCAGATCGTGATCGACATGGATGGCTGGGGACCGCCATGGCTCAAGCGGAACTCCTACCGGCACTATATTGTAAAGTATCCCGTGGAGTTCACCGGCTTCAAGCTGTTCTATCACAACGACACGAAGGGCGGAACGAAGCTGATGACGCCGGCGGAGGTGCTCGCACTCTTTCCGAGGCCGCTCTATATACAGTATCAGTGATCGCTGATATCCACTCTTCACAGGCAGTGCTGCCGCGGCGGTCGCCCTGACGTACGACACGATCGTGGTCGGCACCGGCGGCATGGGCTCGGCCGCGCTGTATCATTTGGCGCGTCGTGGGGAACGCGTGCTGGGGATCGAGCAGTTCGACGTGGCGCACGACCGTGGCTCGTCGCACGGCGCGAGCCGGATAATCAGGCTCGCCTACTACGAGCATCCGTCGTATGTGCCGCTGCTCCGGCGCGCATATCTGCTCTGGCGCGAGCTCGAGCGCAACGCGGACCGGCGCCTTTTGCACATCACCGGCTCGATCGACGCGAGCATACCGGGCGGCACGAGCCGGATCTTCGAGAACAGCCTGCGATCGTGCGAGCTGCACTCGCTCGACCACGAGATCCTCACCAGCGCCGCGCTGACACGGCGCTTCCCCGGATACCGGCTGCCGGGGGACGTGATGGCGGTGCTCCAACCGGAGGGCGGCTTCCTCGAGCCGGAGGAGTGCATCCGCGCCCACGTGCGCGGCGCGATGGCCGCCGGTGCGGAGCTGCAGCCTCAGGAGCGAGTCCGATCGTGGACGGCGCAGGACGGGGTGCGCGTGATCACCGACCGCGGCGAGTACCGCGCCAAACGACTCGTGCTGACGGCAGGCGCCTGGACGGCGAAGCTCGTTCCGGAGCTGGCCCGCGTCGCCGTGCCGGAGCGACAGGTCGTCGTCTGGTTCGCGCCGAAACAGCCGGAGCTGTTCACACCGGATCGTTTTCCGGTGTTCAACCTCGGAGTCGACGACGGGCACTACTACGGATTCCCGATCTTCGGCCATCCGGGCGTGAAGCTCGGCCGCTACCACCACCGCGGCGAGATCGCCGATCCCGACTCGGTCGACCGTACGGTCCACGCGGAAGACGAGCGCATTCTGCGCCGCGCCGCCGAGGAATTCTTCCCCGATGCCGCCGGTGCCGCGATCGCCGCGACGACCTGCCTGTTCACCAACTCGCCGGACGAGCACTTCATCGTCGACCTCCACCCGTCCTTTCCGAACGTCGCCATCGCCGCCGGCTTTTCCGGTCACGGCTTCAAGTTCTGCAGCGTGATCGGTGAGATGCTGGCGGAGCTGGTCGTGGCTGGAGAGACTCTCCAGGAGCGGTCGCTGTTTCGCCTGGAGAGATTTGGGGTGGATGCAGGCTGAAAGGCCGAATGGCCGAATGGCCGTATGGCCGTATGGCCGTATGGCCGTAGTGCCGTAAACGGCGTTTGAAGTTTCGGCCAATTCGGCCATACAGCGATTCGGGCACTTTCGGCCATTCGGCCATACGGCCATTCGGGCACTTTCGGCCATACGGCCATACGGGCAGTTCCGGCCATACCGCCATTACTCCCCGCGTGCCTTCAGCACGTCATTGAACACTCCCGCCGCCGTGACCTCGCGCCCTGCGCCCGGTCCCGTGATCACGAGCGGATTCGTGCTGTAGCGCTGCGTAGTGAAGGAGAACTGATTGTCCGTGCCGGTGAGCGATGCGAGCGAGCTGGCGGCGTCGATCTCCACCAGTCCCACGCGGACCGCTCGTTTGGTGGCGGTGGCGCGGTAGCGCAACACCTTGCCGCGCGCCGCGGCGTCGCGGACGCGCTGCTCCCACTCGGCGTCGAATTCTTCCAATCGGTCGAGAAACTCCTCGAGGGTCACGCCTCGCGCGGAAGCCGGTACGAGCGATTCGACCTTCACGTCATCCAGCTCTCCGGCGAAACCGAGCAGGCGGCCGAGGATGAGGGCTTTGCGCGCGACGTCCATGCCGGAGAGGTCGTCGCGCGGATCGGGTTCGGTGTAGCCACGGCGCATCGCGTCGCGCACCGCGGCGCTGAATGGCGTACCACGACCAAGCTCACCGAGAAGAAAGCCGAGCGTGCCCGACGGGCATCCCTCGATGCGCAGCACGTCGTCACCACTCTCCTTCAACTTGTGATAGGTGTCGATGATTGGCAGACCGGCGCCCACCGTCGCTTCGTGGAAGACGCGGCGACCGCGGGCCATCGCATGCGTGAACAGCGACTCCGCGCACTTGCGTGGGCCGGCGAGCGGCCGCTTGTTGGCGAGCACGAGGTCGATACCGTGGCCCAGCGCGGCCTCGAGAAGCGCGCCGGTGTCCGCGGCCGTGACGTCGACGAGCAGAGGGCGCGACAGGGCGTGGCGTCCGATCCGCTCGAGCGCTTCCTCCGGTGTTGCCGCGATGCCCCCGGTGCATTCCCGCAGCGGGATGCCGGCCGCTTTTGCCCGCGCCAGCTCGCGCACGCGGCGGCCGGAGAGTCCGCGGTGCTCGAACACGTAGCCGGAGCGATCGATGATGCCGACGACGCGCACGCCATGGCCGCTGCGCTGCGTGGCGGTGAGCTGCTCGGTGAGCTCGCGCCCGATCTGGCCAAAACCGAGCAGCACGACGTCGGTATGATTGCCACGCAGAGCGGCCCCGCCGCCGATCTTGTCGAGCTGAAATGCGGCGTGTACGCGGCGCTGCGCCTCCACTGCCTGCGTCGAGTCGACGACGAAGGATACGTTGAACTCGGAGGCGCCCTGTGCGATCGCGACCACGTTGATACCGCCCTTCGCGATCGCGGCGAAGAGGCGCGACGCGATGCCGGGCACGCCCGCCATCCCGAGCCCCACGATGGCGATGCTGCTCAAGCCGCGGCGCACGGTGACCTCGTTGATGTCGTGGCGATGCAGCTCGTCCGCGAATGCCTCGAGCAGCCGTCGTTCCGCGAGCACCGCCGCCTGCTCCGGCACGGCAAGACAGATCGATTGCTCCGACGAAGCCTGCGAGATCAGTGACACCGAGATCCCGCCGCGGTGCAGCGCGGCAAAGGTGCGCGCGGCGACGCCCGGCACGCCGAGCATGCCGCGGCCCGTGATGGTCACGAGCGCCTGTCCTGAGGCGGCGCTGATTGCCTTTACCGGATAGCGCGCGAGCGTACGTCGTGTAGAGACCTCCGTGCCCTCCGCCGCTGGATCGGCAAAGGGCCGCACGAAGACGCGCGTGCGGTCGCCTAACGGGATCAGCGCGCGGGGGTGCAGCACCTTGGCGCCGGCGTAGGCCAGCTCGGCAGCTTCGCGCACGTTCAGCTGCGGCACGACGCGCGCCTCGGGAACGGCTCGCGGATCAGCGGTGAGAATGCCCGGAACGTCCTTCCAGAGCACCACTTTGGCGGCACCGAGCGCGCGACCGATGACGGTCGCGGTCAGATCGGAGCCGCCGCGACCAAGGGTGACCAGCTGACCGTTGGGCGCCAACGCAATGAAGCCCGGCACGACGGGCAACACGCCGCGGCGCAACAGCGGAAGGAGTGTCTTGCGGGCCGCGGCGTCGGAGGCCTCGAGATCGGGAGACGCGTTTCCCGCCCGATCGTCGGCCCGGATCACCTCGAGTGCATCGACATAACGCGCCTCGATCCCGGCGTCCGAAAAGGCAACGGTGAGCAGCCGGGCGGCGATTCGCTCGCCCCGGGCCACGACGCTGTCGAGCATCGAAAAGGTGAGCTCACGCAAGGCGCAAAGCCCGCCAACGATGCGCTCCAGCTCATCGAAGGCCTCGGTGACGAACACGTGCACGTCATCGTGCTCGCGGCTACCATCCCGCAACAGCTCGCCAATGGTGTCGATATGTCGCCGGCGCAATGCGTCGACCTCTGCCGCCGTGCTTTCGCCCTGCGCGGCGCGCTTGGCGATGTCGATGAGGGAATCGGTGACACCAGCCAACGCCGATGCGACGATGACCATGGGCTGTGTGCTCGGCCCGGTACGTCCGGAGCGTACGATCTCCACGGCGTGACGAATCGCCGCCGCATCAGCGAGGGCGGCGCCGCCGAATTTGTGGACGGCCGGCCGCAACCGGCGTCGCTGCGCTGGCGAGCTCGAGGTGGACGGCTCTGTGCTTTTGCTCGGCATCTGTTCTGTAATGAAGGGTCGCTCCACGCCACGGACACCGCCAGCGGGTGTGACGTCACGACGATTTTCGAAGTTGCGAGACTGTGGCTTGCCCGCGCGTGTACCGCTGGTAACATTGTCGGTCTCCTTCGCGCCACCATGACCGCGACGTTGCGGTTCCCTCTCGGCGAAGGTCAACACAACCGGCTGGCGATCAATTCCCGCTTATTGGTAGCGGAGGGCTTCTCCTGCCCGTTCGCCGGCCCCCGCTGGAGAATGACGTGATACGCATTCCACGTCCCCCGCGCGTCTCACTCGCATTCAGGCACCTCTGGTCGGTCGTCGCCGCGGCGACGTGTCTGCTGGTGGTGTCGACGAGTCGAGCCGCGGCGCAGGCGACCGGATCCCTCCGTGGGACCGTCGTCGACGGCGCCACCGGTACGCCGATTCCAGAAGTTCAGGTCTACACCGTCGGCACGCGCCGAGGCACGCTCACCGGAAGCGATGGCCGGTTCACCATCACCGGAATTCCGGTCGGCGCAGTGACCGTTCGCGCGCAGAAGCTCGGATACGGCGTCGCGTCGCAGCAAGCCAATGTGTCCGCCGGCCAGCCGGCGGTGATCAATTTCAGGCTCAGCGTGGCGGCGCTCGCGCTCGACGAAGTGGTGGTGACCGGCACGCCGGGCGCCACCGAGAAGAAGGTGCTGGGCAACGTGGTGTCCTCGGTGAAGGTGGCGGATCTCGTCGTCCAGGCGGCCCCCCCGGACGTCAGCGCCGCGCTCCAAAGCCGCACCGCCGGTATCGACGTCCGCGACAACTCGGGCGCGGTTGGCACCAGCTCGAACATCATCATCCGCGGCGTCAGCTCGCTGTCGGCCAACTTCAATCCCGTGGTCTACATCGACGGGGTGCGGATGAACTCTGCGCCGCAGCTGTCGAATGGCACGACCGGCGGAACGCAGCAGGCGACGTCCGCGCTGTCGGCGATCGATCCCAACGACATCGAGTCGATGGAGGTGATCAAGGGCCCCGCGGCGGCAACGCTCTACGGAGCAGATGCGGCTTCCGGCGTGATCCAGATCATCACCAAGAAGGGGAAGCTCGGCCAGCAATCCCTGCAGTGGAACATGAAGGGAGAAGACGGTCCGGTGGACTGGAGCCTCAGGCGGCCGAAGACCTACTGGTACTGCACGAACTCCGAGATTCCCGGCATGCCTGGCGCGACGACGGCCAGCGCCGGCACTACATCCTCGCCGCTCTTTCCGAAGTGCGCCGCACTCGGCACCAACGTCACGGACGCACAGCGCCTGCTCGTCGACGATCCGGGCCACGCCCCTGGTGCGCTGCGCACCGGCAACGCGAATGACTTCGGTCTCTCGGTTCGCGGCGGCGCCGACCGCTACTCCTTCTTCGGGTCGTTCAATCACGACGCCGAGAACGGCGTACTGCTGAACAACTATTTCCGCCGCAATACGGGACGCGTGAACTTCCAGGTCAGCCTGCTCGAGAATCTGGACGTTTCGGCGAACGTGGGGTATGGCCAGACGGGCGCGAACGAGCCCCTCTCCGACAACTCCTCCCAGAGCGTCATTCGCAACTGGTATCGCGATCGACCCAGTGGCCCGTACCAATTCGAGCCACAGTTCCGCGGCTTCGGTCCCGCGTTGGCCAACCAGTGGTTCGATCAGGTGAGCACGGAGCGCTTCATCGGCAGCGCGACGGTGAACTACACGCCGAAGGCGTGGTTCCACAATCGGTTCATCTTCGGCACGGATGTGCAGAACCAGACGACCAACCTCTTCTACCCGATCGATACTTCGGGTAAGGCGGTCTGGGGCGCGCAGTTCGGCAACGGCTACGTTCGCTATGACCTGCTGCCGACACACATCTATACGATGAACTACGACGGCACGGTCACGAGCAACTTGCCGAAGTCGCTCACCTCGTCCGCATCCGTGGGCGTGCAGTACATCGATACGCAGAACGACCAATGGACGGCGATCGGTCAGGGGCTCGTCGCCAACTCCCTGAACCTCGTCGGCGCCGCCGCGATCACGAGCGCCAATCAGGCGTTCACGCAACAGAAGTCGTTTGGCACGTACGCGCAGGAACAGATCGGCTGGCGCGACCGGCTGTTCGTGACCGGCGCCGTGCGCGTGGACAACAACTCGGCGTTCGGCAGCAACTTCAAGCTGGTGACGTACCCGAAGGCATCGGTCTCGTACATCATTTCCGACGAGCCCTTCTTCCACGTTCCGCACGTGGATCAACTCAAGCTCAGGGGCGCCTGGGGTGAGGCGGGCAACGCGCCGCAGCCTTTCACGGCTATCCGTGCGTACGGCACCACGCAGACTGTAGTGGGCGAAGTGCCGGTGAACGCGCTGCAGCCGATCGCGTACGGCAACCCCAATCTCCGCGCCGAGACGGGCAACGAGTTCGAGCTTGGTTTCGACGCGTCGACGTTCAAGCAACGGCTCGGCGTCGAGCTCACGTACTACAGCAAGCTGACGCAGAACGCGCTGATCAACCTGCCGGCACCTCCCTCGACCGGCTTCGTTACCGCCGGCGGAGCGCCCGCGACGTACCTGGCGAACATCGGCGAGATCAAGAACGCGGGTCTCGAGCTGACGCTCAACGCATCGCTCGTGCAGCGGCAGAATCTGGGGTGGGAGTCGACCGTCATTCTGTCCACGAACGCGAACAAGCTCGTGTCGTGGGGCACGTCGGCATTGAGCAACACGGTCTTCGGCACGTTTGCCAACGCCCAGGAGTTCGCTGCGGGTTACCCGCTGGGAGGATTCTTCGCGACGGACGTTCAGCGCGACTCCAAGGGCAATCCGGTCCTGAACAGCAACGGTCAGGTGGTGCTCGATCCTGTGACGATCGCCAACGGCAGGGCGACGGGCAAAGGCTCGCTCGTGGCGACAGGCGGTGGCATCGTCGGCAACGAGGCCCAGACATACCTTGGCTCATCCACGCCGACACGGCAGGCATCATGGGCGAACACGTTCACGTTGTTCAAGAACGTGCGCCTCTATGGCTTTTTCGACTACAAGGGCGGCTACTACCAGTTCGACGCGATCAAGTACGTGAACGACCGCTTGGACCAGAACACGTGGGGCGTGAACAATCCGGCGTACTTTACCAGCGGCGTGAGCAACAACAACGTCGACCGGCAGATTCTCATGTCGGGAGCGACGTCGCCGGACATCGCGCGCGCCGACTTCGTGAAACTGCGCGAGGTGTCGCTCTCGTACACGCTGCCGCAGTTCATCGCGAGCCGCATGAACGCGCGGTCGGTGTCGCTGCAGGTGTCGGGCCGCAACCTGGCAATCTGGAAGCTCAATGG
Source organism: uncultured Gemmatimonadaceae bacterium (assembly GCA_964537775.1). Taxonomy (GTDB): domain Bacteria; phylum Gemmatimonadota; class Gemmatimonadetes; order Gemmatimonadales; family Gemmatimonadaceae; genus CAMLIT01. The sequence goes on along the minus strand of CAZICQ010000043.1, from coordinate 9,100 downwards.
CTATCCGGGGATCGATCCCGAGGTCGAGTTCTTCAACCTCACCTCGAGTGCCTCGACGAGCCGCTTCGACCACACGGATTACTGCGCGATTCCGATGCTGCGCCGTGTGTTGTTCTCGATGAACCTGAACTTCTAGTGCCAACCGATCTCTCGAGGATTTGACGATGACAACATCCAGACATCTGCGTCGAGGGGCGGTGATGGCGCTCGTGGCGAGCGGAATCGCGCTCGCCGGCTGCCGTCAGGCGCTCGACGTGACCAATCCGGCCGTGATTCCGGAAAGCGGGCTGCAGAATCAGCAGCTCATCGGCGTGCTCACCAACAGCGCCGTGTCGGCGATCAGCGACCGCTACTCCGACATGGTGTTCTTCTCGGCGATTCTCACCGACGAAGCGGTGAACGCTACGAACGACTATCGCAGTGGTGAGCTGAGCCAGCGGATCGTGGAGCTGGCGCAGGGCGATGTCGGCCCATACACCGAGCTCGCCGTGATGCGCGCGGTGCCGGACTCGCTCGCCAGCCGACTGAAGACGCTCGTGCCGAATCCCACGAACGACTTGCGCCTTGCTCGTACGCTGGCAATGGCTGGCTACGGCTACGACATGTATGCCGAGTTCCTTTGCGCGGCACCGATCAATGGCGGGGCGATGTTGCAGGACGACTCGCTATTTAAGATCGGCCTGGATCGGTTCAATCAGGCGATCGCGATCGCGACGGCGGCCGACACGGGCAAGACCAAGCTCGTGGCGGATTCGATCCTGAACCTGTCGCGCATCGGCGCCGGACGCATCGCACTGAACCTGGGGAACAAGCCGCTGGCGATCCAGTACGCATCGGCGGTGACGGATCCGAACTTTCACTGGGACGAGCAGTATCTGAACATCTCGAGCCCCGTGGACCTGCGGAATCAGGTGTGGAACCACAATTCCGCGAGCGCGACGCTGCAGCTCGGCGTGCACCCGCTGATGCAGAATCTGAACGATCCGCGGGTTGCGTACGTGACGCCGCCGGCAGGGAAGACCTGCCCCCTCGGCCACAACCAGCTGACGCAGATCTGCGTGCCCTACTCCTCACGCGCCTACTCGACCTTCCAATATCCGACGACCGTCACGTCGTCGAACTGGAGCGCGAGCGGCGTTCCGATCCAGGCAACGTCGAACATCGAGCTCGCGTCGGCGCTCGAGGCACAGTACATCGTGGCCGAGGCGTCCGGTCCGACTGGTGCGACGGTGGCGTTCGTCAACGCGCGCCGCGCGTATGGCAAGGAAGCGCCACTGGGTCCGACAGACGATGTCATGGCCGCGCTCCGCGAGGAGCGGCGTCGTGATTTCTATCTGCGCGCCACTCGTTTGGGCGACCTGCGCCGGTACAAGGGGCAGCGTTGGCCGGGCGATCCCGCGGGCGTCGGCGATTTCTTCCCCTCCGGACCGCATCCGAACGCGCAGTGGGGACTCTACGGCTCGGCCACCTGCTACATCATCGACCAAGCCGAGGTGAACGCGAACCCGAACGTCGCCGGCTACAATCCTCCGTCGACGCGGCCACCCGGATATTCGCCGTAGTCGCCGGCTCCGAGTGGAGCACGTCGTCCTGAACGCAGTGAAGGACCTGGCCATTGCGCTCATGTGCCAGGTCCTTCGTTTTTGTTGTCCGCGCCCCGCACTCCCCGCCTTGCCCGCAATCTGATGATGATTACCCGCATAACGAAATCCGCGCTGGCGGCGGCAGTGCTCGCCGCGCCCGCGGCAGCGTTGTCGCAGGCTCAGCAACCCGACGCGAGGAGCGCGGCCTGGAACGTGACACTCGCCCGAGGCAGGACGCGCGACATCGATTTCACGACGAACGAAGGTACGTGGACGTCGGTGGATGTGTCGCCTGACGGCCGCTGGCTGGTGTTCGATCTGCTCGCGCAGATTTACAGGCTGCCGATTGCCGGGGGCGAGGCGGTTTGCCTGACGCAAAACAGCGGAGTAGCGACCAACTACCACCCGCGCATCTCGCCTGACGGACGCACGATCGCGTTCGTGTCCGATCGCGGCGGCCAGAATAATCTCTGGATCATGAACGCCGATGGCAGCGATCCGCGGCCAGTGTTCCAGGATCAGGCGGTGCGTGTCGTGGAACCGGCGTGGACCCCCGACGGCGAGTACATCGTGGTGCGGCGGCAGCAACTCGGAGCAGGCGGCGGTGGCGGCGGTGGAAGTCGCAACGGGCTCTGGATGTACCACCGCAGCGGCGGGACGGGCATTCCGGTCGTGACGGCCGCCGTCGCCGGTGCGCCACGGCAACCTGAATGGCCGTCGGTGAGCCGCGACGGGCGGTCGATCTACTTCTTCGCCGACGCCGAGCAGCAAACGGTGTCCGGCCGAAATGACGTGGTGCAGGGCTCGAAGCAGTTATACCGCTTCGACCGGGCGACGGGACAGATCTCCGAGGTGACGGCCGGCGTCGCCGTGCAACAGCACCAGGGATCGAGCGGCGGAGCGGTGGCGCCGGAGATCTCGCCGGACGGACGGTACATCGCATTCGCCCGACGTATCCCCGACGGTACGATCATGTGGAAGGGACACGAGTTCGGGCCGCGAACGGCGCTCTGGCTCCGCGACAACAACACGGGCGCGGAACGCGTACTGATGGACCCGATCGAATACGACATGTCCGAAGGCTCCAAGGTATTGCGCGTGCTGCCAGGCTACAGCTGGGCGCCCGACGGCAAGTCGATCGTCATTCCGCAGGGCGGCAAGATCCGGCGCGTGGACGTCGCGACCGGTACGGTGAGCACCATCTCGTACACGGCGCGCGTGCACCGCACCATCTCCGAGATGGCGTACTCACCGGTGCCGCTCTCCGATGCGCCATTCGAGCCGAAGTTTCTTCGTTGGCATACGGCCTCGCCCGATGGCAAGCGGCTGGCGTTTCAGGCCGTGGGACACGTCTGGATCAAGGACCTGCCTAACGGGACTCCGCGTCGCGTGACTGCGGCGAGCTTTCCCGGGCTGGAGTATTCCCCGGCGTGGTCGCCGGACGGACAGTGGTTGGCGTTCACGAGTTACGACGACGAGAACCTCGGTCACCTGTACAAGGTTGGCGCGGCGGGAGGGGAGCCGCAGCGACTCACCGCCCAGGCGGGCGAATACCTCAATCCGACTTGGAGCCCTGATGGACGCACGATCGTGTTCGTCCGCGGATCCGGCGCGAGCGCGCGACACCGCACGGTGTCGAACAATGACTGGTACGAGCTGCGGTCGATCTCCTCGTCGGGTGGAGCGTCGAAGTTCGTGGTCAATGTGGCACGGCCATTCAACGCGGGACGTCCGCTGATGCCGCGGCGCCCCATCGTCGAGCCGTCGTTTGGCCCTGGTGGCCGCGTCTACTACCCGGAAACGAGAGGGAGCATGGCCGTAGGGCGTGGCGGCGAAGGCGCGACGAGCGCCGAGTACACCGAGCTCGCGTCCATCAATGTCGACGGCAGCGACCGGCGCGTGCACCTCACCTTTCCGTATGCCGACGAGATGGCCGTTTCGCCCGACGGCAAGTGGGTCGGCTATCAGGAGGGCGACAACGTGTACCTCGTCGCATTCCCGTCGCTCGGGAGCGGCAGCGAAGCGCCTCGCGTGGAGCGGGGGCGCGGACGGAACGCCAATCGCTTTTCCGTCCGCACGTTGACGCGGCAGGGCGGTCTGTTTCCGCACTGGCGCGACGCGCACACGCTCGAGTATGGCAGTGGCAAGCGGTATTTCACTTACCACACGGATACCGATCGCGCCGATACGCTCGAGGTGCACTTCACCATGTCACGCGACATCGCTCGCGGCACGATCGCGCTGACGAACGCGCGGATCATCACCCTGAACCATCGACAGGTGATCGATCGCGGCACCGTAGTCGTGGCCAACGGTCGCATCGCCTGCGTTGGCGCGTGCTCCACGGGCGGCGCGGATCGCGTGATCGACGCCCGCGACAAGACGATCGTGCCTGGCTTCATCGACATGCACGCACACGACCATCGCGAGCACGAGGGAATGATGCCGGCGAAGAACTGGGAATCGGCAATCGACCTCGCGTACGGCCTGACGACCACGATGGACCCGTCGATGTGGTCGTCGATCGTTTTTCCCACAGCGGAGATGATCGAGGCCGGCATCACCCGCGGACCGCGCACGTTCAGCACCGGTGATCCCTTGTACGCCGGCGACAATGCGCGCCAGAACGACCTCACGAGCTACCAGGTGGCGGAAGACAACATCGCCCGCCTGAAATCGTGGGGCGCCGTGACGATGAAGCAGTACATGCAGCCGCGGCGCGACCAGCGGCAGTGGATCTCCGATATCGCTCGCAAGCAGGGGCTCCGCGTGACCGCGGAAGGAGGAGATCTCGAGTACAACCTCGGCATGATCATGGACGGCCAAACGGGATGGGAGCACGCGATGCCCTATTCGCCGTTATACAGCGACGCGGCGAAGTTCTTCGGGATGGCGCACGCGACGTACTCGCCAACGTTGATCGTCGCCGGTCCGACGCAATGGAACGAAGAGTACTGGTTCCAGCAGAGTGACGTCTGGAAGGACGCGAAGCTTCAGCGGTGGACGCCGTGGCGAATGCTCATCCCGCACACCCGCCACCGCATGCTGCGCCCGGTCACCGATTACAGCTTCCCGATGCTCGCGCAGGGTGAGGCGGACGTCATCGCGAACGGCGGCTACGGCTCCATCGGCGCGCACGGGCAGATGCACGGCATCGGATCCCAGTGGGAGATCTGGATGGCCGCTTCGGCGCTCGGCAACATGGGAGCGCTCGAGGTGGCGAGTCTCCACGCGGCGCACTTCCTCGGCATGGACCACGACATCGGTTCGATAGAGACCGGCAAGCTGGGCGATCTCCTCGTGCTGAACGGCAATCCACTCGACGACATCAGGCACACGAACGACATCCAGTACGTGATGAAAGCCGGCGTCCTCTACGACGCCGATACGCTCGACGAGCTCTGGCCGGTGAAGAGCCCGTACGGGCAGTACTTCTGGGTCGATCCGGACGCGTTGCGCGCCGACAAACGGCCCGTGGAGTACTGGGACCATCAAACACGGGCGACCGCCGATCCGCACCCCCACCATTCCCTGATTCGTTAGGCAGGAAAGGCACACACCATGAGACTCTACCCGCAAATCGTCCTCGCGGCGGCAGCAATCGCCGGGGTGCTTCCGGCAGCGGCACGTGCACAGCGCACCGAGTCGCGACCGCAGGATTGGGACGTTACCCTGGCCCGGGGCAAGACGCGCGACATCGACTTCAGCACGAGCGAAGGAACATGGATGGCCGTCGACCCCTCGCCAGACGGGCGATGGATCTACTTCGACCTGCTCGGCCACGTCTACCGCGTGCCGGTGAGTGGCGGCGAGGCGCAATGCCTGACGCAGAACAGCGGTGTGGCGCTGAACTATCAGCCGCGCGTGTCGCCCGACGGCAAGACGGTCGCATTCATCAGCGACCGTCGCGGGCAGAACAACCTCTGGCTCATGGACGCCGACGGCGGCAACCCGCGCCCGGTTCTCACGGATCTGAATGTTCGCGCGGCAGAGCCGGCGTGGACCGCCGACGGCGAGTTCATCATCGTGCGCCGCGAGCCGACCGGGCGTGGTGGGGATGGGGAGTCCGCCGGCGGCGGGCTGTGGATGTACAACCGTCAGGGCGGGACTGGGATCTCACTGGTTCCGGCAGGTCCCGGGCGCAGCGGGCCAGAGTGGCCGAGCACGTCGGCGGATGGACGCTATGTCTATTACTACGTGCGGGTGACGGTGCCCGACGGACAACCACTCGCCGGCGGCCAACAGTTGCGTCGCCTCGAGCTGAAGACCGGCCAAACCGTGGACGTCACGGCGGGCGAGGCAAATGGCCCGGCGTCGAATCGCATTTCGAGCGGCGGCGCGGCGGCCCCGGAGATCTCTCCCGACGGGCGCTGGCTCGCCTTTGTTCGCGAGATCCCCGACGGCACGATCACCTGGAAGGGGCACACGTTCGGACCGCGCACGGCACTCTGGCTGCGTGACATGAAGACCGGCGCCGAGCGCATGGTGATGGATCCGATCGAGCCGCAGTCGCAGACCGAGTCAAAAGCGTCAGGCGTGCTGCCGCGCTATCGGTGGATGCCCGACGGCAAGTCGATCGTGCTCTCCGAGGGTGGAAAGATCCGGCGTGTGACAGTGGCGACCGGTGAGGTGTCGACGATCCCGTTCATGGCGCGCGTCCATCGCACGATCTCGGAGATGGCACGCAAGGAGTTTCGTATCACGGACGAGCCGTTCGCGGTGAAGTTCATTCGCTGGCACACAGCGTCGCCGGACGGCAGGCAGATTGCCTTCCAGGCGGTGGGGCACGTGTACGTGGCCGATGCCGCCGGCTGTGCGCCGTCGGCGAACGCCGTGGCGCTGGCGGGCACCTGCACGCCCAAGCGGGTGACGCCGGCCGCATTCACGCATCTCGAGTACGCGCCAGCGTGGTCGCCCGACGGTCGATCGATCGCATTCGTGACGTTCGACGACAGCGCGCGCGGCGAAGTGTGGAGGGTGGCGTCGACCGGCGGCACGCCACAGCGCCTGACGAGTGAGCGCGGAGATTACGTCGACCCGGTATGGTCGCCGGACGGCCGGTGGGTCGTGGTCGCGCGCGGAGAGGGCGCGACGGCACGGGGGCGCACGATCACGCACAATTCGTGGTTCGAGCTCGTGCGCGTTCCGGCAAATCCGGGCGCCGGCGGAGATAGTGGCGAGGTGATCACCACGATCACGCGTCCCACGGGATCGCAGCTCAGCAGCGAAGCACGCCGGCAGCTCCCACGTGCGTCGTTTGGCCCCGAAGGGCGGATCTTCTTCCCGGAAGAACAGCCGGCACCGACGGCGGGCACCGCAGCTGGCTCGAGTCGCGGAGGCGGTGTCGCGCTGGTGTCGGTGAAGCCCGACGGCTCCGACCGGCAGGTGCACCTCACCTTCCCCTTCGCCGACGAGATCGCGCCGTCACCAGATGGCAAATGGGTTGCGTTCCAGGAGGGGGACAACGTGTATCTAGCCCCGTTCGCGTGGAATGCGACTGGCGGCCATCCTCCGCGCATCGAAAAACGTCACGGCGAGGTGCCGGTGACGCAGCTCTCGCGCGAGGGAGGAGACTTTCCGCGCTGGCGCGACGCGAACGTGGTGGAGTACGGCAGCGGGACGCATTACTACGCGCGACACGTCGACAGCGGCAGGACGGACACGGTCGCGCTCAGCCTCACGGTGCGACGAAACGTACCGCGCGGCACGGTCGCGTTCACGAACGCGCGGATCGTGACGCTGGATCATCGCAACGTGGTGGAGAACGGCACCGTGGTAGTGAAGGGGAGCCGCATCGCCTGTGTCGGAACGTGCTCGACGACCGGCGTGGACCGCGTGATCGATGCGAAGGGGAAGACGATCATTCCCGGCTGGGTGGACATGCACTCGCATCATTACCGCGAGTGGCGGGGGATGCGTCCGGCACACGACTACGAAGTGGCGATGTACCTCGCGTACGGCGTTACCACCGACGAAGACGTGTCGATGTGGTCGCAGAACGTCTTTCCCACCGCGGAAGCGATCGAGGCGGGCGAGATCATAGGACCGCGCACGTTCAGTACCGGCGACCCGATGTACGCCGGCGACGCGGCACGGAACAACGACGTGACCAGCTTCGCGATCGCGCACGACGACGTGCGTCGTTTGGTGGACTGGGGCGCGGTGTCGATCAAGCAATACCTGGAGCCACGGCGTGACCAGCGGCAATGGATCTCCGAGTCGGCGCGTGAGATCGGCGCGAACGTCACGGCGGAAGGGGACGACCTCCTGTACGATCTCAGCATGATCATGGACGGCCAGACCGGATGGGAGCATCCATTGGGCATCGGGCCGATGTACAGCGACGCGGCGAAGTTCTTCGGGCTCGCGAAGGCCACCTACTCGCCAACGCTGGTGGTCGCCGGACCGGGGCCGTGGAACATCGAGTACTTCTATGGCGCGAGCGATGTATGGAAGGACGCCAAGCAGCGGCGGTGGTTCCCCTGGCGCATGCTCATCCCGCAGACGCGGGTCCGCTGGCTGCGGCCGTCGACGGATTACAGCTATCCGCTACTCGCTCAGCAAGTCGGCGACGTCATTGCCAACGGCGGCAATGGTGCCCTGGGCTCGCACGGCGAACACCATGGCCTCGATGCACATTGGGAGGTGTGGATGGAGGCGTCCGCGCTGGGCAACATGGGAGCGCTGGAGGTGGCGAGCATGGGTGGCGCGAAGTTCCTCGGTGCGGACAGGGACATTGGATCGATCGAGCCCGGCAAGCTCGCGGATCTCATGGTGCTCGACGCGAACCCGCTCGACGACATCCATAACACGCTGAAGATGCGCTATGTGATGAAAGGCGGCATCCTGTATGATGCGTCGACGCTGGACGAAGTCTGGCCGAAGCAGGTGCCGTGGGGACCATACTATTGGGTGAATAAAGACGTGCTCCAGAGCAACGACAAAGCGCTGGACCTATGGGATAAGGGCAGTCGGTAGTCGAGAGTCGGTAGTCGGTAGTCGGTAGTCGGTAGTCCGCAGCGGCTGTAACCTCCTGCGCGCCAGGACCGTAGGTTTGCACGACGCCTGAATGATTGAGGAGATTCCTACGATGGACATGGATCTGCAGCAGTTGCTCATATTCGCCGCAGTGGTCACGTGCATGGGGTGCACGACCAAGATCATCCTTTCGATCGTGAACCGGCGAAAGAACGAGCTGCCGAGGGACGTGGGGCCGGCGTTGGCGGAGATCGCAGATCGCCTGACGCGGCTGGAGCAGGCGGTGGATACGACAGCGCTGGAGGTGGAGCGTATCGCCGAGGGGCAGCGCTTCACGACGAAGCTGCTCTCGGAGAGCTCAGCGTTGCGGGTGGAGAGCGCCGGTCGGTGAAATACGGAAAGGCTCGGCGTGGAGTACGCGTCCACGCCGAGCCTTCCTTTTGGCTACCATCCAATCTGTCGACTGACGACTCCCGACTCCATGGCCAGGGACGGAATCGAACCGCCGACACGCGGATTTTCAGTCCGCTGCTCTACCA
>CAZICQ010000042.1:1409-28464 GCA_964537775.1 uncultured Gemmatimonadaceae bacterium | reverse complement strand
TACGGCCCTACGGCCCTACGGCCCTACGGCCCTACGGCCCTACGGCCCTACGGCCCTACGGCCATTCTGTAGTTACAACCTGTCCTCCGGCTTCTCGACCGCCTCCACGGCCTCCGCGCGTGCATCTACTTCCGCCGGCGTGATCGCCGGCGGCACCGGAACGTCATCCACGGGCCGGTGCTCGTCGCGCAGCTCCGCCGAATCCATGCGCAGCACACGCCTCACGCGGTCCACTTCCGCCACTCGGATCGGTACGAGCGCATGTCGCCCTGTGCCTGCGATGTCGACGTCCAGCATCACGACCTCGTGCGCGTCCGGATCCACCAGGAGATCTGCAATGGTGCCGAGCACACGGCCGCTCACCGTCCGCACCTCCCAACCACGAATGTCCGGCTCGCCCTCGCGGACCTCCCAATCGGACAATTCACTCAACCGCGCCAGCGTCCCTTCGTCGCGCGCGTACGGGCCCACGCCGGCGGCGTCGGTGCTCACGCGCTCACGTTCATTCTCGGCCATACTCCGTCTCCCCCCTGAAGGTCATTGATGCGTGAAGTACCACACCAACCCGATGACGATGAGGAGCACCAGCACGATCCACAGCCATCTATAGCTGCGGCCGCGCTTCGGCTCCACATGGATTTCGGCCATTGCGAGTCTCCGTTCCGTGTGCATGGGTTCGCAATGCAAGAAGCCTTCCGCCGTCGATGAGGCTCCAACGCCCCTTTCGCCCGTCAGTGATCGGGAGCACCTTTTCGCGCCTCCATCTTCGGCCCGAGATCGCCCATGCGCACTCGCTATTTCACGCTCGGCACCCTTGTCACCGCGTTGGCGCTCTTCACCTGGCAGGCGCTCTCGAATACGGCGCTCCCGTGGCACACCGCCACCATGCGCGCGTTCGCGGATAACGCCGGAGCGCTTCAGGCGCTGCGTTCCGTCGCGCCGGCGAATGGCGTGTACTTCGCCCCCCAAGGGGTGCTCGCCGCGATATCGCTCACGCCGGATCTCACGCCGAAGGTGATGGGACCCATGCTCGAGCGGCAGGCGGTAATCGACATTGTTGCCGTTCTGTTGGTCTCCTGGACGCTGCTCCGCCTCCCGCGCGTGCGGCCCCTCCGCACTGCGTCGACGCTCGGCACACTCGGCGTTGCCGCCGGTGTCATTGCCTTCGGCTCGGAATCGAACTGGTACGGCTTTGGCGCCGGCTACTTCGTCGTCAACGTGATCGATCTCGGCATTCAGCTCTTTCTTGTCGGTCTGCTGCTCGAGACCTTCCGCGGGCGGTGGGTCGTGACACAGCAGCCGTCAGCGGCGGCCGATACCTCCGGCCTGCGCGTTGCCGGAGGACTGCCCTCGCTGCGGAGCGGAGCGACGACCCGGACGTGAACGGCACGGCATGACGGATGAGCCGATCGAATGGACGCGTGACGCGTTCACCATCTCTACCGACCGGCACCGCCTCGATCTGGACGTCGTGCACGCCTTCCTCGCCTCCTCCTACTGGGCCGAGGGAATGCCGCGATCGGTACTCGAGCGGGGCGTCGCCAATTCGGTGTGCTTCGGCGTGTACGAGGGTCAGGCGCAAGTCGGGTTTGCACGCGCGATCACTGATCTCGCTACCTACGCATATCTGTCAGATGTCTTCATCCTCGAGTCGCACCGCGGCCGCGGGCTTGGCAAGTGGCTCGTCGCCTGTATGGTGAATCATCCCGGCCTCCGAGCGCTGCGGCGCGTCGCGCTGTTCACGCGCGACGCCCAGGGCTTATACGAGCCGTTCGGCTTCGGCCCACCCACCGGCCAGTCGACGTACATGGAGATTCGCGATCCGGACGTCTATCGCCGTGTGACGAATGGCTGAAACGGCGGGCGCCGGCGCTCTGGCGCGCGCCTCGGGTGCGTTCCTGCGATCGCAGCAGATCGGGCTCCTCGTCGTTCTCGTCCTGGTCGGCTTCCTCCTTACCGTCGCCGCCGGATCTCATGCCGACCCGGTGAGCGGCGCCCGAGTGAACAATTTTCTCAACGAGTACACGCTCATCCAGATGGCGACCGACGCGAGCGCCTTCGCGATCATGGGCGTCGGCGCCACGATCGTCATCATCTCGGGCGGCATCGATCTCTCCGTCGGCGCCGTATACGCGCTGGCCGGCGTCAGCATGGCGATGGTGCTCCGTGCGTTGGGACCGATGCCGGCGGCCACCACCGTGTTCGCCGGTCTCGGCGTGTGCCTCGGTGTGAGTCTTCTCTGCGGCCTCGCCAACGGACTGATGATCATCGGTCTCGGCGTCCATCCATTCATCATCACGTTAGGCACGATGTGGATTCTGCGTGGCCTTGCGTTCGTCCTCAGCCGCGCCGAGAGTATCCTCGTACCGGTGCCGCTCACGGCGGTCGCCAAGGCCTCGCTCGGACTCGGCCGGTCGCTGTACCCGGTGCCGCTGCTCGTGATGCTGCTCGTCACCGCCGTCGGTGTGGTCTATCTCGGCAGAACCGTCATGGGCCGACACATCTTTGCGATCGGTGGCAACGTGGAGGCGAGTCGCTACTCCGGGCTGGACGTGCGCAGAATTCAGCTTGGCGTCTACGTCGTCTCGGGACTCACCGCGGGTATCGCCGCATTGCTCGGCGCCAGCTTTTACGGCTCGGCGACTTCGTCGGACGGCAATGGCTACGAGCTGTACGTGATCGCGTCCGCCGTCGTCGGTGGGGCCAGCCTGTCGGGCGGAAAGGGGAGTGCGATCGGGGCGATGCTGGGGGCGGTGCTCATCGTGCTCATTCGTCAGGCGATCCGAACGCTGCACCTCGATCAGAATTACGAGTGGATCATCATCGGCTGCGCCATGATCCTCGCGGTGGTCCTCGACCAGGGTGGGTCGAGACTGCTTGGGCGGCGTTTGGCGTTGCGCCCGCCGCCCTGACGCCACCCCGCTGCCCACCGTTTGGCGCGCCTCCAACCACATCTCCTCGCATGCCATTCTCCGGATATCGAATCTCGACCCTCACGGTCGTCGTGGCGCTGCTGGCCGGCTGCGGCGCCGACAAGAAGACCCCCGCGCCTGCCGCAGCTTCTGCGGCCGGTGCGTTCCGCATCGCGCTCATCGCGAAGAGCTCCACGAATCCCGTCTTCCTCTCGGCGCGCGCGGGCGCGGAGGCCGCCGCGCGCGAAGCGCCGCGGAAGTACGGCCGGACCGTACGTATCGACTGGCTCACGCCGCCAAACGAGGATGGGGAGCTGCAGGCGCAACGCATCGCGCAGGCCGTCAACGACGGTGACAATGCCGTGCTGCTCTCGGCGAGCGATGCCGGCAAGGTGACCGGCGCCGTGAATGCCGCGGTGGAGCGCGGTGTGCCCGTGATGACGTTCGACAGCGACGTGCCGAACTCGAAGCGCTTTGCTTTCTATGGCGGCGACAACGAGGCGATCGGCCGACAGATCATGTCGGAGCTCGCCGGCCAGATGGGCGGGAAGGGGAACGTCGCCATTCTCGCCGGCAACCAGAACGCGCCCAATCTGCAGGTGCGCGTGCACGGCATCGTAGACGAAGCGAAGAAGTATCCCGGGATCACCATACTCACGACGGTCTACCACAACGAGACGCCACAGGATGCGGCGGCCGAGGTGATGCGCGTGCAGAACGCCTACCCGAGCCTGAACGGCTGGGCGATGATTGGCGGCTGGGCGCTGTTCACACCGTCGCTGCTGCACGACCTCGATCCGGCGAAGGTGAAGGTCGTGTCGGTCGATGCCCTGCCGGTCGAGCTGGCGTACGTCGACCGGGGTCTCGCGCCCGTGCTGCTCGCGCAGCCGGTGTACGACTGGGGATACGTGTCGGTGAACACCATCCTCGACCACGTTCTGCAGAAGAAAGACGTCCCGGCGCACGTTCAGATGGACCTCATCCGTGTGTCGAAGGACAACCTTGGCACGTGGGCGCGACAGCTGAAGGCGTGGGGCTTCACCGACGTCGACCCGAAGTACCTCGCGCTGCCGAAGTAGCCGATGACCGCGCCGGCGGTTCGATTCGACCGCGTGACGAAACGCTTCCCCGGCGTGGTCGCGCTGGACGACGTCACGTTCGAGGTCGCGGCCCGCTCCGTACACGCCGTGTGCGGCGAGAACGGCGCTGGGAAGAGCACGTTAGGCAAGATCCTCGCTGGGATCCAGGAGCCTGACGCGGGCACGATCGTGCTCGGCGGTACACCGCGCGTCTTCACCACGCCGCGCGAGGCGCTGCATGCCGGCGTGGCGATGGTGCATCAGGAGCTCGCCTTCTGCGACAATCTGTCCGTCGCCGAGAACCTCTGCCTGGGCGCGTTGCCGGCGCGGCACGGTGTGCTTTCGCGCGACGCACTGCGCGCCCGCGCCACCGAGCTGCTCGCCGCCATCGGCGCGCCGATCGATCCCGCGCGCCTGATCGGAAGCCTCAGCGTGGCCGAGCAGCAGCTCGTCCAGATCGCCGCCGCCGTCGGCAGCGGCGCGCGAGTCATCGTCTTCGACGAGCCAACGTCGAGTCTCGGCGAGACGGAAGCGCGAAGGTTGCGCACGCTCATCGCGACGCTGAAGGCACGCGGCACGACGATGCTGTACGTGTCGCACCGGCTGGATGAGATCTTCGCCCTCTGCGACGCCGTGACGGTCCTGCGCGACGGACGCCACGTCGACACGCAACCCGTCGCGGCGATCGACGAGAGCGATCTGGTGCGCCTGATGATCGGACGGCGCGTCGAGCAGTACTTCCCGACCCACACCTCCGCGGCGCCCGGAGCCGAGCTGCTGCGCGTCGACCGGCTGTCGAGTCCGGGCCGGTTCGCGGATGTGTCGTTCACGCTCCGCGCCGGCGAGATCGTGGGACTCGCCGGTCTGGTCGGCGCCGGAAGATCCGAAGTCGCGCAGGCGCTGTTCGGCCTCGATCCCGCGGCAACGGGCCAAATTCTCGTACGCGGTCGCCAGCTCCGCGTTCGCTCGCCGCGCGACGCGATGGCCGCCGGCATCGGCCTCGTGCCTGAGGACAGAAAACGGCAGGGTCTCGTGCTCTCGATGCTCGCTCGAGAGAACACGACCTTGCCGACGTTGGGCTGGCTCGCGCGCTTCGGCATCGTCATCCGGCAGCGGGAGGAGGCGGTGGCGCGCGAGTATCTGCATCGCCTCCACGTGCGCGAGGGACTCGCCGAGACACCCACCGCCGCGCTCTCCGGTGGGAATCAGCAGAAGATCGTGCTGGCGAAGTGGCTCGCGGCTCGTGGCGACATCCTCGTGCTCGACGAACCCACGCGCGGCGTGGACGTCGGCGCGAAAGCCGAGCTGCACGCCTGGGTCGACCGTCTGGCGGCTTCGGGCGCTGCGGTGCTGTTGATCTCCAGCGAGCTACCGGAACTGATCAATCTCTCGTCGCGGATACTCGTGCTGCGCGAGGGCAGGGTGACTGGTGAGCTCGCGCGCGCGGACGTGTCGCAGGAGAAGCTGCTCTATCTCATGACCGGCACGGAGGCGGCGACTGCCCGCTGACCTCGACAGCGACGTGTCTGCCGAATAAGATCTGAAGCGCCACGAAAGGCGTTTCTCCACCACGAGGCGACCGTGTCTGATCTGCGCGCGCAGCTCTTCCCCGTGCTCCTGTTCCTCCACCTGCTCACGGTGGCCGCAGCGTTCGCGGCCGTTGGCGTCTTGCATTCATCCCTTCTGCGGCTGCGAAAGGCCACGCGCGCGTCGGCGGCGCGCCACGCCACAGAGTCGCTCGTGCGTGTGGGGCCGCGGATGCCGTTCATGGCGCTGGCGCTCGTGCTCACGGGTGCCGCGGTTGCCCAGGCCGGCAGCATGTGGCGCGCACCGTTCGTCGGCGTCGGCATTGCCGGCCTCGCCATCATGCAGGCGCTGGGCGTCATTTTCCTCAAGCCGCGCCTGGAGCGCATCGCGCAGGCGCTGCCACCGGCGGGCGACGAGCCGCTGGACGCGTCTTTGGTCGAGGCTGTCCGCGACCCGGTCTTCCATACCGTCGGTCTCGTGCAGCCATCCATCGCCTGCGGCATCATGTTCGGCATGGTCGTACGCCCCGGCATCGTCGGCTCGACGTTAGGCGTCGTGATCGCCGCCGCGATCGCCCTCGCGGCCGGAGCGCTGGCCGCTCGTGGCGCGCCCGCTGTCGCCACCGAGACGCAATCTACGGCGTGATCATTCGCACCGTGTGAGCGTGCGCAGCGTGATCCCGCCTAACGCCGAGCGAGGGACCCGATGGTAGACGTATCGGAGAACGGCGACCGCGTTCGCTTCGAGGTCGAGGGGTGGGATAAGCTCTGGGCACTCAAGAGTCGGCTCGAGATTCCCCTCAGCCACATCCAGTCGGTGCGCGCAGATCCGGAGCCGGCGCGTGGATGGTGGCACGGCTTGAGGATGCCTGGCACGAATGTGCCGGGGCTTCTGACCGCGGGCAGCTTCATCCAGCGCGACGGCGTGGTCTTCTTCGACGTACATGATCCCGAGCGCACCGTCGTCATCGAGCTCGATCACGAGCACTACAAGCGATTGGTGATCGAGGTCCAGGACCCGGAAGCGACCGTAGCCATGCTGCAGGCGGCGCTCGCTCGTGCGCGCAGGTAACATGCGCCGTCGCACTTCAGCCCTGATCGTGCTGCCGCTGCTGGGCGCGCTGTCGTTGGTCTCGACGGCGTCGACGTCCGGTGTTCGGTCGTACGCGACGCAGCGCGACTCCACGCTGATCATCCTGCTCGGCACCGGCACACCCCGTCCTGACCCGGCCGCCTCCGGGCCCGCCACCGCGGTCGTTGTCGGATCGCGCGTGTTCCTGTTCGATGCCGGCGCCGGCGTGATGCGACGCGTCAGCGCGGCCAAGCTGCCGATCGACGGCCCGACGGCGCTCTTCATCACCCATCTCCACAGCGATCACACGCTCGGCTATCCCGACGTCATCCTCACCACGTGGGTCATGGGGCGCAGATCGCCCCTCCAGGTATATGGGCCGCACGGTCTCCGGGCCATGACCGACCACCTCCTCGCCGCATGGAGCGAAGACATCGATGTTCGCACCAACGGCCTGGAGCAGGAGACGCCTAACGGCTACGCCGTGACCGTCCACGAGATCGCACCGGGCGTCGTCTACGACAGTGCCGGCGTCCGGATCACCGCGATCCCCGTGCTGCACGGCAGCTGGAGGGAGGCGTACGGCTATCGGATCGACACGCCGGATCGCTCGATCGTCATCTCCGGCGACACGCGCTACTCACCCGAGTTGCTCGCGGCGGCGCGCGGCGTCGATGTGCTCATCCACGAGGTGTACGCGTCGACGGATACGGTGCGGCGACGCAGCAACGAGTCGCCGACCTGGCCGCGATATCTGCGCGACTTCCACACCAGTGATGCGGAGCTCGGCCGGCTCGCGGCTGCGGCGCAGCCCGGCATGCTCGTGCTCTATCATATAGTCGGCCGGGTCAGCGGCGACGACATCGCCGCCGCGATCCGTTCGGCCGGATATCGCGGCCGCATCGTCGTCGGACGCGACCTCGATCGGCTGTAGAGTGCGCAGTCCCGCGCCTGCCGTGCCGTTCCTCTATACTCACGAGCATGCCTAACCGTCGTCTGCTCCTTCTCGCCGCGGCGGTTGCCGCGGGTGCTCCCGCCTTCGCTGCCGCACAACGCACCGCCGAGCCGCCGGCCGCCGGCGACCTCGCGCGCTGGCGCCGCGAGGCGCAGAACGTCACGATCACACGCGATGATTGGGGCATTCCGCACGTCCATGGCAGGACCGACGCCGACGCGGTGTTTGGCGTCGAGTACGCGCAGGCGGAAGACGACTTCAATCGTGTCGAGACGAACTACATCAACGCGATGGGCCGGTTGGCCGAGGCGGAAGGCGAGGGTGAGGTGTACCGCGATCTTCGCATGAAGCTGTTCATCGATCCCGACACACTTCGTGCGCGCTACGCGGCCAGCCCGGACTGGCTGAAGCGGTTGATGGATGCGTACGCCGACGGCCTGAATTACTACCTGTACACTCATCCTCGGGTACGGCCGCGGGTCATCACACGCTTCGAGCCGTGGATGGCGCTGTCATTCACCGAAGGGAGCATCGGCGGAGACGTGGAGCGAGTGAATCTCGGATCGCTCGAGGCCTTTTATGGCAGGCGGTCCGAGGGGAAAGCGGCGACGGAGGAGAATGGCGCGCCGAAGGAGCCGTCGGGCTCGAACGGCATCGCGATCGCGCCGTCGAACACGCTGCACCATCATGCCCTGCTCCTGATCAACCCGCACACGTCGTTCTTCTTTCGCGCCGAGGTGCAGATGGCGAGCGACGAAGGCCTGAATGCGTATGGCGCGGTTACCTGGGGACAGTTCTTCGTCTATCAGGGCTTCAATGAGCGCGCGGGTTGGATGCACACCTCGAGCGGCGTCGACGCGGTCGACGAATACGCGGAGACGGTGGTGAAGAAGGGGGGTCGCCTCTACTACAAGTACGGCTCCGAGGAGCGGCCACTGGTCGTCTCGACCGTGGTCGTGCCCTATCGCACGAGTGGCGGTATGGCGGCGAAGACGTTCACCGTCTACCGCGCGCATCATGGACCGGTCGTGCGCGAGCTGGACGGCAAATGGGTCAGCATCCGTCTGATGCAGGAGCCGGTCAAGGCGCTCATCCAGTCATACAGCAGAACGAAGGCGCGCGACTACAAATCGTTCCGCCAGACGATGGAGCTGCACACCAACTCGTCGAACAACACCGTGTTCGCCGACGCGGACGGCCACATCGCGTACTTCCACGCCAACTTCATTCCTCGGCGCGATCCGCGCTTCGATTGGACGAAGCCCGTGGACGGCAGCGATCCGGCGACCGAGTGGCAGGGCCTCCTCTCCATCGACGAGACGCCGCACCTGCTCGATCCGCCTAACGGCTGGCTGTTCAACGTCAACGATTGGCCCTGGTCGGCCGCCGGCCCGTACAGCCCGAAACGCGAGGACTATCCCGCCTACGTCGAGACCGGCCGCTCCGAAACGGCGCGTGGGGTGCACGCCACCCTCCTGCTGCAGAACCGGAAGGATTTCACGCTCGAGTCGCTCCGGACGGCCGCGTACGATAGCTATCTGCCTGCATTCGCCAAGCTGATCCCGTCGCTCCTGCACGCGTACGACAGTCTGTCCGCTGCGGATCCGCTGCGGGCCAGGCTCGCCGACCAGATCGCACTGCTGCGCAGTTGGGATTACCGGTGGGGCGTGAGCTCGGTGCCGACGTCGCTGGCGGTGTTCTGGGGTGAGGATCTGTCGCGCCGCGTGGCCGCCGATGCGCGCGGCGCCGGCGTACCGGTTGACGACTACATCGTGGACCGCACGACGCCGGCGGAGCGGCTCGAGGCCCTGGTCACCGCTTCGGACAAGCTGGCCTCCGACTTCGGCAACTGGCGGACGCCGTGGGGCGCCATCAATCGCTTTCAACGCCTCACCGGCGACATCGTCCAGCCGTTCAATGATGCCGCGCCGAGCATTCCGGTCGGCTTCACCTCCTCGCGGTGGGGCTCGCTCGCGTCGTTTGGCGCGCGGCCGTATCCGGGGACGAAGAAGTGGTATGGCACGAGCGGCAACAGCTTCGTTGCCGTGGTGGAGTTCGGCGACAGCGTCCGCGCCAAGGCGGTCACCGCCGGCGGTGAGAGCGGCGACCCCAAATCACCCCACTTCGACGACGAGGCGCAACGGTACGCCACGGGACAGCTGCGCGACGTGTACTTCTATCCGTCGCAGCTTCGCGGGCACACCGAGCGCGAGTACCATCCCGGCCAATGACAGTGGCGCGAGCCGGTGCGGCACGTGAGCGCGCATCCGCCTGACGAGGCTCGCCGCGCGGCCGAAGATCGACCGCGGCGATCATTCCTCTCCCGGCTGTGGGGATATCTCACCGCGCCGGGAGTGATCTGGTGGGGCATTCCCC
The DNA here is from genome assembly GCA_964537775.1 of uncultured Gemmatimonadaceae bacterium. GTDB lineage: Bacteria > Gemmatimonadota > Gemmatimonadetes > Gemmatimonadales > Gemmatimonadaceae > CAMLIT01. Next base: position 18,544 of record CAZICQ010000042.1, on the reverse strand, counting down.
TCGCCGTGATCTCCAGCGTGTGGCAGCACGTGCGCGAGGAGGGCGCAGGGTGGGACCGGCTGTTCACCACGCGCTTCTTCATCCGGCTGGTGATCGCGCTGATCATCACGGGGGTTATCGGCGGGAATCTCTTTCAGTGGATCATCACGCGCGCCGGCTTTCGTTTCCCGACGCGCGGCGGCAGATAGGAATCACACCGACGAGGTGATCGCCATGATTCGGAAGCTCGCGGACGGCCGGTATCGTCTCTACTCCCGCAAGAAGGACCCGAAGACCGGCAAACGTCGCAACCTGGGCACGTTCACCACGCGCGCCGCGGCGGAGAAGCACGAGCGCGCGGTGCAGTTCTTCAAGCGGCGTGGCTAGAACGCCGCGAACGCCGGTCTGCTCACGACGTCACAAAGGGAGGGAAAGATGCTGAACCGCTACGTGGTGGGGCCGCTGTGCGTCCTCGCCCTCTTCGCCTGCGCGCGCGGCGAGAAGGCGCCCGCGTCCAAGCTCACGGTCACGAGTGCTGCCTTCCGCGATGGCGACTCGATTCCCGCACAGTTCACCTGCGACGGGCCGAACCAATCGCCTCCGCTGGCATGGTCGGGCGCGCCCGCAAAGACCGCATCGTACGCCGTCATCGTGCACGATCCCGATGCTCCCAACGGCGGCTTCACGCATTGGGTCGCGTTCGACATTCCGGCAACGGTGACATCGCTTCCCGCGTCCGTGCCCAAGGGTGACGCGCCATCTCAGCTCGGCGGCGGCCGGCAAGGGCAGAACAGCTTCGGCGGCACGGCGGGCTACGGTGGACCCTGCCCGCCCAAGGGGGCGCCGCATCACTATCACTTCCGCGTCTCCGCGCTCGACACGAGGCTCGGTCTCGCACCGGGCGTGCCGCCGGCAACCGTCGATGGCGCGGTACAACAGCACGAGGTCGCGCGTGGTGAGCTCGTGGCGACGTACGCGCGGAAGTGAACGCCTGATCGTGCGCGCCTAACGAAGATGCGCATCGGCGTCGACCTCGGCGGCACCAAGATCGAGGCCATCGCGCTGTCCGCCGGCGGCGACGTCGTCGGTCGCCGCCGCATACCCACGCCGCCCGCCTACGAGCCGACGCTCGACGCGATCGTGCATCTGGTGCACGATCTCGAGCGCGCCAGCAAGGCCAGCGGGAGCGTCGGCATCGGCATCCCCGGCGCGATCGTCCCCGAAACGGGGCTCGTGAAGAACGCGAACTCCACCTGGCTCAATGGCAAGCCACTGGGCCAGGATCTCGAGGAGCGGTTGGTGCGCCCGGTGCGGCTGATGAACGACGCCAACTGCTTTGCGCTCTCGGAAGCGGCCGACGGTGCGGCGGCCGGTGCGCAGGTGGTCTTCGGCGTGATCGTTGGCACCGGCGTCGGCGGCGGCATCGTCGTCGAGGGCCGCTGTCTGATCGGCGCCAATCTCATCGCCGGCGAGTGGGGGCATAATCCGCTCCCCTGGATGACGCCTGACGAGTACCCGGGCCCGTCGTGCTACTGCGACAAATCCGGATGCATCGAGATGTTCTGTTCCGGACCGGGATTCGAGCGCGATTACGCACAACGTACCGGCCGGGCGCTCACCGCCGCGGAGATCGCGCGTGCCGCCGCGGCCGGCCACGATCCTCAAGCGCGCGCCGCGCTGGACCGCTACCACGATCGCCTGGGGCGCGCGCTCGCATCGGTCATCAATGTTCTCGATCCCGACATCGTCGTCCTCGGCGGCGGCATGTCGAACGTGCCTGGACTGGCGGATGCGGTCAGTGCACTTTTGCCGAGCTACGTGTTCTCCGATACCGTGCGCACGCGCGTCGTCCGCGCCATGCACGGCGACGCGAGTGGCGTCCGCGGGGCGGCGTGGCTCTGGCCGGAAGAGGACTGACTCGCACAGCACCACCAACGCAGTCGGGACCACGCGCATGCTGAGCGGATACAACTTCACGGAGCACGTGCGCATCGTGCTCGCGCGAGCTCGCGAGGAAGCGGCAGCGCTCCGTCACGAATACGTCGGCACGGAGCACATGCTCATCGCCATGCTGAGAAGCGGCGACGGCGTCGGTTACACCGTCATCGAAAATCTCGGCGGCGATCCGGCGGCAATGATCGATGGTATGCTGGCAATCCTGAAGCATGGCACCACGAAGGAAAGAACCGGCCCGGACCTGCCCTACACGTCGCGCGCCAAGAAGGTGCTGGAGCTCGCGATGGGCGAGGCGCGAGCAATGTCTCACAGCTACATCGGCACCGAACATCTGCTCCTCGGTCTTATTCGCGAGGAAAAGGGCGTCGCGGCGCAGGTGCTCGTCAATGCTGGTGTCACCTACGAGCGCGCACGCGAGGAAGTCCTGCGCGTGCTGGGCACGGAGATGGACCTGTCCACCGGGAGTGCCTCCCAGAGCATTCGGCTGCAGGGTGCGCCGATCGAGATCATCATCCGGCGCGAGAACGGCGACGTCACCCGCCGCACCTTCACCGAAGTCGATCGCGCCATCGAGTTTCTGAAAGCCGAGCAGCCACCTCCGCCGGCCGCCTCTGCCCGATGACCCTGCGCGTCGCCTTTCAGGGTGCGCCCGGCGCGTTCAGCGAAGAGGCCGCGCTGCGCGCCTGCGGGGATGCGGCCGAGCCGGTGCCCATGCGTGAGAACCGCGACGTCACGCGCGCCGTCGCGGTGGGAGACGTCGATCTGGGTGTGCTGCCGATCGAGAACACCCTCGCCGGCAGCGTCGACGTGTCGTACGACGCGATCGTTGCCGAGCCCGCGGTCCACGCGATCGCCGAGGTCGTGCTGCCGATCCACCACTGTCTGCTTGCGGTGGCCGGCGCGTCGGTCGCCACGCTCCGCGTGGTCGAGAGCCATCCTGTTGCGCTCGCGCAGTGTGCGGCCTTTTTCCAGCGGCATCCCGAGCTCGAGGCGCGCGCTGTATACGACACCGCGGGCGCGGCGCAGGAGCTGGCGCGTACCGGCGACGTGAGCCGCGCCGCCATTGCCGGCGCTGCGGCCGCGCGACGGTATGGATTGGTCGCGCTGGAGACGAACATCGAAGATCGGTTGGACAATCAGACGCGCTTCCTCGTCCTCAGCCGCACGTCCGCGCCGGTGCGGCCAGGCCAGGAGGCGCGCACGCTCGTGGTCGTGACGGTCGACAACCGGCCCGGTGCGCTGCTGCGGGTGTTGACCCCGCTCGCCGAGCGCGGACTCAACATGCTCAAGCTCGAGTCGCGGCCGACGGGTGAGCCGTGGACGTACCGTTTTCTGCTCGAGTTCGAGCATCGCACCGGCGACTCGCACGCCGCGGAGGCGCTGTCGCTGATTCGCGCCGCGACGTCGTCGTTCAGGGTGGTGGGTACTTATACGCCCGGCGCCTGAGCGAGCAACCCTTGCGCGCCGGCGTGACGGACGGGCATATATCCAGGCCCTGCCAGTCGTCAGTCGACACTCGTCAGTCGACACTCGTCAGTCGACACTCGTCAGTCGACAGTCGTCAGTCGATAGTTGCCGCGTCGCAACCGGCACTCGTCGTCCGCAGTTCCACCCTGCCTACCTCCCTTCATGCGCCGCTTCATACTGCCCGCCGCTCTGCTCTCGCTCGGAGTCGCCGTCCTTCCCGCCGCGGCCCAGCGCGCGCCCTTCCAGGGACTCGACAGCTACATCACGAAGACGATGCAGGAGTACAAGGTGCCCGGCCTCGCGATCGCCGTTGTGCGCGGCGATTCCGTGCTCCTCATGCAGGGCTACGGCACCCGGACCATGGGGAAGCAGGAGCCCGTGGATGCGCACACGCGCTTCGCCATTGGCTCGACGTCGAAGGCGTTCACCGCCACGCTCGCGGCGATGATGGTCGACGAAGGCAAGATGCGCTGGGACGAGCCGGCGACGACGCACCTCCCCGACCTTCAGTTGTACGACGCCTACGTCACGCGCGAACTCACGCTGCGCGATCTGCTGACGCACCGCAGCGGCCTGGCGCGCGGCGATCTGATGTGGTACGCCACCGACTTTGACCGTGCCGAGATCCTGCGCCGCGTCCGCTACCTCAAGCCGACGTGGAGCGTGCGCACCCACTTCGGCTATCAGAACATCATGTATCTCGCCGCGGGGCAGGCGGTCGCCGCGGCGGCGGGCGAACCGTGGGACCAGCTCGTCCGCGATCGCATCTTCGTCCCGTTAGGCATGACGGAGACGAACACGTCCACGAAGGAGCTCGCCGGCGCCGCCGACGTCGCGACGCCGCACAGCGACGTCGACGACACGCTGCGCATCGTGCCCTGGCACAACATCGACAACATCGGACCCGCGGGATCGATCAACTCCACCGTGTCCGACATGAGCAAGTGGGTGCGCTTCCAGCTCGCGCAGGGAAAGGTCGGCGGGAAGCAGCTCGTGAGCGCATCCGCCCTCGGAGAGACGCACACGCCGCAGCAGGTGGTGCCGATCGGACCCGACGCCAAGCAGCTGAATCCGTTCACGCATCTCGAGAGCTACGGGATGGGGTGGTTCCTCCAGGACTACCGCGGCCGCGAGCTCGACCAGCACGGCGGCAACATCGACGGGATGAGCGCGATGGTGGCGCTGATGCCGGAGGAGAAGCTCGGTCTCGTCATCCTCACGAACGCCAACGGATCGCCGGTGCCCACGATCGTGATGAACCGCGTCTTCGACGCGCTGCTCGGCGCGCCGCCGTACGACTGGTCCGCCGAATACAAGAAGGTGAGGGACAAGGTGCAGAAGACCGCCAAGGAGGCGGAGGAGAAGCGGTTCGCGCAGCGGAAGCTCGGCACGTCCCCGTCGCTGCCGCTGGCCGACTACGCCGGCGTATACGCGGACAGCATGTACGGCGAGGCGCGAGTGGCCGTCGAGGACGGCAAGCTGGTGCTCCGCTACGGGCGCAGCTTCGTCGGCGACCTCTCGCACTGGCACTACGATACCTACCGCGCCACCTGGCGTGACGTCACGTTAGGCAAGACCTTCGTCACCTTCGCGCTCGGCGCCGACGGCACGATCGCGTCGATGAACGTGGAGGAGATCGGCACCTTCAATCGCAAGCCGGCGCTGGCCGACACCACCGCGCGCATCACCCTCGCGGCCGACGCCCTCGGCAAGCTCACCGGGTCCTTCGTGTCGACGGTTCCGGCGATCACCATCGAGGTCCAGTACACCGACGGCGCGCTCAAGCTGAGCGTGCCCGGCCAGCCCGTGTACACCCTCGTCCCCGATTCCCCCACGCGTTTCCGACTCACGCGCCCGGGCATGCCCGCCGGTTTCTTCCTCGAGTACGAGCTGGCCAACGGCGCCGTGAAGAGTGTGAAGCTCGTGCAGCCCGCTCCGCGGCCGACGCTGGTGTTGGTGCCGAAGGACAGTCGGTAGTCGGTAGACGGTAGTCGGTAGTTAACGCCGTTTACTACCGACTACCGTCTACCGTCTACCGACTACGTTTCCCCCCATGCCTCACGCTCCCGCGCGCCGGCTGGCGCTGATGCTGCCGGCGCTGGTCTCGCTCGGCGCGCGCTTGCTGGCGGCGCAGCGCGACACCGGTGCGGTCAGGCTTCCGGCCATTACCGTGACGCGCGACGTCGGGCGGTCCAGCCTCGAGCTGCCCTTCGCGATCACCAGCGTCGTCCCCGATTCGCTGCGTCCTGGCCAGACGCATACCGAGCTGGATCAGACGCTGATGCTGCTGCCCGGCGTCACGGTTGCGAACCGCGACAACCCGTCGCAGGATACGCGCATCTCCATTCGCGGCTTCGGCGCACGGTCGCAGTTCGGCGCACGCAGCATCAGGATTCTGCGCGACGGCATGCCCCTCACGCTGCCCGACGGCCAGACGCCGACCGACTATCTCGATCTCGAGTCCATCGGCCGCATCGAGGCCATTCGCGGGACAGCGTCGGCGTTGTATGGCAACGCCTCCGGCGGCGTGCTCGATCTGCGCTCGGCGCCCGCTCCCTTTGCGCCCGTCGCGGTACAGGCGAGGAGCTGGATGGGCGCCAACGCGCTGCGGCGCATCACCGGCGTGGCGGGTGGCTCCGTCGGACCGGTCACCTACGAGGGGAACGTCGGCCGCCTTGCAACCGACAATTACCGGGCGTTCTCGCACCAGCGCCTAACGAACGGCTACGGCCGCGCCACCTTCGACGCCGTCGGTACGAACGTCGAGCTGCAGGGCATGGGCCTCGATGAGCCGCTGGCGGAAAATCCGGGGGCACTCACGCTCGCCCAGGCCGACAGCGTGCCGCGGATGGCCGATCCGCTGTCCGTGCTCAAAAAGGCGCGGAAGGTCGTGCATCAACTGCAGCTCGGTGCCTCGGCGCGGCGCGCCTCGTTTGGCGACGGCGAGCTGACCGCGCAGCTCTACGGCGGCACGCGCGCGTTGTACAACCCGCTCACCTTCGCCGTCGTGGGAGTCGACCGCCGCTCCGGCGGCGCCGGCCTGCGCGCCGTCGTGCCGACACCGCTCGGGGCGGGCGCCCACGCCGCGCGACTGAGTCTCGGCGTCGACGGCCAGTTTCAGAGCGACTTTCGGAAGAACTGGGCGAACTGCAACGCTGTCGCCATTGCCAATACCTCCTGCCCCACGGCCGGCAGGAGCGAGCAAGGGAAGCTGACGCTCGACCAGCAGGAGATCGTTTCCGGCGTCGGCCCGTATGTGCGCGAAGAGCTCCCGTTAGGCCGGCTCGATCTCAGCGCCGGCGTCCGCGACGACTACGTGCGCTTCGATCTGCGCGATCACTTGGGCGGCAGCCGCGACAACTCGGGCAGTCGCACCATGCACGCCGTCAGTCCCATGCTCGGTGCGGTTCTGCGCCTGCGCGAGCGTCACGCGCTGTACGCGAACGTCGCCTCCGCGTTCGAGACGCCGACGACGACGGAGCTGGGCAATCACGCCGACGGCAGCGCCGGCTTGAACCCCGATCTCCGGCCGCAGCTCTCGACGACGTACGAGAGCGGCATCAAAGGCCTCCTGCGGGCGCGCTGGCAGTACGATGTGGCGCTGTTCGATACCGACGTACGCGACGAGCTCATTCCATTCGAGGTGCCGGGGTCGCAAGGTCGCACGTACTACCGCAACGCCGGCAGCACGCGACGCCGCGGCGCGGAGCTCGCGTTGAACGGGTACGCCGGTCCCCTCGAGCTCTGCGCGTCGTACGCCTACTCACATTTTCGTTTCGTGAACTTTCGCGTCGACACGAACAGCTACGGCGGCCGAGCGATTCCGGGCATCCCCGCGCATCAGGCGCAGGCGAGTATCACCTGGCGCCTGCGCGACGCGTATGCGGTCGTCGAAGGCGTGGCCAAGAGCACCGTGTTCGCCAATGACGCCAACACCGCCAGCGCGCCGGGCTTCGCCGTGGCCAACATCCGCCTTGGTGGTACCGCGGTCTTTGGCTGGCCATGGCTGTCGCCGGTCGTCGCGGTGGAGAATGTCTTCGATCGCGCTTACATCGGCTCGGTGGCGGTGAACGCCAGCGGGCAAACGCTGGCGACAACGAAATTCTACGAACCGTCCACCGGCCGCACGGTCCTCGTGGGTCTCTCTCTCGGCGCCGGAAGGTAGGAGCTGATGATTCGCAAGCCAGTGGCGACGGCGGTGCTCGGCGGCCTCCTCGTCGTGATCTGCGACGACGGCACGCTCTGGGAGTACGACCCGAACGGCAGGTGGCTCGAGCGCGAGCCGATCCCCGGTACCGCGGCGGGGATTCGGATCGAGAGCGGGCGGCGATATCAGGGACCGGAAGCCCCCGCGCGTGAAGGCGGTTACGATCGGCCCTCCTATCGCGAGCGTCGGGAGCGCGAGCGACGCGGTCGTCGTGACGACAGAGTCCCCGAGCGGCGCGACGGACGGGATCGCCGAGGCCGTCCGGGGCGTCCGACGCAGCAACGTGGCCGGCACGAGTGAGCGTCCGCGCGATCAGGCGCTAGCTTTGTTCACCATGCGCACACGATTTCTCATCGCCCTCGCAGCAACCGTCGCCATAGCCGGCTGCGGTGGCAGCAGCACGACGGCCCCGCTCGACATTACGCAGGTCAAGTTCGACAGCAGCCTCGTCGCGCTCGGCGTGAACATCGACTCGATGTCGAAGACGATCAGCGGCGTCTACTTCCGCGACGTGCCGCCCGGCACCGGCGCCACGGTGGGCGCCGGCAGCACGATCACTGTTCCCTACACCGGCTGGCTCACGAACGGCAAGCAGTTCGATACGAACAGCAACCTGCAGTTCCGCCTCGGCACCGGGCAGGTGATTCAGGGGTGGGACGAGGGGTTGCAGGGGATGAAGGTCGGCGGGACGCGACTGCTCGTCATCCCGCCGGCGTTAGGCTACGGCAGCTCGGGATCGGGAAGCATTCCCGGGAACGCGTGGCTCGTGTTCCGCGTCCAGCTCCTGCATTCCCCCTGAACAGCCGTTACGGCGCCTCGGTCCAGCGCGGGCGCGCCACCGCCGTGAACGGATCTGGACCGGGGACGCGATTCCCCAGCGCGCGCGGAGCGCGGCCAGACAACCGCTTCTGCAATTTCTCATATGTGAAGCTGGTATAGCCGAGCCGCCACTTGTGGTCGGCGCCGCGCGCCGACAGCCAGATGCGCAGCCGGTCCTGGCCGGCATCGTAGAGGAACGTCGAGCGGTATAGGGCTTCGCGCGTCCACGCACGCTCTTCGTGGCGCATCAGCGGCTCCGGGTACGTGAGCCAGTGCACGCCATCCGTGCTGCGCGCGAGGAAGAGGTCGTCACCGCTGCAGCCTAACGTATCGGCGGGATACGCTGCGTAGATGGCCCAGTACTCGCGCTTGCTCGGGATGTAGCGCGCCTTCATGTGCCACACGACGTAGCCCGGCTGTTCCAGATCCGTGACGATGCGCCCCGACCACTTGGTCGAGGCCAGCGATGCCGTACGACTGTCGCCTCGGTGCAGCACGACCTTGGTCGATGTCGCGGAACATCCCTTCTGGCCGGCGTCCACGTACCACAACATGGCGCGCCGCCTGCCATCCGCCGGGATGATCGTCGGCGATACTGCGGAGTGATTCGGCTCCCGCAGCAGGAGGGATGGCGTTGACCAGCTGATGCCGTCGTTCGACGAAATGGTCAGCAGGTTGTTGAAGCCATCCTTGACCTGCCGGTACAGCATCACGAGCGCATGCGTCGCGTTGTCGTAGACGAGATCCGGATCGGAGTTGTAATCCGTCTTGCTGTTCAACCCGGCAACGACCGGGTTGCGGAGACCGAGCGGCGTCTCCAGCGCGCGATCGCTCTGGGACGCGTAGATGGACGGATTCTCCAGGTTGCGGTCGCTATACGGGTACGGCGTCGACACGTGCCACTGCCGGTAGCCATTCCAGGGCTTGTCGAACTCGACGATATCGGGGTGCACGCTCTGATCCCAACCATCCGCGGTCGGCAGCGGCATCTCACCCGGCTCGATGAGCCCCTTCGGAAGATCGAGCGGCGAGAGAACGGATAACGCGTCGGAGTCGTCCGGCGCAGTCGGCTCATGTGAGCAGGAAAGCACCGCCAGTGCGCCGGCAGCAAGCAGCGGTGTAAAGCGAACAGCGAAGAAGCGGCCGTGGTCGAGAAATGCCCGCATCGGCATTCACCTTCTGGCTACGGTAGCACGCGGCGACTGATGAGCGACGCTGAGTTCGGCCGAGCGACCTTCAGAATGTGACCGGTCGCTCGGCGGGGCGCTAGGCCCTCTGCTCTGGTAAGACGTTCCTCAGCTCGCCACCACCGGCAAGCCCCCCCGCAACGCGTCGAGGCGCAAAACGTCCGCATGGTGCGTGCGCAGGAATTGCGCATTCTTCGTCAGTGTTGGCGTCGGCGGCGCGGCCTTTGGATCGTTCATGAATCGTTCGGCGCTCGCGATCGCGATCGACATGACGAAGTAATCGGTCACCGAGAGACCGGCGCCGGCGATCGCGTTCACGATGGCGGGATTCGACTGCAGGAGCTGCAACCCTGCGTTCGCCTGGGTAGACCCTGCGAAATCCAGGCTCGAGTTCTCGGCGATGCGCCTCACGTCAGGGTTCCGCGCTCGCAGCACGGCCAGGCTCTCGCTCGCCACCATGTACTTCCGGAAGTTCGCGTCCGTGAGGGCGTACTTCGTCGCCATCGCGACACTCTTCCCGTCGGTCTTGGTGACATGCACCACCGGACTCTCCGCCGGTGTGGCGCCCACGGTCGTGCTCAGGGCGCTGTCGCGACCCACCGGCGCAGCTGCACCCGTCTTCGCGACCTCGGTCGGATTCTTGAGGATCACGGCGCCGCTCGCCGAATCGCGCGCCACCTTGTCGCGGGCGCCTTTGCACGCCACGAGCAGCGTGCTGCAGGCGAGTGCGGCGAGTGCTGGCTTCATCATGGTCTCCCCCTCGCTCCCGATCTGGTTCACCGATTCGAACTCGACAGTTCATCGCGCAACCGGCGTGCCGTTGCGATAGCTTGTGGGAGGCCATGCCGACCATCATCCGGTTCTCGAGCTCCGGCACGCCGCCAGAGGGCCAGCCGCGGCGCCCGCCCAACCAGGCGCAGGCCATCGCGCTGGCGGTCGTCGCCCTCACGGCCGGCGCCCTGCTACTCGCCTTCGGTCTCCTGCTCCTCGCCGCCGTTGCCGCCGCCGGCACGCTGGTGGGTGGCGGCGTGGTGCTCTATCACCGCATCACCGGTCGCTGGCCGAAGTTCCTGCACGTCACGTCGTACCGCGGCACCATGCCGTTAGGCACGCGCGATCCGGTGCTGGACCCCACGCAGGAAGTCTTTGCCCCGCCATCCTCTGCGTCGCCGCAACTCCCTCCTGGGAAGCACGAGGAAGGGAAGCCCTCCCGCTGACCCGCGGCGAACATTGCGTCCGCTCGTACACTAATGAGCGGGCGCCCGAACCGTCATGACGCAGCGGCGAGGGGCATTGGTCCGGCGTCGATGAGGCGCTTGCTCACAGGGTCGATGCGAAGATTCAGTCCCTCGAGCGATCGCGACCCAAGCAGCACGAGGTCGCTCGCCTCGCCGAACACGCAGTCATCCGTGGTGACGGTTCCGGCAGCATGAACGAGCGCCGATCCGATCCACCGCACCAGAACAGTTCCATCAGCCTGGCGGAAACGCACCTGCTTCAGCCGTCCGACCCGGAGCGATTCGAGTACGTGCGACGGAAAGACGGACAGCTCGGCACCGGTGTCAACGAGGACGTGGCGCACCTCGCGACGTGTGCCGCGGTGTGCGGGATTCTCGATCTCGACATCTATGCGGAAACTGCCCATGTCAGTCATTATCACTCCGAGCGGCCCGCCGAGTAGTACCAGAGGAACGTGTACCGTTTCAATTGCCTGCGCCGCTCACGATAACACGTCCTGGTGACTGTCGTCTGCCGACTGCCGACTGCCGACTGCCGACTGCCGACTGCCGACTGCCAACTGCCGACTGACGACTGACGACTGACGACTGACGACTACCGACTACCGACTGACCCTCGCCCCCGCCACCCTCCGATACACATTGAGGTACTTGGCCGCCGAGCTCTCCCAGCCGAAGTCGCGCGTCATCGCCTCGCGCACCATCGTGTGCCACGCCTCGCGATCGTCGAACTGATCCACCGCGCGCACGGCGGCGCGCATGAAATCGTCGGGCGTGTAATCGTCGAACAGAAAGCCGGTGATGCCATCCTCGATCGTATCGGCGAGACCGCCGATGTGCCGCGCCACCGGGATCGTGCCATACCGCTGCGCGCGCATCTGCGTCAGGCCGCACGGCTCGTAAAGTGACGGCATCAGGCACATGTCCGCGCCGGCGAGGAGACGATGCTCGAGCTCTTCGCTGAACTGCAACTGAACGGAGATGCGACTCGGCGCGCGTTCGGCGATCGCGGTGAGCGCCGCCTCGTACCGCGGCTCGCCGCTGCCGAGGAAGATGAACTGCGCGTCGAGCGCGAAGTAGCCGGGATCGCCGAGGATGAGGTCCAGCCCCTTCTGCGCCACCAGCCGGGCGCTGAGCGCGAAGATCGGCACCGCATCCATCGGCCGCAGGCCGGTCTCGCGCTGCAGCGCCTCGCGACAGACGCGCTTTCCGTCGAGCGAATCGACGGAGTAGTTGCGCGCGAGCAGCGGATCCGACGACGGATCCCACTGCTGCTGGTCGATGCCGTTGGTGATGCCCACGAAGCGGTCGCGCAAGGAGACGAACACGCCGTCGAGGCCGAAGCCGCCCGTCGGCGTTCGCAGCTCGTGCGCATGCGTGGGGCTCACCGTCGTCACCGCATCGGCGAATACGAGCCCGCCCTTGAGCAGGTTCACGCGCCCGTACCACTCCAGCTGCCGCCAGTTGTACAGCGACGACGGCAGCCCGATGTCGGCGAGCGTGCGCTCCGGAAAATGCCCCTGGAAGCCGGCGTTGTGCACCGACACGACGACCTTGATCCCCTGGTGCTTTGGGCTGTGCAGAAACCGCGTGCGCAGATACACCGGCACGAGCGCCGTATGCCAATCGTGCGCGTGCAGCAGCACGGGCGCGCCGTCGGAGATCAGCGGCACCGCGGCCAACGCCGCCATCGAGAAGCATGCATAACGGCGTGCGTTGTCGGGGTAGTCCTCGCCAGGTGGGCCGTAGATGTACGGGCGCGCGAAGTACGTCTCGCTCTCGATGAAGTAAACGTGCGTGGCGGCGAGCGGATCGCCCGCGCGCGAACGCAGCTTCCACAGTCGCACCTCCTCCGCGCGCGGCCCGACGTGAATGCGGAAGCTGTCGCCTACCGGCTCGATGTCCGGCGCGGCGGCGCGCGCCGTGTCGTAGAGCGGCATCACGATCGCCGTCCACACGCCGGACGCCGCCTGGAATCGGGCGAGGCTCGCCACCGCTTCTCCGAGCCCGCCGCTGCGGGCGAACGGCGCCAGCTCGGCCACGACGTGGATCACGCGCATCGGTCGGCCGTCGGCGGCGACGAGCGGCGAGACGTCGGCGGGAGCGGCCGGCGCCGGTGCGGGCATCACGCCGGCAACGGATGCTGCGCCCGCTGCGGCGCTCGCGCCACGCGCAGTCGCTGCGCCGCTCAACGTCGCGGTGACCGACGATTCACGCACGCGTTCAGGCGCAGGCTTCTTCATGAGTCTCCGCACACTCGACCTCGCGACCGCTCCCCCCCCCAACGCACCGCACTTCGAACCCGACCAACTCCCCCTCAGAATAGCCGGACCGGTGTGCGGACGCGACCCGGCGCCTGCGCTCCACTACTCGGCGCTCAGCCGATCAGCCGAACATCCGCTCGTCCGCCGTCGGACCGTAGATCGACGGCAACGGCACGTCGACCAGCCGCAGATACACGGTAAGCTGCCCGCGATGATGGATCAGATGATTGAGCGTTTGCCTGAGGATCACGCCGCGTGGCGCGGAGAAGAGCTCTCGATCGCCGCTCGCCAGCGACCATGATGCATCCACGTCGTCGCATGCCGCGATCGCTTCGCGTGCCTCGCGCACACCCTGATCGAATGTCGCCAGGAGCACCTCCGTCGGCTCGAAGCTGTACGGCTGGGCCTTCGACAGATCCAGCTTGTTCTGTCTCGCCGTGAACACGAACCAACCCGGCATGCGCGCCACCAGCTGCGCGAGGTGACCGAGGGGGAATGACTTCTCGTGCGGCTTCCACGGCCCCTTCGCCGTCGGAACGCGCTCGAGCAGACGGCGCGTGGTGGCCATCTCGGGATCGAATTCGGGGAGCAGCGCCTGCGCTTTGCTCATGGGCGTGATCTCTGAATGTTCGCGGTTAACAGGACGGCACTGACGGCGGTGTTGGTGCGGCGATCGGGTGCAGCCCGTTCCGTGACAGCATGGCATTGAACGCCGGAAGCTCGGTCGACAGGAGCGTCTTCCATCCCGACGTCGCGGTCTTGAGATCGGCACAGGTCGCCGCCCAGGCGCGCAACGTCACCTCGTTAGGCGCCATGTCCGCGTAGTCGAGCCCCTCCAGCCCGCGTGCCAGCGCCGCGTTCACGCTCACGAACGTGGGTGGTGGCGCTCCGGCGGCCGGACCGCGGCCTCGCCGGGCCGCCGTGTCGCCGGCGACGGCCAGCAGCTTTGCGTCGAGCGCCGTCGCTGCTGCCTGCACGTCCGCGGGCAGCGTGCCGCCGGCGAGGCGCGCCAACGCCGCGCGCACTGCCGCGATCTGTTGGTAGCCGCTCCATGTCGTCTGCATGCCACTGTACAGCTTCATCTGCAACGCGTGCTGGGCTTCGATCGCCGCCGCCGTGGCGGTGGAGCGTGGATCGTTCCGCACGGCCATCGTCTGCGTGTAACTCCGGCCGCCCGCGGTCAGCTTCAGTGTGTACGTGCCAGGCGGCGCGACCGGTCCCTCCGGCGACGGCGGCGTGAGACCGGGATTGGCGTTGATCTCGAAGCTGTGCGTGAACGACGGCGGCGCGTCGTAGCGCAGATCCCAGTGCGCCCGATTCAGTCCGTCGCTCGCCGGGATCGCGTATGGCGGCGCGATCCAGAAGTTCGGCTCCGGAGGGCGCGCCGCTTCGGGCACCGGTGGCTCGGGGACGCTGGACAGATGCCTAACGGGTCCTCCCGCGGCGTCGAAGACATCCAACGTGACCGGAGCCGACGGACGCGCCGCGAGACTGTAGTAGACCAGCGCTCCCTCGGGTGGATTCAGCGCGTGCGGCACCTCGGGCGGGAAGGGTGTGTCCGCGTTCACATTGCGGCGCACACGCATCGCCTCGTCAGGCTTGAACAGGTGCGCGGGCTCGCTCGCGATCGCCGGCGTGATCTGTCGCAGCACGGTGTAATCGTCGAGGATCCAGATACCGCGCCCGTACGTCCCGACCACGAGATCGTTGCCGTGGATGGTGATGTCGCGATACGACGTCGTCGGCAGATTCAGCATCAGCGACTGCCAGTGATCGCCGTCGTCGAACGAGACGTACAGCGCGGCCTCGGTGCCGAGGAAGAGAAGCCCCGGCCGCTTCGTGTCGGCGCGCACCACGCGCGCCACGTTCGGCCTCGGCACGTCGGTCGGAACGCCATTGGCGATCCTGGTCCACGTCCTGCCGTAGTCGTGCGTCCGGTAGACGTACGGCGTGTAATCGCCGGCGCCATGCGCGTCGATGGCGACGTACGCCCCCGCCGCATCGCTGTGCGACGCGTCGATCGTCGACACGTCGGCGCGCTGCGCGTTAGGCAGGCCGGGGACGCTGACGTCCTGCCACGTCTTGCCGCCGTCGCGCGTGACCTGGATCAGACCGTTGTTCGTGCCCACCCAGATCGTCCCCGGCGCCACCGTCGACGCGCAGATCGTCTCGATCGTGCCACCGGTCGGCGGACCGCTGCGGCCGCTGTTGCTATTGCCGTCCGTCAACGCCGCCAGGCCGCCCTTCGGTATGCCCAAGTCGGGACTCAGCTGCGTCCAGTGAACGCCGCCGTCCGTTGTCGACATCAGGTACTGGAATCCGGCGATCAGCTCGTGCTTGTTCCACGGCGCCCAAACGATTGGCTGCGAGAACGACGTCCGCAGCTTCAGTCCCGGGTCGATCGCCGGGCTCACGTTGATCCACTGCTCCGTGGGATACGTGATCTTCACGATCCCCGAGCCGCTCGCGTACACGATGTCGTTGTCGTTGGGATCGGGGACGATCGTCCCCCACTCCCAGCCCGGCACCGGCTTCCAATCCAGTGGCGTGATCTCGCCGAGGTTGCCGCGGTTGCGCGTCGCCACGGCGCCCGCGTCCTGCTGCGTGGCGTAGATCCAGTACGGAAAGGAGTTGTCGGTGGAGAGGTGGTAGACCTGCTCCGTGGACTGATTGTACCAGGAGCTCCAGTTCGCGCCGCCGTCGAGCGTGATCGTGGCGCCCTGATCCGTCCCGAGCAGGATGCGCTGGCCATTGGTCGGATCGATCCACATCTGTTGCGGATCGTCGCCACCCGGCGCGCCCTTGAAGCCGGTGAAGTTGTTCCCGCCGTCGGTCGACTTGTAGCTCGACGTGTTGATCGTGTACACGATGTCGGGATTCTTCGGATCGACGTAGACGCCGCAGTTGTAGCCGCCCTGCCCGTTGCCGACCCGTTTGTCGGACGGATCCATCTGCCGCCAGGTCGTTCCGCCGTCGTCGGAGCGGTAGAGCCCGAAGTCACCGATCAGGTAGACACGTTGCGCGTCGGTGTTCATCGCCACCGCCACGCTTGTGCGGCCGGCGAGCCTTGGCAGCCCGCCCCCGGTGATCTCGTGCCAGGTGACGCCTTCGTCGGTGGACTTGAACAGCGCTGTTCCCGTGCGTCCGGTGTCCGGAGACGTGCCGCGGCGCGGCGGCGCCCCGGGCGCAAAGTAGTGCCTAACGCTGGTGGCGAAGATGACCGCCGGCCGGTCGTACGCCCACGCGATCTTCTGGATGCCTGTCTCGTCGTCGACGTACAGCGTCTTGCTCCACGTACGGCCGCCGTCGCTGCTGCGGAAAACGCCCCGCACGTCGCTCTTCGCGCGGACGTTCCCAAGCGCCGCGATCATCACGAGATTCGGATCGCGCGGATCGACGAGGATGGAAGGGATGTGCTTCGTCGCGTCCAGTCCCAGATGCTCCCACGTTCGTCCGGCATCGACGGACTTGTAGACGCCATTCCCGTCGTCGACCGCGCCACTGGTGGCATAATCGCCGGTGCCGGCATAGATGACGCTCGGATCCGACGGCGCCGCCTCGATCGCGCCCACCGACGACACGACGGTCACCGAATCGAACACCGGGTACCAGGTCTCGCCGGCGCTGGTGGTCTTCCAGATGCCGCCCGCGGGCAGGCCGGCGTAGAACACCCCCGGCTGACCGATGGCGCCGGTGACCGAGGCGATGCGTCCGCCGCGGAAGGGACCGACGTTGCGCCAGACCAGGCCGGCGTAGAGACGAGGATCGAGCTGCGCGCCCGCGACCGCCGGCAGTACCGTGGCGGTCAGCAGAGCGATGCTCGACAGCGAACGAAGAGAACGCGGGCGCGCCATCATTATTGTTGGTCGAGATGCGAGTCAGAGAGGAACGTCGCGCGTCCTGCATGGCGGCGCAAGACAACTCGGCGTGCCGTTGACGGCGTCCACCCGTGTTTGCACCTTCGGTCGCGATGCTCCATTCCCGAGAGATCCACACACCCCTTGGACCGATGTTCGCC
>CAZICQ010000042.1:0-1309 GCA_964537775.1 uncultured Gemmatimonadaceae bacterium | reverse complement strand
GGCGTCACGCGTTCGTACGGCGACATGGCCGCGCGCGTCGGCGCGCCTGGCGCGGCCCGCGCCGTCGGCCGCGCCAATGGCGACAACCGCATCGCGATCGTCGTCCCCTGCCATCGCGTGATCAACGCCGACGGGTCGCTGTCCGGGTACGGCGGCGGCAGGCGCCGCAAACAGTGGCTCCTCCGCCATGAGCAGCGCGGGCTGCAGTTGGATCTGCTCTCCAGCGCCTCCGGTCTGGCCGAGTCCACGGCGCTGCCTTTACGGAAGTGCGGGAGCGACGTATAACAGCAGCCGGCGTCGCTGCCGCTCGTTTTTGCATGACACCGATTCACTCGCGCAAAGGACGACGTGTTATGAGAGCTCTACCCCCTGCCGCAGCGGCGGCCGCCGCCGCCGTGTTTTTGACACTCGTCGCGACGACCGCCGCGGCGCAGCAGAAGCCGCGCCCTGAAGACACCGAGGTCTGGACGCCGGTGCCGCGCGTGGTCACACCAGGCCGCACGAACGAAGCGCCGCCGTCTGACGCCATCGTCCTCTTCAACGGCCACGACCTCGACCAGTGGGTCTCCACGAACGACAAATCCCCGGCACGCTGGATCGTGTCCGACGGCATCGTCACCGTGAACAAGGCCGCCGGCAACATCGAGACGAAACGCAGCTTCACGAATTATCAGCTGCATCTCGAGTGGCGCGTCCCCGCCGGCGTCACCGGCTCCGGCCAGGCACGTGGCAACAGCGGTCTCTTTCTCGCGTCCACCGGGCCCGGCGATGCCGGCTACGAGCTCCAGATCCTCGACTCGTACGAGAATCCCACGTACGTAAACGGCCAAGCGGGGAGCATCTACAAGCAGTATCCGCCGCTCGTGAACGCCAATCGCAAGCCCGGCGAGTGGCAGACGTACGACGTCGTGTGGACCGCGCCGACGTTCAACGACGATGGATCGCTGCGCACGCCCGCATACGTGACCGCGATCTTCAACGGCGTGTTGATCCAGAACCACGTCGCGCTGAAGGGCCCGACGCTCTACATCGGCCAGCCGTCGTACCAGAAGCACGGGCCGGAGCCGATCAAGCTGCAGGCGCACGGCGATCCCAGCCCGCCGATCAGCTTCCGCAACATTTGGGTGCGCGAGCTCCCGTAGGCCCGCGCACCGCGCCTCGTTTGGCGCGCGCTATCGCACCACCGATCTCGCTTCCTGCTCGAGCGCCGACCAGCGCGCCATGAGCGCCCGCGCCTCCGCGCGCGCCGCGGCGCACGCGTCCACCTGAGCCGCGGTCGGCGCGACGTCGGCGCCCTGCATCGCCATCG
>CAZICQ010000041.1:1978-28871 GCA_964537775.1 uncultured Gemmatimonadaceae bacterium | reverse complement strand
CGACGTGGGTCGATCGGCCGGCGGAGCTGGAGCAGCTGCTGCCGCGCCGGTCGCCGATCATTCACCGATTCGCGCGGTGGGTGCGGGCGGCGTTGTGAGGGTTCGTCGGTGATGAGATCGGTGTCTCCAAGCGGAGGTTGAAGTCGACGCGGCGGCTTTCGTCATTGAACTGCAGGAAGCTCAGGGAATCGCCGCACGTCAACTCAGGCGCGCGCCTCGATCTTGATCGGCCGCCCCTCCTCGCTCACCGGCGTGTGCCGCGGATACGGCCCGATGTAGCCAGCCTTCCGCGACACCTGCTCGCAGGCGTCCATCACGAGCTGGCCGAGCACCCTGAACCGGTCCTGCGTCACCCGCGAGTGCGGGCCGCCGAGGGTGATAGCCGCCTCGAGGCCCTCGCGGTGGTTGAACACCGGCGCCGCCACCCCCCAGAGGTCGTCCATATACTCCCCGCGCACCGTCGCGTATCCGCGTTGTCGTATGAGCTGGAGTTCGCGCTGCAGCGACGCCACGGCGGTGATCGTCGATGCGGTGTACCGCTTTAGAGATCTTCGAATCAGCGCCTTCTGCTCCGCTTCGGGAAGCCATGCGAGAAGTGTCTTCCCGCCGGCCGAGGCATGCAGGGGCCAATGGCGGCCGAGCACTCCCTTGGCCGCTACGCGGTGATTGCTTTCGACGTGCAGCATGGCGATACCTTCGCCATCAGCGAGGATGAGGAGCGTGGCCGTTTCGCCGCTCTCCTCACTCAAGGCCCGCAGCTCACCGTGCGCGGTGCGCTGGAGAGACGTTGAATGCAGTGCCAGCTCGCCCAGGCTCGCGAGCCTGATTCCGAGGCGATACCGGCCGGTGTCCTCGTCACGATCGAGAAATCCCTCCTGCTCGATTTGCGCGAGCAGCCGGTACACGGTGCTGCGCGGTCGGCGCAGGAGCTTGGCGGCCTCGACCACCGACAGCTCACTGCGGTCGCGGGAGAAAAGCGATAGGACCTGGTTCAGCTTTCCGAGCATGACCACGCGCGGACTGGATGGCGTACACCCGTCGAACAGTCTATGGAGCACATACGCAACGGTTAGCCGCGCCGTTGGCCCGGCTCGATCAATGGGTGCCGGCCGAAGCACGTTCGGAGATGCAGCGATCCCGCCGGAAGCGGTCGAGGCCGAAGGGCGCGATGATGTTGGGCACACGCTTCGTCGCAACCAACTCGGCCATGCTCTTTCCTCCCGCCGGGATGGCCTTGAATCCCCAGGTGCCCCAGCCGGTCGAGAGGTAGAAGCCCTCGACTGGAGTGGTGCCCAATAGCGGTGAATAGTCGGGAGTCATGTCGCACACGCCCGTCCACTGCCTCAGTAACCGAAGCTTGGCCATGAACGGAAAAAGAGCGATCGCCCGCGACGCGCAGGACGACACAAAGGGAAATGTGGACCCCGTGCTGTAACTCGTGTATGGATCGATCTCGGCGCCGACGAGCATCTCCCCACGAGAGCTCTGCGATACATATATATGAAGGTCGGCTGATGCCACAACGCGGTCGAGCACGGGCTTGTATGATTGGGTGACGAACGCCTGGAGCGGATGGGTGACGATCGGGATCTGCAGCCCGACCATATCGGTGACAGTCGTGACGTAGCCGCCCACCGCGCTCACCACGGCGCCGGCCGCGATGGTGCCGGTCGCCGTACGCACGCCCACGCAGCGGC
The DNA here is from genome assembly GCA_964537775.1 of uncultured Gemmatimonadaceae bacterium. Classification (GTDB taxonomy): domain Bacteria; phylum Gemmatimonadota; class Gemmatimonadetes; order Gemmatimonadales; family Gemmatimonadaceae; genus CAMLIT01. The sequence goes on along the minus strand of CAZICQ010000041.1, from coordinate 27,174 downwards.
CTCGGTCCATCACCATCCCGGTGACAGCGACGCCCTGGTGCACATGGACGCCGAGCCGCTGCGCCGCCGAGGCATAGCCCCACACCACGGCGTCGTGCCGGATGATGCCGCCGGGCAGATGGTACGCCGCGCCGAGGATCGGCCGCCTGCCGTCGCAAGTCATGTCGAGCTGAGGGCAGATGCGGTGCACCTCGCCGGCGTCGAGGAAGACCGTCTCCACGCCGTACAGCTGGTTCTGGAGCGCCCGCTCGCGTTGGCTGACAACCTGCGCTTCCGAGTGCGCCAACCAGAGGAGACCACGCTCCGAACGCAGCATGTTGAAGTCGAGCTCCTCGCCGAGCGTGCGGTACAGATCGAAGCTGGCCTTGTAGAAGTTGATCGTCTCCGGCGTCTTGTAGTTGGCACGCAATACAGTGGTGTTGCGCCCGGTGCCGCCGGAGCCGATGTACGACCGTTCGAGCACGGCCACGTTCGTGATGCCATGTTCGCGCGCGAGGTAATACGCGGTGGCGAGGCCATGGCCGCCACCACCGACAATAACGACATCGTATCGGTCCCTGGGTTGGTTCTCCCGCAAAACGACCTCGCGCGAGAACAATCGGGGTTTCAGGCGAAAGGTCATTGCGCGACCATACTCGGCGCGGCGGCAGTCGTCAGGGAGGGACCGCCGACACCGAAGGGCGCCTCGTCGTCCGGAATCGCCCCGCCCGGGCCGTACACGTCCTGCAGGCGCTCGGTGAGGTGGTGGCGAAGCACGTAAGGCACGAGGACATGGATGGCGTCCTCGAGCAGGAGAACCTTCGCGGCTCCGCCCGCCACCGCGCCTTGCACGACCGCTGGCCGCGTTTCGGGAAACGGATTCGCCGAAAGCTGCAGCAGCAGCACCATCGCGTCATTGCCACGTAGCGTGAACACTGCCCACGCGTCGCTCTGATCCACCACCAGCGTGCTGGCTTCGACGGCGGATAAGTGCGCAGTGGCCGTGCGGATGACGCCGTCCACCTTGTCGGGCGCCGTAACGAGCAGCAGCTCGTCCGGAGCCACTCGGCAGGCGTGCGCTTGCGCTAGCAAAGGCAGCGCGTCGAGCGCACCCGCACCGGCGTGGCATTCCACTATCCCCGCCCGAATGCGTTCGATGCTAGCCACGGAGACGTTCTCCCTTTGGATCGTAGAACGGCGCCTTTGCGGCGAAGCCGGTGAGGTCGCCCACGGTGTCGCGGGCAACCAACCTGGACGGAGGCACGCCTTCGGGGTGGCGCACCCAGCCCAGCGCTACGGACTTGCTGAGTGCCGGCGAGAACCGCGACGACGTGATGTTGCCCACGTGCACACCTTCCACCAGGAGCTGCGCCCCTTCTTCGGGCGCCCGCTTCCCGTCGAAGGACATGGGAAGCAGCGTGCGTTCTCGCGGCAGGCGCGCGAGGCGCTGGAGCGCGGTGCGGCCGATGAAGTCGGCCTTGTCCATCTTCACCGCCCAATCGAGGCCGACCTTCGCGGGGGTAGTGTCGAAATCAGTGTCGACGCCGATGATGAGGTGTCCCTTCTCGAGCCGCAGCAGTTTGAGGGCGTCGAGCCCGTGCGGCCGGATGCCTAACGATACACCGGCATCGAGGAGCGCATCCCATAGCGCGGGACTCTGCCGTGCGGGATGGTGCAGCTCAATGCTGAGCTCACCCACGAAGCCGACCCGGATGGCGAGGCACGGCACGCCGTCCACGGTGATCTCGGCGAGACCGCCGTAGGGGAGCGACTGCGGGTCGATGGCATCGTGAGTGAGCCGAGCGAGCAGCTCCCGCGCGCGCGGACCCGCGACGTTGATGGCAGCGCGCGAGACGGTGTGGTTGACGATATGGACTTTCAGACCCCACTCGTCGGCCCACTCGCGGAGCCACGATTCTGCGGCGTCGCCGCCGCCGGACGTGAACGTCACGTAGTAGCTGCCGTCGCCGAGCGAGCACACCATGCCGTCGTCGAACAGGTAACCCGCTTCATTTAGAAGAAGGGTATAGCGGCTACGCCATGCCTTCAGGTCGGATACGCGACAGGGATAGAGTCGTTCGAGCAGCCGCGTGGCATCGGGGCCGGCGACGCGGTACTTGCCGAGCGTCGATACATCCATGATGCTCACGCCTGTGCGCACGGCCCAGTACTCTTGCTCCACGTCGCCATAGTTGGATGGGCGCTTCCACATACCCGCCCATTCCATGGCCGCGCCGCAGGCGAGATGGCGTTCATGCAGCGCGGTGTGATACTCGACCGGCACGCGCACGCCGGCCGCGATGTCCTCGAGGCGCACCGGCCGCGCCGGAGGACGCGCTACCGTGGGCTTTCCCTGCCGGGCATCACCGTTGCGCGCACACACGAAGCCGCGCAGGTGTGCATGACAGAGCGTACCCTGACAGGCACCCATGGTGCTCGTCGAGTAGCGCTTGAGCAGCTCGGTCGAGCGATAGCCCTCATCCCATGCCTGTTCGATCTCGCCGGCGGTGACGTCCTCACAGAGGCAGACGAAGCCGGCTCTGGGCTCCGGCGGCAGTGCGGTCTCCGTCGCGGCGTCGCCGACGACCGTGACCGCAGCGCGGGATCGCAGGCCGGAGATCGCGGCCTGCCTGAAAAGGCTGTCGCGGGGCTCGAGGCCTAACGAGAGCACCAGCGCGTCGCACGCAATCGTGCGGCGGCCGGAGGCGGTCCGCACGACCACGGCGCGCACCGAGGTTCTCCCTCTTGCCTCGACGACCTCGCCGTCGATGATTTCGATGCCGGCGGGCACGCCCGCCGCCAGGTCGCTCGGTGCCACCACGGCCACGATCGCGGTGTCCGAGAGCGCGTGAAGAATACGAAGGTGCTCGAGTGCCTCCGTCGTCTTCGCCACGATCACGATTCGACGGCCCGGAGACAGGGCATGCACCCCGGCCAGGCGCGCCGCGCCACGTCCGAGCCACACGCCCCGCAGGTCGTTGCCCGGAAAAACGCCGTGCCGCTCCGTCGCGCCCGTGGCGACCACGATACGGCGCGGATGGACGATGTGGAGGTAATGCTCCCCGACGATCGGCACCAGCGGACCCTCGTAGATGCCGACAGCGGTCGCGCGCTCCAGAATCGTGACACGAGGATGGCGCTCGAGCTGCGTCCGAAGTGAGGCAATGCGCGCGCGAACGAGCCCCGCCGGCGCCGCCTCGCCGATGATGCCCTCGTCGGCCAGCAGAACCCGCTCGCCGTCGTGAGCGCCGGCGAGCGCCGCCGACAGGCCGGCTTCGCCCCCGCCGACCACGAGCAGGGTGGGATGATGGTTCATCTGCTCCCGCTGCGTCGGCACGAGGCCAGGAGACACCGGCCCCAGTCCGGCGACCAACCGGAGCACGCGCTCCGCAATCGGCCACAACGCGCGCGGGCGCATAAGAGATTTGTAGTAAAAACCCACCGGCAATAATGCGCGGAAATGCCACAGGACGCCGAAGACATCGAAGTCCGCCGACGGCCATCCGCTCCCGCGTGACACTCGGCGCACGCGATGCGCCGCAGTCCGGCAGCTCCGCACAGCCGGCTCATCGTCGATGGTGAGCAGGCAGTTCGGGCAGTCGCCCGTCAGACAGTAGAGGCCGCGCTTGCGCCGGAACTTGAACGATCGCGAGAAGGTACGGACACCGGCTCGATAGAGCGCCGATGCCACCGTGTCGCCGGTCTGCGCTTGGATGCGACGCCCCTCGAAATCGAACGACCCACCGCTGGTCGCGCCGTCATTCGTTGGCATCGAGCTCGTTCGTGAGAGTGTTCCGCACAGCGGTGTGCCAGCGGCGGCAACCGGCATGATGAAACCACCGCTCGCGCTGCACGCCACACGTGTTCGTCCGCCGCCATACGCGGTCGAAGTCGGCCTCGAGCGGGTCGTCGGTGGCTACGGCCGTGTGGGACCGCAGCTCGCCGCCGAACCAGAACTCCAGGTACGGGCGTGGCCCACAGTTGGGACACGTGATCCTGAGCGCCATCGGGTCTACAGCCCCGCGGGCGTGGTGCAGCCAAGCGGCTTCGGATTGCGCGGATCACATTCGGTATCCGCTATGCGCAGCCGTGGATACACCACGTGGCCCGCCAGGTCGTGCGGGAGCTGCGCGAGCTTGTTGTAGCGACGCGCGTCGAGCCAGGACGACGATCCCATCTCCCACATCATTGAATACGTCTTTTCGTACAGCAACTCGTCGAGAAGCGTGGCCGGAGCGCCGGGGGCCGGTGTGTACGGTAGCGTGATCGGCGCAAGTCCGCCGGAGTTCGTGCGGATGAAGTTGATGTCGTTCACCGCCGCTGCAGTGTTGCCGAGGTTAAGGTTCGCCTCGGCGCGCAGCAGGATCAGCTCCTCGTTGCGGATATACGCGTTGCTCGCCGTCTGTGACGGGTAGTTGGTCCAGGTGGCCGACACCGCGAAGCCGAACCGGCTGAATGGCGTGATGGATTTCACTTTGGACAGGACGCGCGCGTCGAGGGTGCCATCCGGCTTCTTCTGCGCATTGTTTATGATGCGCGGGTGCGTGAAGTAGAGGCGCGGCTGCCCCTCGAACAGCGGATTGATGGCGTCGCCGGAGACGGTGCTGTAGGTGAAATACGCGCCGAACGACAGCGGTTTCGTGGTGTCGAGGAAGGAACCCTGGAGATCTGTGAGAGCGGCGGTCCAGTTCTGCATGTCGATGTCTGCCCGCGCGCGCACCGCCCGGTTGAACGTGATGAACGTGGCCGGCGTGGCGAAGCTCGAGAATCCAGAGCCGAGCTGGAACGCAAAGCTGTCCCCCGCGCCCTGCAGGTCGGCCTTTCCGGCGTCGAGCAGCGACAATATCTGCGCGTAGACGTCGGCCTTTGAGGCGATCGGGCCTGGCGGATCGGTGGCGTTGGCCGCGGCATCGAGCAGCGCACCACCGACATCGGTGCCACGTATCACGTTCAGCAGCTCGATCGCCTTCACTGTCTCCGCAAACCCCTTGATGCCTGCGGCCTGGGCTGCGGAAAGTTCGGTCACCTTGGGCACCGCGGCGATGACGAGATCGGCCAGCTTGATCGTACGATACGGGTTCGCCCACGCCGCGAGGTCCGCGAGGTTCGTGTAGTATCCCTGCTCGGTTTGCGGGTTGCCTGGATCCAGGTTGTATGCCTCACGCCCAAGAATGCTGAAACGCTGCGTGATGAGGTTCGCGTCTCCGCGCATGCCGGTGAGCAGCCCTTGGGTGGCGGTTTGCAGGGAGCTGAGGCTCGGCGTACCCGTGAGGTCGCTAAGTGCCTGGTGGTTCTGATCCGGCGCGTCCACTGGTGTGCACGCCAAAACCGCGAACACTCCCACCAGGGCTGTCAGCCGAGCCACGTCACTGTATGCGATCATGTATAGATCCTCTCGTGGATGGCGGTTAAAAGCCCAGAGTAAGGCTGAGCCAGTAGCTACGGCTCGGCGGATACGCCCAGAGGTCCCAGGGAATACCGCCGGCCAGCGACTTCGAAACCTGGTTTACCTCGGGATCCCCGGTGGACTGATAATTCGTGAACGTCAGCAGATTGCGTCCGCTCAGGCTGATCTTTGCCGACGCGTGCGTGCTCGAGATGTAGCGGCCGACGACGTCGCGCGGGATGTCGTAGGAGAGCGTGAGCTCGCGCAGCTTCACGAAGCTGACGTCCTGCACGTACGTGCGCGCCGTCTTGCCGAACGTGGCAATGCGCTGGTCACCGGTAAGCCAGCCAGGGTGGCGCGGCGTGACCTGGTCGGGGCTCGTGCCGCTGGCGTCGTATTCGAGTTGTGTGACATTGAGAAGGATGCCGCCCTTCTGGCCGTCGATGAGGCCGGACAGCGAGAAGTTCTTCCAGCTAACGTCATTGTGCCAACCCCAGTTGTAGCGAGGCGTGGCGTCGGCGAGGGGACGCACGATCTCGGTGCCGATTGCGCCGAGGCTGGCGTCGCCCGGGAGCGCGCCTAACGTGTCGTTGCCCACGATCTGCGTGCATGACTTGCCCGGTTCGATGAAGGTCTCACCGAAGGTGCGGGAGTTGAGGAACGACACAGGCGCGAACGCCGGCACCGGGAGTGACTGGATCAGGCATCGGGCGCCGGAGAGCGTGCCCTTGGTGGTCCAGGTGAAGTGCGTGGTCTGGACGGGGATGACCGTCGCCGCGAGCTCGAGCCCGCGCGTGCGCATGCGGCCGCCGTTGAAGGTCAGCTGCGTCAGGCCTGTGGAAGGCACGAGGGTACGCTGCAGCAGCAGATCGCTGATCGCTTTCTCGTACACCGTGGCCTCGATGTTCACGCGGTTGTGCAGCGCCGTGGCGTCGACGCCGGTCTCGATCTCGCGCTGTCGCTCCGGACGCAAGTTCCGATCGCCGGCGGGTCCGAGGATCGTTGACGTCGGCACCACGCCACCCAGATTCGACGCCACCAGCTCGGTGAATTTTTGTCCGTACCGGGGCTGGTTGCCGGACTCGCCCTCGGCCAAGCGCAGCTTCAGCTCGTCGATCCAGCTTGGGAGCGTGGGCACCCGGTACGACACCGACATCTTCGGATAGTAGGACAGCTTCTCCGCATCGGCGTTGTTGGTGCTTCGGTCGGCGCGCATGCCCACCGTGAGCATCAGCCGCTCATTGAGCAGCAGCAGTTCCTCCTGTCCGAAGAAGCCCTGGTCCCGCACGCGCTCCCGGACCTGCTGAACGCGGACGGCAAGACCGTTGTCGATGTTGGTGAGACCGCCGATCAGTCCCTCGGTCAGACTGTAGGCTTCGTTGAGGTCCACGGACTCGAGCTGCATGCCGAGCTGCGATGTCGCCGAGCCGCCGCCGGGGAGGTGGAGCGAGTGAACGACATTGGTGTTCAGGTTGGTGTTCGTGTTCTTGGCGTTGCCCAGCGCCGACGCACCGAGGAGTCCCTGGCCAGCGGTGGCGTAGAGCTCGGGGGGCGATACCACTTTGTTCTGCTGTGTGAAGGCATCGCCGCCCGCAGTCACAGAGAGCTGAAGCGACTGCCGATCCGTGGTGAGCACCTCCCAATTCAGATGTCCACTGAGGATCCCCCGGTTAACGTCCTCGCGGTTCTGGAACAGGGCGGCCGTCTGGAAGGGATTGTTCTGATTGAATGGGTTGAGCGGATACGTACCGTTCGCCTGTTTCCGCAGGTCGAGCCAAGTGGTGCCACCGTAGGCGAGCGCGCTCGGGATAGCGAGGCCGTTGTTCTCGTTCTGCGTGAGCTGCGGATTGCGATCGCTGACGATGACCTCGCTGCCGAGGGAGAACGTGACACGCGAGCCAATGTTCTGATCGAGATTGAGACGCAACGACTTCTTGTCGGCATAGGAGTTTGGCATGATGCCGCCCTGGTGCTGGTCGAGCAACGAAGCGAAATAGCGCGTCGTCTCGGACCCGCCGCGCATGCCGCCGCTCGTCTCGTAGGACGCCGCCGGCGTGCCATACAGCTGCTGCTCGTAGTCATAGCAATGCGGCGTCCAACTCGTGAGCGCGGCATCGCCGAACACACTGGCCGCTTCGGCCGCCGACGAGAAGCACCGGTGGCCGTACTTGTGGCTGAGCCGCGACTCGCCATACCGCTGGGTGAGGTTGAACTGCGTGCCTCCGGCCTGCCCATGCTTGGTCGTGATGAGGATGACGCCGTTCGATGCCTTTGATCCATAGATCGCCGACGCGGCCGCGCCCTTCAGCACCTCCACGTTTTCGATGTCGTACGGATTCAGGTCGGCGATGCGGTTGGCGCCGTTGTCCTGGTTGTCGTTCTGCGGCGCGAGCGTGTTCCCATTCGCCTGCACCAGCGCGTTCGTGCCGGTAGCGAGCTGCACGTCGCTCACGATCACGCCGTCGACGACATACAGGGGTTGGAAGGCGCCGATGATGGAGGTCACGCCACGCATGCGGACGATTGAGCCGCCGCCGGGCGCGCCGCTGTTCTCGGATATGTGCGCGCCGGTGACCTTCCCTTCCAGATCGCTCTCGATGGACGCCACAGGCACGGCGGCGAGCTCCACGGAGCTCACGGTCGCAACGGACGTGGCGACGTTCTTCTTCTCGATACCGGTTGCCTGACCGGTCACGACGACTTCCTGAAGCTGGAAGTTGTCGCGCTCGAGCGCGACGCTGACTGTGTGCACATTGCTTGGGATCTCGATCGTCCTCGGCTTGTGGCCGATGCTGCGGATCTGCAGCGTGACGGCGCGAGAGGGCACGGTAACCGTGAACGATCCGTCAGTGCGGATCAGCCCACCCGCCCGCGTGCCGACGACGATCACCTGGCCGGCGCTGAGGCGTTCACGGCTCATCGAATCGACCACTGTTCCGGTGATCGTGCGGGCCTGCACCTGCTGCACACGTGCCGCGCCGGCGGCCGGCGTTGCGGATGCGAACGCCCCGACCGCCGCGGCCCACGCGATGACAGTTGGTAACGCGATCATGACTCCTCCTTAGACGCGTTGGTGGTGCTGGTTGTCAGTCACGGCCGAACGGCGGCGGCCGACGACCGTACGATTGGCAACACGATCTCGGAGACATACGCCGGACCATGGTGAATCACGTTATGCGCAACGACGCCCGTTCTCTCGTCGTAGTTGTTGCCGCCCGTGTTCATGTTGCGCTCGAAATGCGGGAAGCTGCTGCTCGATACCTCGAGGCGGATGCGGTGGCCAACACCAAACGAGTTGCCGGTGACGAGGGGGGGTACGTCCACCTTGTAAACCTTTCCCTGCTCCATGAACACGGGCTTGTCGTACCCATCGCGCCAGCGCACGCGCTGCACCCCTTCGTCGAGGTTGTATGCCGTGCCGTCGGGGTACACGTCGACGAGCTTGACCATGATGTCCGTATCTTTGGCATCCGAGGAGACATACAGGGAAACCTTCACCGGGCCCATCACGTCGGTCTGTTGCGTGAGCGGCGCCGAGGTGTAGACGAGCACGTCGTTGCGCATCTCGACGCTGCCCTGGTCGAACGACCCGCCGGGGACAACAACGAAGCAGCAGACCTGGCCCCCGAGCGACGGCACGGGATGCATCGGATCGTAGGCGAAGGTATCTGCGGCGTGCTTCACCGGTTTCGTTGTCGTTAGGCGACCGTTGCCCGTACGGCTATTGGCGGCGCCGTCGCTGTCGAGGTAGTACGAGACGTAGTCGGCTTCCTTGGGCGGCCACGCGTCATATGTGTGCCACTTGTTCTCGCCCATCATGTACGCGTGGATCCGGGGCTCGCGTTCGATGCCGTTATCGACACCCTTGAGCCAGTGGTCGTACCAGCGCTGGATGAAGCCGAAGTAGTCGAAGCGCGCATCGCCCATGTCGCGCGCGCCGACCACGGTGTGCTCGCTCTCCATGCGGCCCTCCTGGCAATGCAGGGTGGGCGCAATGAGCATGAACTGGTTGTTGCGCGCCGTCTCATTGGCGGCGTTGTGCGTCTGATAGGTATTGAGCGCGGTGTTTGGTCCGATGGAGACATCGTACCAGGAGTTGACGAGCAGAGTGGGCGCGCCGAACCGGTCGCCCTCGCCGCCGAAATCGATCGGCTTCCAGCGCGGGTCGTTAGGTAACCAGGTGACGAAGTCGTCCATATCGCTTGGCGCCGCGCCGAGATGCGCCATGATGCTGTCGATCGGAAGCGTCCAGATCGCGCTGTCGAGGTTCGCGGGCTTCATTGTCTCCGGCTCCAGATTCCAGTACCGGTAGAGCCGGATCATCTGCTCGCGAGAGAGATTCGGATCGAAGGCGGGCTTGTACTTGTAGCCGGCGCTGTAGTACCAGGAGTACCAGAAGTTCTGTATGACGCCGCCGCGGTAGAAGTTGCCCTTCTCGTCATAGGCGCCCACCTTGCCGATGCCCGCGCCGGAGCCCATTGGCACGGCGGCCGCGAGGTGCGGAGGTTCCAGGCCGTCGATCTTCAGCTGTTCCTCGGCGCTCGACGAGCACCCGAGCATGCCCACCTTCCCGTTTGACCACGGCTGCTTCGCGATCCACTCGATGGTATCGTAGCCGTCGGGTGCGTGGCCCATATACGTGTACACGCCTTCGGAGAAGTATCGGCCGCGCTCGTTCTCGACCATGACCGCGTACCCGTTCCGGAGGAAGCTCTCGATCGCGACACTGTTGCTCCTGACCATTCCCTCCGTGAGATAGGGATTGTAGATCAAGACGGTGGGCAGATTCTGGCGCGGCTGATCCTTGGGGAACAGGATCAGGGCAGAGAGGCGGATTCCGTCACGCATCGGCACGCGGACCATTTCTTCCCGCTGCGCGTGGTTCGCGATGTAGTTCATCGCGGCAGTAGCGCGCCAGGCGAAGTCCTGTGCGCGCGAGGGCGCTGGTGCAGCGAACGACGCGACGCACACGGACACGAGCGACAGCACGGCGGCAGTCCGGGGGCGGCTGACGACGACCGAACACGATTCGATGACGCGCATGAGACCTCGATGAGCGGGGGAGGTGATTCTGCTCATCGCTCGAGCGGCGAGCGATTCCGGCGATCGTAGGAAGGGAGACGATGTCTCATTTGTTGAGACGACGTCTCACCATGCCAGACCTTAAGTACGATTGCCGCCGCGAATGCGCAAGAGTGGCTTTCGCGAGACCGCCGGAACGGCCTTGCCGTGGACCGCGTCGCGCGCTACCTATTGCGGCCGTTTTCATGACCAGCCAAACGGGGGACACTGGAATGACCACGGAGTCGGCCGCCGGCGCGCACGAGGGACCGGGATTCGTGAGAGCACTTTCCCGCTTCGACTCCACCGCTCTCGTGGCGGGGTCGATGATCGGGTCGGCGATCTTCATCGTGCCCGCCGACATTCTCCGACAGGTCGGCTCGCCCGGGCTGATGCTCCTGGTCTGGGCGTTAACGGCCGTCGTCGTCGTGATCGGCGCGCTGACGTATGGCGAGTTGAGCGCGATGTTCCCGCGCACCGGCGGATTGTACGTGTATCTCCGCGAGAGCATCTCGCCGCTGTTCGGCTTTCTCTACGGATGGGGGCTGTTCGCGGTGATCCAGACCGGAGCGATTGCCGCCGTCGGTGCAGCGTTCGCGCGATTCACAAGTGTGCTCTTCCCTGCTGTCACTCCCGACGTTTTTCTCGGCCGCACGCTGCACCTGCCGAGCGGACCGATCGAAATTGGTTTATCGTGGCAGCGAGTGCTCGCCATCGTCTCGATCATCGTGCTCACCTGGATCAATGTCCTCGGCGTGCGCACGGCTGCGTTTCTCCAAACCGTGCTCACGGTCATCAAGACTGGTGCGCTCGCGGCACTCATCGTCCTTGGCCTCACCATCGGCCGCAACGCCGCCGCGGTAAGCGCGAATTTCGGCACGGCGTTCTGGCCCGCCACGGGCATCACGTGGGCCACAATCCCGCTGATCGGGGCGGCAATGGTGGGCTCGATCGCCGCCGCCGACCTCTGGTACCAGATCGGCTTCGCGGCCGGCGAGATGAAGAACCCGGTGCGCGATATCCCGCAGGCGATGCTCTTCGGCACGCTCATCGTGACGGTGTTGTACTTCTTCGCGAACGTGGCGTACCTCAGCATTCTCCCCGCGGCGTCGATCGCCGGCGCAGCGCAAGACCGAGTCGGAACGGCGGCGCTGCAGGCGATGTTCGGGCCCGTCGGACTCTACGTGATGGCGGCGGCGATCATGATCTCCTGCTTCGGGTGCAACAACGCGATCATCCTTTCCGGCGCGCGCGTGTACTACGCCATGGCGTGCGACCGTCTGTTCTTCCGCTCGGCTGCGACTCTGCACCCGAAGTACCGCACGCCTAACGTCGCGTTGGTCGCCCAGGCGGTGTGGGCGTGCGTGCTCTGCCTGTCCGGCACGTACACCCAGCTCCTCGAGTACATGGTGTTCGCCTCGGTGCTCTTCTACGTGCTGACGGTGCTCGGCCTCTTTGCGCTGCGCATGAAGAGGCCGGAGATCGCGCGTCCCGTTCGGGCATTTGGATATCCGCTCGTGCCCGCCGCGTATCTGGTGCTCACGGCACTCCTCTGTCTCGACCTGCTCTTGCGGAAGCCGCAGTACTCGTGGCCGGGGCTCACGATCATTGCGCTCGGGGTGCCGCTGTTCTACTGGCAGCGAGGCAGCCCGCGCACTATCGCGGAAGACGAGGCAGCGTAATCACGCAGCCTCCGCGTCGGCATGAGCATCATCAGCGTCATTCACCGCCGCTGAATGCCAAACGATGACCTAAATGACGACTGGCAGCGTGAAGTGGAACGCCGTGCCCTCTCCTTCAGTGCTGTCGACCCAGATTCGTCCGCCGTGCGCCTCCACGATGCTCCTGGCGATGGCGAGACCGAGACCAGCGCTCGCTCGCGACGTCCGCTTCGCCTGCCAGAAGCGATCGAACACGCGGCCAAGATTGTCGCGAGAGATGCCGATGCCCGTGTCCTGGACCGTGAGCCGAACCTCATCTGCCACCTGTTCGGCGCGAACGGTGACGGTGCCACCACGCCCAGTGAACTTGAGCGCATTGGCACACAGGTTCGAGAGCACTTGCACAATCCGCCGATCGTCCGCCGCGATGAGCGCCAGGTCGGCGGGTACGTCCGCCTTCAGGTCGATGCCGAGATCCGCCGATGAGAGTCGAAATGCCTCGACGACCTCCTCGATCAACGGCGCGACCGCCGTCGGTTTCCGGGAGACGGCCAGCGACGAACCTTCAGACTTGGCAAAGTCGACGAGGTCGTCGAGAAGGCGCGCCATTCTCGACGCGCATCGCCGGATCATGCCCAGGTGCTGCCGGCGAGTGCTCTCGTCAGCGCCGAGGTCGGAGTCGAGAAGCAACGCCGTTGCCATCTGAATCGTGTGCACGGGGTCTTTGAGGTCATGCGACACGATGGACGTGACCTCATCGCGAATCTTGACGGCTTGTTGCAGCTCCGAGTACAGACGTGCGTTGCGCAACGATGCGATCAATCGTGCTGCGATGTTCGCACAGAATGCCGCATCGCCCTCGTCGAACTGCCGCCCGCCAGCCACCGTGCCGAGGGTGAGCACGCCGAGCGAGACGTCGCCGTCGATCAGCGGTAGACGAAGCAGCGATCGTGCGTTCAGCTCGCGCAAGAACTGCGCATTCGACGCCGACGTTGCGGTTTGCTCGATCCACTCGTCACGCACTTCCGGAACGAGCTCTGGCTGTTTCCCGCGCAGCACGCGCGCGGCCGGGTGCTGCGGGCCCGTGGGGAAACCGGTTCCCCGCACCTGCTCCAGCCAGGCCGCTCGGGATTCATCCACGTGCCGCCATTTGAGTCGCGTGATCGCGCCATCCGCAGCCACGGCGTCGAAAAAGAGAAAGTCCGCGACTCGGGGCACGAGCAGGTCAGCGATCGCGTCGAGCGCCGCGAAGTAATCGAGATGCGCGGCCATCACCTGGCTCACCTCGGCGAAGAAGCGCTCGCGCTGCTCCCGCACGCGGACAGCTTTCTCGCTCGCCCGGACGCGCCGATTCATCTCCTGCAATTCGCCGTTCTTCTTCTCGGCCTCCGCGTGCGCAGCCTGCTCCGCGGCGAGCTCGCGGGTGCGTTGTTCCGCTTCTATGCGCTCGGTAACGTCGACGCAGCTGCCGATGTATCCGAGAAACTCGCCGCCGTCGTCCGAGTAGGGCACGCCCCGATCGAAGATCCAGCGATAGACACCATCGTGGCGCTTGAGCCGATATTCCATCTCGAATGGCAACCGCCGATCGAAATTCGAGACGTAGATGTTGACGCATCGCTCGAGATCATCCGGATGCACGCCCTCGGCCCAGCCGTCGCCTGACTCCTGCGCCATCGTGCGCCCGGTGTACTCCAGCCAGGTGTGGTTGAAGTAGTCGCATTTCTTGTTTCGGTCAGCGCGCCAAATCATGACGGGCGAGTGCTCCACCAGCAGCCGGTACTCGATTCCCGTCAGCTGTTCGAGCGACGGCTGACGATCAACGGTTGCGCCCGCGACTCGAGAGTTCAGTCGGCTCTCACGGCCAGGGTGATGAATTCAGCTTATTGCGCCGGCAACGGCACGGCTAGAGGGGCGCACGGGTGCCCGCATTTTCGGCACCCATACGGAGTCTTTCGCGTGGCAGCCCGCAGCCGCCGCCACTTGGGAGACGCCCGGTGACGGGCCAGCGCTCGAGCGCAATGACGAACGCGTCCTGGATCGCTTCCTCGGCGAGATTCCCCGACAGTCGCTCGTGCTGCCGGAACCGCGTGCCGCATGGCTGCGAGTCTCAACGTAGCGGAGCACTACAGCATGTACGCGATATCCGAGCTGCGCGTCGGATAGCTGTAGATCATCTCCCTCAAGGCCGCGGCGGTGAGCCCGTAGCGAATAGCGAGCGCGAAGATGTTGATGACCTCTTCCGCCGACGGCCCCAGGAGATGCGCGCCGACAATGCGGTCGGTGTTCTGGTCGACGATCGTTTTGAACATTCCCGTCGTTTCGCGAAGGCGACGCTGCGAATACCACGTCCCTGTCTGCCCGGCATTGACGCGCACGTTCATGCCGGCATTTCGCGCGGCAGCCTCGGTGACTCCGACCGTGGCGAGCGCCGGAATGGTGAACACGACACTTGGTATACCTGCGTAGTTCGGTGTTCGCGTGTTACCGTGCAGGAGGTTCGCAGTGACAACGGCCCCTTCGTGCGACGCAACCGGCGTGAGCGGCATCGATCCCTTAGGAAGCGTGGCGTCCCCTGCGGCGTAGACACCCGGATTCGACACGCTCTGAAGGAATTGGTTCACACGAACGCCACCGCGTTCGTCGAGCTCGATGTGTGCTGCGTCAGTGTCGAGTCGTTGCGTGTCCGGGACGCGTCCGGCGCCGTGGACCACAAGCGCCGCTTCGACGCACGCTTCGCCGCTCGGACCGCGCGCGTTCACGATGAGGTGATCGCCTCGCTGTTCGACAGCAACGACCTCCGACTCGCTCTGAAAATCCACGCTCATTCGGCGCGTGTGCTCGACCAGCGCGCGCACCACGTCCTCATCGAACTGGTGCAGCGGCTTGCCGCGGCCAAGCATCGTGACGCGCGCGCCGACTCGCGACGCGACGTGCGCGAACTCGAACGCGATGTAGCCCGCTCCGATGAACACGATGCTTTCGGGCAGTGTCTCGAGCGCGAGGAAGTCGGTGCTCGTACGGACATGCTCTTCACCCGAGATCCCGAGCGGGCGCGGAATCGCACCGGTCGCAATGACGAAGTGTTTCGCCCTGAGTGTCTCCGTTCCCACCGCGAGCGTATCTTGGGCGACGAATTGCGCTCGACCGTGATAGATGTCGATGCCCTGTTTCTCGAGCGCTCTTTCGCGCGCCGCCGGCACCGGGTCCGTGAACGTGTGCTTGAATTGCTCGAGCGCAGCCCAGTCGATTCGCACATCGCCATCGATGCCGAATCCAGTCAGGCGGCGGCTCTCATCGGCAGCATGCGCCACGCCGACCAACACCTTCTTCGGATCGCAGCCGCGCAGCGCGCACGTCCCACCGAAGGGCTGATCGTCGACAACCGCCACGCGCCAGCCGGCGCGCCGGCATTCGCTGGCAGGTGTCGAGCCTCCGGCACCTGAGCCGAGGACGACGAGGTCGTACGTGCGAAGCGTCACGTCGGACTTCGCGAATCGGCATACCTCGGACCGCCTCCGGGCAACGGTCGCGTATCACATTCGAACATCTGATGGTATCTGCTGCCGCACCAATCCTCTTTGATTACGGGCAAGTGCCAGAGAAACTCGCCGAATGTCTTTCCGTTATTGCATCGATCTCGAAGGTTCATCTCTCATAAGCCTCTGTTGGAGCGAAGACCGGCGTCACGACCACGGCGCCAGCGCCGCCAAGGCGCCGATCGCGAACGCCGATCGGAGCTGACGCGGCCCGATCGCGCCCACTATCTGAAGTGCTGCGCCGCGACGACCACTCCGCCGATGGTAACCGTGGTGCCCACCCACAGCGTGAACATCCAGCGGACAATCCGCGCCTCGAAGGCGGCGATCCTGATCTCGAGCTGGGCGAATCGCCTCTCCCACTTCGCGTCCAGCTCAGCAAGGCGCTGCTCGAGCTTCGCGTCGAACCGCGCGAAGTTCAGCTCGTTGAGCTCGCGGAGATCGGATGCCATGGTTAACGGTACGCTCGGCGCAGAGCATCATCAATCCCACGCTGGCCGCGCCTTACGGCTTCAGCACCTGCTGCCGCCCCAGTCGCCGATCATTCACCGGTTCGCGCGGTGGGTGCGGGCGGCGTTGTGAGGGTTTCGGGCTACACGTTGGGGCGGCCACCAGTCGCGTCGCGTGACAGAGATCGCCGGTGCTCGAGGAAGCTGCGTTCGGCGTCGTTCTGGGTGCGGGCAATCGCATGCTCATACGCCCGCACGGCCTCGATGTGGCGGCCCAGCCGCCGCAGCAGGTCGGCGCGGATCGCATGGTAGAGGTAGTACTCGTTCAGCGACAGGTCATCGACGATCGCCAGCGCCGCGGCCGCACCGGCGATCTCGGCGACGGCCACCGCACGGTTCAGGGCCACGACCGGAGTTGGGGCGCAAGACATCAGCTGATCGTAGAGCTCTAATATCTGTGACCAGTCCGTGGCGGCCGCGACCGGCGCGTCGCTGTGCACGGCGTGGATCGCTGCCTGGATCTGGTACGGGCCAGGCTGGTTGCGGCGGAGACACTCCCGGACGATGGCCTGCCCCTCGCTGATGAGCTGGCGATTCCATCGACTCCGGTCCTGGTCGGCGAGCGACAAGAGGTCGCCATCCGCCGTCGTGCGGGTGGGCCGTCGCGACTCGACCAGCAGCATCAACCCCAGAAGCCCCAACGCCTCCGGCTCGTTTGGCAGGAGCTCCGACAGCAGGCGCGCCAGCCGGATCGCCTCCGCGCACAGCTCTTCGCGCACGAGCTCCGGGCCGGCGCTCGCCGTATAGCCTTCATTGAAGATCAGATAGAGCACGGCCAACACGGCCCGCAGCCGCCCCGGAAGCTCGGCCTCGTCGGGGATGCGGTACGGGATGCGCGCGTCGCGGATCTTCCCCTTGGCGCGGATCAGCCGTTGCGCCATTGTCGTCTCGGAGCAGAGAAAAGCGCGCGCAATCTCGGCGGTGGTGAGCCCGCCCAGCAGCCGGAGCGTGAGCGCCACTTGCGAGGCGGTCGCCAACGCCGGGTGGCAGCACGTGAAGATCAGCCGCAGCCGGTCGTCGCGCACCGCGCTCTCCTCCAACGGCTCGTCGGGGCCTTCGTTCGAGGTCTGCAGCAGCATGGCCTGCTCCTCACGCTCGCCGCGCGATGCCTCACGGCGGAGCCGGTCGATCGCCCGATTCCGGCCGGTGGTGATGATCCATCCCGCCGCGCTTGGCGGTCGCCCGGTGACGGGCCAGCGCTCGAGCGCAATGACGAACGCGTCCTGGATCGCTTCCTCGGCGAGATCGATGTCGCCGAACTGCCGAGCCAGCACGGCCACCGCGCGGCCGTACTCTTCGCGGAACACACGATCGATCTCCAGGCCGGGCAGCTCCGGCATGATCAGAGTTTGATATCCCCTCGAACTGGCCGGACCTCGATTGGCAGCGTGGTCGCCTGCGCGAGCTTGCGCGCCCAGTCGAGCGCCACGTCGAGATCCTCCGCCTCGATGATCGTGAACCCGCCGACGTGCTCCTTGCCCTCGGCGAATGGGCCGTCGGTGATCAGCGGCTGGCCTTCCTTGACGCGGACCACCGTCGAGGCGCTGGCTGCGTGCAGGCCCGCCGTGAAGACCCAGACGCCGGCGTCCTTCATCGCCTGGTTCACCGCGCGAACGTTTCGCATGATCCCGTTCAGCACGTCCGGCGGCGGAGGCTCGCTGTCCGGTTGGTACACGCTGAGGAGATACTGTGTCATGTCAGGGCCAGCCGGCGCGTGGCGTGTGGACCTCGGCGGCCAGCACCTGGCCGGACCGCCTGGCGAGCATCTCGTCGAATTTATCGACCCCCAGGAATTGGTTGGCCATGATGAACAGAGTACATCCGTCGGGGCCGCCCAACATCGTGGCGAAGCAAGAGCGATCGAGCTGAATGCGCTCGAGGATCTCGCCACCCTCCGCCACCCGTACGCACTCGTTCTTCCGTGTCCCCGTCCAGATGGCGCCGTCGGCGTCCAGACAGATGCCGTCCGGAGCAACACCCTCCGCCCAGACGCGGCGGCGAGAGAGCGTCCCGTCGTCGGCGATGTCGAACGCGAGGAGCCTGCCCGTGAACGACTCGGAGACGATCAGCGTTCGGTTGTCCGGCGTGATCACCATGCCGTTGGGAAACGCGATCCCCTCCGCGACTCTCCGCGCAGACCCATCGGGAGTAATGAGGCCGATGATGCCGGTGGGCGACTTCGACTGGTCCTTCACCCGCTTCGCCATTTCGGCGAAGAAGTCGAACCCGATGCTGTTGACGTAGATGTTGCCCCGGCCGTCGATCGTCATCTCGCTGCATCCATACTTGGAGATGGGACCGATGTCAGCGTGCACGACCACCGTGCCGTCCGGCTCGTAGCGCGTGAGGCGCGGACCGGTGACGAGCAGGCGGCCATCCGGCGGGGGGAGCCAGCCGATGGAGTGGCCCAGACCCGACGGACCTCGGGCCATGACGCGGGCGTGACCGTCGAGGTCGACCGCGATGATCTCAGGCGTGCCCCAGTGTGGGAACCACAGGCGTCCGTCGTGCCAGCGCGGTGACTCTACCATGGCGAGGCCGTCCAGCAGCACGCGGGTCGTGATCGTAGCAGGTGTCATAGGTTTTATCCTCCGACCCTTATACGAACGGCGACTCGCCAGATCGACAGGCTATTTGAAGTGCTGCGCCGCGACGAGCACTCCGGCGATGGTAACTGTCGTGCCCACCCACAGGGTGAACATCCAGCGGACGATCCGCGCCTCGAAGGCGGCAAGCTGCGCGGTCGTGTCGAGGCGCAGCTCGGCGATTTGGGGGCCAACGATCGCTAGGCGCTGTGCCGGATGGGAGCAAGCTTCGCAATTGGCCGCGCCTCTTTGGATCGAAGCGCATGCCACAAATCCCAGTCCTGTTGCAGTCCAAGCCAGAAATCCGCGCTCATCCCGGTGACTTGCGCAAGTCGGAGCGCCGTATCCGGGGTGACACCGCGCTTGCCACGGATGATCTCATTCAATCGAGGAAAGGAGACGCCGAGCCGAATCGCAAAGGCTGACTGCGACATGCCCAGCGGTCTCAAAAACTCCTCCAGCAGCATCTCACCCGGGTGCGTCGGTGGCGCGTGCGTCGGCAGCCGACGCGTTACGAGCGAGGCGCGTCGTTTAGTGATAGTCTGTGACTTCGACCTCGTCCGCATACGGTGCCTCCCATCGAAAACAGACCCGGTACTGATCATTGAGCCGAATGCTGTGCTGTCCTTGGCGATCCCCCGACAGCCGCTCCAAGCGCTTGCCCGGCGGAACGGATAATTCGCGTAGATCGCGCACGCGATTCAGCTGCATGAGCTTGCGGCGAACGACCGGCCACATGTCGCGTGGACATCTCGCGCGAGCTCGTCGGCTATCGACTCCATTGAAGAGATCTTCAGTCGCTTCGTCCGCAAACGAGCGTATCACGGATACCATTATAATGGCATCCATTTACCGAGGCCACTACCGCATGCTCGGCGGTCCGTCTAAGCCCAATTCCAATGCAAGGGGGTGTTACGCGACAGTTTTCTGTGTGCTCCTGGCGCGCAAATTGGACCTCGCCGGCGCTGCGCACGCCTTACGGCCGCAGCACCTGCTCCGGCGGCAACAGCCGGTTCACATCGGCGTAGATCTGCTGAACCTGCCGATCCACTCCCGTCCCCGGACGCTCGACGTGCTCGATTTGGGAGGCTCGGTAACCGCGCCCGCGGCGGACTTCGACCACGTAGTTGAAATCGGTCGTCGACGCGGCGGTGCGTTCGACATGGCTGGGTAGCTCGAGCACACCGTCGTTGATCGCAGCCGTCCAGGCACTCTCGACTGCCGGTTCCGGAACGCCGAGACTATCCACCGCGAGCGTATCGGTGGTGATGATTCGAACGCCAGTGGCGACCTCATTCAGCGGCGCGCCGCAGCTGCGGCGTGCCTCGGCGATGAAGCGTTGCATGGCCGCGCGCGACGCCGTATCACCGACGAGGAGGGGGATCTGCAGCGCGCATCGCCTGACTCGCGCGAGAAAAGCCGACCAATGGCCGTTGGCCCGGCGAAGCACGACGGCTTGGGTCGTTCCTAATCCATAGCCCGCCCAGACGCGGAGCTCGAGATGATCCGCATCCGTTCTCAGCTCCTGGAGATCGCCGAGACTCGACGCACGCGCCCAGTCTCGCGTGATGCTCAGCAACGAGGGCTCCGGCGGAGCGCTCACCACACGAGCTTGCGCCAACGCCGCCTGTGACGCCAAGGCGCCGATCGCGAGAGCCGATCGGAGCTGACGCGGCGTGATGGTGCCCACGTTATCTGAAGTGCTGCGCCGCGACGACCATTCCGCCGATGGTAACCGTCGTGCCCACCCACAGCGTGAACATCCAGCGGACAATCCGCGCCTCGAAGGCGGCAAGCTGCGCGGTCGTGTCAAGGCGCAGCTCGGCGATCCTGGTCTCGAGCTGGGCGAAGCGCTGCTCCCATTTGGCGTCTAGCTGGGAAAGGCGCTTCTCCCATCTCGCCTCGAGCTGGGCAAAGCGCTGCTCCCACTTGGCGTCCAGTTGGGCGAATCGCCTCTCCCACTTCCCGTCCAGCTCAGTAAGCCGCTGCTCGAGCTTCGCGTCGAATCGCGCGAAGTTCAGCTCGTTGAGCTCGCGAAGATCGGAACGATAGGTAGCGTCCACTGTGTTGAACCAGTCTACGAGCTCGTTGGCAAGTTCATCGCCAAACTGCTCATAGAAACGCCGTGATAACTTCGCGGTGACGGGCATCTGATCCTTGGCAGCGGTCGGATGCCATGTTAACGCTACGCTCGGCGCACAACATCATCAATCCCACGCTGCGGTGCGCGAGACGCCGCACCGGTGCGGTCTCGCATGAGTAAACTCCATACCGAGATTCGCCTTCTTTTCCGCCCTCAACTATCGACTATCGACTCTCGACTATCGACTCCCCCGCGCGCGCCCTCGCTATTCGGCTCGCAACGTAATCGAGGGGTCGATGCGCGCCGCGCGTGACGCGGGCAGCCAGCACGCAACTGCGGCGATCGCGAGCAACAATGCGATCACGCCTGCATACGTAACCACATCGAGCGTACTCACGCCGAAGAGCAGTGAGACGAGCGTGCGGCTACTGAAGATCGCCCCACCAACGCCCAGAACGACGCCGATCGCGGCGAGCGTCATCCCCTGCCGAAGTACAAGACCGTAGACGTCGCGAGGGGAGGCGCCGAGCGCGAACCGCACCCCGATCTCTCGAATGCGCTCGGTCACGCTGCCCGACAGCACGCCGTAGATCCCGATGGCCGCCAACGCGAGCGATGTCGCCGCGAATACCTCGAAGACGATGAGCGCGAAATGGCGCTGCGCTTCGGTCGCTGCGACGCGCGCTTCCATCGTTGCGACTCGAGTGATCGGCTGATCCCTGTCGATAGACCAAACCGCTTGCTTGATCGCGTTGGTCGATGCTCCCGGGTCTCCTCGAGTGCGTGCGACGAGCCACATGGGGTTGTCAACCCACTCGGCTTGCTCGATTGTCGAATAAAACGCGTTCACTTTCTCGGAGCCGAGCCCGGCCTCCTTCACGTCCCCTACGATGCCCACGATCTCATCCCACGGGCGCTGCTCTCCGCCGCTGTAGCGAATGCGGTGGCCAATCGCGTCACGATTCGGAAAGGCGCGGTTGGCGAAGGTCTCGCTAACCACCACCGCGTGAACCGGCATGTCTTGCGTATCGGTGCGGCCGAGCAAGCGGCCTCGCACGAGCGGAATCTTCATGGATGCGAAGTACGACGGGGTCACCGCATAACGGAACGCGCACGTTTCGTTCGTGCTCCGCATGCCGTCGATCTCGCCGCAATATTCGTCGTACTTGGACTCTCCGCCGCTCAGCGGCAACTCACTGGTGAGTCCGGCTGCGACAACGTGGGGCACGCGCTGTACGGCATCGACGACCTGCGCGAAGAAGCGGCGCTTCGCGCTGTCACCCTGAATGCGGTGCGGCGTTGCCACCTGCACTTGCATCGTGATGAGATGCGAGCTGTCGAAACCGGGTGGGATCGAGAACAGCCGCTCGATGCTCCGCAGCAACAGTCCCGCACCGACGAGCAGCACGAGCGCGAGCGCGACTTCCGCGATAACGAGCATGCGCCGCGTGATGTGTGTACCGCGCGCCGTCCGGCGGGAGCCTTCCTGCAACCCGGTGCGGAGGTCGCCGCGCGTCGCTTGGATGGCAGGCACAAGTCCCACAACGATGCCGATGAGCGTGCTCACGACGAGCGAGAAAAGAAATACGGGGCCGTGGATGCCGATCACCTGCAGGCGTGGCATACCGGGCGGGCTGAGTGTGACAAGGGCCCGGACGCCGACAGTGGCTACCGCGAGCCCCGACACGCCGCCGAGGAACGCCAACACGACGCTTTCGGTCAGCAGCTGTCGGAACAGACGGTTACGCCCTGCGCCGAGCGCAGCGCGCATCGCAAACTCTCCGCGTCGCTGCCATCCGCGGCCGAGCAGCAGGTTCGTGACGTTGACGCACGCGATGAAAAGCAGGATGATGACGGCCGCGATCATGGCGAGCAGAGCCGGCTTGACTGGCGCGGCTATGTCGTCGCGCAGCGGCCTAACGATCGTGCCGTGGTCGAGTGCCGCCCAGGATGGGCGCGGCAATTCGGGGAGCGGCGTCCGAGCGATCACGTCCAACTCGTGCTGGGCAGTCGCCGTCGGCACGCCGCGACGAAGCCGTGCGACGATGCGCAGCCAGTGGCCCCACTCCTGTCCTTCGAAAGCGACGGGCGGATCGAGCCGCAGCAGCGTCCAGATGTCGCTCTCCGGCGAAAGAACGTTCTCGAAGTCCCGGGGCAGCACGCCGACGACGATATAAGGATTCTCGTCGAGGGAAATCCGACGGCCGATCACATTCGCATCGGCTGCAAATCGCCGCCGCCACAGACGGTCACTGATCACCACCGTCCTCGCGCCGGTCGAATGGTCATCGCCGGCACTCAAGCCCGGACCGAGCGCGGTCGACACGCCGAGGACGCTAAAGAAGTCTGCGTTCACGCGCTGACCCTCGAGGCGCTCCGGCTCGGTGTTCCCCAGCATCGTCGGCTGCCACGGAGCGAATCCGGCGATCGCCTCGAACGATTTGCTGCGCGTCGCGAGCTCGCGGTAATTGCCGAATGTTTGCGCAGTGGGCGAGCCGTCGTTGCCCCTGTACCAGACCATCACGATGCGGTCGCCACCCGGATAGGGTAGTGGCTCGAACAAGATGGGATTGACGGCGCTGAAGATGGCGGTGGTCGCGCCCACGCCGAGCGCCAACGTAAGAACGCTCACGAGCGTGAAGCCCGGATTCGCACGAAGGCGCCGAAAGGCGTGGCGGATGTCGGCAAGTGCCGTCTCCACGAGATTCTCCCATCCGTACGATCGTACCTGCTCGTGAGCCGCCGTCATATTACCGACTTCCAATCGCGCGGCGCGCCGCGCTTCGGCGGGGGTGTACCCGCTACGTGTGTATGCGGCGACGGCTTGATCGAAGTACTGGCGCAGCTCGTCGTCGATGTCGGCGTCCGCGGCCTCGCGGTGGACGAGCGCGCGAAGGCCGCGGGTGAGCTCTCGCCAGAGCGACACGCGTCACGCCTCGGCGCTGAGAAGCCGCGCCACGGCGCCGGCCCGCCGGCGCCAATCCGCCGTCTCCGCCTCGAGCTGCTTGCGGCCGGCGCGCGTGAGCTGGTAGAACTTGGCGCGGCGCGCATTCGGTGTCTCGCGCCACTCGGAATCGATCGCTCCGGCGCGCTCGAGCCGCCGCATTGCCGTGAGCAGCGAGCCGGCGTTGACCTTGAACACGCCGCGGGAGATCTGCTCGACCCGTCGAGCGATTCCGAACCCGTGCATGGGTTCGAGGCTCAACGTCTTGAGAATCAGGAGATCGAGGGTGCCCTGAATGACATCGGTGTTGGCTTCTGCCGGTCGTTCATTGCGCATCGGCTGAGCGTACGTTTGCTCCTCCTGATTGTCAAGACATGGTCATCATGAGGGGGGTCCGGCCGGCGGCGCCAACAGTCGGTCGTCGGTCGAGGGTCGTCTGAAAGGCCGTCGACGGTATTCAGACGACCCTCGAGGGTGTTTCAGACGATGGGAACCACCACCACATCAAGGCCCGTGATGCCGGCGAAGTCGGCGGGATTGCACGTGTACAGCGGGAGCTCGTTCGCGATCGCGGTGGCGGCGATCATGGCGTCGTACGCGCGCGCGGAAGTCTTCCGTCCTGATCGCCGAAGGGACGCGGCGACCTGCCCGAAGGCGCGCGCTGCGTTCGCGTCGAACGGCAGCGGTTCGAAATCCGATTCGGCCTGCTGCAAGTGCGCCTGACGCGCGGCACGTTCCTCATCAGTCGTGGCGACGAGCGGGCCGACGGTAAGCTCGGCGAGCGTAATCGCGCTGATGAGCGGTTCGTCCGGCAGCAGCTCGGGCTTCTCGATGCGCGGCAGGAGGATGACCGTATTCGTGTCCAGGACGCCGCGCTTATGCACCGCGCGCGCGATCACAGCGAGGAGCTTAGCGTTCGGTCGAGGTCCGCGCGCAGCTTGTCGCGATCGACATGCGGAAGCCGGCGCCAGCGCGCCAACAATTTCGCGGCGGACAGGGCGGGGCCCGCAAGCGGCCGGAGCTCGGCAACTGGCCGGCCGTCGAGTGTGACGGTAAGCGACTCGCCGTTGGCGACGCGTTCCAGGACGCGTCCGCCGTTATTGCGCAGATCCCGCACCGACACGTTATCCATACGCAAAAGTGTATCACCGGTGATACAAAACCGCAAGTAGTGTCTCGGTATGGCGTTAAGGGATAATCGAAGTGCGCGCGCTACCCGCCGGCGACTCCATCCCGAGATTCGCCCTCTCTTACGCCCTCACTATCGACTATCGACTATCGACTATCGACTTCACCTCAGCACCATCCGCGAGACGTTCCAGCCGCTCACCACCACGCGCGGCGTCCCGCGGAGACTCGTCGTTGTGGCGCTCACGGTGCGCGTCTCGCCAGGCATGAGCGAGATGTAATTGTCATCCCACAATACCGGCAGCGCTTCGTCGCCACGCG
>CAZICQ010000041.1:0-1878 GCA_964537775.1 uncultured Gemmatimonadaceae bacterium | reverse complement strand
ATCGACGGCCAGGCGTTGTTGAACATCCACTGAATCACGCCGGTGGACGTGTACTCGTTGCGCCGATAGGCCTCGAACATCGCGCGCTCGCCCTCGTAGGTCATGAGCTGCGACGTCTTCGTGTAGTCCTCGACGTTCGCCGGCGTGCCGAAACGCGTCGAGAGCGCGGTGTTGAAGCGATCGAGCAGCTTCGTGAACTGCCCGCCGGCGGCGTGAAAGAGCCACACGCTGTCGAGCGGCCACGCAATATCCCGCGCCGGCATCATCAATCGCACGCTCTCGATCGGCGGCACGGCCGCGCCGGGACTCGTCTCGGTGTTGTACGCCCAGGCGCCGCCGTGGGTACTGTCCTGCAGCCAGTACGACGGCGGCACCCAGTCGTAAGGCCCAGTCATCTTCACGCCGCTCGGCCCGCTCACCGACGTTGGTCTCGCGCTCGCCGACGAGACGGTGGGATTTGGCCAGTGCTCGCGCCGTTCGACGTCGAGGTAGGTCTGCTCCACGTTCGCAGGCGGCGGATTGTCGCTGCCGTTGAGCCAAACGAATACGCTCGCGTGGCTGCGCAGCCGCCGGATCTGATCCGTCAGGGACGCCGCGGCGACGGCGTATTGCTCGGCGCCCCACTTCGGCCACTCCTCCCACGGGCTGCAACAGACCCAACCCGTCATCACGAGCAGTCCGAGGCTGTCGGCGCGCGCGAAGAAGCGATCGTTCTCGTAATTGCCCTCGAGGCGGAGCGTATTCAGGTGCATGTCGAGCGCGTAGCGGAGCTGCGCATCCTGCCGCTGCGGCTGCGGCCGGAAGAAGATGTCGGGCGCCCAACCGCCGCCGCGAATCAGGATGCGTTTGCCGTTGACGCGAAAGAGCCGTCCGCCCTTGGGTGTCGCCTCCGACGTGATCTCCCGAATGCCAAACGGCACTCGCCGCCGGTCCGACACACGGCCGCCCACGCGCGCGCTCACGTCAAGGTCGTACAGCGCGGGCGTCCCGAGCTCGGCGGGCCACCAGAGGTTCGGGTTATTGACGTGCAGCGACGCGAACGAGTCCGGCGCAAAGCTCACGTAGGCGCTGTCGCGCGGTGCCAGCGTGAACGGCTGCTCCACGCGGATCCCGCCAAACGCCGCGACGAGAGTGCCTGTGACGGGTGCCGACGAGAGGTTCTTGACGTCGGCGCCGATCGTGAGATCGGAAGCGCGCAGCGTGGCGGTGTCGACCCGACTCACCACGTGCGGGTAACGCACGACGACGTCACCCGTCGTCGACAACCACACCGGCTGCCACAGTCCCATGTCCTTGTCGGGAGGCGACGGATTCCAGTCCACCCAGGTGGTCTGAAGATCGAGCGTGTCGGGCGCGAAGATCTCGATCGCCAGCGCGTTCCTGCCGCTCTTCGCGAGCGCGTCGGTCACGTCGAATTCGTAGCGCCGGTACGTGCCGGCGATCTCGCTCGAATCGGCGAGGCGCCGTCCGTTGAGCCAGACGTTCGCGCGATAGTTGATCCCGTCGAAGTGGAGCAGCAGGTGGCGTCCCGGAATGCGCGACGCGGTGAAGGTGGTGCGGTACCACCACGGCACCGCATAGGGACTGTTCGAACGCATCGGCAGGTGCACGAAGTTCTGGCCGATGTTGTACGTCATTCCCGGCAGCGAGCGGAGATTCATGCCGAAGAACGGGTTCTTGAACACGCCGTCGTCGACGAGCGTGCCGACCACCGTCGACGGCACGGTCGCCTTGTACCAGTCGCGCCCGCGGTAGCCTGGCGACGAGAGCTTCGCGCCGTCCGTGCCGACCTTCGCCGACGATTGCAGCAGCCAGCCATCGTGCAGCATCCGCGGCGGTGCGCCCTGCGCGTCGACCATCCGCGCGGCCGCCATCAGC
>CAZICQ010000040.1:20160-29326 GCA_964537775.1 uncultured Gemmatimonadaceae bacterium | reverse complement strand
ACCCGCTGGTGTCGACGGCTGGCGACGGCGAGCCGGTCTGCCAGTAAGCACCTCGCACTCAGCACCAAGCAAGCGCCCCACCCGGCACAGCCGCGGTGGGGCGCTTGTCTGTTTCAATGACCCATTTTCTCGATCGTCTTTCCGCTGAAGTTCTGCGTCGTGACGTTCTTGCCCAGCGACAGCGACTGCACGTAAGCCACCAGCGCCCAGATCTGCTCGTCGCTGATGCGGGCGCCCCACGAAGGCATACCATCGGGACGCCCCTCATAGATGGACTGAAAGACCTCACCATCCGTGCCACCGAAATGCCAACGGCCATCCGCGAGGCTCGGGCCCATTGCTCCCGACCCGTCGGCGCCATGGCAATCCAAGCAGTTGTACGCCACGAACAGCTTGGAACCTTCGTCCACGCGCGCCTTGGTCGCGCCATATGGATTGCGCAGCGTCGCGAGGGGCTGCTGTCGCGTCAGTCCGGGCTGGATGTGCTCCGGATGATCCACGAACGACACGCTCGACGCCGTCACCGGCTGCTGGCGTCCCGCTTCCGCCGCGCTGGAGTCGCCCCCGCACGCGGCGCCTAGCGCCAGCCCCACCAGCGAGAGTGCTGACCGGCTGATCCGCATCGCCACCTCCCTCCTGTGAGATCACGCCGGTACACGGCCGGCGTTCACAAGCCGAAGACGAACAGCATGCCTCCCCACGACGTGTAGCGCGCCAGATCCGGCAGCGTCGTCCCCCGCTCGCGCACGTCGTACGGCAGATTCGCGGCCACGTCGCCGGCGATCAGCAGTCCCATGTCACCGCCGATCCCGGTGTACACCGCCACGTACTGTTTGCCGTCGGGACCGAGAAAGGTGATCGGGTTGCCGACGATCCCCGAGCCGGTCCTGAACTTCCACAGGAGGGCACCGGTGCGTGCGTTCACGGCTTTGAACCAGCCGTCGAGTGTTCCATAAAAGACGACGTTACCGGCGGTGGCGAGCGCTCCGCCCCACACGGGGAACGGCTCCTTCACGCCCCAGATTTTCTTGCCGCGCGTCGCGTCCCAGGCCATGAACTCGCCCTTGTAGTCACCGGGTCCTCCTTTCTCCGGCGCGTTCGCGCCGATGTACGGCGTACCGGCGATGTACGTGACCTCGCGGGATTCGAAGTCCATGCACAGGTTGTTCGTCGGCACGTAGAACAGACCGGTCGAAGGCGAGAACGCGGCAGGCTGCTGATTCTTCCCTCCCTCGAGGGATGGGCAGATATCCTTCACGTTCTTGCCTACGGACGTCGTCTTCGACGTATCGAGACGCGGACGGCCGGTCGACAGGTCGACACCCTTCGACCAGTTCAACGGCACGAAGGCTTGCGCGAGCAGTACCTGGCCCGTCGCGCGATCGATCGTATAGGCGAAACCGTTGCGATCGAAATGGACGAGCACCTTCCGCAGCCGGCCATCCATCGGCAGATCGGCAAGGATGTCTTCGTTGACGGCATCGAAATCCCAGAAATCGTGCGGCGTCACCTGAAACGCCCACACGAGCTCTCCCGTGTCGGCGTCGCGGGCGAGAATCGAGCAAGTCCACTTGTTGTCGCCGGGTCGCTTGTTCTGGTTCCACGGGCCGGGATTGCTCGTGCCGTAGTAGACCAGGTTGAGCTGTGGATCGTACGACAGCCATCCCCACACCGCGCCGCCGCCGATCTTGTATGCGTCCATCGGCCAGCTCGACACCCCGAGGTCCTTACCGCGGTCGGAAGCGTAGTATGGCTTGAAGCGCGGTCCGATCTTTACCTCGGAATCCGGACCGGCGCTGTAACCGCGCCACACTTCCTTTCCGGTGGCCACGTCCAGCGCGGCGATCCAGCCCCGCACGCCCATCTCGCCGCCGCTCGACCCGACGATGATCCTGTTCTTCACGAACAGCGGCGCCATGGTCATGGTCTCGCCACGATCGAGGTCCGCCATCTTCGTGCGCCACAGCTCACGCCCCGTGACGGCGTCCACGGCGACGGTGTGTCCGTCGAGCAGGTTGTAGACGATTCGACCGTCGGCGTAGACAGCTCCGCGGTTGACCACGTCGCAGCACGCCTCACCAATGGCCGCCTGTGCGTTCTCGGGGCGGTACTTCCACTTGAGCGGCCGTGCCTCCTGTGTCAGGTCGAGCGCGTACGCCACATTCGGATACGGCGTGACGAGATACATCGTCTTGTCGACGACCAGCGGCTGCCCTTCATGGCCGCGCAGCACGCCGGTGGAAAACGTCCACGCCACCTTCAGCGCGGAGGCGTTCGCGGAGGTGATCTGCGTCAATCGGCTGTAGCGGCTGCTCGCGTAGTCGCGCGCGGGCATCGTCCACTCACCTTCGCCCGCGGGCGCAGTCACGCCGATGCGCGTGTTGGCGACCACGGGCGGCCCGAACGCGCCGGCGCCCGAAGAATCGGCGTTCTCGTTATGCGACGTGGTACACGCCGCGGTGAATGCGAACGCCAGGACGGCGAGCCGGCGACCAGCCGGGAAGGTGGTCACCGACTCTATGGTTGCAACGCCGACACTGCCTGCGCGCCGACCGTGTACTTCGCGATCCAGTCGTACTCGCGCCGCATCTTGTCGATCTGGTGGTAGTACTCGGTGAAGCCGTGATGCTCGCGCGGATAGAACACCAGCTCGACCGTCTTGCCGCGGTCCCGCAATGCCCGGTAGAACTCCAGCGCCTGGCCTACCGGCACGCGCTCATCGACCGCGCCATGCAGAATGAGCAGCGGGGTGGTGACGCGATCGACATACGTGATCGGCGAGCGGGCGCGATAGAAATCCAGCGTTTCCTTCGCCGGCATGCCGTTGAAGAAGGTACCGATGTACCCTGGAATATCCGTTGTGCCATACATGCTCTGAAGATCCGAGAGACCCGCTCCGGTGCGCGCTGCCTTGAAGCGCGTCGTTTGCGTGACGATCCAGTTGGTCATGTAGCCCCCGTAGCTCCAGCCGGCCACGGCGAGCTTCTCCGGATCGGCGATCCCGCGCGCGATGACCGCATCGACGCCGCTCATGATGTCACGGTAGTCGCCACCGCCCCAATCCGGGATGTTGCCGCGCATGAACTTCTCGCCGTAACCGGTCGACCCGCGCGGGTTGGGATACAGCACCGCCCAGCCGCGGCCCGCCCACATCTGTCCCGGCGAGCCCCAGCTCGCCTTGAAGCCGGCAGTGTGCGCGCCGGTCGGCCCGCCATGCGGCTCCACGAGCATCGGATAGCGTCGTCCCGCCTGATAGCCGACAGGCCTGAGCAGCACGCCCTCCACCTCCTGCCCATCGGGGCTCTTCCACGTGATCACCTCGCTCTCGCCGAGCGCGATATCGGCGAGCTGCGGATTGGCGTGGCTGAGTTGGCGCGGCGCGCCAAACGAGGCGTCGCTCGCGTAGACGTCACCCGGCGCGCTGGCGCTCTCCATCAACATCGCCGCGCGCGAGCCGTCCTTGCTGATCGAGAGGCCGCGTACGAGCTTCCGGTCCGTGAGCTTGCGGTAGCTGCCGCTCGCGACGTCGAAGGTGTACACGCTCGACCACACGCGGTCGCTCGCCGTGAAGTAGAGATGGCGGCCGTCGGGCGCCCATGTGATCGCGCCCGGCGAATCGTCGAACTGGGCGCTCGCCACGTCGCGCAGCTTGCCGCTCGCGACGTCGTACAACACCAGATGTGAGTTCATCAGCTCCCGCTCGGCGATGCTGTCGCCGTGAGGCCGGTGCGTCTGCGTGAGCACGGCCATCGCCAGCGTCGCGCCATCGGGCGACCACTGCGGTGTCTGCTGCACGTCGCCGCCGGCGCTGATCGTCGACTGCGCACCGGTCGCGATGTTCAACAGATACGCCGTGCGCCGCTCGTCACGCGTCAACGTCGTTGGCGATGTCAGAAACGCGATGCGCGCGCCGTCAGGAGACCAGGTCGGCGCGCCGCGCACCGTGAAATGCGTGGAGTGTGCAACCTCGCGTTCCTGTTTCGTTGCGACATCCACCACCCAGACGTGCGACAGACGCTGGTCGCCCTCGTATACCTGCGGATCATCGCGTCGCTTGCGTTGTGCCTCCGTCGTTCTGGACAGCGTATCCGTGCTGAGGAAGGCGATCGAGCGCGCGTCCGGCGACCAGGCGAAGCCGGTGACGCCATCCTTCACGTTCGTGAGCTTGTCCGCTTCGCCACCGGCGAGGCGGAGGAGATAGACCTGCGCCGTGGGCGCCTCTTCGCCTGCCGCGGCCGCGCCGCGCGACGAGATGAACGCGATCGTCGACCCATCCGGCGAGAAGACCGGCTGCGACTCGCCACGTTCGCTGAACGTGATCTGACGCGGTGGCTGCGAGCCGTCGCTCGGCACGAGCCAGAGATGGGAGCGCATGTCGTGCCGGTCTCCCCTCGCGGTGTCGCCCTTGGCGGCCGGGTGCTCCCAGGCGCTCACGGTGAATACGACCTGTGTACCGTTAGGCGAGATCGCCGGCGCGCCGACGTTCCTGAGCGCCATGATGTCGTCGATCGACATGGGACGCTTCGCCGATTGCGCCGCGGCGCCCTGCGCCGCCACAATCGAGATGGCGAAGATGAGCGAACGAGGCTGATCAAGCCGGATCATGCAACCACCTCCGTCTAGTGGATTCCGCCGCCGCAGCCGATCGCCTACGTCCAGGCTGTCCCAGCATTTCGCGCGGCAGCACTGCTAAGAAGGCTGTCGCGCCGCCCCCGGTCAACCCGTGCTCGCGCGCCAACACTCGCCCTTGAACGAGCGTAGCAGTATAGTCCCACCACCTCGTTTCCCACCCCCGCAGGAACTCCTATGCACTCTTCCCGGCTCTCTCTCCTCGCCGGTCTGGCGATCGTTGCCGTGGCTGCCCCCGCTTCGGCACAGAAGCTGGACTCACTCACGCTCGCCGGCTTCCGCTGGCGAACGGTGGGCCCGGCCAACTTCGACGGTCGTGTCGCCGATATTGCCGGTATCCCATTTCCGTCCAAGACGTTCTTCGTCGCATCCGCCGGCGGCGGTATCTGGAAGACGACGAACGGCGGAGTGACCTTCCGCCCCGTCTTCGACAGCTACCCCGTGGTGTCGATGGGCGCGCTCGCGATCGCGCCTTCGGATACGCAGCAGGTGTGGGCGGGCACTGGCGAGCAGAACTCGCGTAACACCATCGAGCCGGGCGCCGGCATCTACAAGTCCACCGACGGCGGTTTGAACTGGAAGCTGATGGGGCTCGAGAAGACGCAGCACATCGGTCGCATCGCGGTCAATCCCACCAAACCGAACGTCGTCTACGTCGCCGCGCTTGGCGCGGCGTGGAAGTCGAACCCCGAACGGGGCGTGTACAAGACCGAGGACGGTGGCCAGACGTGGAAGCTGGTCAAGTTCGTGAGCGACAAGGCAGGGTTCATCGACATCGCCATCGACCCCAAGAACCCGAATGTCATCTGGGCGTCGAGTTGGGAGCGTGTGCGCGGTCCCTACTTCCTCCGCTCCGGCGGCCCGGGATCGGGACTGTGGAAGAGCACCGACGCCGGCAACAGCTGGACGGAGATCAGGGGCGGTGGCTTCCCCGAGACCGAGAAGGGGCGCATCAGCTTCTCGATCTACCCGCAGAACACGGACGTCGTATACGCGATGATCGAGGCGGACTCCCTGCCTAACGCGCATCCGCAGAAGGGGCAGGCGAAGCAGAAGCTGAAGAACGGCCTCTATCGCACCAAGGACGGTGGCAAGACGTGGGAGAAGATGAATGACGCCGACACCCGTCCCTTCTATTACTCGCAGACGCGCGTCGATCCGCGGAACCCCGACCACGTCTGGTTCTCGTCGACACCGGTGCTCGTGTCGAGCGACGGCGGCAAGACGGCGCGAACGGCTACGCAAGGGATCCACGTCGACCATCACGCAATGTGGATCGATCCCGGCGATCCCGACCACTTCGTGGTCGGCGACGACGGCGGCATCTCCATCACGTGGGATGGTGGCGGCAACTACGATTTCCCGGCCAATCTTCCGATCGGCCAGTTCTACGACGTGAGCTACGATTACGAGGTGCCGTACAACATCTGCGGTGGCGCCCAGGACAACGGCTCCTGGTGTGGACCGAGTCGGCGCAAGAATCAACCGGTCACGAATGCCTACTGGTTTACCATCGCGGGCGGAGACGGCTTCTACACCGCCCAGCATCCCGATCATTCCGATCTCGTGTGGGGCGAGTCGCAGGGCGGTAACGTCTCGCGTCTCAACACGAGGACGGGCGAGCGCGTGTCGCTCCTGAAGCCGACGTGGCGACCGATCTACCAGCAGTTCGAGGATTCCATTCTCGTGGAGCGCGGCGACACGACCAAGCCGTTGACGCGCGACCAGGAGCGGCGCATCGCTGCGTTTCGTGCGCTGCAGAAGGCCGACTCGGCCGAATACGACCTTCGGTTCAACTGGGAGACGCCGTTCTTCCTCTCGGCGCACAATCCCGACGTGTTCTACATGGCGGGCAATCGCGTGCTGAAATCGACGAAGCGGGGCGACGATCTCTATCCGATCTCGGCTGATCTGTCGAAGAAGCAGCTCGGCAAGATCGACACGAGCATGAACAAGACAGGTGGTATCACGCTGGACGCGACCGGCGCCGAGACGTATGGCACGGTGGTCTCACTCGCCGAGTCGTACCTCAAGCCCGGCTGGCTGTTCGCCGGCACCGATGACGGCAACGTGTGGGTCACACGCAACGACGGCGCGACATGGGAGCAGATTCCTGCCGCGCGCTTCCCCGGCCTGGCGGCCGGCGACGTCTACGTCAGCCGCATCGAGCCGTCACACTTCGACACGGCCACTTTCTACGTCACCTTCGACAACCATCGCTGGAACGACTTCACGCCCTACGCGTACGTGACCAACGATGGCGGACGGACGTTCCGCTCGGTGGTCGCGGACCTGCCGAAGGACAGTCCCGCCGACTTCGTGCACGTGATCCGTGAAGATCCATTCAACCGTGACCTGCTCTTCGTCGGCACCTCTCGCTCGGCGTACGTGTCGCTGAATCGCGGACAGAGCTGGCAGCGGTTCCACTCCGGCTTGCCGACGGTGCCCGTGTACGATCTCAAGATTCACCCGCGCGATCGCGATCTGATCGCGGCGACGCACGGTCGCGGCTTCTGGATCGTGAACGTGGCGGCGCTCGAGCAAATGGCGGGCGACAAGAACGCGAGCGTCGTCGCCGAGAACGCACATCTCTTCCAGTCGCCAACGCAGTTCGAGTATGGCCAGGGGCCGGCCATGGGCGCGTCCGCGAATGGCTCCGGCCAGAAGGCATTCGAGGCAGCGAGCCCGGCGTACGGCGCTGATATCGTGTACCGCATCGGAGCAAACGGTGCCGTGGCGCTCGCCGGAATGTCGAGCGAGGAGCCGTCGGGTCAGGGGGGCCAAGCAGGCCAAGCGGCGCCTCCGGCCGCCGGGCGTGGGCGCGGCGCACGTGGCCCGCAGGCCCAGATCATCATCACTGACGTGCGGGGCGACACGGTGCGCACGCTCACGGGTCCGGCCACGGCCGGCCTACACCACGTGACATGGGACTTCCGCGGCAAAGCCGCGCCACGCGCCCCGCTCTCCCCGTCCGCGAGACGCGACAGTCTTGCGCAAGCCAATCGCGTGACGTTCGTGCTCGACTCGCTCGAGAAGGCCGGCACGCTCACGAAAGCGTCAGCCGATCGCATTCGGCAGTTGATGACCGAGGGCGACATGTCGGCGCTGTTCGGGCGCGGCGGTGGCGGCCGCGGCGGAGTGGCCGGAGCAGGCTGGGTGGCACGTCCCGGCGAAGGATCGATCGTGGGCGCCGGCGCCGGTCGCGCTCAGCGTGACACCGCTGGGGGCGAGCAGAGCCCGATGGCGATGTTCGACGCCTTCCCCGGTGGAATGGAAGCCTTCTCCGAGCTGCTGCGCGTTCCGGGCAGCCACGTCACGGCCGGCCGTGGCGCCTTCGCCCTGTTCGGCGGGGGGGGCGGCGGCCGGAGCAATCAGCCGCCCGTCGTGAACACCGGCGAGTACCTGGTAACGTTGAAGGTGGGCAACCAGACCTCGAAGCAAGTTCTCCGCGTGGAGAGAGTGAGCGGGGGCGAGGATGTGTCGTCCGGGTTCGGGGTAGACGACGACGGTCGGTAGGACGGCAGTCGATAGTCGGTAGTCGATAGACGGTAGTCGATGGTATGAGCGTCAAGCAGGAAGGGCTCGGCAGAAGGGGCACTCATGCCGAGCCCGCACCCGCTAAACGCTGTAACTATCGACTACCGTCTATCGACTATCGACTATGCCCCATCGACTACCGACTCCACCTCGTCCATCACCCTCCGCACTCCGTCCGTCGTATGATCCCCCATGTGGCCGATGCGGATGGTGCGCTCCTTGAGTTTGCCGTAGCCGCCGCCGATGACGAAGCCTCGTTTGGCGACGGCGCGCACTACGGCAGGGCCGGTCACGTGCTCGGGTAGCGCGATCGTCGTCACGGTTGGCGACCGGGCGCCCTCGGGCGCCAGCACGTGCGCCCCACCGCCGATCCGGTCAACGGCGTCGGCGGTGGTGTCGCGCATCGCCGCGTGTCGCGCCCACCGCGCTTCGATGCCTTCGCGCAGAATGTTCGCCAGCTGCACGTCGAGTGCGTACAGGAGCGACAGCGCCGGCGTGGATGGCGTCTGGTTTTTCGTCGCGAACTCCTCGTACTCCACCAGGTCGAAGTAGCGCCCGCGATCGTTCACGCGTGCCGCGCGCGCGACATAGTCGGCCGACGCCGCGGCGAAGGCAAGACCGGGGGGGAGGGCGAGCGCTTTCTGCGAGCCGGTGAGCGCGAAATCCATCTGCCACTCGTCGAAGCGCAGCTCCGCACCGGCAATGCCGGTCACGCTGTCCACCAGGCACATCGCCCCATGCCGGTGCGCCAGCCCGGTCACGGCGTGCACATCCGTCAGTACTCCGGTCGAGGTCTCCGAGTGAACGACTGTCACGGCCACGTACGATCTCGCTCGCAGCACGCGCTCCACGGCAGCCAGATCGAACGTCTCTCCCCACGGCACCTCGTGCACGTCGACTTCGCGGGCGCAGCCGAGCGCGATGTTGGCATACCGATCGGAGAAGGCGCCGTTCACGAGCGCGAGCACGCGACCCGGCGGTGCATTGCGAATCGACGCCT
>CAZICQ010000040.1:0-20060 GCA_964537775.1 uncultured Gemmatimonadaceae bacterium | reverse complement strand
GCGCCGTTCACGAGCGCGAGCACGCGACCCGGCGGTGCATTGCGAATCGACGCCTCCATCATTCCCGTCGCCGACGACGTGGCGATGAACACCGGTCGGGACGTCAGAAAGACGTCCCGCAGCCCCGCCTCGAGGCGGGCGAACAGCTCTTCGAACGCGCGGCCGCGATGCGCGATCATCGGGCCGGTGAGCGCCGCGAGGATCTCCGGCCGCACTTCCGTGGGTCCGGGAAGAAAGAAGGTGCCAAACGAGGTCGTCACGACAGCACGAAGCGCGGGAGGTCGGCGAACGACGTCAACTCGACGTCGGCCGCCTGCACCACCGACTCCCGCCGCACGAAACCGGTGAACGCGGCGAAGCGGTCGACGGCGGAGCGCATCATCACGTCCGTCGCGCCATCGCCGACGGCGAGCACCGGCGGACGGAGTCGCTTCTCGGCGAGCAGCTTGGCGACGATGTCTGCTTTGCCGGTCTGTTGCACCAGCGGCGAGCGCGCTTCGAATCCCGCGTAGTCGCCGGTGGAGGTGAAGTGCAGCGTGACCGCGTGCAGATCGCCTCCATCGAAACCCAGTTGGCGCGCCATCGGCAGCAGCCCCTGTCGGATCCCGCCGCTCACCAAGACGAGCCGCACGCGCGCATCGCGCAGCACCCGCAGGGCGTCGCCCGCGTCGGGCGCGACGTTCTGCATGTACGCTTCGCTCAATGCCTCGATGTCCGTGCGGTTCGGCTTGATGATCTTCAGCCGCTCGCCGTAGATCTCCTCCAGCGCCACATCGCCGTTCATGGCGCGGTTGGTGAGCAATGCGACGCGTTCCGCGATGCGGGCGCCACGGCGCGCGGCGAGCCAGTCGATTCCCTCAATGCCACTCACCGTCGAATCGGCGTCCAGCACGACGGACGAGAATCTCGTCATCGCCGCGTCGCTCCTCCCGCGAGCGGGACGAAGATGTTGCCGGGCGCCATGAGTCCCCGGGGATCCAGCGCGTTCTTCACCGCTCGCATGACGCCAATCTGCACCTCCGTCATCTGCAGCGGCAGCCACCGGCGCTTGAGCTTTCCGATCCCGTGCTCCGCCGCGACCGTGCCGCCAAGCGAGATCACGTGCCGGAGCGTGGCTTCCACGACCTGCTCCATGCGTTCCAGCTCGGCGCGGTCGCGCGCGATGAAGTTCTGATGAGGATGCCCGTTCCCGGCGTGCCCGTACGTCACGGGCTGCCCGATGCCCGCCTCGTCGGCCAGGCGGCGGGATTCGAGGATCGCTTCACGAAGCCGCGGGTAGGGCACCGCCCAGTCGGTCGATACGCGGCGCCCGCCGGTGGCTCGGTAGGCGTTGCCACGCTCGATCATCGTGGACGGCACGGAGTGCCGCGCCCGACGCGCATCTCTGATGGCGGCTTCGCTGTCGAAGGCCAGCACCTCCGATTCGCTCGTATGGCAGTGCTGCGCGAGGTCCATCCACACGTCGAGCGGCAGCTCCGAATCGTCGTCACGCGCCTCCTCGGTGTACACGAAGGCGCGCGCGCCCTCCGGCCATGCGGGGAGCGCTTCCCGCCGCTGAAATTCGCGTACGATCTCGAGCGCGCGGGAATCGAACAGCTCGAGACAGCGGGGCGCGAGCACCCGCGAGCGGCGTGCCCTGACGATGAACTCCAGCGCGTCGCTCTCGTCGCGAAAGGGAAATCCAACACCGATCACGCTCCGCGGAAGCGGAAGCAGCGACAGCTCCGCCTCGAGCACCACACCGAGCGTGCCTTCGCTGCCGACGAACCAATCCACCGGCTCCTGCGCCAGGGCATAGCCGGCGGTGTTCTTCTCGACGCCCGAACGACGGACGTCCAGCACCTCGCCGCTGGGCAGCGCCACGCGCAACGCCGCGACGTGGCTCCGTGTGGCCCCGTAGCGGAGACTGCGCGCCCCCGACGCGTTGCATGCGATAGCGCCTCCCACGGTCACATCATCCTCGCTCGTCGGATCCGGCGCGAAGAGAAACCCGGCGGCGGCGACGGAACGCTTGACGTCGCCGAGCAACGCTCCCGCCTGGACCCGAATCGTTTGGCGCTCCTGGTCGATCTCACCCGTGTGATCGAGCGCGCGCAACGAGAGGAGCAGTCCGTCATCGGCGATCGACGCGCCCGTGGTGCTCGTCTGTCCGCCGGCGGCGGTCACCGGCATACCGCGGGCCGCCGCCTCGCGAATCAGCTCGACTACCTGCGCCTCGCTCGTCGGGCGCGCCACCGCGTCCGGCAATCGCTCGAGTCCCGATGCGTCGCGCGCGTAGGAGCGGCGGACGGACTCGTCACGCTCGATCATCAGCGGAAATTCACGATCGTGGCCGTGTGAACGTCGGCGAGCTCCAGCAGCTTCCGCCGCACCTCCTCGTTCACCGTGCCGTCGATCGACACGGCCGCGAGCGCCTCGCCCCCCTGCGCCAACCGCGCCTGGTGGTATTCGGCGATGTTCACGCCCGCGTTGCCGAGCAACGTGCCGACGCGGCCGATCACGCCCGGAACATCGCGGTTCGTGAGCACGATCAGCGTTTGGCGCACCGGGACGTCAACGAGAAACGCGCCGATCCGCGTCAGGCGCGGCGGAAAGTCCTCGGTCGCGAGGCCGGCGACGACAAGCTCCTGCATACCACCGGCGAGGGAGACCTCCACCGCCTCGGGATGCCCCAACTGCTCCGATTCGGCGATCGCCAGCTCGAGTCCGCGCGATTCGGCAATCGCGCGCGCATTGATCAGGTTGAGCCGCTCGCTCTCGACGGTGCCCTCCAGCACGCCCACCGCCGCGGCCGACAGCAGCACACCGCTCGAGCCGATCGTGCGCGGGCCACAGCGCAGCGTCACGCGGCGGAGCGCGCGCAGCCCCTGATCGGCGAGGATCGCCCGCGCCACGGCGGCCGCGCGTTGCACCACGAGCAACGTCGGTTGGAGCTCGCCCCAACTGCGGTCGGCACCGGCGGCGATGTTGATCGACCGCGACAGCTCACCTTCGATCAGTGCGTCACGGACAGCGCGGCAGGTGTCGACGGCGACGTTGCGCTGCGCCTCCGCCGTGGATGCACCGATATGCGGTGTGAGCACGACGTTCGGCAGCGATCGCAGGGGGCTGTCGGCGGCGAGCGGCTCCGACGGATACACATCGAGCACCGCACCCCCCAGGTGTCCACTCTCGATCGCGGCGATCAGCGCCGGCTCATCGACGATGCCGCCGCGCGCCATGTTGACGAGGATCGCGCCCGGCTTCATCCGGCCGAGCTGCGGCCGCCCGATCAGTCCGCGCGTCTCGTCGCTCAGCGGCGTATGCACCGTCACAATGTCGGCGCCGCCAAGAAGGTGAT
The DNA here is from genome assembly GCA_964537775.1 of uncultured Gemmatimonadaceae bacterium. Taxonomy (GTDB): domain Bacteria; phylum Gemmatimonadota; class Gemmatimonadetes; order Gemmatimonadales; family Gemmatimonadaceae; genus CAMLIT01. Next base: position 16,720 of record CAZICQ010000040.1, on the reverse strand, counting down.
CGAGCCCCTCCGTGCATCGGATCTGCAGCGCCCGAAAGCGCTCCTCGGGGATGTACGGATCGTACCCCACGACGTCCATGCCGAATACACGCGCGCGACGGGCGACTTCGCTGCCAATGCGTCCGACGCCGACGATCCCGAGTGTCTTGCCCTTCAACTCACGGCCCAGGAACTGCGAGCGATCCCACCGCCCATCGCGCATCGACGCGTTGGCGCGCGGCAGAAAGCGCAGGAGCCCGATGACGGAACCGAAGAACAGCTCGGCCACCGCGACCGTGTTGCCCGCCGGCGCGTTGATGATCGCGATACCGAGGCTTGTCGCCGTCCGGATGTCAATGTTGTCGACGCCGACTCCGGCGCGCCCAACCACTCTGAGTCGCGTCGCGCGCTGCAGGAGATCGGTGGAGATGCGCGTCGCGCTGCGCCCTATGATCGCGTCGTAATCCGGGATGCGCTCGAGCAGCTCCTGCTTCGGCAGCGTCGGTACTTCGTCGATGTCGAATTGCGGCTCCGCCGTGAGCAGCGCGACGCCTTCGGGGTCGATGTCATCGGTTACGAGAATGCGATAGGGCATCCGGTGAAGAATAGCGAGGAGCACCCTCAAGCTCACGACCCAACCGCGCCAGGACACCGCCGTACACTTCGATTCCGTCCCACAGGTTCTGAAGCCGCAGGTTCTCGTTCGCCGCGTGCTGATTGTCGTCGTGATTCACGGTAGGCAGGCCGACGAGCGGGGTCTTCAGCACGTCTTCGAACGCGTAGAGGGGCAAGCTGCCGCCGAGCATGGGCACGACCACGATCGGCGTGTCGAGCGACGTCGCCACGGCATGGATCACCGCGTGGGCGACCGGCGAGTCCATCGACATCTTCACCGCCCGGTAGCCGCCTGGCTGCCACTCGAGGCGCAGCAGCTTGCGATACGAGGTGCGCTCGACCGGGGTCGGCTCCGCGTGCACGACGTGAAAGCCTCGGGCGCGGGCATGCTCCTCCACCAGGTCGCGGACGTGCGCCGGTGTCTCGTTAGGTACGAGCCGGAAGTCGATCGAGGCGTGCGCGTCCACCGGCACGGCGTTCGCGGCCGCTGCGCCCACCGCGCCGCCCTGGAACCCGCGCAGATTGAGCGCCGGCAGAAGGATGCGTTCCATCAACGGCGCGTCGTTCGCCTCCGTGCCGCCCAGCTGCAGCTCGGCGCGCAACGCCGAATCCACCGGCGGAATCGATGCCAGCGCCGCCCGCTCGGCGGGTCCGATCGGTGTGACGTCGTCGTAATAGTGGGCGATGCGTATGTGGCCGTCGTCATCGCGCATGCTGGCGATCAGGTTGGCCATCTCTACGATCGGATTCGGCGCCCAGTTGCCATAGTGTCCGCTGTGCAGTGCCTTGATTGGACCGAACGTGGTGAGCTCGAGGCTCACGACACCGCGCGCGCCGAACACCACCTCCTGTCGTCGCGACTGGTGCACCGGCCCGTCGCCGAACAGCCAAAGATCGCTCGCCAGCAGCCCGGCGTGTCGGCGCAGCATCTCCTCGATGTGCGGCGATCCCGCCTCTTCTTCCCCTTCGAGGAAAATTTTCACGTTCATCGAGGGTCTCACGCCCACGCTGCGTAGCGCGTCCATGGCGGCCAGCATCTCGACGATCGGCGCTTTGTCGTCGGCGGCCGCGCGCGCGTACAGCCGCCAAGCTCCATCCACGCTGCCGGCCGCCGTCGGCGACGGCAGCACCTTCCCTCCCGCCTCGAGTGGCTTGTCGCGCAGCGTCGGCGTCCAGGGCGGGCTCGCCCACTGCGAGGGCGTTACCGGCTGGCCGTCGTAGTGCGCGTACAGCACCACCGTCTTCGTGGCGCCAGGCACGCGCATCTCACCGTACACCGCGGGCGGGCTGCCCGGCGATTCGAGCAACCGGGTGGCGAACCCTCGCCGTCCAAGCATGCCGAGCAGATGGTCGGCGTTCTTCCGTATGTTGGCCGAGTCGCTCGCGAGATTCGGGATCGACAGCAGATCGGTGAGCTCGCGCAGGATGTCGACGTCGTGCGCGCGACGGTAGCCACGAATCTGTGCCCGCAGCGTCGCGGCATCCGGCGCCTGCGCACCGGCGGCGACTGCCGCCGTCGCGAGTGCGGCCCCGACGACGAGCGCCACAGCTGTCAGCCCGACGAGCGCGCCGAGGAGCGACCTACTTTCCGTTCCCGATGGTAAACCGATCCGGACACGGTGAAGATCCTTCCCCGTTCGCAATATCGACGTTCTCATCGCGGCCTCCCGGTCGACTTTCGCAGCGCCTTGCCGGCGAGCGCGCCGGTGTATCTGCCGTTATCGATAGTCACTGTGCCGTTGACGAGCAGGTACTTCACGCCTGTCGCCGGCAGCGTTGGCTGCGCGAATGTCGCGTGATCCACGAACGTGGCGCTGTCGAACACGACGATATCGGCCAAGTATCCGGGCTCGAGCACGCCGCGCTCCGGGATGCGCAGCGCCGCCGCCGTGGCCGCGCTCGATTGGCGCACCGCCTGCGGCAGCGTCAGGAGATGTTTCGTGAACACGTATTCGTGGAATTTCCTCGGGAAAGTGCCGTATTTGCGCGGATGGCCGTCCGAACCGTCGGAGTCGGTCATGACCCAATCCTGCACCATGAATTTCTCCAGATCCGACTCGTTCATGTTGAACGACGCGACGGACGCGTCGCCCTGCTGCACGATGTCGATCGCGGCCGCGATCGGCGTCTCATGCCGTTCGGCGGCGACCTGCTCGAGTGTCTTGCCGAGAATCAAGGGGTCGCTGGTGGAGGTGATCAGGAGCGAGGCCGCGCCGCCCCGCCGACGCAGGTTGTTCTGCATGTCCGCGACGAGACGCGCCTTCGTCGCCGAATCGGCGATCCGGGCTCGCAGCGAGTCGCGGCCGCCTGCCTCGGCCCAGCGTGGCAGGAGCGACGCGCCGATGCTGGTGCCGGACGCGAGATACGGGTACTGACTCGCCGTCACCTCCACGCCCGACGCGCGGGCGGCATTCACGAGCGCAATCACGCTGTCGCTGAGGCCCCAGACGTCGGCGCCTAACGCCTTGATGTGGGAGATGTGCACCGGGATCTGCGCCTCGCGCCCGATGCGTATCACCTCGTTGACCGCGGCGATCAACCCGATCGTGTACGAGCTCTCGTCACGCATGTGCGTGTCGTACACGCCGCCCCTCGCCGCCGCGACCCTGGCGAGCTCGATCACCTCTTCGGTGCTCGAGTAGCTGCCCGGCGCGTAGTACAGCCCCGTCGATATCCCGAACGCGCCGGCATCCATCCCACGACGCACGAGCGCGCGCATGGAATCCAGTTGCGCCGCCGTCGCCGCCGACGCCGACATGCCCATCACGGCGGCGCGTACCGATCCCTGCGGCACATACAACAGCGCATTCGTGCCGATCCCCTGCGTCGTCCACAGGTCGAGCACGCGTCCGATGTCCACCGGACCGCCGCCGTCGTTGTTCGTGACGACGGTCGTCACGCCCTGCATCAGATAGGCGACATTGGCGTGTCGCTCCGGACTGGACAGGTCGTTCTGCGTGTGGGTGTGTGGATCGATGAATCCCGGCGCGACGACGAGCCCTTTCGCGTCAATCGTCCGGCTCGCCCGCAGCCGTGCCCGGCGCGCGTCGCCAATGAAGACGATGCGCTCGCCGCGCACGCCCACGTCCGTGACGCGCGGCGCGCTGCCGGTGCCGTCCACGACGTCCCCGCGGCGAATGAGAACGTCGACGGACGGGCCCTGCGCCCTCGCGCGCACGCCGATGGCGGAGACGACGACCAGTAGTGCTGCGATGACACGACGCATCTGGCGGCTGCGAAGAGGGCGAGGGGGAGCGCAGCCGGCTTGCACGACGGCGCAGGCGGTCAGAGAACGGGAACGATCGAGCTCGGATATTGCTGCGCGAACCCGCGTTAGTCCACTGGCGCGCACGCGCGCTGGCGCACTCCAGTCACGATCATCGTGTCACATCCCCTGCTCTTTTCTCTGCTCGCCATTCGCGGCGTCGAGCTGCGAAATCGCATCGGCGTATCGCCGATGTGCCAGTATTCCGCCGTGGACGGTCACGCCAACGACTGGCATTTCGTTCATCTCGGCAGCCGGGCTGTCGGCGGGGCAGGACTCGTGATGGCCGAGGCGACCGCCGTCACAGCCGACGGACGGATCTCGCCGGCCGACCTCGGCATCTGGCGCGACGATCACATCCCGCCCCTTCAGCACATTGCTCGTTTCATCAGCGAGCAGGGCGCAGTTCCCGGGATCCAGCTCGCGCACGCCGGCCGAAAGGCGAGCACGGCTCTGCCCTGGAATGGTGGACAGCTCCTTTCCCCTGTCGAGGGTGGCTGGTCTACCATCAGAGCGCCGAGCCCATTGCCCTTTCGTGTCGGCGCGCCCGAGCCGCTGCCCCTCGACCGAGCTGAGATCGGCGCCGTCGTCGACGCCTTCGGCGCGGCTGCACGGCGCGCCCGCACCGCGGGATTTCGTGTCGTCGAGATCCACGCCGCGCATGGCTACCTGCTGCACGAGTTTCTCTCGCCGCTCACAAACCAGCGCAACGATGAATACGGCGGCTCGCTCGAGAATCGCATGCGCATCGTGCTCGAAGCCGTGGACGCCGTGCGCGGCGAATGGCCTGAGGCGCTGCCGCTCTTCCTGCGCATCTCCGCCACGGATTGGAAGGAGGGCGGCTGGGACATCGAGCAGTCGATCGCGCTCGCGCGGGCGGTCGGCGCCGGCGGCGTGGACCTCATCGACTGCTCGAGCGGCGGCATCGTTCCCGGCGTGAAGATCCCGGTTGCCCCCGGATATCAGATCGACTTTGCCGCCCGCATCCGTCGCGAGACCGGTGTCTGCACGGCGGCCGTCGGCCTCATCACCGACGCGCAGCAGGCGGAGGAGACGATTCGCGACGGGCGCGCCGACATGGTGCTGCTCGCCCGTCAGTTGCTGCGCGATCCGTACTGGCCGCTGCGTGCGGCGAAGCAGCTCGGCGCCGATCAGCCCTGGCCGCTGCAATATCAGCGCGCCATTGATTGATTCTCAGGCCATGGCGAAATCGGCGTCGTGCATGTGGAGAACTTCCGAGCGATCGCCGGCCCACCGCTCGATCGCTGCTTCGAAGGATGAGCCCGCGCTCTCGCAACCATGGGCCCTGCTCCCGCAGCGAAGAACCTCGCAGCAGTTTGTAAACATCCGTGTGGAACAGGACGAGGTCGCGCTCATAACAGCGCGTGATGCACGTCTCACATTTGAGCGTCAGGCAGGAACGGGGACGTGCGTCTGCATCCCACGTCGAGACTACGCAGTCCCACGGCCGACGCTCGCTGTCGCAGTCGTTGCTCGTCGTGCAATAGGAGCGCGCCGCGGCCTTCCTCACCGAGGTCACGCGCGTGCAGCGCGATGCCGCGCCCGAACAGCGTCATGTCCCGCACTCGCATCTGGAGACCGCTCCGTCGCAACGTCTGTGCGTGCGGCCGCAACTGGATGCGTCGCTGAAGTTTTCGACCCGCGGATGCTTGGCGGCCGTGAGTCGTGGTCGGGAAAGCCGTAGCCGCACGGTTGCGGGCGAATCGTTGAAGATACATCTCGACGCCGCAGCGCTGAAATAAACAAACGGTGCAATGTCAGCGCTGAACGTCGCGTTGCAGACGTGCGCTTCCTCGGTGCAATGTGAGCGCTCGGTGCCGCGGGCATGCGCTTCCTCGATCCAGCGCGCGCCATGGCTGCCGCCGTCGCCGGGATGCCCGTCGACGGCCTGCGCCCGCAGACGAATGCGAGGCAATCGGCCGCGCAGCTGTCGACGTGCAGTAAGGCGCACGAAGTCTCAACGAACGACTTCGACATCGCGACGCGCGTCGCGATGAGAGACCAGGGTCCGGGGCATGCTTCTTACCAGCTTGCGACGCGACTCCGCCTACACGCCAGCCTGGGATTCTCCTGTCCGAGAACCTTCGATTCGCCGCCCGCGGACTATTCCGCGCCAAAGGGCTCGCCGCCGCGGCGGTGCTCTGTCTCGCCCTGGGCATTGGCGGCACGACGATCGTGTACAGCGTCACCGCGGCGCTCGTGCTGCACGCGGTGCCGGCGCTGAATCCAACGGGACTCGTGATGGTGGCCGAGGTGCTGCCGGCGAGGCGGGCGACGCGGGTGGACCCGGCGATCGCGCTGCGCCGGGACGCATGACCTCGAAGGCGGCAACGCACGCACCGACGGGTTCGATGCTCATCCATCTCGCACAACGTCGTGAATGCACGACGATCGGCATCCGCCGGTGGGCGAAGGTCCCACACTTCTTCGAACGGAGATTGGTCGCCATCACCGTGACATACAATCGTACCAACGGCATCGGCGCTGCACCTCTTTGGAGTTCCCTTCTCTTGATCCTCTCCGCGCGGGGATGAGTGGGTGGTTGGCCTTATTGGCCCCGGGTGGGAGAACGCCAATACGATAGATATATTGGCACATCAGCCAATATGGCCATCGTATCTGGCGACTACTGCGGCTCACCAATAGCCAATGTCCCTGCCATCACTCCCGACCTCTTGGAATCTCTACAATCTCACGAGCTCTCCGTTCTTCCAGGGGACGCTGGAGAGTGGAGATCAATCCCTGCGGCCGCTGAGTCTATTCGTGGGGCGGACGGCAGAGCTGGCTCGCTTACGCGCGAAGGTCCACGGAGCGGGTCCCGGGTCCTCACGACAGGCGGTCGCTGGGGTCCCAGGGGTTGGGAAAACGACGCTCGTCCAGGAACTCAAGGCCTCGCTGCTTCAAGACGGATATTTCACAACGGACGAGTTGATACCCGTGCTCGCCGGCGAGACGACAGAGAGCCTGTTCGGCCGGGTCCTCGCGTCGCTCTACGACACGATCCTCGTGAACCGCCCGCAGTCTCACGGAAGCCAGGCAATGCAGGACGCGCAACTGCTTGTGCGCGCCGCGAAATTTGGCAGCGGCGGTGGAAGCCTCTCCATCCTCGGGATCGGCGGCGGCATGACGAAAGGCACCACCGTCGTCACGCCCAAGGAGATCCTCTTCGACGGCCCACGAATCATGCGGGACCTGATGGTGCTCGTGCGAGGGTCGGACGCCCGGGGCGTTGTGCTCCACCTCAATAATCTCGAAAACCTGAGCGAGGCTGACACCAGAGGGGCAGGAGAGGTTCTCCGTAGCCTCCGCGACATCATGCTGATGCACGACGGGCTGCACTACATCGTGGTCGGCACCACGGACGCGATCAACGCGACGGTGAACCAGCACGTTCAGGTGCGCTCCGTCTTCGACACACTGATGCTCGAGCCGATGGCGGTTGCTGACGTCCACCGAATGCTCGAGGAGCGGTACGCCTATCTACGAGCGGACCTGGAGCGCCCCATCATCGCGCCCGTCACGGCCGAAGCCGTGGAGCAGCTCTATGCGCTTTTTCGCGGCGACCTGCGCGGCCTGCTCAAGGCCCTCGACGATGGTGTCGGGCAACTCATCGGCCTCGCGGGTGTAGAGCCGGATGGCAGCGCGGCCCCGGTGCGCCCCCTCGCGCTCGACGAACTAAGCCCAGTGCTCCAACACCGTTACAGTGCGCAGCTTGCAACGGTTGCCGAACGTGGCCGCGTCGAGCAACTAACCACATGGGGCCGAAGGGACCCAGCGAGCAGCCACACCCAGAAATCACTCCAGCAGCTCTGGGGCATCTCGCAAGGCTCTGTCTCAGCCGCACTCACGCAGCTCACTGCTCTCGGTTACGTCGTGCCGCTTCCGAGGACCGGTGGGCAGCCTATGCAGTATGTGCTCTCCGGAGTGAGTCGTCTGATCTTTGGCGCAGTCCCAAGCGAGGGTATTGGCCATCGTTAGGCATACGCTTCCAGCGGTGCCTCGTTAGAGGTTTCCGAAGCTTCTATGTAGAAGTCGGCGTTGAAATGGTACGTCCTGATCATCGCGCGCATGTAGAATCCATACATGCTGCTCTTAGAATTTATAGAGGCGCGGGCCGGAATCGAACCGGCGAATAGCGGTTTTGCAGGGACAGGCTGGCGAGAGCATCACGACAGCGCACCGAATGCAACCGCCGCGAATGGCCGGTCGCAACTGACTGCCTGAGCCGGCTTTAGTTGCTGAACGAGCAGTAGCGAAACAAGGCCATAGCCGACAGTAACAGGCCATTGCTCTTCGTGTTCTCCCCGTTTTCTCCCCAGGGGTCTTATCGCTTGGGAGGTTGCGCGCGATGAGGATGTGTTCGGTTATACCAGGAAGCAGCAAAAAGGCGATCATGGCCGAAACGAACCCACAAATCCCTGTGGACGCCGTGGGCGAACCCGTGAACCCAATCGCACCGTTTACCAGCCATCCCAAAGCAGGAGCACTGGTCGATCGCCGCGTTAGGGAGCGCAAGTGGACGGACTCCAGCTAGGCCAGGCCTCTCCTTTGACCGTACCTCTCGGCGTAGGTGCGCAGTCGGAACGGTGAATAGCAGCCGCACCAGCCCTCTGGGTCACGGTCATACCGGAACAGACCGTCCGTTGGTATTCCGAGGAGCTCCTGCCGGTAGGAGTTGTTCACCCGATACGCGGCCAGCGCCGGGACGGAGGCCTTGAGGAACTCCGCGAACAGAAGCGCGCCGGCGAACGCCGAGACGAAGGCCGTCGTAACCCGCGCTTGCATACCTCCCTGCGAGGCCGCGACCGATGCCTCGGCGTATGGCATCCGGTTGAGGAACGAGAGGAGCGGTTGCCCGACGAAGCCGTCCAGCTCCAAGATGAACTCCATCGCGATCTTACCGGCGGCGATGATCTCGTTGACGTCCTGGCGAGTGATGCCGCAGTTCGTCTGGATGAGCTCCCGCACTCGTTGCGGTCGGAGACCCGTTCGCGTCGCGATTGGCTCAGCGCTCCACGACTCCAAGGACTGCCGCATTATCAGACAGCCAAGGCATGGTCCCTCGCCGAAACCGTGTGACGACACCTCGACAAGCGTGCCGCTGATTCCGGCGTTGACCACGAAGCCGGGAAGCATGTCTTGGATCTCGAGCCGCGCCTCCATCGTGTCGACCGCGGACACCGCAATCGGGATCCGGTAATCTGCCGCCAGGCTTGCCACGTACTGGTAGCCGGTGCCGACGAACGCCCGCGCCTGAAGCGCGCCTGCCGCGCGCGCGACGACTTGCTCGCGAGCCCACACCGCCTTGAGTTTCCCCCTTTGTGCAGACGCCCAATCGAGAAGCGCGTACTTGTACGGGTTCCTCGTGTCGAAGATGCCGTTGTCGATCGTCGTCAGTTGCCCCACGAGGTTGGGCGCGAGCAGCACGCCAAGAACGAAGGCGCAACCGACGGAGCCACACCCCACCAGTGCAGCGTCGACGTCGATGCGCTCGGGAAGTGCAGGTTGGTGCCATAGCGCCTCCCCCAGAACCGGCACGTAAGTCAGGAGCGAGAGGTTGATCTCGGTCGCCAGCAGCGCGCTAGCGATGCGACCCTCGAACACCAGCTTGAACACCTCGCCGGCTGCGAGAGCCCCCGCCGCGAGCGCGCCACAAGGATTGCTCCCCTCGCGCACGGGCTGGGGCACCGTCGTGGAAAGCAACGCCACCCAATCCACTGCCCCGACGAAGATGTCCGCCTTGGTGTCTGCCCCAGCACCGTCGCCGATTACCAGCCGGATCACACGCCCGTTCGCGGGTTCAGTGGTCATCGGCCGAAGCGACGGAAGTAATGCACGAAGTGCAGCCACGAACGTGCCGGCGAGAAGCCGGAAGTGCTGGTGCACCGGGCGCGCCTCATCGCCCGTGAGCTCGACGCGATCGAAGAGACGCGCGGCGAGGGTCGCGAGCTGGTACGCGAGTACCTGACCCGGTAGCGTCGCGAGGGCGCTCGGCGTCAGCTCGATCCTCACCACGGTGCCGCCAAGCCGGTCGCGCAGCTCCGCCGCGCTGGAGGAGCTCACACTATCGGCGAAGGAAAGCCGGGGGTCGGTCATGGCACCACCCGGAAGACAGATCGGATTGCCTCTGGATCGAGCGGTACCCACCCCGCGCGCCTTTGATACCTGTAGACGGCGCAGCGGTGGAGCTCAATCGGGTCGCGCGCGAAGTATGGGACCACCACCGAGAGTGCGCCCTCGTGTGTCAGGATCGCATTCTGATCGTCGCGAGCAGAGTGGTACGCCTCACCCGGATGCGCGTGAATGCGGACGTAGAAGCGCTCGTCGTCCCCGAGGTCGTCCGTGAGGGTGTAATGCGCTCGGGGCGTGAGGTCGACGCGAGCGCCATAGACGCTCGTCTCTGCAATCTGCTCCGGCACGAAGAGTCGCAGGATCTCTACCTCTGGCCCTTTAGGGCGGCCCACCCACAGCGCCGTTCCCTCATAGTCCTCGGCGCCGCGCGCTTGGAAGAAGGCACGACTCTCGTCGATGACGCGCTGCGGAACAGTGTGCATTACGTTCCGGATCGGCATGATCACCTCCTGCTCAGACCCAAGCGCCGGCGGCGAACTTGTCGCGGACGAACCGGAGGATGTCGACGATCTTCAGGTCGCGGCGGTGTCGCTCCCACCGCTCGCCCGTTTCCTTCGGTGAGTGGCTGGGGTGCGTGTAGTACGCCCGCGTCCCCTTGATGCAGAGGAAAGGGCGACCGTCCTGTAGTGGATGCAAGGGGAACTGCGCCCCACCGCGCTTCATCCACGCGCTCGGATCGAGGAGCCCACGCGTGATTGGGTCGACCGGCTCGACGTCCAATGGCTCGAAGTCGTAGTTGCGCGCGTCAAAGCGTAGAAGCCGCTGACCGCCGGTGACTGTTGCGAAGAGCACGTAGAACGTGGGGTAGCTCCACTCTTCGAGCTGGACGGCCGGCCCAAAGAGGCCCTCCTCTCGGAGCGCCTCCTCGAGCTGGTCAAGCGTCACGCGCTTACTGAGCTCCGGATGCAAGGCCGTCCCCTGGAACGTCTTTCGCCCGCACGCTGAGCCGTGCACCCGGCCGCACGCCAGCGTCGGCCAGCGTCAGCCTCTCGTCAAGCGGAGTGCCCGACATCACGAGCACGTACTGAAGAGAGGGGTTCAGAAGCCCGGCCCGTCCGAAATCGTCGACGGCCTTCTTGAGGACGTGGCCGACGGTCTGGTTCGGATGATAGCGCTCCTCCTCCGGCTGACCGTTCGGGGCTACGATCGTGATTGCTTCTTTCTCTTGGCTTTGCTCGTGCGGCTGCATGGTCCCTCATCTGAAGATGGTTGCACCACGATGACCGTCCGTGGACGCACAGCTCGTACTTGAATCGGCTTACGTCCGCTTACACAGCGTACAATATGGGCAAAAAAATTACAGCGTCAATTGCCCTGAGTCTTTCTCAGGGTACAGAGTCGTGACCCGGATCTGGGCGGCGATCGGATTGACCTCGAACACGTCCGCCAGCCGGCGGATGGCAGTTGGCTTGGAACTCTCGGGCAGCAGTTCGGACCCGAGTGTCCCATGTCGGATCAAGAGGTCCTGAAGGCAAACACGCACGAGAGGCCGCGGCAGCAGCAACGCGGCCATCATCCGGTTCGCCTGAAACTCCCACCAGCGGCCATCGTACCGGCGCGCTCGCTCGGATTCTACGGGTTCATCGCGGCAAAGGATACGTGTCGGCGTCACGTCCCCGGCACTCCCGAACAGCGACAGGGGAAAGCTGTCGAGGATGAAGAGGTGCGCGTGCAGCAGGCCGTGTCCTGCCTCGTGCGCCAGCGTGGTATTGATCCGACGCTCGGCGACCCGGCTTCGCTCCTCACTCAGCGCACGGGACACGATGATCGCCTCGACGCCGTTCGGGCCGAACTGGGTATACCCGAGTACTCCGCCCTCCAGCCCTTCGTATCGAACGCATGAGAGCCCAAATCGCTTCTCGACAAACCGTTCGATTCGGATCGCTTCGGGAGAAGACGGCAGTAGGCCAGCGGAATGGAGTTCCTCAGCGGCAGTCCGCTCTATCTCGTTGTCGGTGAAGAAAGGCCGACTTCCGAAAGGACCGGTAGAGCGGATCGTCCTCACGGTTCACCCGCCTCCTTTGCACGTCTGCGGTTAAGGAGCTTGAGTAGCTCTTCCGGACTCAAGTCCTCATCGTCGATGCGCTCTATCATCCTCCGCATCGCAATGCCATACACCGGATTCGCGGATGCCACGCGCTTGAGGTCCTCGAGCGGCGGGCGGGTGTCATGGGCCCGCAGGTCGTCGGCAGTCGTGTGAAGCTTCTTCGCGATTTTCGCGAGTACCTCGTCCGAAGGATATCGCCGGCCTAGTTCGACATCGGACATAAACGCTGCGGACAACCCGAGGGCGCGAGCAAGCTCGCGCAGAGAGAGGTCCTTCTCCTCACGGAGTTCCCGAATCCTTTCGCCGAGGCTCCTCATTCGTCAGCTAGCGTAAGCTTACGAGTAACCACTGTCAAGCTACTTCGTTCGACGACTCAGCCAGCGCTGCAACGGCATCCACGAGGCTTCACCAGCAGAAAGTCATCCGCGACCGCGGCAGTGGAATTTAGCAACCGGTTGGCTCGGACTCGGGCGTTGCATCGATGTCAGCCAATCCATAGATTGTCAGTTCATAAGCTGACAACGCATACATTCGCTGACAATGAATACTCCGCCGGAGCTCCTACGGGCCGCCAAGTTATTAGAGATCGCTCTAGGGCACGGGGTAGACTTGCGACCAGCTGCCCAGGAAGCCGCCGGCCGCCAAGACCTACTGCTCGATCTGCACTCGCCGCAGCGGCCGAACTATAAAGCGATTAAGAAACGGCCGGCCTGGAGGATCCGGCTCGTGCTGGAGAACGAGGGCTCCCCAGATGCGGCCACTCGTAAGGGTGACACCGTCCTGGTCTTGCGGCGCAGCACACCAGATCTTCGCCAAGAATTTCGCGAACAGGGCGTGAACTTTATTGATCTCGGCGGCGCCGTGCATGTGCGGCTTCCCTGGCTGATCCTCGACCGCACAGACCTCCCTCGGCAGCCACTCACAAAGCTCGGCCCCTCGCCCGTCGACCCCTTTGGTGACCGTACCAGCCGCGTGGTGCGCGTGCTTCTCGAATCACATTTGAACGCACGTCACGACACTCGCGCCGTTCCTCCGGTTTGGGGGGTTCGCGAGCTCGCAGCGATTACCGGAGTCGATCGAACGACTACGTCCAAGATCCTCCGTCGGCTTGCTGCGTGGCAGCTCGTGCAGCTCGAACGGCAGGGCCGCTCGGTGGAAGCTCGAGTCAGCAATCCATTGCGACTCATCGATCGCTGGAGTGCGAGTTACGACTGGACTGCGAACGCGAGTGTCGCTGTGCATGCGCCGATCGGCGACCGCAACCGGTTCCTTGCACGGCTGCCGGAGTCGTTAGGCACCGCGACTCCTCATTGGCAATGGGCGCTCACGCTTCAGGCGGGAGCGTCTCTCGTCGCCCCACACGCGAGCTGGGAACGGCTGCACCTGTACCTCGATGTCAGACATCCTCGGGAATTGGCTGAATTTGCAGCGCACGTACGCTGGCCCGTTGGCGAAGATGGCAACGTAGTCTTGATGCAGCCATTCTATCGCACCACGATTTGGGACGACCTCCAGCACGTCCGCAACCTCCCTGTCGTGAGCACACTTCAGCTCATCATCGATCTCTGGCAATATCCGCTTCGCGGACGCGAGCAAGCGGAGCACTTGCTCGAACTATGGCCAAATCCGAACAAGAAAGACTTTACTCGCCGTAAGCCAGCGACTCACTGAGCACGAACCGCGCGTGACTGATGATTCTGAACGGGTTCGCTCGACCGATGCGGGCGGCGACGACGACGCGCACGCGCGCCAGACGCTCGAGCACTCGCTTCAGCGCATCCTTTGGGAGCTACGACCGTACCTCCACGACATTGTCATCATCGGAGGCTGGGTGCCGTATCTCTACCAACGCTACGGATTGTTTCCCGCCTGGCGCGGCCGACTCGCGCTCACTGCCGAAGTCGACGTCCTCGTCTCACGCGAAGTGACACCTGGTGACCGGCCGACCATCCCAGAGATTCTGGAATCCGCAGGCTTTCAGCCCGTGAATGCGACTTCGAACGCCGCGGTATGGGCGAACGAACCGGAGCGGGGAGAAAAGGTAGAGTTCCTCGTACCTCATACCGGGCCCTATCGAGATCTGGGAAGCGTCGTACCCGTTCGGGCACAGCGGGGCATGGGCGCGATCTCCTCGGTGGACACCTCAAATCCGGCCATCGATGGACACTTCAAAACCGGCCACCACACGCCGGGCGGTCCGAGACTGGGTGAGAGTACCGCATGATCAGTCAGCCCGCAAATCGGTATGCAGTTTGGTACGCCAGCTCTTCGGGCCGCACTTGAGGATGTGTGCATGATGGAGCATGCGATCGAGCAGCGCCGTGACCGCGGCGGTGTCGCCTAACAGCTTGCCCCAGTCGTCGACCGGCCGATTCGAGGTCAGGATGGTTGAGGCGCGTTCGTAGCGTCGCATGATGAGTTCGAGCAGATCCTCGGCGGCCGTGTGCGGGAGCTTTCGCATCCCGAGATCGTCGACGATCAAGAGCGGCACGGTGGTGAGCTCGGCGAGGTAGTCCTTGCGCGTGCCGGCGAGCGTGGCGTCGGTGAGCTCCTCGAGCAGCGTGTGCGCCTCGCGATAGCAGACGCGATAGCCCTGCTGGATGGCGGCCTGGCCGATGGCCTGGGCGAGGTGGCTCTTTCCGCTACCGGGCGGCCCTAAGAACAGCGCGTCCGCGCGCTCGGCGATGAAGCGCCCCGTCGCCAGCTCGTAGACGAGCGCGCGATCCATCTTCTTGTTGAAGCTGAAGTCGAAGGTGTCGAGCGAGCGGTCGGCATCGCGGAAGCGCGCTTGCTTGCGCCGGCGCTCGAGGAGCCGGTCCTGCCGGCGTTGCAGCTCGTCGTTCACCAGGGCCGACACCAAGTCGAGCGGCGCGAGATGATCGGCTTGGGCCTGATGCAGCCGGGTCTCGAGGACGGCGGCCATGCCGGAGAGGCGGAGCTTGCGGAGCGCACGATCGAGTTCGAGGAGGTTCATGGCATCTCGGGGGCAGGGTCTGCGGTGCGGCGATCGATGAGATCGCGGTAGACGGTGAGTTGGCGGATCAAGGGATCGACGTGGCGGAGCGTGAGACCGAGGGCGGGCTGGCGCTCGAGGTAGCGGCGGAGAAAGCGGTAGGTGGGCACGCCGAGGTCGAGCGCCGTGCGCGCCGCCTCGTCGACGACGGCGGGACCACGTTTCTTGGCCAGCGCGAGCACGCCCTGCATGCGGCGGACGGCCACGGCGCCGTCGTGGCGGTGGATCTCCTCGCAGAGCATGCCGATGGACGGGCCGGCTCGGTGCGCCGTGGCGAGGAGCGCGAGGGTCTTGGGCGGCGTGCGTGCCGGCCGATCTGCTTCCGCGACGCGATGCCAGCCGCGCGGCGCCCGGGTATGCTCGCGGACGAGCTGGCCCGTCTTGGGATCGAGGAGGCGGACCACGGTATCCGTCCACTGCACCTGGAGCTGTCGACCGATCCAGCCCGGGGGAGCGCTGTAGTAGGCGGCCTCCACTTCCACGCAGCCGTCCAGGTGCACGGTGCGGGTGCCGTAGCGATAATAACGAAAGGGCTCGAGCGGCAAGGCGCCTAACGCGGGTCGCTCCTCGGCGAACATCGCGGCCACCTGTCGCTTGGTGGTGCCGTGGATCCGGGTGTCCGCCCACCGCTCGCTCCACCGATCGAGATAGGCCTGCGCCGCGTCGAGCGTTTCGAAGCGGAGTCCCCGGAGCGGCGTCTTCTGCGCGTGGCCGATCGCCGACTCCACCTTCCCCTTGCGATCGGGATCGCGGACGCGGCAGGGCAGCGCGACCACCCCATAATGCGCGAGCACGTCGCGATACAGCGGATTGAGCGTGGGGTCGTAGAGGTCCGGTGCGAGCACACCTTCGCGGAGATTGTCGAGGACGATGACCTGGACGGTGCCCCCCAGCCGGCGGAAGGCCCGCTCGTGGAGCTCGGCCCAGATCTGCGTGCTCGAGCGCCACACGAGGAGGCGGACCGATTTGCGCGAGTAGCCGAGCGTCAGGACGAAGAGCCGCGTGCGCCGGAACTTCCCCGTCTCGGGCGAGCGGACCATCGGGCCGTCGCCGTAGTCGACCTGGCCTTCTTCACCGGGCGCCGTCGTGATGATGGCCCGCGGCTCGACGGTTGAGGCGCCCCGCAGCTTGGCGGCGAAGCGGCGCACACTCGCGTACCGGCCGGCGAAGCCGTGATCATCGACGAGATCCTGCCAGATCGCCATCGCGTTCCGGCCGCGGCGCACCGCCTCCTCGATCACCTCCCGATGCGGCTCGCAGGCGCTGGCCGTCGGCGCGCGGCCAGGCACGGACGCGACGGGGGGCTCGGGCGCCTTCCCGGAGTCGGTGGACACCTCCCCCGTGGTGGCCGGATTTGGCGGTGGCCACACCTTGGGCCGCCCGCCCGTGCGGCGCACGGGGATACCGGCCGCCTTCAAGTACGCGCTCGCCGTCTCGCGGCGAACGCCCGTGGCCTCTTCGATGCGCCGCAGCGACCAACCCAGTCGCCCGAGCGCGAGGACCTGCTGCTGTGTGGAGTCGCTCAAGACGTTGCTCATGAGCGGCGAAGGACCAGATGGTCCTCGCCGGTGTCAACGTCTCGGCTCGCTAGCCGTGGTGGCCGGTTTTCAGGTGTCGATCAGTGGCCGGTTTTGGGTGTCCACCGAGG
>CAZICQ010000039.1:0-30249 GCA_964537775.1 uncultured Gemmatimonadaceae bacterium | reverse complement strand
CAGCGTGTTCTTCAGGAGTGTGGCGGCCGGAGTGGCAGTGAACTCAGCAAGATGACTCATCGTGAACCGCCGTGGCTCATTGCGTGGGACGATCAACGGCCAAATCAACGCATTCCTCGCGTCCTATATCGATGGGCAGAGAATCTGCCCGATGATGAGGATCATGAGTTCGCGCGACAGGCGTTGGCGCGTGAGTCTGTACAACGGGAGTTGAAGGCCCTCAGAGAAAGGGCATCCTCGCACCGATAGGCAGCGTGCCGGCACTTCGTGCACCGACCGTCGACACGTCTGAATCCTTTAGGGCCGACGTGGCGTGCCTGCGAGACAAATACCCCGCGATTGATAGTGTTATTGAGGAACTGGTGGATACGCTAATCGTGTCGTGGAACGTCCCGCATCGTCCCATTCATAGTCAGGACGGCGACGACGTATACGGTGCCGCGTTGGACTATCCGCCGCATGGATCAGCTGGGACGGGGGCTCTGTTTGCGACGTACCACGCGACGGCAGAGGCGCAGAACAAAATGACTCACCCTTTGCGCGAATACACGCTGCTCACACTCGCTGAGCGCAAGAAGGGACCGCCTGCTGGGCCAGCTCGGGAGCGCGACGGCTAGCTGGAATACGAAGCGTACGACGCCCACAATCTTTTAGCGGGCATGTTCACGAGTAGCTCGTTCACCCGCCCGCCGAAGACCATGGGACATTGAGGTGGTGGGCATTGGTCGTTCGCCTGGATGCGGGCAGGGTGTACGGCGACGCCTTACCAGTACATTTGGCGATGGCTCTCGTCGAAAGGTCTAGATAACGATTGTTGAACCTGCCTAACGATCTCGGGATCGCGATCGCTACGCGTTCGCTTTCGTTTTCACGGTTCGCAACTTGACTCGGACGTCGGATAGCGACAGCATTCGATGATTGTCTGACATGCGTGGAGAGCACCCTTCGTCCCGGCGAGCCACATCTGCAGAGGCAACAGAACTCCGCGAACGTGCTCTCATGATGCTCGACGCATTCGAGCGCGAGGAACCCGGCTCGACATGGGGCAAGTTTCGCATGCTCGTCAACGACGCGCAGCGAGTCAGCGATCTCCGAGCCCTGCTGCGCGAGTGCCGCGGCATGATGGGCGCCATGTCGCCGGCGGGACGCCGAGCCTTGGATCAAGATCTGCGTGAACGTTTTGGGACGGACGCGCAGTGGGAGCGCGATCTCGCAGTTGTCCAGAAGGTTCGCGCCCGCCGGCGCATTCGCTCGGAACATGAGTACCGTTCCGTTCAGGCCTATCAGGATTCGATCGCCGGCGACGCCAATAGACACGACGAGTTCCTGGCGCTGGGCGCGCTGTTGGACACGTTCAGCGCTGCGCGCTAGCTCGAGCTCGAAAAGGAAGTGGCAGTGGCGTACGCCCTGACACCTGTCCCATCTCGTGTCGACGATAATCGCCGTATGTGCGCCGAGATTGAGACTTGCCTGTGTTCCGCTAGGTCCCCGATACAACCGGGATAAGATCTCCGCCAACATGGGATCACACGATCAATCCGGCTTACGAGCATTGCGGCATTGGGTCAAGCTGGGCGCTTCGCCTCATTCGCCTGGCACCCGCGATCCTTCTTCTTCGAGCGATACAGCGTTTGCTCGGTCACGGCGTGCCGGCGTACCAGGACACGGAGCGTCGCGCCCGCGCTCAACTCGTGCAGCATTGCGCGATCTGTTGCTCCGTGAATGGGCTCTTCCGCATCGGCCCTCTTGACGCTGAGGACCAACAGCGGGTCGCGAAGGTGGCGCGATGCAGTAGTTTTCACGGTGAAAATTAAAGGAGGTGAAATAGAGGCGAGCCGAGTGTGTCGCTGGAGCTACTGATCCGGGCACTCCCAGCGGTAGGGGCAGCCGCAGCGAAGTCGGTCGAGCCCTCGCCAGGCGTGTTGCGCCATGACCGTTGCTGGCTGCGCGAGCATCCGGACCACACATTAGTCACAACACATCCTTCCTCGCTGGCGCGCCGCAGGAAGAGACTTCCCTCAGGCGCGCCGCACGCCGATCCATGACGACGCATCCTTCCGTGCTCTACTCCGCCAGAGATCTCGTCAACTTCCTCGGCTGCGATCACTGTACCGCCCTCGACCTCGTCGTGCGTGAGGGCGCACTGCACGCTCCCGAGCCTGCAGACGACGAGTACCTCGACCTCCTGAAAGAGAAAGGCCTCACGCACGAGCGACGCTACCTCGAGACTCTGCGTGACCAAGGCAAGAGCATACGAGAGATTCCGCGACTCGAGTCGCTCGACGAGACGGCCGAGGCGACTCGTCAGGCGATGCGCGACGGCGTGGACGTGGTCTACCAGGGCGCGCTCGTCAACCTTCCGTGGCACGGATACTCCGACTTCCTGCTGCGCGTCGACAAACCGTCGCGGCTGGGCGCGCACTCCTACGAGGTGGCGGACACGAAGCTCGCCCGTTCGCCTAAACCGAAGCATGTCTTCCAGCTCTGCCTCTACTCACTTCTCGTTGCGCTCGAGCAGGAGCTGGAGCCTCGCCACGCATACATCATTCTGGGTGACAACAGCGTCGTCGCTCTGAAGTTGAAGGATTACGTGTTCTACGTGGATGCGGCGCGCGAGCGCTTTCACACGTTCGCCTCGGCATGCGATCGACGTACACAGTCCGAGCGCTGTGCGTATTGCGATCTGTGTCGCTGGCTGGAACGTTGCGAGAACGAGTGGGAGGCGCGCGACGATTTACGGCTCGTTGCTCGACTCACCGCGTCACAAGCGAGAAAGCTGATCGCGGCAGGCATTGTGAACCTGCGCCAGCTCGCCGCGCTAAATGGTCGACAAGTACCTGGGCTGCAGGTGGAGACGGTCGAGCGTCTGAAAGCGCAGGCCGCGCTCCAGCTGCTGAACCGAACGACGGGCGAGCACAAGGTCGAGTTGCTGCCGCTCGAGCCGCACAAGGGGTTCGCGCGTCTTCCGCGGCCTGACGCCGGCGACCTGTTCTTCGATATGGAAGGAGACCCGGTCTACTCGGCCGACGGATCACTGGAGTACTTGTTTGGCTTCCATCATATGGACGACGGCCGGGAGCGATTCACCGCCTTCTGGGCGCACGACAAGCATTCGGAGAAGAAGGCGTTCGAGGATGCGCTGGACTTCATGACCGCGCGCCTTCGTCAATACCCGGACGCGTTCATCTACCACTACGCGTCATATGAGGTGAGCGCGCTCAAGCGACTCGCTCAGAAGTACGGCGCCGCGCCAAAGAAGCAGGTCGAATCGCTCAAACGGCTCGCGCAGGAACACGGCACCCGTGAGAACGAGTTGGACGACCTCCTGCGCAACCGCAAGCTGGTTGACCTCTACAAGGTGTTGCGCGAGGGAGTACGCACATCCGAGCCGGCACACTCGCTCAAGAACATGGAGGTGTTCTTCGCGCCCGAACGCACCCAGGAGATCAAGAGCGGGGGTGATAGCGTTGTGGCATTCGAGCGGTGGCTCGTGTTGCGCGATGATGCCATTCTACAGCAGCTCGAGGCATACAACGCATTCGACTGCCGCTCGACGAGACAGTGTCGCGATTGGCTCCTGTCGTTGCGGCCGGCAACTGTCGAGTGGTTCGACCCGGAGCGCACAGCGTCCGACGAAGAGGCGGAGCGCGAGCGGAAACGGCGAGAGAGCGACGCCCGCATTCTCGCGCTACGCGAGGCGCTGGTGCGCGACATCCCCGATGATCAACTCGAGTGGCGGCAGCTGCTCGGCCATCTGCTCGAGTATCACCGGCGTGAAGCGCGGCAGGAATGGTGGAAGTACTTCGACAGACTCGACGCACGCACCGAAGAGCTGATCGATGACGCCGATTGCATTGGCGGCGTCACGCTCGATCCAGACTTCGCACCGCGCGCGGACAAACGATCATTAGTCTGGAGGCTGCGCTTTCCGGAACAGGAGACGAAGCTGCGCGCAGGTTCAAAGACCGTGCGCGTCGACACCGAAGAGCAACTCGAGATCGTGTCGCTCGACGAGGCGAACGGCTGGCTCGAGCTCAAGGTTGGCCCGAGTCGCCAACCGCTCGCAGCGTTGTTCTCGTTGATGCCCGATAGACCACGCGACGACTCGGTTCAGCGCGACGCGGTAGCCCGCTATGCACAAACGGTAATCGACGGACGAGAAGCAGAGTACAGCGCGATCACCAGCATTCTGACACGAGACAAGCCCCGGCTGCGCGACGGTGCAACCCTTCAGCCGTCCGTCGATACTCTGGCAGCTGCGATCAGTGTTGTCGCCCACATGGGTGCCACGCACCTCGTGATCCAGGGGCCGCCCGGCACCGGCAAGACGTTCACATCTGCTCATGCCATCGTCGAGCTCTTGCGGCTCGGTAAACGCGTCGGCGTGACTGCGTTGTCGCACAAAGCCATCCACAACTTGCTGGAGAGCGTGGAGGAGGTCGCGCGCGAACGGAGCGTGGCATTCCGCGGCGTGAAGAAATCGAAAGATCAGGAGGATCGCTTCGACGGCCAATTCATCGAGAACGCGTTTGACAACAATTTCAATGTCAACGCTTATCAGCTGATTGCCGGCACGGCCTGGCTCTTCTCACGCTCGGAATTGGACAAGACGCTCGACTATCTGTTCATCGACGAAGCGGGACAGATCAGCCTTGCGACCTGCGTTGCTGTTGGAGGGAGCGCTCGCAACATCGTGCTCGTGGGCGATCAAATGCAGCTGTCGCAGCCGGCGAAGGGAGCGCACCCGGGCGGCAGCGGCGTTTCGGCACTCGATCATCTGATGCAGAGCTGGGCCACGGTACCGGCAAATCGCGGAATCTTCCTCGCCCGCACCTGGCGCATGCACCCCGAGCTGTGCCGATTTGTGTCCGACGCCTTCTATGACGGGCGCCTCGAGTCGACGGAGGTGACGGCGCAGCAAAGGCTCATTCTCAACGACGATGCCGCCGGCGTTCTCGCGCCGACTGGGCTGCGCTTCATCGAGGTCCAGCACGAAGGCAACACGCAGCGCAGCGAGGAAGAAGCCGATAGGCTAAACGACGCGTATCGCGCGCTCCTGGGGCAGCGCTGGGTGAATCACAAAGGCGTCACCAACGAGATCACGACAGCGGACATCCTGGTCGTGAGCCCCTACAACATGCAGGTGAACTTGTTGAAGGCCGTCCTGCCGCGCGGCGCACGAGTCGGTACGGTCGACAAGTTTCAGGGGCAGGAGGGCGTAGTCGTGCTGATCTCCCTCGCGTCATCGAGCGGTGAGAACATTCCGCGAGGGCTCGACTTCCTGTTCTCGCGCAACCGGCTCAACGTGGCGATCTCCCGCGCGCGCTGTCTGTCCGTTGTCTTTGCGTCGCCGCTGCTGCTCAGCACTCCGTGCAACTCCGTGCATCAGGTGCGCCTCGTCAACGCGCTGTGCTGGACGAAGGCAGCGGCGCAGCGCCAGCCAGGTATGCTCACGCAGCCCGGCATTGGAGCTGCTCGGTAGGCGCAGCGGAGGGAGAAAGCGGGATCAGGCAGGCTGAAACCTCTCGGCCGCCGGCGCGTATGTTGGACGCCGCCACCTTCTGAACCATGAGCCTCGCACCGCTCACACAGGCCTGGCGCTCGCTGCGCCGCGCGCCGCTCTTCACCGCCTCCGTCGTGCTCTCCCTGACCATCGGGTTGGGCGCGGTCGCCGCGATCTCCGCGATTGTGGACGGAGTGCTCCTCCGGCCGCTTCCCTTCGGCCATCCCGACCGGCTCGTGGGCGTGTCGCTCGACATGCCCCCACTCTCGCTGCGACACATGGCGCAGAGCGCGTCCACCTTCCTCACCTTCCGGCGGTTCGCGCATACCATCGACGCGATCGCGCTCTACGACGAGGAATCGGTGAACGTTTCGGATCCGAGCGGGCGCGGAGAGCCCGAGCGGATGACCGCCACCTCGGTGACCGCGAACGGGATCCCCATGCTCCAGGTGAACCCGATCATCGGTCGGGCGTTCACCGAAGAGGAGGACCAGCCCCGGAGTGGTGGACCACGCGTCGTGGTGATCGGCGAAGGCGTGTGGCGCACGCGCTTCGGCGGCGATCGCGGCGTGATCGGCAAGTCGCTCTCGATCAACGGCCGCTCCACGGAAATCATCGGCGTCATGCCCGCGCGCTTCTCCTTTCCGAGCGCCGGGAACGAGCTCTGGCTGCCGCTGCAGCTCGATCCCAACGACAACAACGGTTTCAGCTACAACGCCATCGCTCGCCTCCGGTCCGGTGTCACCGTCGATGCCGCGCAACGCGACTTCGCGCGCGTTCTCCCGCTCGTCGTCAGCGTTAATCCCCTCCTCGCTCCCGGCATGCCGATGCAGACGGTTCTCGATCAAGGAAAGCCGGTGCCGCGCCTGACACCGATGCGCGACGACGTGGTCGGCGGGATCGCGCGTACGCTCTGGATGGTCGCTGCCACCGCGCTCCTCGTCCTCCTCGTCACCGCCGCGAACGTCGCCAATCTCCTGCTGGTCCGCGCCGATGCGCGCTCGCGCGAGCTCTCGCTGCGCGCCGCGCTCGGAGCGGGACGGACGAGAGTGCTCGCGCACTTCTTCTGGGAGTCCGGCCTGCTCGCCGCCCTGTCCGTGGCTGTCGGCCTGGCAATCGCCGCCCTCGGCATCCGCGCGCTCGTCCACGCGAGTGGCGCGGCGGCCCGCATCCCTCGTTTGGCAGAGGTACACGTCGATGCGACGGTCGCCGCCTGGACCGTCGCCGCCGCCGCGCTCGTCGCGCTCGTGTGCAGCGTCCTGCCCGCAATCCGCTTCCTGCGCGCCGGCCCGCTCTCTGGCTTGCGCGACGGCGGTCGCGGCGGTACGATCGGCGGCCACCGCCAGCGGGCGCGCAGCGCGCTGGTCGCAGCCCAGGTGGCGTTCGCGCTCGTCGTGCTGGCGGCGTCGACGCTCCTCCTCCGCAGTCTGGAGCGGCTTCGCGGCGTTCGTCCCGGCTTCAACCCCGACGGCGTCGCCACCGTGTGGCTGGACCTTCCGCGACAACGCTGGCCTAACGACACTGCGGTCGTGCAGTTATACGCCCGGCTCGTGGAGCACGTCGCGCAGCTTCCCGGCGTCGCGGCGGCAGGTGTTGCGAGCAATCTTCCGACGATCAACAACGGCCTCAATGAAAATCCGGTATACGTCGAGGGCGACGTCAGCACGGGGGCGAAGATCCCGCCCCTCGAGACGTACGTGAAGGTGGACAGCGGCTACTTCCGCGCACTCGGAATCCCGCTGCTCGCCGGCCGGACTTTCGACCGGCTGGAGCGCCAGCGCGGCGACGAAGCCGTCATCAACCAGGAGACCGCGCGTGACGTCTTCCACGATTCAACGGGCCTAACGGCGCTGAACAAGCGCTTCCGCGAGCTGCCGACAGGGAAGGTGCTCACCGTCGTGGGCGTCGTCGGAAGCATTCGCGACACGTCGCTCTCGGCGCCGCCGTCACGACTGGTGTATCTCCCCGAGTCGCTAGGCGGCGACACGCTCACGGGCCGGCCATCGCGGCAGATGGCGGTCGTCGCGCACACCAGCGCTGATATCACCGCCACCGTCCGTGCCATTCAGCGCGCCGTCCACGACGCAGATCCCACGCTGCCCACGTTCCAGGCGCAGTCGCTGCGCGAAGCGGCCAACGCCTCGATGGCGCGGCTCACCTTCACGATCCTCGTCCTCGGCGTCGCCGCCGGGATCACGCTGCTCCTGAGCGTGGTCGGTCTCTACGGCGTGATCGCGTACATCGTCATCCTCCGCACGCGCGAGCTGGGCGTCCGCATCGCCCTCGGCGCGCAACCGCGCGCCGTCGCGCTCATGGTCACGCGCCACGGATTGCTACTCTGCGCCGGCGGGATCGCCGCTGGGCTCGTCCTCTTCACCGCCGTCGCGCGCTTCCTGCGCTCGTTCCTCTTCGAGGTCTCGCCCGCCGACCCCGCGACGCTCGCGGCTGTGGCGTTGACGCTCCTTGTCTTTGCGCTCACCGCCAGTTGGATTGCGGCCCGCCGGGCGGGGGCCATGAATCCAGTTGAAGCCTTACGTGCGGAATGAGAGCGCGAAGGGTCCAAGAGCGCTGACCCCTAACGGCCACCGACGCCTAGCTCGTGCCGAACCGCACCTGCCGCGTCTCCTGCTCCTCCCCCGTGCGCATCGTTAGGCTGTCGTACAGCTCTGGCCGGCGCGCCCGTATCCACCGCCGCCCGGATGACGTCGGCTGCAGCGCCGCCTCGAGATCGGCGATGACCATGTCGTCACCCGCCGTACGCGACTCCGCGATCACCTCGCCGTACGGGTCGAGCACCATCGCGTTCCCGGTGCGAATCTCGTCGTCGTCGGGACCGATGCCGTTCGCGAACACGAGGAACATTCCGTTGTCATGCGCGCGACTCGGCAGCCACCGCATCAGCCAGGCTCGCCCCTTCGGCCCGCACAGCTCCGCCTCGATCGCCGCGCGATCCTCGTGCCGGCGCGCCCAGATCGCCGGATCCACGGGCTTCATCGCTTTCGGGCTCACCGAGTTGCAGCCCCCGGTCTGATGTGGCGCGAGCAGGATCTCCGCGCCGGCCAGTGCGGTGGCGCGCGCGTTCTCGACGAGGTTGTTGTCCCAGCAGATCAGCACCCCGACCCGGCAGCCGTGCGGCGTGTCGAACACGGTGTACCGATCTCCCTCCGACAGGTACTCGCTCACGAACACGTGCAGCTTGCGGTGCACCGCCCAGTCGCCGTTAGGCATCGCGACGACGTACGCGTTGAACATCCGCCCGTCGTCGCCGCGCTCGATCAGACCGGCACCGATCGTCATCCCGTGCTCGCACGACAACCGCAGCAGCTCGCGTGTGGACGGGCCATCCGGCACCGGCTCCGCAAGCGCCTCGACGCCCTCGCGCGAGAGCTTCCGCACGTGCCAGTAGCCGGTGAGACACATCTCGGGAAAGGCAATGATCTCGACCCGCGCCCGCGCCGCCTCGCCCACGTAATGGCGCACGCGAACGATGTTGTACGCCTTGTCGCCGGGCGCATGCTGAAACTGCACCGCGGCCACGCGAGTATCACGCATACAACAATGAATTGACGACAGCAGGCGTCATGCGTTCGGCTTCTTCGCCCCCCGCTTGGTGACCAGCGTCCAGAACTGCTTTTCGCCGATCACCCGCACCGGATTCCCCTGCGAGGCCAGTCGGCGGATCTCCAGCAACTTCGTCCCGCCCGCGGTGCCGGCGATCTGCTGCTTGTTTGGCCGGCCGCGCACCAGCACGTCGGTCAACTGGCCGGGCTTGGACTGGAAGATCGCGCCCGCTCGTTTCGCAGCGGCGACGGCCTCACTGCGTGGGCGGCTCAGAAATCCGGTGATCGCGATCCGTTTGCCGGAGAGACTCGTGAGCCGTCCCAGAGACGGCTGCGACGGTCGCTGGCGCAATGCGGCGATCAGCTCTCCGGCCGCCTCGTAGCGTTTGCCCCGCGCGCCGAGGCAGCGATAGATGACTTCCTTCAGGTGGTCGCTGCACGGAAGACGGCGTACATCCTTGCTCCGCATCGGGCTCACCGTGTCCCCGCGCAGCAGCATGCACGCGATCTGCGCCACCTGATAGATGTCGTCGCGCTGCTGCCACCGTCGCACCTTCCCCCAGGCGATCTCCGTCGGCGCGTTCATCGCGTTGAACGCGTCGGCCGTCACGCCGCGCCGGCTGCGCTGGTGCGTCGCGATCCCGAAGTCGCCGAGCTTGAGCTGCTCGTCGTCGCACACGAACACGTTGAACGGTGTCAGGTCGCGGTGCAGCGCCTGGCCGCGGTGCAGGGCATCGAGCGTCCGGAGAATCGCCGCGATCTCTCGTCGCACGGTGCGCTCCGGCTGCGCGCCCGCTCTCTTCAGCCAGGCGCCGAGGTCGCCGTGCTTCGCGTACTCCACCGTTAGGCAGTAGCGCATCCCAGAGCCGTCCACGATCGCGAAGCGATCGTACACGCGCAACGCGCGCGGCTCGCGCTGCAGCAGCTCGGCGAAATACGCTTCGCGCAGCCACGCCGAGATCCGATCGGTGATCTTGACGCAGACCTGCGGCGGGTAGGCGTCCGCCGGCGATGTCGTGGCGAGATAGACCTCGCCGAAGCCGCCCTTCCCGATGAGACGGTCCAGCCGATACGTGCGGCCGCTCTCGTGGCTGTACACGGAGGGCGCCGTATAGGTGGATCGCTGCATGTCGCTGGGTCGGAGGGCGTCGCCCTGTAGCCGGCTGGCGGTCGGAGTCTGGGGGGCGGGGGCAGCCATGCTACTACTTGCCCACTGCCGGACGGATAGTCAAGGGAGCGCGTGCCACCCGCGCCGCGCGCGCACGGCATCTGGCCGAACGCGACGGTAACGGCGAGTATATCCCCTCTCCTTCCTTCGACCATGTCCGCTTTCCTCGCTGAGCTGTTCGGCACCGCCATCCTGATCGTCCTCGGCGACGGTGTCGTCGGCAACGTCGTGCTGCAGCGCACCAAAGGCCACAACTCCGGCTGGATCGTGATCACCACCGGCTGGGCGTTCGCGGTCACGATCGCGGTGTACTGCGTGATCAGCATCAGCGGCGCGCATCTGAATCCCGCGGTGACGCTGGCCCTGGCGACGATCGGCACGTTTCCCTGGGCGAAGGTGCCCGGCTACATCGTCGCGCAGATCGTCGGCGGCTTCATCGGCGGCATCGTCGTGTGGCTGCAGTATCTGCCGCACTGGGAAGCAACGCCCGACCCGGCGGCGAAGCTTGCCGTCTTCTCGACGATGCCGGCGATCCGCCGCTCGAGCGCGAATCTCATCGCCGAGACCATCGGCGGCTTCATGCTCGTCCTCACGCTGCTCGCCGTGATCTCGCCAGGCAACTTCGTTCCGGGCTCAGAGCTGGCGAAGGGAATCGGTCCGCTGCTCGTCGGGGTCATCGTCGCCGCGATCGGTCTTTCGTTAGGCGGGCCGACCGGCTACGCCATCAACCCGGCCCGCGACCTCGGCCCCCGCATCGCGCACGCGGTGCTGCCGGTCGCCGGGAAGGGGAGCTCCGATTGGGGCTATGCCTGGATTCCCATCGTCGGCCCGACGATTGGGGGAGTCCTTGGCGCCTTGCTCTACCAGCTGCTGTGGAAAGGCTGAGATGAAATTCCTCCTCGCCCTCGATCAGGGCACGACCAGCTCCCGCGCCATCGTCTTCGACCACTCCGGCTCGATCGTCTCCGTGGCGCAGAAAGAGTTCCCGCAGCTCTTCCCCAAACCGGGTTGGGTCGAGCACGATCCGCGCGACATCTGGTCGTCGCAGGCCGGCGTCGCCGCCGAGGCGTTGACGAAGGCGAACGCGTCGGCAACGGATGTCGCCGCGATCGGCATTACCAATCAGCGCGAGACCACGCTCGTGTGGGACCGCGATACCGGTGAGCCGGTCTGCAACGCCATCGTTTGGCAGGACCGGCGCACCGCGGCGATCTGCGACCGGCTCAAGGCGAGGAAGCTCGATCGTCTCATTCGCCGCAAGACCGGCCTCGTCATCGACGCGTATTTCTCCGGCACCAAGGTGCAGTGGATTTTGGAGAACGTCAAAGGTGCGCGGGCGAGAGCCAGGGCGGGGCGCCTCGCCTTCGGCACCGTCGATACGTGGCTCGTCTGGAATCTCACCGGCGGCCGCGTTCACGTGACCGACGCCAGCAACGCCTCGCGCACGATGTTGTTCGACATCGGGCGGGGCGAGTGGGACGACGAGCTCCTGAAGCTCTTCGGCGTCCCGCGGTCGTTGCTCCCCGAGGTGCGGTCGTCGAGCGAGATATACGGGGAGACGACTCTCCTCGGCGCGCCGATCCCGATCGCCGGGATCGCCGGTGACCAGCAGGCAGCATTGTTCGGCCAGGCGTGCACGAAACCGGGGATGGCGAAGAACACGTACGGCACCGGCTGCTTCATGCTGATGAACACCGGGACGAAGCGCATCGCGTCGAAAAACAACCTGCTCACCACCGTGGCATGGCGCGTCGGCGACCGCACCGAGTACGCGCTCGAGGGGAGCATCTTCATTGCCGGCGCCGTCGTGCAGTGGTTGCGCGATGGGCTCGAGTTCTTCCGCGCCGCGCCCGACATCGAGCCGCTGGCGCGCAGCGTTGCCGATACGGGCGGCGTCTATCTCGTTCCCGCCTTCGCCGGCCTCGGCGCGCCGCACTGGGATCAGTACGCCCGCGGCACGATCGTCGGTCTCACGAGAGGCACGACCAAGGCCCACATTGCCCGCGCCGCGCTCGAGTCGATCGCGCTGCAGACGATGGACGTGCTGGCCGCGATGCAGGCGGACGCTGGAATCAAGCTCAAGGAGCTGCGCGCCGACGGCGGCGCCAGCGCCAACGACCTGCTCATGCAGCTCCAGGCCGATTTGTTGGGCGTGCCCGTGGTTAGACCCAAGGTGGCCGAAACGACCGCGTTAGGCGCGGCGTATCTGGCGGGCCTCGCCGTCGGGTTCTGGAAATCGCAAACGGAGATCGCGCGCCAGTGGCAGGTCGACAAACGGTTCACGCCGGCGCTGAAGGCACCCGAGCGCAAGCGCATCGCGAGTGGGTGGGAGCGCGCGCTGGAGCGCGCAAAGGGGTGGGAGGAGGCCTGAGAAGGGTCGTCTTCGCTTTCCTTGCGCTCGCTGCGGCGCGCGCCGCCCGAGCGCAGAACCTCGGCGACGTCGTCGATGTCGCCGAGGACTTCCACCGACCCGAGCAGACCTTCTTCATGGCCGCGCGCCTGACGAGCTTCGATCCGGCCACGGGCGCCGGCCGCCTCCAGTGGGATCGGTACACGCGTCAGCCGAGCCTGAGTTTCGCCAAGATCGACGTCGGCTTCGCCCGCGCGCCGGCGGGGGAGTTTCCGCAGACGGAATACGACCGCGATCCAATACTGCCATTCGCGATCTCGTTCGTCACGCCGCGCACGATTCGCCTGCGCTGGTCCACTCGGGACCTGCCGTGGACCACGCTGCGGCCGGATTCGTCGCTCATGCTGGCCGGTCCGGTGCCGGCGGACCACAGTTGGCGAACCACGGCCACGGATAACGACGTGACGTACGGTTCCGCGTTTGGCAGCGTCCGTCTCGTCAGGAATCCGTGGGCGATCGAGATCCGCGACGCCGCGGGCCGGCTGCTCACGCGCACGCAGCAGCTCGGCGAGCCGGCGTCGTTCACGCCGTACATTCCGTTCTCGTTCGTGCGCCGCAACCGCGACCTCGCCCGCAGCACGGCGGCTACCTTCACGCTGGCGCCTGACGAGGGGATCTACGGATTCGGCGAGTCGTTCACGCGCCTGAACAAACGCGGGCAGCGGATCGTGGCATTCCTCCGCGACGCGATGGGCGCGCAGAGCCGGCTGCAGTACAAGACCGTACCCTTCTTCCTCAGCAGCCGTGGATACGGGATGTTCGTGCACACGAGCGCGCCGGTGACCTTCGACGTCGGCGCGGAATTCGACGCCCACAACACAATTTACGCCGGCGACGAGCTGCTCGACCTCTTCGTCTTCCTCGGCGAGCCGAAGGACGTCGTCTCCGAGTACACCACGCTCACCGGCCGCAGTCCCGTGCCGCCGCTCTGGTCGTTCGGGCTCTGGATGAGCCGCATCACCTACAACTCCGAGGCGCAGGTGCGGGACGTGGCGGCGAAGCTGCGGCAGTATCGAATCCCCGCCGACGTCCTGCACATCGACACCGGCTGGTTCGAGACCGATTGGCGCAACGATTATCAGTTCTCGAAATCGCGCTTTCCCGATCCCGCGGGGATGATTCGCGACCTGCGCCGGCAGGGGTTCCGCATCAGCCTATGGCAGTACACGTACTCCACGCCGAAGAATCCACTGTGGCACGAGCTCGTCGACCACGGTTACGAGGTGCGGGACGCCGGCGGGCGCGTGCCGGCCGAAGACGCCATTCTGGACTTCAGCAACCCCGCCGCGGTGGCCTGGTATCGCGAGAAGCTCGCCGCGCTCCTCCGACTCGGCGTCGGCGCGATCAAGGCGGATTTCGGTGAGGGGGCGCCCCTCGATGGCATCTACGCCTCCGGACGGAGCGGCTGGTACGAGCACAACCTCTACCCGGTGCGCTACAACGCCGCCGTGTTTGGCGTGACCAAGGACGTCACCGGTGACGGCGTCATCTGGGCGCGCAGCGCCTGGGCGGGCAGCCAGCGGTATCCGGTGCACTGGGGCGGCGACGCCGAGAATACCAATTCGGCGATGGCGGCCGAGCTGCGTGCCGGATTGTCGTTAGGCCTGTCGGGCTTCACCTACTGGAGCCACGACGTGGGCGGATTCGTGCAGCGCGCGCCGCGGGATCTGTATCGCCGCTGGCTCGCCTTCGGTGTGTTGACGTCGCACACCCGCACGCATGGCGCGCCGCCCCGCGAGCCGTGGGCGTACGACTCCACGTTCGTCGATGACTTCCGCCGCGCGGTGGAGCTCAAGTACGCGCTGATGCCGCACATCCTCGCCGAGGCGAAGACGTCGTCCGCGCGCGGCTGGCCGATGCTGCGCACGCTCTTCTTCGAGTACCCAAGCGATCCCACTTCGTGGCTCGTCGAGGACGAGTACATGTTCGGATCGTCGCTCCTCGTGGCGCCGATGTTCGACTCGACGGCCACGCGGCGCGTCTACCTCCCGCCGGGCCGGTGGATCGATTATCAAACCGCCCGGCTGTACGACGGCGGCCAGTGGTACAACATCGCGCCGGGTACCGTGCCGCTCGTGTTGCTCGTGAAGGACCACGCCGTGCTGCCCCGCGCCGCCGTCGCCCAGAGCACTGCGGAAATCGACTGGGGGCATCTGGAGCTGTATACCTTCAGCAGCGACGGCGCGCCGGCGGCGGGCAGCGTGGCCCTCCCCGATGGCCAGCCGCGGGCCGTGCGTGTGACCAACGGCCGGTTGGACTCGGACCCGTTTGGCGGTCGCGTACTCTGGCGCATCACGCGCGCGCGCGTCGCCGTGCCGTAGCGTGCGATCGACCCCCCCCGTTCATCCTCGGATCTCTCCATCACATGCAACGTCGTGACTTCGTGAAGGCCGGCCTCGCCGCCGGAGCTATGGGACCAGCCGCCACGGCCGCGCAGGTGACGCGCGCCGCTCGCGCCGACGACGATCGACACTACTACGAGCTGCGCGTCTACGAGACACGCAGCGATCTCGATCCCGGCCGGCTGCGTACGTTCGTCAAGGACCACATGCTCGCGGCGCTGCGCCGCGCCGGCGCCGCCACCGCCGGTGTCTTCTCGTCCAACATCGGGATGCTCGGCCAATCGCTCGTGTTGCTCGTGGATTGGTCCACCGCCGCCGACGCGGTCGGGTCAGCACAGCGGCTGGCCGGCGATGCCGCCTACGCGCCGGCCCTTGCCGCCTTCGAGAGCGATGTCCTTCCGCCGTACGTGCGCTACGACGCACAGCTGATGCGCGCCTTCGCCGGCCACCGCAGCGTCGAGTCGCCGCCGAACGAGCCGCCCGTGCCCTCACGGGTGTTCGAGATGCGGACCTACGAATCGCGCGACGCCGCCGCGCTGGCGAAGAAGATCGCGATGTTCAACGACGCCGAGATCGCCCTCTTCCGGTCGATCGGCATGGCGCCAGTGTTCTTCGGCGAGAACCTCTACGCCACTCGTCTGCCGAGCCTCACGTACATGCTGGTGTTCGACGACATGGCCGCTCGCGAGAAGGCGTGGCGTGCGTTCGGCAGCCATCCGGAATGGAAGCGGATCAGCACCGACCCGAAGTACGCCACGCCAGGCATAACGACGGTCACGAGCGCAGTGTTCCTGTCGGCGCTCTCGTTCTCACCGGTTCGGTAGAGGAGGGGAGACACGTAGTTACCGCCCTAAGGTCGTCCGCGCCCTTCACGCCGTTAGGACGTCCGCGCACTCAGGGCGTCAGCGCCGTCGCGCCGTTAGGGAAGCTCTGCAAAATTGTCTCTTGCAGAGCTGCATGAGAAGTGTGGTATTGCCAGCCCGAGCGAACCTTCACTCGGGAGTCCCTATGAGCGATCAGCGGACGTTTGCGAGCGTGGCGTGGACGACCAAGAAGAAAGTCACCCGCCGTGAGCGGTTCCTCGCGGAAATGGACGCGGTGATTCCTTGGGCCGAGCTCGTGGCGCGGATCGCGCCGCACTATCCGAAATGCCGGCGCGGCCAGAGCGGGCGACCCCCGATCCCGATCGAGACGATGCTGCGGATCTACTTCCTCCAGCACTGGTTCGACCTGTCGGATCCCGCGGCCGAAGACGCGCTGTACGACAGCGAGGCGATGCGCCACTTCGTGGGCGTGGAGCTGAGCGACGACGCGATTCCCGACGAGACGACGATTCTGCGCTTCCGCCATCTCCTGGAGCAGCACCGGCTGACGGAGCAGCTGTTCGAGGCGGTGCGCGGGCTGCTCGAGGCCAAGGGCCTGTTGCTCAAATCGGGCACGATTGTGGACGCGACGATCCTGAGCGCGCCGAGCTCGACGAAGAACGCGACGGGCACGCGCGATCCGGAGATGCGGCAGGCGCGGAAGAACAACACGTGGTATTTCGGGATGAAGGTGCACGTGGGGACGGATCTGCGCGGCGTGGTGCACTCGCTCACGACCACGCACGCCGCCGAGGCGGACATCAGTGCGCTGCCGCACCTGCTGCATGGCGACGAGCGCGCGTTGTATGGCGACCGGGCGTACTGGAAGGATGAGGATCGCGCGCTGTGCGCGGCCCAGGGCATCCGGTATCGCGTGAATCGGCGCGGCACGCGCGAGCACCCGGTCGCGGGCCGCTGGCATGCGATCAACCGCGCGCGCTCCCGGGTGCGGGCGCGGGGGGAGCATGCCTTTCATGTGGTGAAGCGGCTCTGGGGCTTCACCAAGGTGCGCTACCGCGGGCTGGCGAAGAACACCGCCCGGGTGTTCGCCGCCTTCGCGCTCGCCAATCTGTATCTGCTGCGGTACGACTTGGGCGCGCAGCGGCCGACGTGTCTCTCGTAGCCAGCCATCCGGAGCAAAAAGCCCTGATCACCAGGGGAACTGGGCGGAAATAGCGCCTCGACGGCGTTTGGCGACACCACGCAGCATCCAAGCACCGCCCGCGGCGCGTCATCAGCGATTGTTCAGAGCTTCCTTAGGGCGTCCGCGCCGTCAGGGCGTCCGCGCCCTTCGGGCGTCAGCGAGGTTCGGGCGTTAGCGCAGTTCGGACGTCAGCGCCGTCAAGCACTTAGCGCCGTCCACCAGCCCAGACTACAATTGCACCATGCGCTATCTGCCCGCCCTGCTAATCCTCACAGCCTGCACCAAACCGCTCTTCAACCAACAACAACCCGAGCAAACCGGAATCACCTTCGCGAACACCATCACCACCGACGACTCCCTCAATGCCCTCACCGATCCCTACGTCTACAACGGCGCCGGCGTCGGCATCGGCGACATCGACAACGACGGCCTCCCCGACATCTTCCTTGCCGGCAACATGGTCTCCAGCCGGTTGTACCGGAACAAGGGCAACTTTCGCTTCGAGGACATCACCGAGCGCGCGGGAGTGAAGACCAACCGCTGGGTCACCGGCGTCACGATGGTGGACATCAACAACGACGGTCATCTCGATATCTACTTATCCGTATCGGGGCCGCCCTGGTCGAAGCCGGAAGACCGCGCCAATCTGCTCTTCATCAACAACGGCGACGGCACCTTCACCGAGCAGGCGGCGAAGTACGGTATCGCCGACACCGGCTACACGACACACGCCGTCTTTCTCGACTACGACGGCGACGGCTGCCTCGATCTCTTCCTCCTCGAGAACTCGCCGCAGGACTTCAATCGCAGCGAATCCATGGGCGCGCGGCGCGCCCGCGGCAGCTACAACCAGCTCTATCACAACAACTGCAACGGGACGTTCACCAACGTTTCCCAGCAGGCCGGCATCATGTCCGACGCGGGCTACGGACTCGGCGTCGCCGTGGCCGACTTCAATCGCGACGGCCGGCCGGATATCTATGTGTCCAGCGACGGCGAGCCTAACGATATGCTGTTCGTCAATAACGGCGACGGCACCTTCACCAACCGTGCCGCGCAGTGGCTGCGCCACACCAGCTACGCCGGAATGGGGGTCGATGCGGCCGACGTGAACAACGACGGCTGGCCCGACATCGTCCAGGTGGACATGATGCCGCAGGAGCTGGACAAGCAGAAGCGGATGAGCGGCTTCCGGACCTACGGCGGCGTCGCCGAGGCACGGCGCCGCGGCATCCGGTTGGATTACGATCTCAATGTCCTCCAGCTCAGCGCGGGTATACCTGACGGACACGAGATCGCGTTCAGCGACATCGGCCGCATGGCCGGGATCGCCTACACCGACTGGAGCTGGAGCGCGCTCTTCGCCGATTTCGACGACGACGGCTGGAAGGACATCCTGATCACCGCCGGCTACCCGAAGGCGGTGAACGACTTCGACTACATCAGCGCCGCCTTCGCCCGCAAGGAGCGCGGCGATACGCGCAGCGCGCTCCAGCTCCTGAAGGTGCTCACCGGATACAAGCTGCCGAATCGCGTCTTTCGCAACAACGGCGGCCTCACGCCGACCTTCACCGACGAGACGGCCGCGTGGGGGCTCGACCACCCCGCCTACTCCTTCGGTGCCGCTTACGGAGATCTGAACAACGACGGCCGGCTCGACCTGGTCGTGAATAACATCGACAGCCCCGCGTTCATATACAAAAACGTGCGCCCCGCCGACGACACGCACCACTGGCTCGAGCTCCGGCTGTTGGGCGATACACCGAACCGCGGCGGCATCGGCGCGACGGTGACCGTCACCGCCGGCGGCCGCAAACAGTACCTCTACCACTCCCCCTTCCGCGGCTACATGTCCACCATGGACGACCGCGAGCACGTCGGCCTTGGCGGTGCCAAACGAGTGGACAGCGTCGAGGTGCGCTGGCCGGACGGGCGCTACCAGCGCCTCCGGAATCCGGGCGTCGACCGCCTGCTCACCGTCAGGCAGGCCGACGCGAAGGAGCGGAGACCGCCCGATCAGCCGGCCCTGCCGCCCTCGCGGCCGTTCGAGCTGCTCGACGCCGCCCACAGGCCGGCGTACATCCATAAGCTGCGAGCGCCGATCGATTACACGGTACAGCCGCTGCTTCCCTATCAGCCGTCGAGCCAAGGCCCTCCCATCGCCGTGGCCGACGTGAATGGCGACGGCCTCGACGACGTCTACATCGGCGGCGGGAGCGGCGTTCCGGGAAAGCTCTTCCTGCAACAGAAGGACGGCAGCTTCGCCGAATCGTCGTTAGGCCAGCCGTGGGCGGCCGACAGCGCCTACG
Source organism: uncultured Gemmatimonadaceae bacterium (assembly GCA_964537775.1). Classification (GTDB taxonomy): domain Bacteria; phylum Gemmatimonadota; class Gemmatimonadetes; order Gemmatimonadales; family Gemmatimonadaceae; genus CAMLIT01. The sequence continues at coordinate 10,950 of CAZICQ010000039.1, read as the reverse complement.
ACGACTGGGGCGCCCTCTTCTTCGACGCCAATGGCGACGGGCTGCCCGATCTCTACGTCGCCAGCTGCAACTACCGGCTCGTGCCCGGCTCACCGCTGCTGCAGGATCGGCTGTACATCAACAGGGGTGGCGGGCGCTTCGTGCGGGACACGGCGGCGCTGCCGCCGATGCGCAGCTGCACCGGCGTGGTGCGCGCCGGCGACTTCACCGGCCACGGACGGCAGGATCTGTTCGTCGGTGGCCGCCTCACCCCGCGCCGCTATCCCTGGCCCACGCGCAGCTATCTCCTGCGCAACGACGGCGGGCGCTTCACCGACGTGACCGCGCAGTACGCTCCGCAGCTGGTCAAACGAGGCGGCATGATCACCGATGCCGCCTTCGTCGACTTCGACGGCGACGGTCGTCTCGATCTCGTGACCGCCGGGGAGTGGATGCCCTTGCAATTCCTGCATAACGACGGCGGCCATTTTCGCGACGTCACCGCCGAGACCCGTCTGCCCCGACTTCGCGGCTGGTGGTACAGCCTGGCCGTCGGCGACTTCGACGGCGACGGACGCCCCGATATCATCGCCGGCAATCTGGGGCTGAACCACAGCTACACGACGTCCGCGGCGAGCCCCTTCGGCGTGTGGGCTGGGGATTTCAGCGGCAACGGCAGCGCTGATGTCGTGCTCACCCAGGAGCTCGGCGGTACCGAGTATCCTCTTGCCGGCCTGTCACCGCTCGGCAGCGAGATCGAACCCGCCGGGCGGCGTTTCCCCACCTACGCGTCGTTCGCGCGCGCGTCGCTGCGGGACCTTTTCCCCCCCGAGCAGCTGCGGGATGCGCTCCACTACCAGGTGGACACTCTCGCCAGCGTCTACCTGCATAATGATGGAGCGGGGCGCTTCACCATGAGCGCGCTCCCGTCGGCGGCGCAGATCGCCCCGGCTCGCGCGCTGGTGTCTTACGATGTGGATGGCGACGGTCGCCTCGATCTCCTTGTTGCCGGAAACCTGTACGACGTGGAGCCGAACACCGCGCGCGCCGACGCGGGCAATGGTCTTTGGCTCCGGGGAGACGGCCGGGGGCACTTCACCCCCGTACCGCCGATGGCGAGTGGTCTCTTCACCCCAAAAAACGTCGCCGGCCTGGCGTTGATTCACACGCAGGCCGGCGAGGCACTCCTCGTCGCCAATACCGGCGACTCCCTTCAGGCGTTCGCGATCAGAAAAGCTTCGACACCAACACGACCGGCCGTTACCAGCCGGGGTTCTGCTTCAGTTGCGGCGTCCCGTTCACGACGCTGAACTGGATCTGGAGATCGGGGATCGGATAATACTTGTGCTTTGTGCCGAACGGTTCCGCTGATGTGAGGAAGAGCCTTCGTGTCTTCTCCGCGCCGCCACCCTGGCCGTTGATGAAGCCGTTGATCTCGACGTCCGCGACTCCCCACCGGCGCAGGTCGAACAGCCGCTGACCCTCCATTGCGAGCTCGAGCCGCCGCTCCGCACGCACGGCGGTGCGCGCGTACGCCTGACTCGGGAAGGGCGGATACAAACCGATCTGGTAGGTGGCCCAGGTGATCGACGGGTCGTTGATCGGCACCGCCATGTTGCTGCTGCTCGTCCCAGGGCCCTGTGCCGTCACACCCGCACGCGTCCTGATCTGGTTCACGATCTGGCGAGCGCCCTCCAGGTCGTTCGTCTCCACCAGCGCCTCGGCCAGGAGCAGGAGCGCGTCGGCGTAGCGATAAAGATGGATGTGCACGGAATTCAACTGCGTGTTCTGCCATCCCACATTGCTCTCGGCGCCGCTCGCCTTCTCGTGCGCGTTCTTCTTCGGCGTGTAGGGACCGCCATTGCCGATGTCTCGTATCCAACCATTGGCAATGCTCATCGGACCCCAATCCTTGTACGGCACACCGTCGCGGCCCACCGTCCAGTCCAGCCGCGGATCGACCGGCGCCATGTTGCCCGCCGCGAAGTTGTTGTTGTTCGTGTTCCACGTATTGGGCGAGGTGACCGCCAGCGGCAGTCCGTTGTTATCGACCAGATAGAAGTTCACGAGATTCTGCGTCGGCTGGTTGAAGCCGCAGCACCCGAAATGGCTCCCCGAGTAGGGGAAGTTCAGCCGCTCGCCCCAGTTGGCGTTGTTGCCGCTTGGCTCCCCGTCGTTGGCCGACGCCTGGTACGCCCAGATCGTCTCCGGGCCATCATAGTACTGCTTGAAACCCGTCCACACGTGGTCGAAGCTCGACTCGAGCTTGTACGGCCCGTTGGCCTGCACGTTCTTGAGCGTCGCGACCGCGGCGGCCCACTGGCCCGCGTACGCCTGCACGCGACCGAGATACGCCTTCGCCGTCCAGGAGGTCGCACGTCCCTTCTGCCCGTTCCGAGGAGTGGCGGGGAGTAGCTTGGACGCCGAATCGAGATCCTTCTCGAGTTCCACCACGACCTGATCGCTGGTGAGGTTCGGCTTGTTGAAATTGGCGTCGTCTTCGCGGTAGTAGGGAATGTTTCCCCACATCCGCCACGCCTCGAAGTGGTAGTGGGCGCGGAGAAACATTGCCTCGCCCGCGATCCCATTGGCGTCAGCCGGGGAGAGCAACCCCGGTTGGCCCTTCACCAGCGACTTGAGCAGCCGCAACGTCGAATTGGAGCGCACCACGCCTTCGTACGTGATCCTCCACTTCTCGTTGAGGTACGTTTCCGCGTCGGGTGTGCTCCAGTGGTACCCTTCGATGTCGTTGATCGGAGGCTGATCGGTGGCATCTGAGCCCTTATATGAGTCGCCGCCCGCAACCGTGCCCCAGACCCAGTTGCTCGCGGCGCAACCCCAGTTGGCGCTGACGTTGCTGGTGCAGTCCAGGGCGCGGTAGGCACCAATCAGCGTGCCTTCGACGCCGGCCTGGTTCTCCAACGTTTGCTCGTTCAGCACTCCTTTCGGCGCGGCTGCGTCGTTGAGAAAGTTCTTGCAGCCGTACAGCGCTGCCGTCGCCAACAGCAGGCACGTCGTTCCGAGGACCAGCGGTTTTCTCGATGTGATTTTCATCGTCTCGCCTGTTTGAGTGAAGACGATCGCTTTAGAAGGAGGTCGTCAGCCCGATGCTGAGCGTCTTGTTGCTCGGATACGAGCCGCGATCGATGCCACGATATTGGTCCCGGATGTCGCCCGCCGCGCCCGTGATGTTCGCCGCCGGCAGCGCCGGATCCAGGCCGGTGTAGCCGGTGATGGTGAAGAGGTTCTCGACCTGCGCGTACACGCGCGTGGCGGTCAACCAGCGTGACACGCCCGCGGGCACGTTGTAGCCGAGCTGCAGACTCTGCAGCCGCGTGTAGGAGCCGTCCTTCACGTAGTAGCTGCTGAGCGCGTGGCTGTACAGATCGTTCACGTCCAGCCGTGGATACTTCGCGTTCAGATTCTGCGGCGTCCACGAGTTGGCCAGCAGGTCCTTCCGGACATTCGTGGAGAACTCGCGGAATACGTACCACTCCATCTGGTTCTCGAAGATCTTGTTGCCGTAGCTCCCGAATACGGTGGTGTAGAGGTCCCAATTCCCGCGCCGCAGGCCGAGGTCGAGTCCCCCGGTGAACTTCGGCAGTGGGCTGCCAATGATCGTGCGGTCGTCGAGGGAGATTTTTCCATCGCCGTTGACGTCGCGAAACTTGATGCGCCCCGGAGCAGCGCCCGCTTGCGTGGCGTGACTGGCCACGTCGGCGGAATCTCTGAAGAAGCCGTCGGCGATGTAGCCATAGAACGCCCCGATCGGCTGGCCCACCTGGTTGATGACCTGGTTGCCGTAGCGCGTCGTGATCGGGCCGTAGAAGAAGTTCTGCGTGCCGTTGATGGAAATGATCTTGTTGGTGTTGTGGTTGCCGTTGAAGCTCAGGCTCCAGGAGGCCGCTTGGTGGCTGATCGAAAAATCGAAGCCCTTGTTGCTCATGCTTCCGACGTTGACGATCGGCGGCGCCGCGATGCCCGCAGTGGCCGGAATGGCCGGGTTGAAGAGCAGGTTGTTCGTGGTGCGGCTGTAGACGTCGACCACCACGTTCATGGCGTTGCGGAACAGCGACATGTCTGCTCCAATGTTCTGGGAGCGATCCTCCTCCCACTTCAGGTTCGGATTGCCCAGAGCGGTCTGGCGATACCCCGGGGCGATCGAGCTCCCGGAGCCGCTGATGTCGTAGTACGTATCACCCCGGCTGCCACCGAACTGCGCCACGATGCGGCCGCCGGGAATGAGCTGGTTGCCGGTGACTCCCCAACCGTAGCGCAGCATGATGTCGGAAAAGACGTTGCTGTGATCGAGGAAAGGCTCCTTGGTGAGCCGCCAGCCCAGGCCGAAGGCCGGGAAGGTGCCCCACTGGTGTCCCGGTGCCAAACGAGAAGACCCGTCGCGGCGGAGGGTGACGCTCGCGACGTACTTGTCGGCGTAGTTGTAGTCGGCCTTGCCGAACAGCGACAGGAGAGCGCTCTGGCCGCCGGTGCTGAACACGTTCTTGCTGGCGGCGCTGCCGAGAGCGTCCTGGATGAAGCGTGAGTTGACGTCGAAGCTGAGGAGATTGTTGATGGAACCTTGGATGTAGTGGCTGGTCGATCCGTTCGCCTCCTCACCGCCGACGAACTTCAGCGTGTGACGTCCTGCCGTGCGTGCCCACTGCGCGGTGTTGCTCCACGTCCAGTCCAGGAACTGGTTGGTGTTCTCGCTGTACGAATTCGTGAACGTCGCCTCCGCGTTCTCCGGGAACGGCGGGCTGTAGCCGGCAAATGAGTTCTGCCCGATGTTGAAGCCGAGACTCGTCCGGGCAGAGAGCGCGGGCGTGATGGCGACGTTGCCGAAGACGTTGCCGAACACGCGGTTGTTCTTGCTCACGTTGTCTTTGTTCCAGAAGGCTTCCTTGAGCGGATTGCTCTGGTTGCCCAGCCCCGTCGCCTTGCCGCCCGCGAAGTTGCCGTTGATGTCATAGACCGGGATTACCGGCTGCATCATGATGTTCTTGCCGAGAATGCCGTCCTCGGCGTAGCCGCCCGGATCGTCCGCAAGGCCGCCGTAGTGCTGCTCGAGTGAGAGCGCCGCGTTCTCGCCGAAGGAGAATTGGCCTCGCGTGAACTCCGTATTCGCCCGCACGTTGCCGCGCGCGAAGTCGTTGTAGACGGCCGTGCCCTTCTGGTTGAAGTAGTTGAAGGAGACGTTGTACTGATTCTCCGCGCCGCCACCGGCGACGCCGAGGTTCAGGTCGGCAACCTTGCCCGTACCGAAGATCGCTTTCCACCAATCGGTGCCGCTGCTGCCGGGCATGATGAGGTTGTACGGATACGAGTACTTGCTGACGTCTACGGTCACGGGACGTCCAAACGCATCGGTACTCGTCACGGTGGACGGCGCCGCGTAGATGTATTTCGGCACGGTGGGATTGTTCGGGTCGCCGTAGATGTTGGTGGGAACGGGCAACCCGGCGTTGAGGTAGCTCTGCTTCACGACCTGGAAGTAGTCCAGGCTGTTCGTGATCAGAATATCATCATAGCTCTTGACCGGAGTCGACATGCCGGTGCGGACGCTGAGCGTCGCCCGCGGCGCCCCGGCTTCATTGCGCCTCGTCGTGGTGATGATCACCACGCCGTTGCTGGCGCGCGATCCATAGATCGACGCCGCCGATGCATCCTTGAGCACCTGGATCGACGTGATGTCGTCCGGGTTGAGCCAGTTGATGTAGGAGTCCTGCAGCGGCGTGCCGTCGATGATGTACAGCGGGTCATTGTTCTGGAAGGAGCTGATGCCGCGGATGCGCACCGTGCTCCGTGATCCCGGTGAGCCGCTCGCGTCCACTGTCACCCCCGGCACGGCGCCGGCGAGGCGCTGTAGCACGCTGGCGGTCGTGGGCCGCTCGACCTGTTCGACATTCACGCTGGACACCGCGCCCGTGATGTCGGCGCGCCGCTCCGTGGTGTATGCGGTGACGACCATCTCCTCGAGGAAGGCGATCGGCTCCATGGTGACGTCGATGCGCGTTCGCCCACCCACCGACGCCGTGACGGCCTTCTGGCCGATGCGCGAGAAGCTCAGCACACCATTCGACGGCGCTGATATGGAGTACCGACCATTTCCGTCGGTGAGCGTCGCGCGTTCGGTGCCCACTGCGCGCACGCTCACACCGCCGAGAGGAACATGTCCCGACGAGGTCACGGTTCCGGTCACCTGGATCTGTTGAGCGAGCGCCGTCCCGCCGGGCAGCAGCAGGCAGAGCACGCTCATCACGACCGCGATGAGTGGAACGACGTCGAGGCGCCTTAGCGACAGCCTGTTTTTCATGGACATCCTCCGTCTGGACGGGTGCGGGGGGAAGGAGTGAGGGAACGGGTGGGGGTGGGAATCGGCGAACGGGAGGGGGAGGGGGAGCTTTGCAGCAAAGGTCATTGTCCCGGTGGTCGCATCGCGGTGAGTCCGTGCGTGTCGATCAGCTGCCGATACGTGATCAGCCGGAGATCGCGCGCTGCCACGGCGTCGTGGAAGCGCTTGGAGGTGAGCGCATCGAGCTCGCCTTGTCGGTTGCGGCTCATGTCAGCGAGGCCGCCGCTGCCATTCATATCCACGAGGGCGCCGAGCTCCGCGTCGTCGATGCCGACGTGCGCGACCAGGACGTGGATACCGGATCGGAGGCGGCTCACGTACGCCACCACCGAATCGGTTTTTTGCGCCGGATGGGCGCGGTATTGAGGATTCTCGATCGAGTCGCCGAAATATCCCATCATCCCGAGACGATACTCGTGCGCCAGCCGTTCGGCGACCCCGCGGAAGCGCGGATCGCTCGATACGGTGCGCATGTGATAGTCCACGTAGTCGATGCGCAGGCCGGAGCGAATGGCCCGCTGGATCTGCGCGCGCAGCTCGGTCTCGACGTCTTGGACGCTGGCGCCGTGCGCATGCAGCTCCTCGGCCGAATGGAAGAAGTAGCCATTCGAGTCCACGAGCGTCGGCACCGCTCCGCTGCCGGCGACAGGCCCCCAGCGATAGTTCTTCCACTCGGAATTGAGCGTCAAATGAGCGCCGACGGCGACATTCGGATGCCGCTTCAGGAGCTCCACCGTCTCCTGGTACCAGGGACAGGCGAACATCACCGAGACGGAGACCGGAAGCCCTGTGGCGATCAGCCGCTCGAGCGCCATGTCCACGCTGTGGCTCATGCCGCCGTCGTCGGCGCGGATGATGAGGACCGGTTCAGAGGTATCGGGCGCGCGACGCGCCATCGCCGCCTGCGCGTAGGCCGGCGAAGCCGAAATACTGGCGCTGCAGAGCAGCTTGGTGAACCGGCGCAACGAGGGCGTGCGACTCTCCTGGCGGAAGTGACGGACAAGCTCCAACAGTCGCGCTCACGAACTTCGAGGGCGCGGCAGGATGTCTGTCTTATTACCCCTTACCGGGGTTGTCAAGAGCGAAGTCGCGGGCCGGCATGCCAAACGGGCGCCGGGCATGTGGCCGCCGACTTCCGCGCAACCCTGGTTGGCCAACGAGGCGCCCCCCTGCCTGCATAACGAGGGAGTTGACGCGCTCCGCGAATCCTCTACGCCGGAGCCTGATTCAGCACTCGGTCCAGATGCTGGCGCACCACCGCGTAGCACTCGCAGGCTGCCGCTTCCAACCCCTTGCGATCCGTGATCGCCACGCGCCCCCGGCCGTAACGAATGAGCCCTGCGTCCTGCAGGGTCGCCGCTGCGAGCGACACGCCAGGGCGTCGAGCGCCGAGCATGATCGCGAGCAGGTCGTGCGTGAGCTCGAACCGGTCGCTGCCCATGCGGTCGTGCGTCATCAACAGCCAGCGGGCGCACCGCTCCGTCACCGAGTGGGCGCGATTGCACGCCGCCGATTGCGCCACCTGCGTGAGAAATCCGAGCGTGTAGCGATGCAGCACCATGTGAAACTGGCTGCAGTCCTTCAGCAGCTCGCGAAAAGTCTCCGCCTGCACGCGCTTGGCGATCCCCGGAATTTGCGCCGCGGCTTCGAGAGGAACGCGGTCAAAGGCGAGGAACACAGGCAGGCCCAGAACCCCCTCGTTGCCAATCGTTCCGACCTCCACCATGCGCCCGCTGTCGAGGTGGCTCACCGTCGACAGCACGCCTGATTCGGGAAAGTACACGTGCGAGATCGGCTCGTTGGGATGAAACAACACCTGTCCGCGCTTGAGGCGAACCGTCTCCATGTGCGCGGCCAGCTCCTGGTATTCCAGTGGAGAGGCGAGCTGCAACAGGCGATTCGACTCGAATTCCTGCGCATGCACAGTGGGCCACCGCGCCGACAGCACGGTGTCGCTCGCGTTCCGCGAGCGGGCCGGTGATGGAACTTCAGGATCAGACAGAGACATGGCGCGCGACATTGCGGTGGACCGAACATCCACCAGAGGGGCGTGAATCGTGCCAATGATTCGCGCGCGCTTGCGGCTCGTATCAGTGCACGCGCATCTGCACCGTTCGAAAGCGTACGGAGCAACGTCAGCGCGCAGTGCCGGCATTGCTGCGACGCCGCCAGATTCCCTACCGCAGCGCCGCTCACAGACGCAACCTCCGGAAGGTGCATGGCTCATCGCACGATCACCGACATCCTCGGCACCCGTTGGAACGTCTGGGACACGCGTCCGGCAGCGGACTCCCGAGTGTCTCCGGGCCTCCGCCACGGATGGCTTACCTTCGAGTCGGTGAGCATCCCGCCGACAAAGCGGCGCCTCGTTCCCATTCCGGAGCGGTGGGACGCACTCACGAATACGGATTTACTCGAGCTGCTTGCGATGTCGACGCCGGTCGTCGCACACAACGTGCGGTCGCTCGCGAGCACGCTCGAGGACGCAGCGGGCAGCATCGGGCGCCTTCGGCAGAAACCCAGCTGAGAGCTTTCAGCCAGCAGCAGGTCGTCGCGCCAGCACCCGCGGATCGCTGGCGCGCACCGTCAGGGATGTGCTCGACGCCTGACGCGGCGCGTGCGCTTCAGCATTGAGCGTGGGGGTCGGACCGAACGCTCCGATGGCGATTGCCTGGGGGCGGCCGGTGCGGATTCCGGCTGCGGCGCCGGCTCGCGTTCGAGATCGGCGATGACGTCCTTCAGGAACTTCACCAGCCGCTTGCGCTGTGCGGCGAGGGTGGCGCTCCACTTCTCGCTGTCCGCACGCTTGTGCGCGACCCTGAATTTGAGGCCGGTCATCGAGGTGGCGTAGTCGTTCGCGTCCAGCTTACGCGTATTCTGATGCGCGGCGATGTACCAGTGGTATTCGGTGCCGACCGGCACACCCGAGCCTGCGGGAGCGCGTCCGGCGCGTCGTTTGGTGACGGTGTAGGCGATCTGCCACAGATCGGGGGTGAGCTTCTTCTCCTTCCATTCACCCTGATCGTAGTACCACTTGTGGCTCCGGCCGATTTTCATGCCGGTGTATTTGTGGCCCTCGAACTCCTTGAATTCGTTGTAGGTGACCGCCGCGTCGGCGGGTGCCGCCTTTCGCTTTCGAGAGGAGCGCTTGGCGGGGCTCGAATGTGTGGGCATGGGTGATCCCGTTGTGGACGCCACGATCCACGGCAAAGGACATTCCGGCGCCAGGTCGCGTGGCGCGGCGGCGCAGATCGTTTCATGCACCATCGATGCTGGCCGAGCGGAGGGCCCTCCCGGGCGGTGAGATCCGCATGCTCGCCGAGGCGGGAGCGCTCACAGCCACGCCGATCCGGATACTCGTAACCGCGAGTGCGCTGACGGCAACGACATCGTCGATGACGGATGCGCGGAGATGAGCCGCAGCAATGCCACGAGGAATACCCGCGACGGCGGCCGCGCTCGGCGCAACGCGGCGATCGATACTCGCGACGGCGAGCCCTCTCGGCGCGACAGAAGGCCCGATGCTCGACGCGAAGGCGCAGCTCCCGACAGCGAACTGCCGAACACACGTGCTGGAGATGCGGCTCTCCGCCACATACGCTCGAGTGCATGCAGCGAAGAGCTCCGTCGGCGGCAAACGATGGCAGATACTCGCGCCGGAGAGGCGGCGCCGGGGAACGCCGTTCCCGATAGGAGTCGTGGAGACGTCCACCTGAATCACGCCAACGGGAATAGTCGTTCCAGTGAGTGGCCTCACCGCCAACGAGCTCTGGATACTCGCAGCAGAGACCAGCATCGGCGCTGACGAACGTGGAATACTCGCGCGAACGGCGTGGCCGCCCGTCACGGAGTCCTGGATTGTCACGGTGCAAAGCCGGATGGCCGTAAGGCCGTTCTAAATGCGAGCAGCACCGACTCGGATGCGAGAAGCACAATCGTCGATGCAGGAAGCGCAGAGGCGCCTGTGCGTTGCGCAATCGCACCTGATGTTTACTCGGCGGCAGCGGTGAGCAAGCAACCAGGGATGCACGCACCTCCAACCCGGGTGTGCGCTGCATAACCGGTCATGCGCACAGCTCCACGCCTCATGCGACCAACGCAATGCGGCATGCGAGTAGCGACAGCGCAGAGCTCCGCTGCGCCAAGCATCATCGCAGTAGCTTCAGCCGGCGTGTGCGCTGAGCAATCCCGGATACGAGCAGCTCCATCGCGGCTGTCGACAACGCAATGCCGGATGCGCGCAGCTACATCGGACGTCTGCGCTCAACAATCCCTGATGTGAGCAGCTACATCGGACGTGTGCGCTCGACAATGCCGCATGTGAGCAGCTACATCGGACGTGTGAGCAGAGGAACGTGCGATGTGAGAAGAATTTCTACGCAGATGTTTATTTGCTGCCCGAATGGCAGCAGAAGCACTGCCGAGATGCGCCGCGGCGTCGAAAAAGCGGCTCGATCCGTCCGGAATACCGGACGCGGGACGATTGAACCGAGTACAGCAGGTGCCTGCGCCGCCGCGCGCCATCGGCACGACTGACGACTCCCGGCTGACGACTGGCGACTGCCGACTGGCGACTGCCGACTGACGACTGCCGACTGACGACTGCCGACTGCCGACGG
>CAZICQ010000038.1:0-30313 GCA_964537775.1 uncultured Gemmatimonadaceae bacterium | reverse complement strand
CACCGCGGGTTGGCCTATCGGGCGAGTGTCGGAGCGGTTGCGCGGCGTGCCGGGCTCGGTTGTGAGCGTGTGGTATGCACGGCCGGGCGTGGCAGAACCGATCAAATTGCGTTTCACACGTGCGATCGTGCATGTGCCTGCGGTGCTCTTCGCGACACTGCTCGACGATCATATCGGTTACATCCCGCTCCAAACCTTCAACGAGAACGCCGCCGGCGAAGTGGAGAGCGCGGTGTCGATGCTGATGGCACAGGGCGCCAGGGGAATCATCCTCGACTTGCGGGATAATGGCGGGGGCATCGTCGAGCAGGCTCTCGCGGTGAGCAGCCTGTTTCTGCGCGACGGACAAGAGCTTGTGAGCGTACGCTCGCGCGGTGCGATGGATGGACGCAACACCGAAGTGGAATACGCCAAAGGACGTCATCTGACGACGACGATGCCGCTCATAATCCTCCTCGATGGGACGTCGGCGTCAGCGACAGAAATCGTCGCAGGTGCGCTACAGGATCATGATCGCGCGCTGCTCGTCGGCACGACGAGCTTCGGCAAGGGCCTGGTGCAGTCGGTGTTCTCTCTCGAGGACGGCTATGCATTGAAGATGACCACCGGCAAATGGCTCACGCCGAGTGGTCGTTCGATCCATCGCGAGCGTGAGCTACTTCCGGATGGGCGTCTCGTGGAAGTGAACCGCGATTCGTCGCGGGCGGATTCGTCGGTGCGACAGCGGCCTGTCTTCAAATCGGACGGTGGGCGGACCATCTATGGCGGAGGTGGTATCACTCCGGACGTCATTGTGCCTGACGACACGCTGAGCACCGAGGAGCAGCAGTTCCTGCGAGCGATTGCGCCAAAGGGCCAGATCGTGCAGACCGTGTTGTCGCGCTACGCGCTGGAGTTAAAGCCGAAAGCGACGCCGGACTTTGCAGTAACGGCCAGTATGGGCGCCGAATTGAAGAGTAGATTGCTAGGCGCCGGCGTGTCGATCGCGCCAAAATATGACACCGTTGCCGCCAAACTTCTGGCGCGGCAATTAGGGGAGCGCGTCACGCGACAGAGCTTCGGCGATGCGGCCGCGAAGAAGCGCGAACTGATGGACGACCATCAATTGCTCAAGGCGGTCGAATTGCTGCGCCGCAGCAGGACGCAGAGCGATCTGTTCGCAGAAGCCACGCCGGCGAATCGCGAACACTAGCGATTAATCAATTTCCGCCCCTTAACGCTTGGCGGCCCGTCTGCGTATGCATGGCGGACCTCTCCACACGCCATGCGTTCGATTCGCCTATTCCTTATCGCATTCATAGCCATTGCCGTCGCACCGCCCGTAACGGCGCACGCGCAGGTTGGCAGTAGCACGGATATCATCACCGGTCAGATCACCGGTCCGGACGGCAAGCCATTGCCGGGTGCGAAGGTGGAGGCCACGTCGATCGAAACGGGCGTGACGCGCAGCCGCACGACAGGCAGTGACGGCCGCTTCAGGATCCTGTTCCCCGATGGCGGCGGTTCGTACCGGATGACGGCGAAATACCTGGGGATGGCGCAGCAAGCGGCGTCGCTCGCCCGACAAGCCGACGAGGATCGCCTCGTGTGGAACATTCGCATGAGCACGGTCCCACAGCAGCTGTCGGCGGTCGTCGTACGCGGCACGAACGCAAACACCATCATTGATCGCGCAGGGCCCGGCTCGATCGAGAAGGTGCTCACCGGGGACCAGCTCAACCGACTGCCAATCGATCCAAGTGATCCCGCGGCCCTCGCCGCGCTCACGCCCGGCGTGGTCGCGATGAGCGCGACCGACACCTCATCGTCGGCGTTTTCCGTGGCCGGCCAGCGCATAGATCAGAATCAAATCACGCTCGACGGACTGAGCTTCCTCGCCGGCGGGGGAGTGCCTACGGAAGCGGTCCGACGCACGAGCGTGATCACCAACACTTACGATGTTGCGCGTGGTCAGTTCACTGGCGGCCAGGTCAACACCACGACGCGGGGCGGCACCAACGATGTGAGCGGATCGTTCGCGTATGGTTTGCGTGATCCCAATCTCGAGTGGTCGACCGGCGATCAGGAGAGTTCCACCTTCGCATCAGGATACACGCAGCACCAACTGAGCGGCGGCGTGGGCGGTCCGATCATTCCAGACAAACTCTTTTATTTCGGGGCATTCCAGGCGCGCCGGCGCATCGATCCCCTGCAGGTGCTCACCGGTGCGGATCCCGTGACGCTCACGCGTTTGGGCACGCAACCCGATTCTGCCGCGCACTTCATCCAGCTCGTGCAGCAGTTTGGCTTACCGCTCGAGCTCCCGGGTATTCCCGACAACCGATTGACCGACAATGGTACGGGAATCGTACGGTTCGATTACCACGTCAACGAAGATCATTCGCTGATGTTCCGGGGAAACTGGTCCGGCTCGCTGAACGAGGCGTATCGCACGTCGCCGTATGCGCTGGCGACGCACGCCGGCACGCAACATACCGGCGGCGGAGGTGGGATGGTATCGCTGTCGTCCGTCGTCGGCAACTACATCAACGAGCTGCGTGCCACCTACTCTGTGAACAACAATGCGACCAGCGGATACCTGAACGATCCCGAAGGTCGTGTTCTTGTCACATCGAGCCTCGCCGACAGCGTTCTTTCGGTGAGCAATCTGCAATTCGGCGGCAATGCCGGTATGCCGACGGACGGTCTCAATAATCAGTTCGAGGGAAGCGAGGAAGTATCGTGGATGTCCGACGATGCGAGTCATCGCTTCAAGCTCGGTGGCCTCGTGAACGTGACGGGTTTCTCATCCGTGAATGCGACCAATCGCAACGGCACCTTCTCGTTCAATTCGCTATCGGACTTCGCGAATAACCGGCCGGCGACGTACACTAGGACGCTCGCCCAGACGGAGCGCTCCGGATCAATGACCAATGCCGGTCTGTACCTCGGCGATACCTGGCGACACAGCCGCGCGCTGCAGGTGACGTACGGGTTGCGCGCCGAAGAGACGAATTTCAATGGCAAGCCGCAGTACAATGCCAAGGTCGATCAACTGTTCGGCCGGCGCACGGATGATTTTCCGAGTGAAGTGCAGCTCAGTCCGCGCATGGGATTTACATGGATGCTTGGATTGCCACCACAGAATGGCGATATGAGCACTCAGGCCGGCGGTCGGGAAGGCCGCGGCGGCTTTGGCGGTCCCGGTGGCGGCTTTGGCGGCTTCGGATTCGGCGGCGGAAACAACGCCCAACAGCCGTACATCATCCGGGGTGGCATCGGTGAGTTCCGCGGCCGCTCTCCCTTCTCACTCTTTCAGTCAGCGCTGAACGCCACCGGTCTCGCGACTGGCGAGACGCAGCTTGTGTGCGTCGGCCCCGCCGTACCGATTCCGGATTGGCAGAGCTATCTCAGTGATCCGAGCACGGTACCATCCCAGTGCGCGCAGAGCACGGTGCCGAATCCGACGTTCGCCACACAGACGCCCAACGTGACCGTCTTCGAGCCCGACTTCGGCGCTCCACGATCGTGGCGCGGTTCGCTCGGTTTGAGCCATCGTTTCCATACGCGCTACGCTTTCAGCGCCGACTACTCGTATGCGCTGGGCACGAATCTCTACGGAGTGCGGGACTTGAATTTCGACGAGACTCCGCGTTTCACGCTCGGCAACGAGGGCAACCGGCCCGTTTACGTGCCGATACGAGCGATCGTGCCCCAGAGTGGCGCAGTGAGTCTCATCGGGTCCCGCAAGTACTCTGAGTTCGCGCAGGTGTTCGACGTCACGTCGGGGCTGATGTCGCGCACGAACCAAATCACGTTCGCGCTCAACGGCATCTCGACCCGAAACATGATCTGGAATGTCGCCTACACGTACATGCGGTCCAGCGATCAGACATCGTTCTCCGGCGGTTCCGCCGCTGGTGGCTTCAACCAGACGATCACCGGCGCCGACCCGAACGTCATCCCATTCGCGACGAGCGATCTGGAGCGCCGCCATTCTATCGTCGGGCAACTGACCTGGCTTGTGCAACCGTGGCTTGATCTCACATCGACCCTTCGCTTTACGTCGGGACAGCCTTACTCTCCGCGTGTCGGCAGCGACATCAACGGCGACGGCGCTCGGAACGACCTGGCCTACATCTTTGATCCGGCGAAGACGCCCGATAGCGCGGTGGCCAACGGTATCCAGCGGTTACTTACGACCGGTCCGAAGAGTGTGCGTGATTGTCTGGCGAAGCAACTCGGCCAGATCGCGTCGCGAAACAGTTGCACGACGAGCTGGTCTCAGGGTCTCGATCTGCAGGCCAACATTCGTCCGTGGCTCGGCCAGAGCTTGGGGCGGCGACTCATGATCTCCGTTGCCGCGATCAATCCGCTCGCCGGATTGGATCAGTTGCTACATGGAGCCAACAACCTCCAGGGCTGGGGTCAGCCCTTCCGCGCCGATCCGACGCTGCTCTACGTGCGGGGCTTCGATCCGGCGAAGCAGCAGTTCATCTACCAGGTGAATGAGCGCTTCGGCGACAATCCGGCGTCGCGCACGGCGATCCGCGTGCCCTTTCAGGTCGCAATCACAGCACGGTGGCAGGTGGGTCCCGACCGGCAGCGCGACATGATGGAGGGAATGCTGCGGGCGCTCAACACGCGCGGCGGTGCGCTCGACGTTCGCGGTATCATCCAACGCGTCGCGCCGAATCCGATTCAGCGACTTGTCGACATGAAAGACACGCTGAAGCTCTCGCCGCAGCAGGTGGTCCACCTGAATCTCATCGCGGATACGCTCAACACGAAGAACGACACGCTGATCACCGCATTGCAGGCCGCGGTCGATTCAGCAAAGGTCGGGAGCAATCTCAGCACGCTGTTCCCCATGCTGCGGCCACGCCTACAAGAGGCACGCAACAATTACTTGGCAGCGATCAAAGCCGCGCAGGCGGTCCTCACGCCCGAGCAGTGGAAGAAAGTGCCGGATGAGCTGAGGAATCCCAACCTGCTGCGCGGCATGGCCGGAGGTAGACGACCAGGGCAGTAGCGTCCGCGGCCGCAGCTCTCATGAAGAACGGCGTGTTCGGTCAATGAGGCCATCAAGGGCGCGCCGCTCCTTCTTTGTGGGCCGCCGACGGTCCTCGCGGACGGGTGCAGGGGCACATCGCAGCTGTTGCCGGAGCTTCTCGCGCTCGGCAAGGCTTGCTTCGGTCTCCCGGTACAGCATGGCCGCCATTGCGGCGGAACCGCGCCGCTCAGCGATCGCCAGTACACGGACGACATGCGTGAATGGGCCGATTCGGATGCGGATCTCGTCTCCGGCGCGAACGTCTTTGGAAGCCTTGGGCCGTTCGCCATTGAGTTCGATTTTTCCGCCGTTCACCGCGTCTGTGGCGAGCGAGCGCGTCTTGTAGAAGCGGGCAGCCCAGAGCCATTTGTCGATCCGAATACAGGCGTCGAAGTCGCGTCTACCGGCCATTCTGAAATGTACGGACACGATCGGTGGGCTTGTATATTACTGACCAGTCAGTAAATTCATTGTAGCAGGTGTACTTTCGTCGCACATCCGAGCAGCAGATTTTCGGCTCTGCGAGATATCTGCAACTAACTGACTGGTCGGTTATCGTCCTCAACATGACTTCTCCGCATCCCTCGGAACCGCGCTGGAGGCGCCTGCCTGAAGAGCGTCCGAAGCAGATTCTGGACGCTGCTCTCGTGGAGTTCGCCGAACGCGGGCTTGCCTCAGCGCGACTCGACGATATCGCCAAACGAGCTGGCCTTTCCAAGGGGACCATCTATCTCTACTTCCCCAACAAGGAAGAGCTCTTCCGCGAGGTCATTCGTCACACGGTGATCTCCCAGATCGAACGAGGCGAACGCGTCGTGGCGGATACCAGCCGCTCCGCGACCGACGCACTGACGGCCTACATTCGCGGATACTGGCAGTTTCTTCGCTCGCCAGCGTTCGCGCCGATTTACCGCCTGGTAACGGCCGAGCTGCACAATTTCCCTGACCTCGTCCAGTTCTACACGGATGAGGTCATCGCGCGCGGGCTGCGGCTCATTTCACGGCTGCTGCAGCGTGGCATCGCCTCCGGTGAGTTCCGAAGGATGGATCCGGACGTCGGCGCGCGCATGCTCGCTGCGCCGCTGATGATGCACGCATTCTGGTGCAATCGCCGCGATTGCTTTCATCTCGTGGGCGATCGCTCCGACGAGCAGGTGATCAACGAGCTCACTCAGTTCTACCTCAACGCCATCCGCCGGCAGCCGGCGGCGGTGGATACGGATCCACAGCAATGACTTGCATTCCCCGTCACGCCGTTCGATTCGGCGTGGTGCTATCTATCGCGGTTGCATTACTCACGTTCGTCCTCCGAAGCGCGAACGCGCAGCAGATACCGCCGCAGCGACTTTCGCTCGGTGACGCAGCCCGACTCGCATCGCAGCAGAGCGCGCTCGTGCAAGCGGCGCAGCAACGTGTGACGGAGGCGCAGGCGCGCGTCAGCCAGGCCCGTGCGACGCTGCTGCCGGATTTCAGCGGCAGCGCGTCAGCGACCAATCATTCCTTGAACACGGCAACCTTCGGCATCAGCTTTCCTTCCCCGCCCGGTCAGCCGCCGCTGTTCAATCCCCGTGGCCAGGTGATCCGAGGGATTCACATCACGGATCTGCGTGCGCGGGCATCCGAGAACGTCTTCGACGCCGGCGCCCTACAGCGCGTTCGCGGTGCGCAGATCGGCGTGCGAGCCGCCGATGCTGATGTCGCGAATCTGGCGGAACAGGCGGCAACACAAGCATCCGTAGCGTATTTGCGAGCTGTTCGTGCGGACGCCGAAGTGGCCGCGCGTCTCGCCGATTCTACTCTAGCGGCTGATCTCGTGCAGATCGCACGCGATCAACTCACTGCGGGCGTGGGCGTCGCGCTCGACGTGACGAGAGCACAGGCACAGCTCGCGAGTGTGCGGGCGCAGCTCATCTCGGCGCGCAATGAGCGTGATCGGACGCGGCTCGATGTCTTGCGTGCTCTGAATCTGCCTCTTGATGCGCCACTGCAGCTTACCGATTCACTCGCTGCGCTAGCCACCGATACGATCGCGCCGGATGAGCGTGTGGCGATTGCCCGAGCACTCAATGTGCGTCCCGACTTGCGCGCCGCAGAGCAGCAGGTGGCCGCTGCGAGGCAGCAGGTGAACGCGGTACGCGCAGAACGACTCCCAACCATGAGCGTGTTTGGCGATGAGGGGCAGATCGGGATGAATCCGTCCACCCTACTTCCGACGTACGACATCGGTGTCCAGCTGTCGGTGCCGATCTTCGACGGGTTTCGGCGCGAATCGCGCGCGCAGGAGCAGGAAGCCATCGCGCGTGAGGCGGAGATTCGTCGCCGGGATCTTCAACAGCAGGCCTCGGCGGAGGTACGCACTGCGATCCTCAACTTGTCGTCGGCCCGCCAGCAGGTCGATGCAGCACGGGAGCGCTTGCGTCTTGCCGAACAGGAAGTGGCCCAGGCGCGGGATCGCTTTCGTGCCGGAGTCGCCGGTAATGCCGACGTGATCACAGCATCCCTATCGCTGAACGACGCGCGGAATCTCGAGATCGATGCGCTCACGAACTACCAATCCGCCCGCGTGGCATTTGCGCACGCCGGAGGCTCGGTTACCGACCTGCGCTGACGCGCGCATCCATGGAACGACACAACCACACGGAACGAGATATGGCAACAGCACTGAAGCACGAGACGGCCAACGCCGAGCCCACTCCCGCGATCACGCCGGCGCCGTCATCGCGGCGGCGTTTCATTTTACCAGTTGTGGCATTGCTCGCGATCGTGGCGCTCGTTTGGGCGGCCAGGCTCTGGACGTACGGCCGTTCGCATGAGTCCACAGACGATGCGGCGGTGGACGGGCATCTCATCCCTGTATTGGCGAAGGTGAGCGGCTACGTACAGAACGTCACCGTACAGGACAATGCGCATGTCACCGCCGACTCGCTGCTCGTGCAGATCGACCCCACCGAGTATCGCGGGCGGTTAGCGCAAGCCGATGCCGATCTCGCGGCGGCGAAAGCAGCTGCGGGTGTTGGTGGAGCCGGTCAGGCGCAGGCGCAGGTCGCGACGGCCGCCGGCCAACGCGCGTCGCTCGATGCCCAGATCACCGCAGCGCGAGCCAATCGTGACAAGGCGGCCTCGGATCTGGTTCGCATGAAGGAGCTGGCGGCGAAGCAGATTGTGTCGAAGCAGCAATTGGATGCGGCGCAAGCGGCAGCCGATGCTGCGGCAGCGAATCTGGTCGCGGTGGAACGTCAGGCGGGCGCGGCCGGCGCAACAGTGACGAGTGCCGAGGCGGGAGTGCGGCTCGCCGATGCGAGACTCGCAGCCGCGCAGGCGGCGCGCGACAACGCGGCCCTGCAGCTGAGCTACACGCGCGTTGTCGCGCCGGCGCCGGGCATCGTGTCGAAGAAGCAGGTGGAGGTCGGCCAATTGGTGCAGACGGGTCAGCCGCTGCTCACAATCGTCGCCGACACGGGCGCCTACATCACGGCGAATTTCAAGGAGACGCAGCTCTCGGATATTCGTGTGGGCCAAGCGGCTGACGTCGACGTCGATGCTTACGGCGGCTGCGTCGCCAAAGGACGAGTTGAAAGTCTCAGCGCGGCGACGGGATCGAAATTCGCCCTGCTACCGCCAGACAACGCTACGGGCAACTTCACGAAGGTCGTGCAGCGTGTGCCAGTGCGCATCGCGATCGTACAAGGCTGCGGTGCCGATCGGCCGTTGCGTCCCGGAATGTCAGTCAACGTACACGTAGGGACCAAGTGAATCGATCGAGGGGCGCCGTCGAGGGCGCTCGTCGCCCCGGACGGCGCTCAGACGATCGCATCAGCGCATAACGACCGCAACGCCAAAATATCATGGAGCTCACTCTGGAACGGGGCGGCCAAGCCATCCGGGACGCCACGTCTGTTGACAGCGCGTTGGTGCGCGACGCGACCGAGCATCAATACAAATACAAGTATCTGATCGCTCTCGCGGTCACATTGGCCGCAGTGCTCGAGCTGATCGACACTTCGATCGTCAACGTGGCGATTCCCCATATGATGGGAAATCTCGGTGCCACGCTCGACGAAATCTCGTGGGTGTCCACCGGCTACATCATTGCGAACGTGATCATCATCCCGATGTCTGGTTGGTTGTCGGCGTTCTTCGGACGCAAACGCTACTTCACCGGATCCATTCTGTTGTTCGTCGTGGCGTCGTTCTTCTGCGGCAACGCGAGCAGCCTCGCCGGCCTCGTGTTCTGGCGTGTGATACAAGGTGTGGGCGGCGGCGCGCTGTTGTCGACCGCCCAAACGACGTTGTTCGAGTCCTTTCCTCCCGAGGAGGTTGGAATCGGGCAGGCAATGTTCGGTGTCGGCGTCATGGTGGGCCCGACACTGGGTCCGACGCTCGGCGGTTGGATCGTGGATAACTACAACTGGCCGTGGATCTTCTACATCAATGTCCCCCTGGGTATTCTTGCGGCGATAATGACGATCACCTATGTCCATGATGCCGCGCATCAGGAGCGTGCGTCCAAGGTGGACTTCCTCGGCATCCTGTTTCTCGCGCTGGGCGTTGGCTCCCTCCAATGGATGCTGGAGCGAGGCGAACGTTACGATTGGTTCGATTCTCGTTTCGTCACCGCGCTTGCGCTGACATCGATCGTGTCGTTTGCGCTGCTGCTGTGGCGAGAGCTCACGGTAAAGGAGCCCGTAATCGACTTTCGTGTGCTCAAGAGCCGTCAACTGGCGGCCGGGGTGAGTATCGCAGCGGTGCTCGGTCTCGCGCTGTTCGGATCGATCTTCGTGCTCCCGATCTTTCTGCAAACACTGCATGGACTGACGGCGAACCAAACGGGCATGGTCATTCTGCCGGGCGCGTTGGCGTCGGCGTTCACGATGGCAATAGTCGGTAAGTACGCGAATCGGCTCGATGCCCGAGCGACCGTCACAGCGGGAGCGTTGCTGTTCTTCGCGTCGATGTGGCTCCTGTCCGGCATGACGCTGGCAAGCGGTTCGGACGAGCTTTTCTGGCCGCTGATTCTTCGCGGGGTGGGTCTGGGCCTGATCTTCGTCCCACTAACCAACGCGTCGATGGCGGAGATGTCCGTCAGGGATCTGGCGCAGGGCACCGGCATGTTCAACCTCACGCGGCAGTTGGGCGGCTCTCTAGGGATCGCCATCATGGCGACGCTGCTGACGCGTTTCAGCGCGGCGCAGAAGGCGCTGATCACCGAGCATGTCACGAATACCGACGCAGCGAGCCTGGCACGTCTTGATATGGTGGCTCGCGGGCTCGTCGCGCGCGGCATCAATCCCATTGTCGCGAAACAGCAGGCGTTGGCGATCCTCGACCAGCAGATCAGTGCCCAGGGCAGCGTGCTCGCCTTCTCAAGAATCTACCTGCTGAGCGGAGCGATTCTTTTGGCCGCTTTGCCGTTGCTGCTACTCTTCCGCACGGGCAAAGGGCGATTCGACCTGCGCTCCACACATTGAGACGCCGGTGCCGTCGAAGCGCGACGTCACGAGGAGCCGTGGGGTCACGCTCAGGCGGGCTGTTCTGCTTGTGGGCCGCGCCTTGCGCCGGCGGTGCCCGGCCTGTGGAGGCGGAAGGATGTGGGACGGATGGTGGCGCCTTCGGCCGCACTGCACCGCGTGCGGACTACAGTTCGACCGGGGCGAGAGCGACTACTTCATTGGCGCGTATCTCTTCAACCTGATCGCGGCCGAACTCCTGTTCGCAATCGTGTTCGTGGTGATACTCATCGCCATGTGGCCGAATCCGCCATGGACGCTGATTACCTGGGGGGGAGTGGCGGGTGCGCTCATCGCGCCTGTGATGCTGTACCCATACACGCATGCAACCTGGCTCGCGTTGGACCTGCTCTTTCGGCCCGGAGTCTAGGCCACCATCGTTAGGTTTATCCGGCAGGCGACGTCGCTTCGATCTCGCTGTGCCTCGCCGAAGGGAACTCGTCCTGGCGCTCGTCTGGGTGAAGTTTCATCGAATAGCGATCTCAGTCGACGCACGGCATCCGCTGCCCAACCGCGGTAGTCGTGCTTACGGCATGTGGCGGACGCATCCACACGCGGCACATCAATTGCTCCGCCACACGGAAGCGCGGCCACGGCTCGCCCTATCGTGGGGCGCCGGAAACTCAATTAATCTCAACGTAGTGTGGGCTGTGCCCTCCGGCGGTGGAGTTGGTCATGGAGCGAGTGGTCGGTCAGTACCTCGCGGTGTATTTCGATGAGGTAGCGGCGGCGGTCGAGTTTTGCCATCGGCTGGTACCACACGTCATTCCGCGATTTGCGCGTACCGCGGACATGGCGGGAACGTCGGTGGTGTGGTTCTACGTACCACCTCGCAGTACACGGTCGACCCGCGATGGTTGTTACCTGTTCATGAGCCCCGGTGCGCTCCGTGCCGCGCAGCTGGCCAAGCTCGAGACTCCGATCAGCGGCGTGGTGCCGCACAGTGCTTTGCCGATCAGCTCAGCGCTTATTTTCGGCGAAGACAATCTCGAGCACGCTGCGGCCGAGAGCGCGCCGGCGGCCGAACGGGCCGCGGCGGCGGTGCACCGGGTGGACGAACGCTTCGCCGCAGCGGAAGCTGCCCCCATCTGAGCTAGCGTTCGATGTAGCGCATGCAGCGCGAACATCGGACATGCGCGTTGCTCACGACACTGACGGATAGCCGCGACCGCGCGCGGCAACCGGCCAGCTCCTCTCGACCAGGTCCCCGCGTGTTCCGTACACGACATCGTTCAGATGGACGACGATGCACACGTGGTTCGGAATCACCCGCACGCGCTCACCAATGCGAGGCTGCCACGCCGATGGCCGGAGATCCAGGATGCCGTGCTCCTCCGACATGCTTTTCACGAGCACGTCCGGATGCTCCACCAGTTGGCCGAACCCACCGCCGCTCTCGTCTGCACGGAGCGGCTCCCGGCCGAGTGCTTTGGACCCGGCATCGATCACGGCCTGACCCGGAACGGCGGTGCTGACGACCGTGGCCAGCACCGTGAGCGCACAATCCTCCCACGCACAAGCACCGATGGCGGCCGTCGTGCGATCGTTGAAGATGTACGTGCCAGGACGAAACTCGGTGACTCCTGGTAGCTCGTGCGTTCGCCACATGGTCGGCGTAGAGCCGCCGCTCACGACGTCGGGCGCGACACCCGCGGCATCAAGCGCCTCCAGCGCCTGTCGGATCCCGGCTCGAAGCGCGGCAAGCTGCTCGTCCTGTCGGTCGACTGACTCACGCACGTGACCGGGGTAAAAGGCAATACCGGCATACCGGAGCGGCGGTCGCGCTCGTACGCCCTGCACCAGCGCGACGGCATCGTCGACGTTCGCTGTACCGACACGATGCATCCCGAGATCGAGCTCCACAAGCACGTGCACGTCGCGCGTTGCGGCACGTGCAGCCGTGGTCAACGCTTCCAGCGCAGCGAAGGAGTCCAACGCCACGGTGAGCTTGGCCTCCTTCGGTACCTTCATCAAATGGCGCAACCGCGCGTCACCGACCGGCGGGTATGCGACGAGTAGATCGTCAGTCGTGCCGCTCATGAGCACCGCCTCGTGCGGCGTCGCGCAGGTAAGCCCGATCGCACCACGTTTGACCTGTTCACGTGCAAGAAATGGTGACTTGTGTGTCTTGATGTGCGGTCGAAGCGCGAGGTGGTGTTGCTTCGCGTACGTCGCGGCGCGATCGAGGTTGCGACTCATACGGTCGAGATCCACAATCGCGGTGGGCGTCTCCAGCTCATCGATGCAATGCGGCATAGGTAACTGGTGTGCGGCGGTCGGAAGAGCCTTAGAGTTCGTAATTTCCGGCACGAGTGTACGACACCACCATAACGACGGGTACGCGCTTATGACATTGGCGGAGCGGCGGTGGCAATCGGTGAGGCTTCCTGACGACATACCTGCGCCTGTCGGCGCGTATTCTCCAGCGGTTCGCGCCGGCGATTTCGTATTTGTCTCCGGTCAGGTACCACGAGATCTCCACACGGGAGAGTTGGCCGGCGCCGATCTCGATGCGCAGGTGCGTAAGACGTTGGAGAACCTGGGTGCGGCGCTTTCCGCCGCAGGCGCCGAGCTGTCCGACGTCGTGTCCATGACCATCTACCTGGCGAACGTCGAGGATTGGCCGAAGTTCAACGAACTATACAAGCGTATCTTGACGCCACCGTACCCGTCGCGCACGACGGTGGGCGCCAACCTCCGCGGCATTCTCGTTGAGATTAGCGCTGTTGCGTTCGTGGGTGGCCGCTAGGCGGCGCGACTGGCGTTAACGCCCGCGGGCGGACCTTCGACCCATACAGTATCTGGCGCGAAGTGCGCGCCAGTAGTACGAGTCGGTTTGATGGAGGTATCATGCGTCACATTTCTTCGTTGGCCCTTGGATTCGCTTTTCTCGCCGCTGCTGCACCTCTCGTCGCGGCGCAGGCGCCGCAGCATAGGGCCGCTGCACGGGAGGTCTGGATCAAGACAAAGGGGCAGCGCGACCAAGCGCATAAGCTGATCGATGAAGCTCGCGGTGAACTTCGCACCGCCTTGACCCCCGAGCACCAGAAGCAGTTCGATGACAACGTGGCACGATTCCAGCAGAGGCTGGCTCAGGGTCGGCGGCGCGGCAGCGCTGGTCGCCGTCACGACGGAGATAGAGCCGAAAACAACTAGGGTGGTCGATAAGACCATTCCCTAACCGGGGAGGCTCGGGCGCGGGTGGGGCGCGACCACTCCTCGGTATCCTTTACGCACAAGGCGGCAGCCCGCGGCGAAACACCGCGGGCTGCCGTCGTTTCGTTGTGTCCTGATCATCGCGCTCTGTTCCTGGGATACGGCATGGTCCTGATGCTGATAGAGGCTGCCAAACGAGTGGCCGCGGATGCGCGTGCCGAGTTGCGGGTCGCGCATGATCGCATGCGTCGGGTGGCATTCTACGATTCGCTCACTGACTCGCTCACTCGTCGGGCCTTCGCCGAGGGCGTGGCTCGATATGGCACGCGCCACATGCGGAACGGTCGTCCTCGCGGACGTCGATGACCTCAAGGCGATCAACGACCACTACGGCCACGCGACTGGCGACCGCGTGCTGCGCCACTGCGTTGAGGTGCTCCGCGCCGCCTTACGACCATACGACAAGCCTATCGCTGGGGATGTACACCACCAAGTCAGGACACAAGCGGCGCAACTCGCAACCTAACGCAGTAGTCTATCCCGGCTCCGTGCTTCGTCCGCTGCACGATCGCGCGAAGCGCTGACGTTCCTGCCAATAACTTCGGTCTGGTACAAGCGCGAAAAGCCCAGCCGGGAACGGCTTAACCGCCGGTCAAGATACACTGTTACGGGTCGCGCTGTGCCGGAGTTCGCGCCACTCTTCGATTGGCTAACTGGTACGGAACATGACAGTTGCGGCAGTCATGATGTTGCGAAGATCAGTATCGCTCTGTGTGGTCGTTGCGGGCCCATGGGGGTGCGGGCCGGCGTCAAAATCGAGTGCATCGGGCGAGGTGGCGAAGGTACAGGATACCACTCTGCCGGTGGCAATCGCGGCCGACTCGACGCTGCGTCTCGCAAGCAACGCGATCAAGTCAGGGCATCCGTGGCGCGCCTTCGAGCTACTGGCGCCGGCCTTGCGCGACTCTGCGCGCCGTGATCCAGCAACCGTGCTGATGGCGGCCCGTGCGGCCGCGGGATGGCAAGGGTGGAGCGAGGTCGAGGGGCTGCTATCGCACGAGCCGTGGGTCGACAGTCGCTTCAACGGAGAAGCGCGCGAGCTGCTCGCGCGCGCAGCACTCGAGCGCAACGAGGACACGCTCGCTCTCGTGCACGCGGAAATCGCAGTGCAACGTGCCATCGATCCACACGCGCGCGCTGTCCGAGAGGTATTGCTCGCTCGTGCTCTTGACCGTGCGAATGCGCGCGACAGCGCGCGCGTGATGTATAGTCGTGCGTCGACCGCATTGACGGGAGCACGGGAATGGTTGCTGCTTCGAGCTGCCGGTGTCGACGCCGACTCTGCGCGCCGGGCCGAGACATATAGGACGATCAGAACGGCTGCCGCCAAAGCCAGGATTCCGTGGACAGAGGCGCAAGCGCTCGAGAGGGCGGGCGATCTCGCAGATGCAGCATCGCGATATGCGGCGCTTGGTGCGCCAATTCCCGCGATGCGGCTGCGACTGTCGCTGCCTAGCGATCCAGCGCAGCGCGCGCAGCTGCGTGCCGAACTCCTCTCGCTGCTGCACAGCAAGAGCGGTATGGCGGACAGCAAGCTCGCTGTGGAGCTGTTGGACAAGTATTTCGCCCCTCTTTCACCAGACGAGGAACTGCTAGTCGCCCGCAGTTCCGCCGTCTCCGGGCCGCTTGCTCGGGCGCTTGCAGCCTATGCACGCGCTCGCGCGGGCGGCGCCGGTGACGCCTCGGACCTGCTCAAGTACGGCGAGCTACTCGCTCGCGCAGGGAAGTATCAGGACGCGATGACGCAATTCAATGCCGTTGATGTAGCATCCCCGCTGGCGGGTCAAGCGGCGTATCAACGCGCGCGTGCCCTGCTGTCTGGTGGCAACGTGGCGCGCGCGCGCGCGGAGCTGACCGCCGTGGCCAGTCGCTTTGCCGGTGACAGTACCGCCGCACCGGCGGCGCTGTACCTGTTGGCCGACCTGGCGACAGACGAGGGCGGCGATGCAAACGCTCGCACCATGCTCCGCCAGCTCGCGTCTTCGTATCCCAACAGCGGCAGGGCTGCCAACGCCCGCTTCCAAGCTGCGATCATCGCTTACGTTCTGGGGCAGTACCGCGAGTCCGCAATGGAACTGGATTCCGTCGCGCTGCTGTATCCCAAGTCGAGCGAAGCCGTTGCCGCGCAATACTGGAGCGGTCGCGCACGCGCGGCGATGGGCGACAACACGGGTGCTCGCGAGCGGTGGGCAGCTGTGGTGCGCCGGGACTCGCTCTCGTACTACGCGGACGCCGCCGCAGTGCGACTCCGTGAGCGGCCGTGGGCCCCACCCTTAGCCGGCGCCGATGTCCTTCCGCGTGTGCTGGCTATCGACGCGGCAATGCGACGCGTGGCGTTGCTCGAGGAGCTTGGCATGGATACGGAAGCCCGCTTCGAGGTGGAGGCGCTCGAGCGGGATGCGGATAGCTCTGTAACTCGCATGCTCGCGACGGCGGCTGCATTTCGCGATCATGCGGAGATTTGGCGAGCGGAAAGATTAGCATCGCAAGCACTCGAGCGTGGCGCACCGCACGATGCCAGCGTTTATCGCCTCGCCTACCCGACTCTGCATTCGGACGAGTTGCGCTCTGCCGCCGCACGTCACGGGCTCGACCCTGCTCTCGTTGCCGGTATAATTCGTCAGGAATCGAGCTTCAACCCTCGAGCGGTATCGGTCGCCGGCGCGTGCGGGTTGATGCAACTCCTGCCAGCAGTGGGGCAGCAGGTCGCGCGAAACCTGGGATTTCCTGTTTGGGATCCGGCGCTGCTGTTCGATCCCGACGCGAACATAGAGTTGGGCACCGCGCATCTGGCCGCATCCGTCCAGCAATTCCGGATACCGGCGATCGTGCTCGCCGCGTACAACGCCGGTGCGTCGCGTGCCGCGCGGTGGGCGGCGAAGGGTGGCGCGAGTGATCCCGAGCTGTACACCGAGCGCATCCCCTTCGCCGAGACACGCGACTATGTGCGTGCCGTGCTGCGGAACGCCGAAGTATACCGCGTCCTTTACTGAGGCGACAAGCGACGCGGCGGCTGGCGTCAAGATGCGTCGCAGTCGCCGCCTCGGTGCGTTCTCCTACCAGGCAGGCGCCAGTTGGAATCCCGTCACCCAGTTCTTGTTCGGTCGCTGGTATGGATGCGCGATGTAGGCTTCAAAGATCATATATCCCAAAAAATTGATGCGAGCCGACAACCCGGTACTGAACACCGGGATGCGATCCGCGCACTGGACCTGAACCACGGTGAAAATATTTCCATTCTGCTGCTGCGCCGGCTGATTGCAGCTGGTCGCGTCGTTCGAATGCGTCGTGAAGCGCCAGTCGGGCGATTGATAGCCCGTGTACGCGATTCCGGCATCGATGAACGGCGCGATGTCTGTCGGCAGAAAAGGAAAGTTGAGCAGCCCCCACTGTGACGTGCCGAACAGCGGAATGCGGAACTCCGCGTTCGCAACGATCAAGCGCGAGCCGAACATGCGGTCGAGCACCGGACAGCTCGTTTGGTTGCTGCTCACGCACTCGTCCGGCGTGATCGAACCCCACCCGTAGCCCCGTACCAGCGTCTCCTCGCCCAAGTACAGCGGCGACAGCCGGCCAGTTTCAGCGCCACTACCGTAGCGGCCGTAATGCAGGCCGCGCACAGCAAACGTGAATGGTCTAGCGAAGAAATACCGCCGATAGTCGCCGAGAAGCGTCGTATAGTTGAGCGTCCCAACTGTGGGTGACGCTTGGAAGCGAAAGCGTTGACCCGCAATTGGCCCCGTGAATGCGCCGATCGAATTATCCCCAACGTAGGCGATGCTCGGTTCCGCGTAGTACAACGCAGGTGGCGCGGGGAGGTTCTGCTGTGAGTGATCGATGACGTTCCCGAACGCGTCCACGTCCAGCGACTGCGTCTCGATACCATAGCCTAGGCGCGTGAAAGCGAGGCTCAACTCCAGCCGACGCGTGCTCGAGAACGGGTATTGTGTGATCAGCGCCGCCTGATCCACGTAGATGCGCTCAAGGACCTGATTGACGCTATAGCAGGACTGACCACAAGCCGTATGCGCCGTGTCGTAGAAGATCCCGCCGGTGAGATACGGGATGTGCATGATCGAGGCGCCGTAATTCCATCGGTGTTTGAGGTTATAGTACGCCACCTCGCCGCCGATGTCCTTTACGGTGCCATTCGCCTGAATGACCGTCGCGATCTGTTGATCGCTCAGCTGGTCACCGAAGAAAGCGGATACACCGCCTGCCACACCCGTGCCAAATGGGCCGGAAGCGACGCCAACGCTCGGTTGTCCCAACGCATCGAGCGAAAAGCTCGCGTGATACGGCACGACGTCGAAGTTCCTGCCGCTCGGCAATCCGGTCACGGGATCGTTCAGGTATGCAGTGACCAGACTGTTCGTTACTGCTCCCGGAGGCAGTACATCTACATCCGCCACGACGGCATGCGGGTCTACCGGCGTGCCACGCGTGTCGGCTGGCTCGAGTGCGTGTACGGAGAAGCCCTGCGCCTGGAACACGGTGAACGCGATGCGACCGCTCTGCTGCGCGACGCTCAAGGCGGGTGAGTATTCGGTGATGCCGCTCACCCCGGTGGCGACGTGCGTCAGGCGGAACACCTCACCGCTCGCGAGATTCAGTCGGAAGATGTCGCTGATGCCGTCGGGATCTCCAATGAAGTAGAGATCCTTGCCATCAGGCGAGAACTGCGGGTTGATATGTTTGCCGTGATTGAACGGCGCGTAGGTCGTGATCTGGCCCGTCTCGACGTTGATCGTCGCGAGAACGAGCTCCGAGAACTTCATGACATTGAAGTCCGTGCCCGCACCGCGATCCGTTGCGAACGCCAATGTCTTGCCATCCGGCGACCAGGATGGCTGAATGTCGGCATAGCGATCGTTGGTGAGCTGCTTGATGGCTCCTGTCGCTAGATCCAGTAAATAGAGATCGCTGAGGCCCCCCTTCTGCCCTGAGAAGGCAAGGGTCTTCCCGTCCGGTGACCAGGCGATCGCGGACACCGCACCGACGTCGCCGAGCTTCAGCTTGCGATCGGTAGAGCCCCGATGTGTATCGAGGATCCAGATCTCATTATTGCCATTCGCGTAGACGATGAAGGCGAAGCGACTTGCGTCGGGCGACCAGGCACCGGACGAACTGACCCAGCTTATCGCGTCGAAATGTGGATCGCTCTCCGGACCAGCCAGCCGCTTCACGATTTTGCCTGTATGGGCGTCAGCGATGAACAGATCGATCGTGAACAGGTTTCGAGTGCTGTAGAACGCGACGAAGTTGCCGTCCGGACTGAGCTCCGGCGACACGTTCTGATCGGGCGATTTCGCGCGAATGCCGATGAGCTCCTGGCCCACTGAATCTGGGTTCTGCCGGGCACGCGCGGCTGGGAGGTACAGCGCCTTGTTTGCCGCAGCCCAATCCTTAGATAACGAGTCGCTGTTCTCACCGAGCACGCGCAGGAGAGCCTGATCCCAACCAATGCGCAGCGAGTTACGGTAGACGTCAATGATGGAGCGGTCTCCCCAACGACCACCAATGTATGCCCAGAGTGCCTGACCGTAGCGATATGGGAAGAAGCGAGGATCGGTGGTTAGCTGCTTGACCGTCGGGAACTTGTCGCGCATCACGGCGTCGCGCATCCACATCGCCGTCAACTCGTCCTCGCGGCCAAGTGAGAAATACTCAGCCATGCCTTCGATGAGCCATCCGGGTAAGGCGTTCAGCCGTGCGAGTCCTCCTCCTGGTGCTGCCTCGGCGATGTTGTACTGGAATACGTGCACCAACTCGTGGCCGACCACGTGATCGTCGTCCTTGTTGATGCCGTCGAAGCGGACGATCACGCGTTCGCGGAGTCCCTCCGTGACGCCGCCGACCTCTTCGGGAAGCTCACCGCCCACCACATTGGACTGCGCGAAATCGGCTGGATCGGCGTAATAGATCAAAGACTTGCGGTCGAATGCATGACGAAAGGTGTCCGAGTGTCGCGTGTACCAGCGTTCCGCGGCGCGCGCGAAGTCAACGACTCTCAGGGATTCCGAGGGATAGAAGTAGTTGTCGAAGTGATCGCTCCGCAGGATCTTCCATCTGAAATCCTCGTACTGAACCTTGTTCTGCCCGAAATATTGCGCGCCGGCGAGCGATGGAACGGCGAGCGAGAATGCAATGAACGCCGAGCAGCGGCGCAAGACACTGGTCATGTAGTCCCCGCGGTCGAACCGCAGCTGAGAGTAGAGCTGGTTCCCAGGCGGCGAATTGTGCATCCGCGGGCCAGCCCAGTGGGTGGGCGGCAAGGGACGTGCCCGGTCGAGGCAAGCTGGGAACCAAGGAAGGCGACCCTGCTGCACTACGTCGTATTCTACGCTATTTCCTGAGTCTGGTATTCCGGAATGCCGGCGATGTGCCGCCGCGCTCTGGATAACGCCTCGTCCAGGGTCTCTGACACGTTGTGCTCTCCGAGCGCCTCGAGCAGCCCGGAGCGACGAAGGGCCGCTAGGGGTTGCGATCGTACTTCGGACAGGAGGAGCAGTCCATGCTCCTTGCGCGTACGCCGCAGCACTTCCTTGATGGCGTGCAGGCCCGTGGAATCGATCGCTGGCACATCGCGCATGCGAATCACCAAGACCTTCGGCCGGCCCTGAGTTCGTCCGATGGTATCCTTGAAGGTTTCCGCAGCACCAAAGAAGAATGGACCCTGGATCTCGAACACTTCGACGTCTTTGGGCAGAGATGCAGGGATGAGGTCCTCCAGACGGCGATCGGTTGCATCGTCCTCGCCGAATTCGCGAGAGAGCACATTCACGTTCGTGACCTCGGCCATTCGCCGCATGAACAGGAAGGCGGCGAGCACCATGCCGACTTCGATCGCCACTGTCAGATCGACGGTTACGGTCAACAAGAATGTCGTGAGGAGGACGGCAACATCGCTGCGCGGAGCGCGGAGCTCGGCTATGAACGTCCGCCATTCGCTCATCGTGTAGGCGACCACCACGAGAATGCCCGCGAGCGCTGCCAGCGGAATGAGCGCCGCCCAACGGCCGAAAAAGAGCGTGATCACCAATAGCGTCACGGCGTGAACCATTCCCGCCACCGGCGTTCGGCCGCCACTTTTGACGTTCGTTGCCGTTCGCGCGATCGCACCGGTAGCCGGGATGCCGCCGAATAGCGGCGAGGCGACATTTGCGATCCCCTGCGCGACGAGCTCCATATTCGACCGATGCCTGCCGCCGATCATGCCGTCGGCCACCACCGCCGAGAGCAGCGATTCCACGGCGGCCAGTAGTGCTATGGTGAACGCGGGGCCAGCGAGAAGGCGCATCGTGCCTAGCGACACGTGCGGAAGTGTTGCATGGGGCAGCGAGGCGTCGATCGCGCCAAAGCGTGAGCCGATCGTCTCCACCGGCAGATGCAGCAGCTGCACGACAACGGTCGTGACGATAAGGGCCACGAACGGCGCGGGAATTCGACGGCTGATCTTCGGCCATACCACCAGCAGCGCCAACGTCGCGATCGAAATCGCCATGGCGTAGGGATTGGTGGAGGCGAGATGAGCGGCAAAGCTGCGCCACTTGTCGAAGAACTCGCTCGGCACGGCGCCCATGCGGAGGCCAAGGAAGTCTTTTACCTCGCTGCTGAAGATGATGACGGCGATGCCGCTCGTGAATCCGATCGTGACCGCGTGCGGTATGAACTTGATCGCGGCGCCGAGGCGTGCCACGCCGAGGACGACCAGAACGAGGCCTGCCATAATCGTCGCGACGGTGAGGCCCTCGATTCCATACTTCTGGACGATGCCGTAGACGATCACCACGAAAGCGCCCGTCGGTCCGCCGATCTGGACGCGCGAGCCGCCGAGGGCTGAAATGAGAAAGCCGGCGACGATGGCGGTGTACAGGCCCTTCTGCGGTGTGACACCGCTGGCTATCGCGAAGGCGATCGCCAGCGGAATGGCCACGACGCCAACTATCACGCCGGCGGCGAGATCGTGCGCAAACTGCCGACGGTTGTAATCCTTGAGCGTCGTCGCCAACTTCGGAACAAGCACGGAGAGTTGGGGCGCGGGAAAGGGCGTGAGCCGCGTGCGTTGCCACACGCCTCGCCGTGAAAAGAAAAACGTAATACTGGCCCATCCCCATGACGGTCATGCAATCCCCGAGCAACGTCCCAGAGGGAAAGACACCGGAGTACGTCCGCACCCTCTTTGATCGCCAGGGGCCGGACGCAGCCCACATAGTTCGCGCTTTGATTTTTGGCGCGATGGTTTTTGGCGGTTGTCTGCTCATGTTCGGCACCGCGTCCACCACGCTTCCATTGGCAACCTTTCCCGCGCTCGCCTGGGTCTTGGATTGCAGCATCACCGGCGGCGCGGCTGCCGCCCTGTTGGCGCTGAGCTTGAGTGCCGGTGCCGGCACGGGGTGGCATCACCTCATGGTCAGCGGAGCGAGCACGCCGTACGTGGAGCAGTTCTCGCAGGAGCAGGCGCTGGTGATGCGAGGGCATGTGGCTGAAGCCCTCGCGTCTTTCGAATCGTTGATATGCGCGTGTCCGGAGAGAGTGGACGCGCGACTCCGTGCCGCGGAGTTGTATGCGACGCTTGGCGCAAATCCGGCGCGGGCCGCTACACTCTTTCGCGAGGTGCAAGTGGCACCCGCGGCAACCAACGGCGAAGATATTTATGCGTCCAACCGTCTGGTGGACCTGCTCCTCGGACCTCTCGCGGATCCCGGTCGCGCGCTCGTGGAGCTGCGACGGATTGCAGATCGGTATCCGACGAGCCGCGCCGCGGCGCACGCGCGCGACGCTATCCGACGGCTAAAGCAGGACCTTGTCTCCAATCCCTAGCCGTAATCGCGACGGCGTTGCTGCTTCCGCTCCGCTCGAACGCGCTTTTCCCATAGCCGGCGCTCCTTCGCAGCGCGTGACGGCTTGGTTCTCCTGCGCGGCTTTCGAACCGCGAGCGCCTTGCGAAGCAATTTCACAAGTCGCTCCTCGGCTGTCGCGCGATTCTGCTGTTGGCTGCGCCTGTCGCTGGCGACGACACGAACACTCCCCTCGGAATCCAGGCGGCTCGCGAGTTTGGTCCACAGCTGTTCGCGGACGGCGTCAGAGATGGCCGTGGAGTCGCGCACGTTCCATAGCAGCTCGATACGAGTGGAACTGGTGTTCACATGTTGGCCACCGGCCCCGCCGGCTCGTGAAGCACGGTATTGCAGCTCCGAGCGCGGAATGGACACGTTTGCGTTGATTCTGAGGTCGCGCTCGGCCATCGATCGTTGCTGACGAAATCGATATCAGCCGTGCGTTGCTCGATGATTTTCAATCACCGGCTGCTTCTGGGCGACGGCCTTATCGGCACGGATGACCCGCACTGCCGCCACGCGTCGCCCCTCCATCGCCACCACCTCGAGCTCGCCCCCTGGGTACTTCGCTTTGTCACCGATCCGCGGCAGGCGTCCGATTCTCGCGAAGGCGTAACCGCCGAGAGTGGTCCAGTCGCCGTCGGGTATCGGTAGATGATAGTCAGTTCGCACATCAACGAGTGAAAGGGATCCCGCCAGCTCCAGCACGCCATTGGCTTCGACTGCTGTGCGAATAGCGACATCGTATTCGTCATTGATGTCGCCGATAACTTCTTCCACCAGATCCTCCAGGGTGATGATACCCGCCGTGCCGCCATACTCGTCAAGCACGACGGCCATGTGCGCTCGACTACGGCGCAGATCATCCAGTACGCGCTCTGCGGGCCGTGTGTCCGGGACGTACAGCGGCTCGCGAATGAGTTGAGCCAGGCGCAAGGCGGTATGGTCGGCGCGGAGCCACAGATCCTTCGCCACCAATACCCCCACGACATCGTCCAAGGACTCACCATACACCGGATAGCGAGAATAGCGCTCCGCCCGCATCGTCCTCCACACTTCCTCTTCGGAGGCGTCGAGAGGCAGCGCCACCACCTCTGTCCGCGGTCGCATGACGTCCCGCGCACGCTTTACATGAAAATCGAAAACGCCGGCCAACATGGCGCTATCGGTCTCGTCGAGGGCACCGTGCGCTCGAGACTGCATCACCATCAGTCTCAACTCATCGGGGGAGTGCACCCGTTCGGCATCGTGCCGTGGCCGTACGCCGAAGATTCTCAGAAGAGCGTGCGCGGCCACTTCGAACGCCAACAATACGGGACCGAAGATGGTTGCAAGAAGTACCAGCGGCCCCGCGGCCATCGTTGCCACGCGCTCCGGAGTGCCGAGCGCAGCGCCCTTTGGGGCAAGCTCGCCAATGATCATCGTGAACGCGGCGACAACAACAAACGCGACGATCACGGCGATGCTATTGTGCGCGGCCAGACTCGGCGTCACGTACCCCAAGCGGACTACCACCACATCAGCCAGGTCGGCGACGGCTTCTCCACCAAGCCAGCCAAGCGCGAGGCATGTGACGGTAACGGTAAGCTGAAGAACAGCGATGTATCGGTCTAACCGTCCAAGAACGCGCTGCAGCTGTCGAGCGCCCCGGTTGCCTGATGCTGCCATCTCATCTACGCGGGCCCGCCGAGCGGCAACAATCGAGAACTCCGCCGCCACGAAAAAGGCGTTGATGGCGAGGAGCAAGAGCGAGGCGGCCAAGCGCAGCCACAGGTGTCGAATGCTCAGCGGCCGCTCAGCCTCAGGTTGGCGGTCAAATCGAAACCAGCAGAGACGGGGATCGTCAAGAGATAGCAGAATGCAACGGTTTTCTGCCTCACCATATTCTGGCACTTTGCAACAACCTTCGTGCGATCGGCGCTGACCCTTTACGATCCGACCCTAAAAGCGATGCTCGATCCGCGCCGCCTGTTGCGTTGGATCTATATCGCACGCATGTCAGTCGCCAGCGCAATCTTTTTAGCGGCGATCTGGTCAGTTTGGCTCGCTGGCAGTACGGATCGCGGCGCACTTCCGGTGGCGTCCGTCGCTTTTGCGATCACGACACTCGCAACGGTAATGTCGGCAGTATATACGGAAGTCTACCGGCGGCCGCTCGGCACCACCTTTTTGTACCTGCAATCCCTGTTCGACCTGTTGCTCGTCACCACCATCGTCCATGCGACGAGCGAAAGCCAGGCGAACCTGTCGCTTTTCGCGGCTCTGTACATCCTCGTAATCGCGGCGAGCTCCCTTTTGCTTCCGGTCGGTGGCGGATTGCTCATCGCCGCTCTCGGAAACGTGCTGTACTTCGCCGATGCAGTTTGGCTGTTGGGCGGCGCGGTAACGTACTCGGTGTGGCTGCAGTTGGGTGTCTTCGCCCTCGTCGCGCTCGGCAGTGCGTACCTGAGCGCTCAGCTCCAACGGGCGGGGGCTGGAAAGGACATTCTGGTTGCGGAGCTCGAGCACACGCGGTTGCAGGCCGAGGAGATCCTCCGCAACATCCGAAGCGGAGTGCTGACCGTCGACTCGGGTGGGCGTCTCCTCTTCGCAAACCCGATGGCGGAACAGCTCCTCGGTCTGGACCTGCTCGAACGACTTGGCGAGCCCATACTCGAGCATATCGGTACCACAGCTCCCGAACTCGCAACTGCACTGTTGCGCTCAGTTAGGGAGCGCACGCGAATCACGCGAGCTGAAGGCATTGTCTCCACCGTCGCGAAGCGGTTCCCGGTCGGCGTCACGACCACGTATACGGAAGGAGACGGCGCCACGACCGATCGTACCGCCACGGCCATCTTCCAGGACATTTCGGATCAGAAGCGCATGGACGCGCTTCGTCTGCGAGCAGAGCGTCTCGAGGGCGTGGCGGAGCTCAGCGCTTCCCTGGCACACGAGATAAAAAATCCACTGGCGTCGATCCGCAGCGCGGTCGAGCAGCTTGCGCGGATGCCGAAGGCGACACAGGACGAACGCACGTTGGGTGACCTCGTACTACGCGAATCAGATCGACTCTCGCGCCTCCTGTCCGACTTTCTCGATTTCGCGCGTCTGCACGTTGCCCGTACCAAAGCTGTCGATATCGGCGAGCTCGCGATGGGGGCAATGCGGCTCGTCCAGTCGCACCCCGACCGGCGCACCGATGTGCGTGTCAACTGTGTTGCCTACCCTGGTGCGTCCCTCCTGGTTGATGCGGATGAGGACCTGCTGCATCGGGCGCTGTTCAACCTGTTGCTCAATGCGGTGCAAGCGAGTCCGCCGGGTGGCGAAGTGCGTATCGATGTGGCGCCGGACGCTTTTGAGCCCCTTCCCGTCGGCATCGACTTTCCAGGTGGCGCGGTCGCGGTGCGAATCGCGGATGAAGGCTCCGGGATTCCCGCTGAGATCCGCGACCGAATGTTCGACCCTTTCTTCACCACGAAGCCGGGCGGAAGTGGCCTCGGGCTTTCTGTGGTCCACCGCGCAATCGAAGCGCACCGCGGCGTTGTCTTCGTCGACAGCAGCACACGTGGAACGCGCTTCACAGTCGTTCTTCCTCGGGTGCAGTCACCTAACGGGAGCCCTACGTGATGGAAAGAATCGACGGCAAGCCCAACGTTCTGGTGATCGACGACGAATCGGGCATTCTCGACTCGCTCAACATCCTGTTGAAGAACGAAGGTTTCACACCTCACACCGCGCAGGGCGGCCGGAAAGGTTTGGAGCTTCTCGGGTCGATGGCGCCAGATATCGTGCTCACCGACATTCGCATGCCGAACGTTACCGGCGTCGAGATTCTTGCGGCGGCGAAGCAGAGCGATCCAGATATGCCTGTAATTCTCATGACGGCGCAGGCGACGCTCCAGTCGGCGATGCAGGCGGTCAACGAGGGCGCCTTTTATTACATCCAGAAGCCGTTTCGCATCGATGAGCTGATCGCGATTCTGCGGCGCGCGGCTGAGCATCGCCGGCTGCGCGTCGAAAACAAGTCGCTGAAACAGGAGATCCAGCGGCGCGAGCGCTCCACGGGTAGTCGGCCGATCGGCAACAGTAAGAGCTGGCTCGAGATTCTCCGCCTGGCCGAGACTGTGGCCCCAACCGAATCGACTGTGCTGATCCAGGGAGAATCCGGCACGGGTAAAGAAGTCATAGCCCGCTACATCCACGAGCTCTCAAACCGCAGTGCGGGGGCATTTCTCTCCATCAACTGCGGCGCGTTGCCGGAGAGCCTGCTCGAGAGCGAGTTGTTTGGTCACGTGAAAGGATCCTTCACCGGCGCAGTGAAAGACAAAAGTGGCCTGTTCACCGCCGCAGCCAAGGGAACGTTCTTTCTGGACGAAATCGGCGAAACCACACCGGCGACGCAGGTGAAGCTGCTCAGGGTGCTGCAGCACCGCGAAGTCATCCCTGTTGGCGCGACGGAGGCCATTCCGATCGACACGCGTCTTGTTGCTGCCACGAATCGTGATCTCGAGGAGGAGATCAAAGCCGGCGGTTTCCGCAGCGATCTTTACTACCGGTTGAACGTCATCGCGCTTCATCTGCCGCCGCTGCGACAACGCGCGGATGACATTCCGCTGCTCACCGACTATTTCCTGCACCGCATTTCCGAGCTGCGCGGCGAGCGGCTGAAGCAGCTGCACCCGGATACGCTGGTGGCACTTCAAGAGTACGTGTGGCCGGGCAATGTTCGCGAGCTGGAGAACGCTCTCGAGCGCGCGGCAATCCTGACCCCCAACGACGAGATTCTTCCGTCGGCGTTGCCGGAACGTGTCACCCAGCGGAAAGCGGAACCGCTCGTCTCGAATCGCACACCGCCGAATCCAACGCTCGAGGCGGTCGAA
This sequence comes from uncultured Gemmatimonadaceae bacterium, assembly GCA_964537775.1. GTDB lineage: Bacteria > Gemmatimonadota > Gemmatimonadetes > Gemmatimonadales > Gemmatimonadaceae > CAMLIT01. The sequence continues at coordinate 2,856 of CAZICQ010000038.1, read as the reverse complement.
CGCGCGTACATCATGTGGGTGCTGCAGAGCGAAAGCGGCAACAAATCACGCGCCGCGGAGATCCTCGGCATCGACCCGTCGACGCTCTACCGCAAACTGTCGCGCTACGGAGTGGAGGCGTGACCGCGACGCTGGATCGTCCGGCCTCTCACGGAGCCGTGCTGCGTCATCGTACGCCGCTGGATGCCAGGACGGCGGTGCTCTCCGTCCTCATACCGGTATACAACGAACGTGATACGGTCGAAACCATTCTTGACGAGGTGCACGCGACGCCGCTGCGCAAGGAGATCATCGTTGTTGACGACTGCTCGACCGATGGCACTGGCGAGATTCTCGAACGCCTCGAGACCGATGGCAGGATCAGCAAGTTGTACCGCCAGCCCGTGAATCGGGGCAAGGGTGCTGCCATACGCAAGGCGCTATCATTGAGCACCGGAGACGTCGTTCTGGTGCAGGACGCGGACCTCGAGTACGACCCGCAGGATTGGCCAGTGCTGCTGGAGCCGATCATCGACGGTCGCGCTGACGCATGCTTCGGCAGTCGCTTCCTTGGCGGACCGCATCGTGTGCTCTACTTCTGGCATTCCGTGGGGAATCGTTTGCTGACGACGTACTCGAATATGCTCACGAACCTGAACCTCACGGATATGGAAACGTGCTACAAGGCCATCCGCGGCGATGTGGCGCGTTCGCTCCTGCCGCATCTCACCGCCAATCGTTTTGGCTTCGAGCCGGAAGTCACGGCGCGTCTCGCCCGGCGACAGGCACGCATTTACGAAGTACAGATCAGTTATGCCGGGCGAACGTACGCCGAGGGCAAGAAAATCAATTGGAGGGATGGCATTGCCGCATTTTGGCACATCACCAAATACAACTTCTTCAAATGAGTCGTCGTCGCTGGTGGTTGGTCGCCGGATCGCTCGTGGCCCTGACGCTCGCCGCATCGGCGAACGGTATTCTGAACGACTTCACCTACGATGATCGGTACATCATCCTCCTCAACGCGCATGTGCGCTCGCTGCACGGCTGGTGGCGGATCTTCTCAAGCAGCTACTGGCCCGAGGATTGGGGTGGAGACGGTTATCGGCCACTGAGCACACTGCTGTTCGCGCTCGAGTGGTTCGCCGGGCGCGGAGCGCCGTGGCTGTTCCATGCTGTTAACATCGTGCTCTACTGCGCCACCACCTTAGCCGTGTTTTGGCTTGCCTCGATGCTCATGCCCGAAGCGGGTGCGTGGGTCGCGGCGGCGCTGTTTGCCGTGCACCCCGTGCATGTGGAATCGGTAGCGAACGTCGTCGGTCAGGAGGAACTGAGCGTCGCGTTGACAGTCATACTGGCTGTCGCGATTTACATCCGTGCCAGGCGTGGCGGAGAGCTGCGCCCGAGCACGATGTGCTCCATCGGATTGCTCTATGTCGCCGGATGTCTGTTCAAGGAGCACGCAATCGTTCTACCCGCTGTCCTCGTCGCCACCGAAGCGACCGTAGTCCCTGACGAACGCCCTCTCGGGCGCCGCCTTTTCGTCTCGCTGCGTCCATTCTGGTTGCTTCTCGCGATGCTCGGCCTCGCCTACTTGTTTGTGCGATCGCGAGTACTCGTCGACGATCTCGCGGGCTTCAAGCCGTTCATTGTTTTCGAGACATTGAATCTGTCGTATGCCAATCGCGTGTTGACGATGCTCGGCGTTGTACCCCAGTGGCTTCGTCTGCTGCTGTGGCCGGCCCATCTATCGTCGGAATACGCGCCTCCATACATAGACATTGCACAGGGACCGGAGCTGTCGCAGCTCCCTGGTCTGCTGCTGCTTCTCGGTGTGCTGGGTATCGCTGTGGCGTCCTGGAAACGACAGCCGCGCATCACCTTCGCCATCGCGTGGGTCGTAATCATCCTCCTGCCATCGAGCAATTTCATTCTGCCGGCTGGAATTATCCTGGCGGAGCGAACGCTCTTTCTGCCCAGTGTGGGGGCGATGCTGCTCGTTGGTATGGCCGTGCCATGGGTCCAGCAACGCCTCGCGCGCCAATCCGCGAAAATGGCGGCTGCGGGCACACTTGCATGCCTGCTCGGCCTCGGCGCGTGGCGCAGCTTCGACCGAACGACGGTATGGCATGACAATGACCGGTTGTTCAGACAGGCAGTGAAGGACTCACCGCTCATGTATCGAGCCCACTACATGCTCGGTGCCTGGCTGTTCCAAAAGAAACGGAAGCGCGAGGGAGAAGTCGCTTACCGCCGAGCGCTGCACCTGTTCCCCTATGATCCCTTCATGTCGTTCAACCTTGCAGAGCAGTACCGGCTTGCCGGTATGTGTCCCTTCGCACTGCCGCTCTACAAGTGGTCCTACGAAGTCTCGAACAAGTTTCACGAAGGGCACGTTGCCTACGCTTGGTGCCTGCTGGTCACGCAGCACTTCGATGACGCAAAACGGGAGGCTTATTACGGGCTGAGCGAGGGGACCAGTAAGTACAAGGACGCCAAAGGGATCCTCGCCTCCGCTGATTCCGCCATTCGCAACACCGGCCGGCATGGGCCGCCCCCGGATTCCCTTACCAACGCAGTTGTCCGCCAAGCTGGCAAAGTGCCATGATTGCTGCAAAACACCCGACGAGCGCCACCTGGCGGGAGTCGATTTGGGTACCATAAGCAATTGTACGGCAAGTAGATAGCTGCTCAGGCCGATTCTGGTCCATCCGTTGCTTTCCCATTCTCTCGCTGCCCTCCCTCCTTCCACCGTCTTTTCGGAGATTCACATGATTCGCAATCGCAAGGGCTTTACGCTCATCGAGCTGTTGATCGTGGTGGTCATCATCGGCATTCTGGCCGCGATCGCGATCCCGAAGTTCGCGAACACCAAGT
>CAZICQ010000037.1:0-31128 GCA_964537775.1 uncultured Gemmatimonadaceae bacterium | reverse complement strand
CGTCGTCGGCTTTCGCTGTGAATACCGCCTCGAGCGCAAAGGGCATATGGCCGCATAATATGCGGCACTTCGCCTCTGGAATCGAGCCGATGATGGCCCACCGTCCGCTCAATCTGGCGTAATGTGGTCCCCACATTAATTTGGCCACGCCCTCGCCGCCATCGGACGCTCTCTTGGATCTGCGCGCGCAACTCCAAACCGCCATCGGCTCCGCCTATTCGCTCGAGCGCGAGCTCGGCGGGGGCGGCATGAGTCGCGTCTTCGCGGCTGAAGAGGTAGCGCTCGGCCGCAAGGTCGTCATCAAGGTGCTGCCACCGGAGCTCGTCGCGGGAGTGAACCTCGAGCGCTTCCGGCGCGAGATCCAGCTCGCCGCTCGCCTGCAGCAGGCGCACATCGTTCCAGTGCTGTCCACCGGCGAGATGAGCGGCGTGCCCTATTACACGATGCCATTCGTCGAGGGCGAATCGCTGCGCGCGCGACTGGCCCGCACCGGCGCGCTCCCGATCGCCGAAGCCGTGAGCGTGCTGCGCGACGTCGCCAAGGCGCTGGCCTACGCGCACGAGCATGGCGTCGTGCACCGCGACATCAAGCCCGACAACGTGCTCCTCGCCGGCGGCTCGGCCGTCGTGACCGACTTCGGCATCGCCAAGGCCCTGAGCGCGTCACGGACGGAGGGGCACACACCGACGCTCACGCAGATCGGCACCTCGCTCGGCACTCCAGCCTACATGGCGCCGGAGCAGGCCGCGGCTGATCCGGCGACCGATCATCGGGCCGATATCTACTCGTTTGGCGCCATGGCGTACGAGCTGCTCGCCGGTCGTCCTCCCTTCGTGGCGAGTGCGCCACAGAAGCTGCTGGCGATGCAGATGGGCGAGGCGCCGCGCCCCGTAACGGAACTGCGTCCCGACGTGCCGCGACCGCTCGCCGCTCTCGTCATGTCGTGCCTGGAAAAGGATGCAGCTCGGCGCCCGCAAAGCGCCGCCGACCTCCTCCGGGTGCTCGATAGCGTCACCAGCCCCGGGACGAATCCGGCGATGCCCGCCATTCTCATCGGCGGGCGCGGAACGCTTCGCGGAGCCCTCGCGCTTTACATCGTCGCGCTGCTGTTGGTGGCGTTTGTCGCCAAGGCGGCGACGGTAGTCATCGGGTTGCCTGACTGGGTTTTCCCGGGTGCGCTGACCGTGATGGCGCTCGGCGCACCCGTCATCGCGTTCACGGCCTACGCGCATCGGGTGGCGCGCCGCGTGGCCACGGCAACGCCGACCTACACGCCTGGAGGCACGCCGTCGTTCGCGGCACGCGGAACGATGGCCACTCTGGCGGTCAGGGCGAGCCCGCACCTGAGCTGGCGGCGCGCCGCATACGGTGGCGTTGCCGCGGTCGCCCTGTTCGCGCTCGCTGTCGGACTCTACATGCTGTTGCGTGCGCTCGGCATCGGGCCGGCAGGATCGTTGTTCGCCGCGGGCACCTTGCAGCCGAACGAGCGTTTGCTGGTGGCCGACTTCGCCGGCCCGAGCAGCGACACGTCGTTAGGCACGGTTGTCACGGAAGCGTTCCGAACGAGTCTCGCCCAGTCGCAGAGCATCAACGTCATGCAAGCTGCGGCGGTGCGAGACGTGCTGCGGCGCATGCAGCGGCCCACGATCACGCGCGTCGATCTGCCCCTCGCGCGGGAGATCGGCACGCGCGAGGGACTCAAGGCGATCGTGGACGGAGACATCATCGCCCTGGGTGGCCGCTATCAGATCGCTGTTCGGCTGGTGAGCACCCAGACGGGTGAGCCCCTGGCGTCATTCGCCACGATGGCCGGCGCGGAAGCGGAGATCCTGCCCGCCATCGACCGCCTGACGAAGGAGATGCGCGCGAAGATCGGCGAGTCGTTGCGCAGCGTGCAGGCAGCCAAGCCACTCGAGCAGGTCACCACGCCATCGCTGGAGGCCCTTCGAAAGTACGTCCAGGCGGTGCACGCCATGGAGGTGGAGGGCGACATTCCGAAGGGAACGACATTGCTGGACGAGGCGATCGCACTCGACAGCAACTTCGCCATGGCGTACCGCAAGTACGCGATGGAGGTTTCCAATACGCCGGGTCAAGCATCGCGCGCCATGTCGCTGCTCGAGAAAGCGTACCAGCACCGCGACCGGTTGAGCGATGCCGAGCGATATCTCACGGTCGCGGCGTATTTCGACCGCGGTCCGCACGCCGACGTGGCGAAAGCGACCGAGGCATACGAGGCGCTGCTGGATCTGCAGCCGGACAACGGTACGGCGCTCAACAACGTGGGGTTGAACTACATGTTCGAGCGCGACTTCACAAAGGCGGAGGGTGTATTCCGACGTGCGGTCGCCCTCCCGTCACCAGCCGCGCAGGAGTTCACGAACCTCGTTGCCGTGGAATTTCGGCTCGGGAAGCGCTCCGAAGCTGAGCAGACGCTTGCCGCCGCCGCGCAGCGCTTTCCGAACAATCCCGCGGTCGCGCTCCAGCGCGCGACGTTCGCAGCGGTTACCGGAAACGAGGACTCCGCGATTGCCGTCATCCGGGACGTGCTGCGGCGGCGCGCGGGAGACCTGCCGGTCAGGGCCAGTGCATCGTTCTTCTTGGCGAACCTCGCGCGCGTGCACGGCCGATTGGCCGAGGCGGCGAAGTGGCAGGCCGAAGGTTCGATGGCCCAACAGGCGCGTGGGGCGCGTCAGGCAGTGCTCAACGCATCACTCGATTCCGCATTTTATGAGATCTGGTTTCGCGGCGACAGCGCACGCGCACTCCGATTGGCCGATGCCGCGCTTGCCGCTCATCCGCTCGAGTCGTTGTCTATCGCCGACCGGAACTACCCTCGACTCGTTGCGATCTACTCCCTCGCCGGGCGCCCGGAGCGCGCGAAGACGTTTGCCGCCGCATTCGACCGCACGCGCGATACCGTGACGACGTTCGGCGACGAAACGACCCGACAGACGATGCGTGGCCAGATCGCGGTTGCGGAACGCCGCTACGCCGACGCGATCAAATACTTCCGATTGGCCGATGTCGGCGGATGTACGATCTGCGCGCTTCCGAATCTGGCGCACGCTTACGATCTCGCCGACCACAGTGACTCGGCGATCGCGATCTTTACTCGTTACCTGCAGACGCCGATTCTCGGCCGCTTGAACCAAGGTGCGTTGGACCCGCAGTATCTAGCCGGCGTCTATAAGCGGCTGGGTGAGCTGTACGAGGCGAGGGGAGACCTCGCAAATGCGCAGCAGTACTACGGCAAATTCGTAGCGCTTTGGAAAGACGCCGACCCGGAGCTCCAGCCAAAGGTCGTCGAGGTGCGCAAGCGATTAGAACGGCTCCGGGCAAGCGCTAAGTCCTGATCGCCTGCCGATGTGGATGGCCGCCACGCCGCGCGACGAGTTCCTCGAGGCCGCGTTCTGGCACGCGTCGCTCGACCGCGCCAACGCGATACTGAACGCATATCCCGAGATCGCAACCAGCGACATCCACACTGCTGCGATGGTCGGCGACGATGCCGCCGTTCGTCGCTTTCTCGCCGCCGATCCGGCCAGCGCTACGACGAAGAGTGGTCCCCGGAACATCGATGCGCTCACGCACCTCTGCTTCTCGGTCTACCTGCAGCAGGACCGCACCCGTTCCGATGCGTTCGTCCGCGCCGCGACGGCACTGCTCGATGCGGGCGCCGATCCCAACACAGGCTTCTTCGACGAGAGTCATCGCCCGCTGCCCGAGCGCGAGAGTGTGCTCTACGGCGCGGCGGGTGTGGCGCACCACGCGGCCGTGACGCGGCTCCTCCTCGAGCGCGGTGCCGATCCGAACGACGGAGAGGTCCCGTACCACGCTCCGGAAACCTGGGAGAACGACGCCGTGCGCGTGCTCCTCGACAGCGGCAAGCTGAACGAGGAGAGCCTCAACATGATGCTGCTGCGCAAGACGGACTGGCACGATCTCGAGGGGGTGCAGCTGCTGCTCGACCACGGTGCCGATCCCAATCGCCTGTCGCACTTTGGCAAGACGGCGCTGCATAACGCGGTCGCGAGCGACAACCGGCTGGCCATCATCGACCTTCTCCTGGATCGTGGCGCCGACCCCCGCGTCATCGCTCGGGATCTGCGTCACGGTGGCGCGTTTCGAGCGGGGATGTCGAGCACGGCGTTCGCGGCGCATCGTGGCCGCGCGGACGTGCTCGCGTCGATCGAGCGTCGCGGCATTCCGCTCGACCTTCGCGGCGCCGACCGACTGATCGCGGCGTGCGCACGGGGTGACGCCTCCGGCGCGCACGCCATCGCCGGCGCGGAACCGGTATTCCTGGGAGAGCTCCTCGCCAATGGCGGCACGCTGCTGGCCGAGTTCGCGGGCAATGACAACAGCGCCGGCGTAGCGCTGCTCAACGATCTCGGCGTGCCGATTGACGCGCGCTACGGCGGCGATCCGTATTTCGGCATCGCCGCGGAGAGCACCGCGCTGCACGTCGCGGCGTGGCGCGCGGCGCACGGGACGGTCGAACTGCTCATATCACGCGGCGCGGATGTGAGTACCCGTGACGCACAGGGACGCACGCCACTGATGCTCGCGGTCAAAGCGTGCGTGGATTCCTACTGGACCGATCGCCGCAGCCCGCGCTCGGTGCAGGCGGTTTTGAATGCGGGCGCTACGACGGCCGGGATCGCGCTGCCGTCGGGTTACGACGCCGTCGACGCGCTGCTCGCGCCGCCGACGGCCGCCTGAGGCATTGTGCGCCGCCAGGCGCTGTACCATCGTTGGCGGTCCCGTTCGGAGAGCAGGCCATGACGACAGCGGCAGCCCGGTCCCAGCTCGCGGCCTACGACGCCTCTCCGACACGGTCAGGCGCCATCCCGACGCGCGAACGCATCGCATCACTCGACCTCGTGCGTGGCGTCGTCATGATCCTGATGGCCATCGATCACGTGCGTGTCTATTCCGGACTGCCGCCCGGAGGACCGACGGCGGGGATCTTCTTCACCCGCTGGATCACGCACTTCGTCGCGCCGGCGTTCGTCTTCCTCGCCGGTACGGCGGCGTATCTGCATGGCGGGAAGCTCGGTGGCAGACGCGCGCTGTCACGCTTCCTCCTCACGCGCGGCCTCTGGCTCGTGCTCCTCGAGCTCACCGTCCTTCGCGTTGCCTGGACCTTCAACTTCGACTTCGCGCACTACATGCTCGCCGGGGTCATCTGGATGCTCGGCTGGTGCATGGTGCTCATGGCGGCGCTCATCTATCTGCCGGTGATCGCTACGGCCGCCGCCGGCGTCGCCATCATCGCCCTGCATAACGTCAGCGGCTTGTTTCCGAATTTCTTGCAATCGTTAGGTCAGAGCAGCGCGGCGTGGCTCTGGAAGATCCTCTACCTCGGCGGCGGCTTTACGCTGGGCCCGAATGGCCCGCCCCTGCTCGTGCTGTTCGTGATCATCCCATGGATTGGCGTGATGATGGCCGGCTACGCCTTCGGTGCCGTCGTACGACAGCCGGCCAAGCGCCGCCGCGCCCTGTGCCTTCGTCTCGGACTCGCGCTCACGGCGCTCTTCCTCGTCCTCCGGGCACTCGACATCTACGGTGATCCGCGGCCCTGGCGCGCAATGCACATGCCGGCGCCGCTCGCATTTCTGAACACGACGAAGTATCCGGCGTCGCTGCTCTTCCTGCTGATGACGCTCGGACCGATGTTCATCGGCCTGGGCTTCGCCGAGCGCGCTCACGGCGCGCTGTCGCGGGTCGTGACGACGTTCGGCCGCGTGCCGATGTTCTATTACCTGCTGCACATCCCGACCATTCACGCCGCCGCGTGCCTCGTGTCGCTCGCCCGCGGAGGCCGTGTCGATCCATGGCTGTTCGCGAATCATCCGCTCGCGCCCGGCGAAGTGCCGGCGGGATACGCCTGGAGTCTGCCGCTCCTGTATCTCGTGTTCGCCCTCTGCGTGACGGCGCTCTCTTTCCCCTGCCGGTGGTACGCCCGCGTGCGCGCCACGGGCAAGTACCCATGGCTCAGCTACCTGTAGTGCCGTCTGCACGCCGCTCAATTCATCTGCATGCCGGCCATCGATCCGCCACCGCCTGAGGTCGGGCGCAGACGCAGGAACAGGAATAGCCCTACGGGCGTGCGCGAGCCGTACGCGCTCGCCAGCGCCGGCGGCACACTGTTGATCGTGCCCATCGTGCCAAGGCCGAGTGTGGCCGCACGCATCGGCACGATCTCGCGCACGTAACCCAACGAGAGCGCGGCAACGCCGTACGTAGTCGCCGGCGACGCACCGGCCTGCGATCCGACGAGCACGAGATCCTCGGTCCTCTTCTGCACGACCTCGGCGCGGGCGAACGCCGTGTTGCGAGCATCGATGATGTATTCGGCTTCGGCGAGTCCGCTGCGCGTCAGCCGTGGAACGTCGCTGTGCGCATTGGCGCCCCAGAGCCAGGTCATCGCCAGCTGCCCGCTATCCCCGAGCGTGCGGCCGAATGTCGTCGATGCTGTTACGCGGCGCATCGAAAGCTCGGGTGTGAGCGCCTCCGGAGTTTTCAGGAAGCCGTAGCTCGCGCTGACGGTCCACTGCGGGACGGGTTGGTAGCTGACGCGGCCGGCATACGAGTCGAAGCGGATCGGGTCGATATCCCAGCGATTCTGGTCGGGTTCTCGACCGTTGAACAGCGAGCCCTCCAGCCGCAGCGTTCGCGTGAACAGTCCGACCGTGAGCACGCCAAACGAAACGTGCGTGGCATCCTGCCAGTGATGGCCGATCGGCGCGGCGGGATTGTCCATCGAGGACGGGCGGTGCATGTACGCGACCGGGCCGAGCGCCGGCTCCCCGGCGGGAGCGGCGTAGATACTGCCGCTGACGCCGGCGACGACCGGATGGTCGTACATCACACCTAATTCCATGAACAGGTCGTGCGGGTGCTGCCGGTCGTGCAGCGGCGTGCCGTCCACACTCTCCCCTGTTTGGAGCAGCAGCGGATATCCATGCTCCGTCACGCCGGCGGCGTCGAAGCTCAACATCGCGCGCGCCTGGAAGTGGCCGCTCGCGACATTGCGCATCGCCATGAGCATTCCCCAGTCGAGCAATCCGAGTTGCGAGGCGCCACGCGGGCCGCTTTGCCGATCATAATCGGCGAAAACGAAGCCGTGTGCCATCAGATTCCAGGCGCCGGTGTGAAAGTAGCGAGTCGGAATAGCCGCGGTGTCGGCTGAGGAGCCGGGCATCGACGGCTCCTGCGCATCGACGGCAATCGCGCCGAATGGCCAGACGAGTAGCAGTACGCCCAGGCGGGCGCACCGCAGACATATGTGTGCGAGCATGGACCGCAGAGATAGGGCCTCACGCCGCGGCGCCGAATGCGCAGCGGCGGCTCACGTGCGAGCGACTGTGAGGAGGCCTACGCTCTCGGCGGAGGTGTTTCGGGCGCTGCCGCCTGCAGACCACGGTTTGCGACCGTGCTTGCGTCGACGCGGGCGCTCACGTCAGGCTGCGCGGCGGATCGCGGTGCGTCCACGGCGAAGAGCGGAGCGCAGGACCCGAGCGCATCGCAGCAGCTCCGGCTCGGGTGCGTGTCGCACGACCGGTGCTGATGGGGCGTGTGTGCCGCGTGCGGCGCCGTCTCCCTCATGCCACCGGCCATTGCTTGTCCGTCCGGCATCGTCGCCATCGCTGCCGTCCCGATTGTGCCACCTGCGGCCTGCGTCGCACACGCCGTTTCGGCGGCGAAGACGCCGAGGTGCAGCACACACAACGCGGTGAAACAACCGGCAAGGCGGCGGAGCATCACGTTCAGACGAGTACCGGAAGGAGGCGGAGGATTGCGGCCAGGGTCGAAGGTAACGGCCGGCTCTGCAAACAGCGCTCCGATACTCACGACCGGCGCATTGGCGCGCACGAAAGGTTGGCGCGGGCGGTTGAGTGGTGCGGGGACGGCCGGTGACGCGGGGGCTGGCGCGCGGTTATAGAATGCTGTTGTGACTGTCGTTGCGACACGTTACTTGGCCGTCGGTCGCACATTCCACGGAGGTTACAACGATGGCAACACGCTGCCAGCACTTCGACGAGATCGACCCGAAAGAGCCGCGGACCCCCAACGGCTGCGAGGAGTGTCTCAAAATGGGTGCGCGCTGGGTGCACCTCCGCCTCTGCCTCACCTGTGGCCACGTGGGCTGCTGCGATGATTCGCCCAACCGGCACGCGACGAAGCACTTTCACGCGGCGCATCACCCGATCATCCGCAGCTTCGAGCCGGGTGAAGATTGGGGGTGGTGCTACGTCGACGAGGAATTCTTCGAGCCGATGCCCGCGTTCGGCATCCATACGCTCGCGCACCGGTAGTCGGCGGTCGACCGTACCGCTCGCCCATGTACCCACCTCCCGATTGGCCGTGAAGACTAGTGGCGTGCTGCCGCTGTTGCTGCTCCTTGTTCCTATCGGCGCCGCGCGTCCGCAGAGGCCGTTAGGCAGCGACACATGGCCGGCGTATGGCAGAGACGCCGGCGGCAGTCGTTATGCGCCGATCACGCAGATAAATCGGGCGAACGTACGCACGCTGCGCGTTGCCTGGATCGCGCGAACAGGCGACTTCCTCACCGATCGCGGCCGCTTTGAGGCCACGCCGATCCTGGTGCAGCGCACACTGTACGTGTCGACGCCGCTCGGCAGCGTGCTCGCCCTCGACCCGGCAACGGGCGTCGAGCGCTGGAGATACGCTGGCCAGGTGCGCTACGGAGACGATTACGGCGATTTCGCCAACCGCGGCGTTGCCGCGTGGGTGAGCGGCCGTGCCGGTGAGCCATGTGCCTTCCGGATATTCGTCGCCACAGTCAATGCACGATTGACTGCGCTCGACGGCCGCACCGGCCGACCCTGTGCCGATTTCGGCAGCGGCGGCACCGTCGATCTCACCATCGGATTACGTCATCAGCCGGCGTACCAGTGGGAGTATGGCGTCACGTCACCCCCGATCGTCGTTCACGACCTCGTGATCGTCGGCTCGGCGGTGCCCGACAACCACCGTACCGATGCGCCGGACGGGGTCGTCCGCGCCTTCGACGTTCGCAGCGGCGCGCTGCGCTGGAGCTTCGATCCCATCCCGCGCGATCCGCGTGACACAGCATACGCGAGCTGGGTCGGCCCCAAAGCGCACGACACCGGCGCCGCCAATGCATGGAGTGTCTTCTCCGCCGATCCGGCGCGCGACCTCGTGTTCGTTCCCGTGGGGAGCGCCAGTCCGGATTTTTACGGCGGCGAGCGGCTCGGCGACAATCGGTACGCGAACTCGGTGGTAGCGCTGCGCGCGTCAACCGGGGCGCTCGTGTGGGCGTTTCAAGTGGTGCACCATGACCTGTGGGACTACGACGTGCCGGCGCAGCCCACGCTCTTCGATCTTCATCGCGGTGCCCAAACGATTCCGGCCGTGGCGGTCGCGACGAAGATGGGTCATCTGTTCATCCTCGACCGCCGCAACGGCACGCCGCTCTTCCCCGTCGACGAGCGCGCCGTGCCGCCGAGCGATGTACCGGGCGAGCAGACGTCGCCGACGCAGCCCTTCCCGGCCTCGGCGTTCCGCCTCGTGCCGGAGAGCCTCGCCCCCGAGGAGGCATTCGGCATCACCGATTCAGCGCGCGCCGCCTGCCGGGCGAGGATCGCCGCCCTGCGCTATGACGGCATCTTCACACCGCCGTCGCAGCGCGGCACGATCATCTGGCCGGGCAATCTCGGCGGCATGAACTGGTCCGGCGTGTCGGTGGACGAGCAGCGCGGCATTCTCGTGGCGCCGGCGAACCGCCTCGCGATGGTCGTTCGCTTGATCCCGCGCGATAGTCTCCACGCGGTGTACATGGCACGACCGGACATCGAATACGGTAGACAAACCGGTACGCCGTACGCGGTGAGCCGCGAGGACCTTGGCATTTGCACTCCGCCACCCTGGGGAACCCTGACCGGTATCGACCTGAACGCCGGCACCGCGAAGTGGCAGGTGCCACTTGGCTGGATACCGCAACTCGAGCGCGTGCCCGGTGCCCACGCGTGGGGGTCGTTCAACCTCGGCGGCGCGCTGCTTACCGCGAGCGGACTCGCCTTCATCGGCGGGACCTTCGACGCCCATCTCCGCGCCTTCGACGTCGAGACTGGCGTGGAGTTGTGGAGTGCGCCACTTCCCGCCGCCGCACACGCACTGCCGATGACCTATGTCGCCGGTGGACACCAGTACGTCGTGATCGCCGCCGGCGGCCATGACCGGTTGCGCACGACCATGGGCGACTACCTGATCGCGTTCGCGCTGCCGGGATCCACAGCGCCTAACGTCGACCGCGCGCCTGACTCACTCGACGGACGGTGGGTTGGCGAGATGCACATCGGCGACGCGCGTTTCGGCATGATGCTGGCGCTTCAGACGGCGAACGACTCCGTCGGCGCGGACGTGGCGCTCGACTCCGTCCGAATCACGGCACCCGTCAGGGTGCACCGTGTCGGCCGTGGCATCACCATCTCTTTCCCTGTCCTCTACCCGCCCAAGCACGACTGCACCGCCGTGGTGGCCACGACGCTCGATCTGTGGAATCGTGGCACGCTCCTCGAGGGCAGCGGCACCTTGGACGGCTCGTGCGCTGATCGCGGACATCAGGAGGCGGCGTTCGTCTTTCGGCGCGCGCGCTAATCTGCGGCGTCGCGACAGCCGTTAGGCGCTCGCGGACGCGCCGATCAGGTCGTTCGCTCACTCTGCGCCGGCGCCGCCGATACACTCGGCGCCGGAGAAGTGAGCTCTCCCGACAGGTCGCGTCGCGGTCGCTTGGCCTTCGGCGGCTGGTGTGGAAGAAATGCGGCCAAAATTCCGAGCGCCGGCAGAAAGGCGCACACACGATAGACCAAATCGATGCTCGTATGATCGGCGAGCAGCCCGAGAACGGCCGCACCGAGTCCTCCGAAGCCAAACGCCAGACCGAAGAAGAGGCCGGAAACGAGCCCCACCTGATCCGGCAGGAGCTCCTGTGCGTACACGAGGATCGCGGAGAAGGCGGACGCCAGCACGACTCCGATGATCACGGTCAACACTGCCGTCCACACCAGGTTGGCGTACGGAAGCACGAGCGTGAATGGCAGCACCCCGAGGATCGACCACCAGATCACCGGCTTGCGTCCGATGCGGTCGCCTACCGGCCCACCGATCATCGTTCCCGCCGCCACGGCGCCGAGAAAGAGAAAGAGGAGCAGTTGCGCGTGCTGCACCGAGACGCCGAATTTCTGAATGAGGAAGAAGGTGTAGTAGTTCGTTAGGCTCGTCAGATAGAAGTACTTCGAGAAGACGAGGATCATCAGGATCGTCAGCGCGGCGCGGACCCGCGGCTTCGGCAGCCCCGCGTCGCTCGAGCGTCGACCCGGCGCAGGCCCGCTCGACAGTCCGACACCGCGCCCGTACCAGTGGCCCACGTCGACGAGAATGACGATGGCAGCCAACGCGGCGAGTGAAAACCATGCGATGCTGCGCGGTCCGCGCGACACGACGATGAATGCGGCGAGCAGAGGCCCAAGCGCACCTCCGGCGTTTCCTCCAACCTGGAACACCGACTGCGCGAGGCCGTGTTGCCCTCCCGACGCCAGGCGCGCCACGCGCGACGACTCCGGATGAAATACCGACGATCCGATTCCCACCAGCGCCGCCGCGCCGAGCAGCGCGATGAAGGTCGGCGCGAATGCGAGGGCGAGAATGCCCGTGAAGGTGAAGCCCATGCCCACAGCCAGGGAATAGGGCTGCGGCCGGCGGTCGGTGTAGTGCCCGATCAGCGGCTGCAGCAGCGACGCCGTGATCTGATAGGTGAGCGTGATCAGCCCGACCTGCGCGAAGTTCAGGGCATACTCGTGCTTGAGAATCGGGTACACCGCCGGCAGCAACGACTGGAGCATATCGTTGAGCAGGTGCGAGAAGCTGATCGCGACCAGGATCCTGACGACGGTGCGGTTTGGGGCATTGCTGGACATTCGTGAAAGCTAGACACCCCTGCTACGTCTCTCGCGGTCGTACCCGCGCTCGCCATGTTCATTGATGAGGCACATGCAGTGCGAGGACCCATGCTGACATTTTCGTTCAACCCGATCGGCGTCGTTCGCAGCCCCTATCACCAAACGAGCCAGATTCCAAAAGGACCGCACGCCCGCCATGATGCTGATGGAGTGCTCGATCTCCGGCCCGATCTCGAGCCCGGACTGCGCGACATCGAGGGCTTTTCACACCTGTTCGTGCTCTGGGTATTCGATCGCGTTGACGGCTACGATCTGACGGCGCATCCGCCGAGCGATGACCGGCCGCATGGCGTATTCGCCACGCGTTCCCCACGGCGTCCCAACCCCATCGGCCTCACGGTGGTGGAGCTCCTGGGCCGCGAGGGACCGCGGCTGCGCGTGCGCGGTGTCGACATGCTCGACGGCACGCCAGTGCTCGACATCAAGCCGTATCTGTCGAGTGTGCCCGCCGACCGGTTACGGCGTGGCTGGCTGGCTGATGCCGAGCGACGCGCCGCGACATCCGACGCGCCGCCGCCTAACGGCTAGCCCCACTCACTCGCTCGGCAATCGCGCGACAGCGGGCGAGCAGCTTCGGATCGCCGAAGCGCTCCGCCTGCGCGTCGAACGCCGGGAGCGGACCGCGCCAGCGGAGCGCGTCGACGTCCTCGAACAGCGGCGCGTCTGCACGCAGTGTCGCCAGATCCTTGAACAGGAGCGCCGCGCCGCGATTCGCCCCGAGCGCATCCGGCGGGAAGTCCTCGATGTGGCCGTACCGATTCAACATGCGCGCGGCACCGGCGGGTCCGATGCCATCGATGCCGGGATATCCGTCGGCATCGTCGCCAACGAGCGCGAGGTAGTCGGGAATGAGATCAGGAGGAACGCCGAACTTCTCACGCACACCGGTTTCGTCGCGAATGCGTTGTCCCTTGCGGTCCATCTGTACTACGCGGTCGCCGCGCACGCACTGGGCGAGATCCTTGTCCGGCGTCCAGATGCAAACCTTCTCGACGCGCGGATCCTCGGCGGCCTTGCGCGCGGCTGAGGCGAGAGCGTCGTCGGCTTCCAGCTCCACCATCGGCCAGACGGCAACTCCCATCGCGGCAAGACCCTCCTCCAGCGGATGGAACTGCGCCAGGAGCGCCGGTTCGACACCGGCGCCGGTCTTATACCCGGGATACAGATCGTTCCGAAACGACTCGATCACGTGATCGGTCGCCACGCCGACATGCGTAGCGTCCTGCTCGAGCATACGCAGTACGCCGTTGAGCACCCCGGTGACGGCGCCAAACGGTCGGTCCGTGTCCTTCGTGAAGCGGCGGAGTCCGTAGAAGTGACGAAAGAGCTCGTACGTGCCGTCGATGAGGTGGACGATCATGCCGCAGAATACAGGCGGTATCGGACGAATGGCAGCGCCTCGGCGCCGCGGTAAAACGCCCATAAGCAACGAAGCCGCAGGAGTCGAGCACTAACCTCGTCGTCATGGTGGCGCGCGTTCGGCGGATGGCGAGCGCGATGGATCGATCCCACACCCGGTGTGCCGCATCGACATCGTTGCGGCCATGTTCTCTTGCTTGCCGCGCGCCGAGGGACCTATCGTATGGTCATGCCCGAGCTCAGACACCGATGGACGTACGAGGAGATTCGAAATCTGCCGGAGGACGGCAATCGCTACGAAGTCCTCGACGGCGACCTGTTCGTGACTCCGGCGCCGTCGTTACGGCATCAGGCCGCAGTAGTCCGCCTGTCGCATTTGTTGGCGGATTACCTGGACCGCGAGGGCGTCGGTTGTGCCTTGGTCGCGCCGGCAGACATCGTCTTCTCGCAACAACGCGCCGTCCAGCCCGATATCTTCGTCCTGCCGTTGGTGGGCGGCCGTCGGCCGGACACCTTCGACCAGGTCGAGCGCCTGCTGCTCGCCGTCGAAGTGCTCTCGCCGAGCACCGCGCGCGCTGACCGTGTGGTCAAACGGGCAATTTTCCGCGAGGAGCGCGTGGACGAATACTGGATCGTGGACCTCGATGCGCGCGTCATCGAGCGTTCGCGGCCAGACGATCCGCGCCCGGAACTCCTGGACAGGCATCTCCGGTGGCAGCCGCAGGGCGCACAGACGGTGCTGGAGATCGACGTCACGGCATATTTCGCGGCCGTCCTCGACGCCTGAACAGCGGCTGCCGGCCAACGCAGGGATAACCGGCTGCCGCGTCCCGGCGCTCTGGACGAAACAGCCGATCGGCGCTCACTTACGGTGCGGCAAATCGCTCCATTTGGCACCGACAACCCTCGTCCCATCTTCCGCTATGCACGGCCAATTCGTCTGGTATGAGCTCACGACGCCCGATATCGACGCGGCGCGGAAGTTTTATACGCCGATCACCGGCTGGGGCACACAACAGTTCGATGATAATTACACGATGTGGACGAGCGGCGGCGCCCCGTTTGCCGGCATCTTTCGTCTGAGTCCCGAGATGCGCGCACAAGGCATCCCGCCGAGCTGGATGCCGTACATCGAGGCGACGAACATCGACGAGACCGCCAAGCAAGCGACGACACTCGGCGGCAAGGTCGTCCACGTTCCCACGGACATTCCCGGTACTGGTCGCTTCGCCGTGCTCCAGGACCCATACGGCGCCGTATTCGGAATCTATCGATCGAGCGGTCCATCCCAGAGTTGGAATGGAACGCCCGTCCCGGGTCGCTTCGATTGGCACGAGCTCATGACCACCGACACGGCAAAGGCATTCGACTTCTATCGCCGCCTTTTTGGATGGGAGAAGACGAGTGAGATGGACATGGGCGGTGGCAATACGTACCTGATGTACGGCAAGAACCGGCCATACGGCGGCATCTTCAATCGGATGCCGGACATGGCCGGTGTGCCGCCCTTCTGGCTCTGCTACGTCAACGTGAAGGACCTGAAGAAAGCGATCGACACCGCGACGAAAGGCGGCGGCAAGCTCCAGCGCCGACCGATGGAGGTTCCTGGTGGCACGATCGCGATCCTCGCCGATCCGCAGGGTGCCGCGTTCGCGGTGCACGAGGTCATCGCCACGCCAGCGGCGCGCAAGCCCGCGGCCAAGAAAGCAGCGGGCGGTACGTCGCGTTCGACGAGCAATGCCGCCAAGTCCGCGCCGAAGAAGAAGACGGCGGCAAAAACGAAATCTGCGGCGAGGAAGCAGTCCGCGACGAAGAAGTCGGCCGGTGCAAAGCGGCGGCCTGCAGCGAAGAAGCGCGCGGCCGCGAAGAAGTCCAGTCGCAAGACAGCGACGAAGTCCAGGCGGGGTCGCCGTTAGCGTCGTAACGGACAAGGCGCGCTCTTACGCGCTCAGCCGTGCCCCATCGAATTCGACGAGAGCCGGTGGGCTCTCGTTGAAATCGGTGTAGCGAATCCACGTCGGGCGCACGCGAACGTAGACCAGCCCGGGCCACGCCTCGCGTTCGCGACCGTCCGGCCACGCGGCGAAGTACACCGACTTGATTCGGTCGCGCTCCGAGCCTTGCGGCTCGTCGGCGACCCCCTCGTACTGCACTGTTCGCTTATCGCCATCCGTCCAGCCTCCGATCACGAAGGCCATCCGTGGATTGCGGCGAACATTCTGGACCTTGCGCGTCGTCACCAACGTGTCGAACACCAGCTCGAAGGTCTCGCTAACGGCGATTCCCACGACGGCTGCTTGCGCGCCGAGCGACGGCGATACCGACGCTTGCACCGCCAGCCGGTGCGCGCGCATGAACACCAGCAATTGCGATGGAGTCAAGGTGTCTTTCATATCGGCGTGCTCTTTGACTGTCGCGCGTCAGTCATGACTTCCGGGTGAAGTAGTAGTGGTTCTCCCCCTCGTCTTCGCGCTCGCGGACCAGCATCAACCCCTGCATATTCAGGAGGCGCTCGTAGGCAGCGGCGCCGAGCGACAGCGACGCGCGTCCCGTGAGACCGTCGCGCCAAGCACACGGTTGTCGCGGCGAGGTGAACAGGAAGCTGGCGTTAGGCTTCAACACCTTGGCGACTTTCCGTATCAGCTCGACCTGAGCGTCGCGTTGGAGGAGGAAGATCAGGCCCCAGGCCACGACACCGTCGAAGGTGCGATCGAAGAAATGCGACGCGCCGACGCTATTGCGCTCGCTCGGCATGTCTGGGAATCTCGCGCGAAAAGCGGCGATCATGCGCGGCGACGCATCGACGCCGTACACCATGAAGCCCTCGTCGGCGAGCGCCTGTGACACCGGCCAGCCGGATCCGCACCCGATGTCCAGCACGTCGCCGCGGCGCGCGAGCGTCTGGGCCCATTCACGCACGATCGGCACGCCAAGGGTGGAGTGCGTGCCGCGTCCCGCGATGTATTCTTCGGCAACGAGGTCGTAGCCGTTCGATTCATCGGCCGAGGACACGTCGGCGGCCGGCGTCGGATCATCGCGGCGTGGCGGGTGAGCGAAATTCGAGCATTCGGTGAAGCTCAATCGGCACGCGCTCTCTTCAGGGACGCGGTGGTAACGACTTCGTGGGCGAACATTGTGGTGCTTACGCCGCTCTCGCCAGAGCGGCCGATTCAGACTAGTGCCGCCACCTCCTCTGTTCGCCAGGAGAGCGGTCCACTGAGGCCAAGCGAGACCTGCTATCCATGGACACCGTCCGGCCCCATGCCCTCCGTCCGGGTGATAGAATAGGCGTGTTCACGCCGTCGCTGCCCGCGAACGTTCTATTTCGCGACAAATACCTCCATGGGCTGAGGGAACTTCGTCGCCTTGGTTTCGTCGTTGTGGAGGGAGAGCTCACCAAGGCCGCGAGCAGTGAGGGATATAGAAGCGGCCCACCGCAAGCGCGGGCCGACGAATTCATGCGACTCGTGCTCGATCGGAATGTCCGGGCACTCGTTGCGACGATGGGCGGCTACAACTCCGCCAGTCTCATTCCCTTTCTGGATTTCGACGGCATCCGCGCGCACCCGAAAATCGTGTGCGGGTTCAGCGACATCACGTCGTTGCACATGGCCATTCTCCGCTTCGCAGGCCTGCGCACCTTCTACGGGCCGGCGATCGTCACATCGTTTGGCGAGTGGCCACACGTGCTGCAGGATACGCGCGACTCGTTCCTGCGCGCCGTCTCCGACTCGAGCTCCGGCCGGCGTCGCTTGGAGCCGCCGGCCCGCTGGAGCAACCACTTCCGAGACGCGAGCACCACTGCGTGGTGCACGGAGCCTCGCCACTACAGCGAGAACCCAGGCTGGCGAACGCTTCGTGCCGGTTCCGCCGTCGGACCCGCGATCGTCGCCAATCTCGAGACACTGCTCGCCGCCGCCGGCACGCCGTATTTTCCCGATGTCAGCGGTAAGGTTCTCTTTATCGAAGAGCTCAGTGCGTCGCATTCAGTCGAGGAGCGCGCCTTCCGACAACTCGAGCAAATGGGTGTGTTCACTGCCATCGCGGGCCTCGTCGTCAGTAAGCCGGAGCGTGCCGATCCGCAGGGCGCGCCTTTCAGCTACGACGAACTGATTCTCGAAGTCGTTCCCTCACGCCAGGCATTCCCCATCGTGACCAATTTCGACTGCGGCCACACTCACCCGATGATCACGATCGCGCAGATGACCGAGGTGTCGGTTCAGGCAATCAGCGGCTTCCATACTCGTGTGACCATTCGGGAGCCGATGGTGCACGAGTAATCACCGCGTCGCCACGAGGAAGACCATGCGCTCACATCGTCATCTCCTTCAGCACTTTCTTGCGGCGATCGCGTATCGCACGCAGAAGGCGCTCCGAGACGCTCCAGCCTCGTTCGGTGATTTTCGCGCTGGCGCAACGGTTCGGACGCCGCACGAGCTCGTGTGGCACATGACGCGCGTGATCGGGTACGCTGGCACGATGTTGCGGGGTGGTGAGTTCAAGCCTCCCGCACTGGACACCTTCGAGCAGGAGGTCGAGCGATTTCATGCGACGCTCGGCGCGCTACACCGCGATTTCGAGGATGATCGCCTGAACGCTGCCATAAGCGACGAGCAGTTTCTTCAGGGTCCGCTCGCAGACGCGATGACGCACGTTGGTCAGCTCGCCATGCTCCGCCGCCTCGCAGGAGCGCCGGTGCCATCGGAGAATTTCATTTTCGCGAATATCCAGACGGAGAACGTGAGCCCGCGGCAGTCAGTGCCGGTCGCTCCCGATGCCGACTGGGCGCCGGATCAGCCGCCAATGGCAGTGCGCCCGCGATGAGGGGGACAGCGCGACGAGCTTCCTTGAGTCCTTACTCGCTGCGCAGCGACTCCACCGGGTCGATCCGCGTTGCCCGGCGCGCCGGCACGTAGCTCGCCACCAGGGCGACGGCGAAGGTGAACAGCGCCGCGACGGCGAAGTACGGCGCGTCGTAGACGTCCTCCTCGAAGAACAGAAAGGCGCCGAGCAGGCCGGCGCCCCAACGCGCCAGCACCAGACCGATCGCGACGCCGAGCAGCGCGAGCACATTGCCCTCTCGAAACACGACGGCGAGGACGTGCCGCGGCGACGCGCCCAGAGCGATGCGAACGCCGAGCTCGCGCCGGCGGTGCTCGAGGGACTGCGCGATCACCGCGTAGATGCCTAACGCGGCGAGACCGAGCGTGAACACTGCGAAGATCGAGAACATCGCCGCCACGAAGTCGTGACTCTGGCGCAGCTGCGTAACACGAATCAGCTGCTCCCAGGGAACGAGTCGAGGCGGCCGAAGCCACGTGACATCTCGCAGGGAGCTGCGGATCGCGACGGGCAGACGCGCCGCATCTCGTCCGCCTCGTGCGACAACCCACGTAAACAGGCCATGTCCGGCGCGCAGGTGACTCGTGTCAGCGGCTACCAATACCCAGATGTTCGCGACCAGTGTGCCAAGTGTGGCGTCCAGTTTGGTCGTGTCTTCCTCGGCGGCGGCGGCTGGATTGGCCTGAAGCGAGATGTGTCGCGAGATGCCAACCACGCGAAGCCACGGCGCCTTCGTTTGCGCGGCGCCCAGCTTCAGACGTCGTCCGATCGGATCCGAGTTCCGCCAGAGCTGTCGAGCAGCCCGCTCGTCGAGAATGACGACGGGCTCCGCACTCTCACCTTCACCGAAGTCGCGCCCGCGGAGAATGGGGATCTGCATCGTACGAAAGAAACCGGAGGTCACGACGGCGTAGTTGCCCAGGGGCATCGGAAGCTCCACCGGTGGTCCACCGGGATCGTCAACGGCCATGGCGTCTCCGACCATACGCACGTTGTGGTACGCGGCGGCGTCCCGAACCCCTGGCACCGCGCGCATGTGCGCGACGATCTCGTTCAGCGCATCGACCGTGCGCATCGTCTTGCCGGCAGGCGGAGCAATCATGAGCCAGCCACCGAGGAGCGGCCGCGAATCATAGCCGAGGTGGAGCTCATACAGCACCGTGGCCGCACGCACGAGCAGGCCGGCGCCGGCAACGACGGCCAGCGCAAGCGCGATCTCCGCCACCACGAGCACACCATACTGCCGGCGAGAGCCGCGGAAGGTGCCCGTGCCGGCGCCAGTTTTTAGCACCTCGTTCACGTCCACCCGCGAGACGCGGATCGCGGGCACGAGCCCGACCAGCAGCAGCGCGACGCACGTGACCGCCGCCGCAAACGTGAAGACCCGCCAACTCGTCTGCGGCTCGACGATGTACGCGCCGACCGTCGGCGGCACCGCGGCGCGCAGCAGGTGTACTCCCCACAGCGTCAATATCGTGCCGACGAATAGACCGCCTAACGCCAACCAGCCGCTTTCCAGCAGGAGTTGCGTGACGAGTTGACGGCGTGACGCGCCAACGGCCGCGCGCGTCGCGAGCTCGCGCGCCCGTCCCGTACCGCGCGCCAGCTGTAGATTGGCCAGATTCGCGCAAGCCACGAGGAGCACCGCCAGCACCGCACCCGCAATGGCGAGGTCGAATTTGCGCAACGCGAACTGCGATCTGACCGCCGGCTTCATGTCAAAGCGGTTGTCGCGCACCGTCTCGCCTGCCAGGCGCGCGATCGTCGCCGCCAACACCTGCAGCTTCGTATACGCCTGCTGCGGCGTCACACCGTCCTTGAGCCGGATCAGGTTGATGGGCATCGTGCCAAACGTCGGCGGCGGAAGCCGCCAGACGTCCCCCGGATCTCCGGGAAGAACAGATTCGCGCGCGATCACGCCGAGCACAGTGGCCGGAACGCCGTCCAGTGTCAGCGAGCCCCCGACCGGCGACTCGCCCGCGAAGAGCTCTGCGGCAAGACGCTCGCTGATGACGATGGGAGTGTTGGCCGCGTTCAGGTCACCGGCACCGAGCAGTCGACCCTGGGCGGCGGCCACGCCGAGGACGGTGAAGTAGTTCACCGGTACAACCGTGACCACCGCATCGTGATGTCGTGGCCCGTGCTCCGCAATCGGCACGGGGAAAATCGCCTCCTGCCCTGTCTCTCCCTGAAGCATCTCGCCCAAGGCCCGCACGAGAATGTCGTTGTTCGTGCGCATATCCACGCGATTGCGGTAATCGCAGTAGCATCTGAGTCTGTAGAGTTGCCCCGGCGCTCGCATCGACACGTTCGGCGTCACGAGCGCGTCGAAGACCGCGTAGATCGTCGTGTTCAGGGCGACGGCGACGCCGAGCAGCAGCATCGCGGCGATCGCGAACCTGGGCCTCCGCAGGACGACGCGGAGGGACTGGCGCAGCAGGTCCAGTGCGAGGAGTCGGCGCATGATGCCGCGATTACACCACCAATGTTGGCGCGCGCGAGATCGGTTCAGTCATCCTCGCCTCTGATTCTTGGTCGTTTGGCAGTACGGCCCGACGGCGGGCGGCGTTTCCCTTGCGCGCGCTCGAACAGGTGACCCACCTCGAGCAGCTCTCTGAGCTCATCGTCGCACAGGCGGTCCAACCGCGCGAGCACGACTGGATAGCCTTCATAATGCGGCGTGACGTAGTAGACGGCGGGCGCCGCTGCGAGCCGCAGGTCCCGCTCAGTGAAGCTCATGCGCACGGCCAGCGATCCCGGTTCGGCGGAGCGATGCACGGCTACGCATGCGAACATCTTGCCGCCGACGCGAAGCGCAGGCGAGCCGTACGCGGTTCCTTCAGTGACATCCTGAAGGTCCTTGGCCAGTCTGCGGACGCGCGCGAAATCGACGGAAGAGCTCATCGGCGACATGGACTCCAACTTGGCACCGCGCCTGTGCCATGTTACGACGGGCGGACGCTGGCCGCCAGCACGTCGACGTCTTCCGCGATGCCCCGCTCGGAAAGCGAGGCAAGTCGTTCAACTGCTGCGGGCGCGCCGTTGCGTAAGAGCCGCCGCGGCCACAAAAGCGACCACGAATGCGGGAACGCCAATGACGAGCGGAAACGCGATGAGTGCGAGCGGTAGTCGGTACCCACTACCGGCTCGAGCATGCAGATTCGCCGCGACAGCAAGCAGAAAGGCGCCCAGCGCCGCAGCAAGCGATACGTGCCACGCCGCCGTGCGAGGCCGACTATCGCGCCGCCCGCATTCATACCAGACGTGCGTGGCATAGATCGCGACGCTGATCCCCCACGCGATGAGCCGAGACGCGACGCGCGCGTGCTCCGAGCCAGCGCGACCGCCCAGGGTCGAGAACGCGATCCCGACGAGAGCATACGCCAGACCGGCAACTATAACGGCACCGAGCCAACTCGATCGAGGCGCTGTTTGCATACGGTCAATAGCTTAACACATCCACCCCGCCCCGCCGCCGCCCTCTTCTTCTGCCGGCGGGTCAGCGCTCTCGATTTGCTACTCAGCCCCCAGCGCGACCATCGGATCCACGGCCGCCGCACGCGACGCGGGCAGCCAGCAGGCGACGAGGGACACGGCCGACAAGAGCCCAATCGTTATGGCATAAGTCAGAGGATCCAGCGGCGTCACGCCGAACAACAATCCGTCTGTGCCCCTGCTCGTCGATCGGCAGCGCCGGATCGAACTGCAGGAGGGTCCAGAGCTGCGCCGACGGGCTCGCGACGTTCTCGAACGCCCGCGGCATCACACCGGTGACGGTGAATTGCGTTCCGTCGAGCGTTAGGCGCTGGCCGAGGATTGCGCTGTCCGCCCCGAAGCGGCGGCGCCACAATGCGTCGCTGAGCACGACCTCTTTCGCGCCGCCGGGCCTGTCCTCGCCGGCGTCGAATCCGCGCCCGATCGCCGGCCCAACACCCAGCGTTGCAAAATTGCTGGCGCTCACCCGTTGGCCGTCGAGGCACTCCGGTTCGGCCAATCCGGTGAGCGTTGGCTGCCACGCCGTCGTGACCGCGAGGTCATCGAAAACACGGCTGCGTGCGCGTACTTCACGATAGGTCCCGAAGGTCACGGCGAAGGGAACGCCGTCATCGCGAAAGTCGGAGATCGTGACAAGGCGGCCCGCGTTCGGATGAAGCCGATGTTTGCGCGTAGTCGCCGTACGGCGTAGCGCACGTCGGCAGCAACACCCTCGATGAAAGCGTGCCAGCGGCGGGTGTACGGCTGCTCGAGTCTCTTCATGGCGGCGTCCGTGGAGGTTGCCCGTTTCTTCAGGAACGTCCATGCCGCTGGAGCGAATAGCGCAACCTTCTGCGAGCTTGCGGCTTACACGTTCAGCACGGAGGCGTTGTGTTGAGGTGGTGTCCATTACCGGGATTGGACGTTCGGGAGCGGGCCAGTCCACAGCTCGGCCGCTGAGCGCGCGCGCGAGAACCCTACCGCCGAGCTACCACCATATACCCAGCCCGATACAACGTGTCGTGCGCAAACGCGTGGAAGGTCCGATCCATGTGCTCTGGCGTCGAGGTCGAACAATGGTCCAGCCACCATTTGATCATTTCCATGAGCGCGCCGGCCAACATGCGAGCGATCAGAGATGCCGGCATCGGCGAGCTCGCACCGGACGCCGGAACGATGCGCTCCTGAATTATCCGCGCCAAGAAATCGACGCCAAGGTTCAACATGTCGTCGAGCTTTCCAGCAGCGCGCAGCGATTGGACGAATGCACCAGACTCTCCAATGTGAGCGAGAAACTCTTCGACAGGTGCCAAACGCTGGGAGCGCGATGCCGGCCCATCGAGAGACTGCGCCAGATACGCGAACAGTTCCTCATAACTGGAATAGAGGACGTCATCCTTGTTGCGGTAGTGCGAGTAGAAGGTTGCCCGCCCGACGCGAGCGCGATCGAGGATGTTCTGGACGGTGATCGCGTCGAAGTCGCCGAATCCGTGCATGACGAATCCGCCTGTGTGCACGGCCAGACCGAGCAGCACGCCAGCGCCCAGCACGATCCCGTAAACGCCAAGTCAGTTGGCCTGGTTCATCGCCGCGGGCGTATGGCTCGAGCGAATGGATGGATCGGCCATGAGGCGGAGCCGATCGAGCTGACACCGACAGTGGCGAACCAGGATTGGGAATGCGCGCCGCCGACCTGCTACGGGCAATGGGTCACCCGTGGCTAGCGCCGTCAGTCTGCCGCCATTGCTTCGGCGCCGCCGTACGGCGCCAATCGCGAGTGCGACCGACTGTACCCGAAGTAGATCGCGAGGCCGATCACCAGCCACACGATCAAGCGAAGCCAGTTCGTCCAGCCGAGACCGTAGATCATCGCGCCACAGACGAGGATGCCGAGCGTCGATACGGCGGGCACTGCGGGCGTCCTGAACGCACGCGGCAGGTCGGGCCGGCGTACGCGCATGAGCCACACGCCGATACACACGAGGATGAACGCGAACAGCGTTCCAATGCTCGTCATCTCGCCCACGATGTCACCGGGAACGAAGCCGGCGAAGAGCGCGGTCAGCACGAAGAACATCTGATTCGACTTCCAGGGCGTGTGGTACTTGGGATGAATCTCGGAGAAGACTTTCGGGACGAGGCCGTCGCGGCTCATCGAGTAGAACACGCGAGACTGGCCGAGCAGCATAACGAGAATGACGGACGAGAAGCCGGCGAGAATTGCCACGGTCACGAACTTCGCCAGCCAGCCGTAGCCGGTCATGTACTTGGCGATGGCAAAGGTCACCGACGCTTCCTTGCCGGCGGTGCGGAAGTCCTGGACGGTGGCGACGCCGCTGAGCACGTGCGAGAACAACACGTACAACACGGTGCAGATGGCGAGTGAGCCGAGGATGCCGATCGGCATGTCGCGCTTCGGATTCTTCGCCTCCTGGGCCGCGGTCGATACGGCATCGAAGCCGATGAAGGCGAAGAACACGACGCCGGCGGCACCGAGGATGCCCATCAGGCCACCGTAGGGATGCGTCACGCCTTCCGGCGTCGTGTACGTTCCCGGCGCGGGGATGTACGGCGTGTGATTGACAGGCCTGATGTACTGCCAACCGACGACGATCACAGCGACGACGATCGAGACCTTCGTGATCACGATGAGGTTGTTCACCCACGCCGACTCTTTCGTGCCGCGGATCAACAGCAATGTCAGGACGAGCAGGATCGCCACCGCCGGCACGTTCATGACGCCATGGGCTGCTCCTGCACCCATCCCTTGCAGCGACTCGAAGGGCGAGTGCGACCACGCGTACGCCACGTGTAGCCCGAAGTACTCCAGCACTTTGTTGAAGTACTCGCTCCAGGAGATGGCAACGGTGGCCGCACCGACAGCATACTCGAGCACGAGGTCCCATCCGATGATCCAGGCGACGAGCTCGCCCATCGTCACATACGAGTATGTATATGCGCTGCCGGCGATCGGAAGCATCGACGCGAACTCGGCGTAGCACAAGCCCGCGAACGCGGAGCCGACCGCGGCGACGATGAACGCGATGGTGACCGACGGCCCCGACCGCTCGGCGATCGCCGCCGCTGTGCGCACGAACAGTCCGGAGCCGATGATCGCCCCGATGCCGAGCGCGATCAGGCCACCAGGACCGATGGTGCGGACGAGTCCATGGCCGCTCTTCGCCTCGGACGCGGTCTCCGCCAGCAGGCGATCGATGGATTTGGTCCGAAAGAGCACGTTCGCCACGCCTCACCTCCGGGATTATCGAGGACAGCGCCGTCAAATGCATCCACTTACAGTGGACAGAATTGTATGCAAATATTGGACGCCGCCGAATCCTGTCAAGGGTTTCCGACGGGCGGCGCGTCGAATGGCAGCGGTGTGTGGAGGTAAACGCGGAGCAGCAGTGGATCGCTACGAGCCGCGTGCCCACTCCTCGCTGGTGAGCACGGTGGCCTGGCGGGGGAACACCTTACCGATAGTGTTGAACCACTTGTTGCGCTGGCTCACCTCGGGCATCCCGGGCCGGAGGCCCACGACGACGTAGATGACCGGTATGCCCTTCTCGTGAGCCGCGTCCACCGTCGCGCCGACCTGCCGCAGATAGCCATCCTTGTCAGGCACCCGGTCGAGAATCCCGGGCTGTACATCCATCATCAGCAGAGCGGCCTGTTCGATCTCGTTGCTCATCGGCCCAGCTCCAGGGCATCACGCAGTTGTCAGTCGAAGGAGCGCGATCACCCTCTCCACGGCCGACGCACCAGCAGCGCCCCGCCGAGTAGCACGAACGTCGCGCCCAGGACCGCCATGACCACGTCAGGACCCGTGCCGAGCGCCGGGTTGTGGCGAGTCATTGCCGCCGAGCTGTCATCCGCGAACGCTGTGACCATGCCGGTGAGGTGATACCCGGGCGCGACGAAGCGCTGCACCGTGATGCGTTGCGCCGGCTTCAGCCGCCGCCAGAGGCGATAGCCGGCGTAGCCCTCCACCGGTGTGTTGTCGCGGTTGCCGTTAGGCGTGACGGTCACGACGTCGTAGCGGCGGCCGCCACGACCGGAGGACCGGTTGAGCGCGATCACGACCGCATCGTCGGCGCGGCAGATAGCGCCGGAGGTCGGGCGACCGTCGCTGGCCGTGAGTGCGCGGAGCTGGCACTCGGGTGCGCCGAGATACAGCGGGGCCGCCGCGCTGTCGCTCCGATCCGCCCACATCCAGTAGGTGAATTGCACGGCGCCCACAATGATGCACAGCCACGCGATCCTGGCGATCGCTCGTCCCGCCCACGCCACGACTGGAATGTTCGTTGCGGCCGTCGACTCGCTGATCAACGTGCGGCTGCCGTCGGGATTCTGGTGATAGCGGCGCGTCGTCACGTTCACGCTGACGTTGCCGTCCAGGGGGATGCCCTGTTTGTCGAGCAGCTCCTTCACGACTTTTTCCGTGCCCGGGTCGGGACTCTTTGCCGAATCGGCCATGTTCGCGTAGGGAGGGAAAGCTTAGGCTATCGAAGTTCGGTGGTTCGTCTGATTAGCGGACGCGCGACGCTCCAGCGACGAAACCAGGCGATGGGGAGACCGACGTCTCGCCTGCCGGAGCCACGCTTTTCGCGTACAGTCTCCAGCGGCGCGATGAACTCGACAGTCAGAACGAAGGCTGGCCCCACGGCTCTCACTTGGATTGGCCGCTCGGTGCAAACCCGAGTTACCACAGCCACCGGCGACGATCGAGCGGTCGCACTATCGCGACGACCTGCCCAGTCACCATTGACCCCCTCGATCGTTTATCTCGGCCTCGAGTGGCGCCGTCAGTTGCAGTGTTAACGCGCACCACGGCGGCGCTGTCCTTTGGATGCCTTCATGCGAGCGACATAGCTGCGGAGAACCGCGTTCATCCGGGATTGATAGCGTGGCCCTTGATGCTTGAACCACTCCAGCACGTCCGTGTCGACCCTGAACGAGATCGGCTGCTTCGGCACGGGCACGACTAACTTCGCCGAATCCCAAAAGTCTGCGGGCAGGTGCGCGAGTTCTTCGGGCGAAGTGCGCGCGATCACCGACTCCGACACGCGACGAAGCTGCACGAGATCCGCGCGGCCTCGGGAGGCCGATTTACGAGCCCTTGATCGCTTTGCCATAAGCGCGCCGCTCCACGCGATTGCTCCGACGTGCCGAGATGATTCGCCGTACGGTCTCGCCGTCGGAGGCTACGCGATCCGTGTAAACCAATGTCAGTTCGATTCCGTCTGCACGGCCGATCGCGACGATCCGGCGCTCGCCATAGTCGCGACGCTGGTCAGTCTGTTCGAGCGTCGGGGCGTCGAAGATGAGGGTGGCGAACGCAAAGTCGAAGCCGCGTTCGACGAGATTACGGGCGCTCTTGTCCGGATCCCAGTCGAAGCGCACTCCTGAAAGCTATACGGTCGTATATACAGCGGCAAGTGAGGCTCGTCTGCTGGCTGGCGCGACAACCGGAGGCGGCGCGTGACTCTGCCGAGGCGTCGGATCGGAAGGTCCGAGCAATGACGGTGGTCTGTCAGTCACGGTGCCTCTTCGATCGTGCCGTGCGCCAAGCGAGATACGTCTTGGGGCAGTCCATGGTTTTCAGAGCGTGCCACGCGGCGATCGCATCGTCCCTAGTCGCGCCAGCTTCCCGTGACAAAAAGTCACTCAGGAAGTTGATGTACCGTGCGTGCGGGATCCGTGCAAACGGCTCCGTGGATTGGTTGAGACGAATGTATTCCTCGACGACGTCCCGGTAGGTCAGTTCGACGCCGTTTGCCAGCTGCTCCTCTCTCCACCGATTCAGCCGATACCATACACCCGAGCGTCGCCGAAGGTTGTGAGCGAGCCTATGGGCTTCCCGTTCGAGGAACTCTTTTGTTGCCACGTCGTTGGTATAGCGAATCACGCGACGATCGAGACGAAGACCCCGATCGACATCTCGCCCCGGCGCGGCCGCCATCGAATCCCGCCGGGTGGCGAATTGCATGCTCTTTCCGGAGCGGAGAAACCGCTTGATGGCACGTTCGAGCTCGTCTTTGCGGAGCCGCGCAGCGGACGGAATGCCGAGGGAGTCAGCGAATTGCTTGAGCTCAGTCGCATACCAATATCCGCGATCGAATTGACTGACACTCATTGACGGCGACAACGGAGGTCTTTTCGGCAAACGAGTGCCTCCCGATAGCCCAGCTCGACGGAGCCAACGGGCCGACATGCTCCATTGGGCGAATGCGAGCGTAAACACGAATTCCGCGGCGGCCCCTTGGCACGTGCAACAACCGTTGGGCAGCCGCGCGACAGATCAGCGAGCAGCAGGTTCCCAGGTTTGCACGAGCTGGCGGAATGCTGACTCATGCGCGGGCCAGTCGTGCAGCGTCGCTGGATCGAAATCGGCGCCGTTTGGCCAGACGATCGTGTGAACCTCCGGGTCGATTCGCACCTGGCGGAACACGGCCGCGTCACGAAGAGGGCCGTACAGAGCGCCCGCCAAGACGCCGGAGAAATCGATCCGGCGTTCTAGCCCGTCGTCGAACAGCAGGCGGAGCGTGAACGGCGCGACCACCTCGACGGACTCCACGCGGTAAATGGGATGGCTCATCGATGCTTAGGCGAGAGGTTCGATTGGGCGCGGAGGCTGCCCCTTCAGCAGTCGATTCCAGTCATCGAGGAGTTCCTGCTGATGCAGCTCGGCCCAGGCCTCGACCAGCCGGCGCTGGCGCGTTGGCAACAACCCGGCAATGACGTCGATCGGTTCGATGCTGACGACGGCAACCTGGTCCTGCCAGTAGGCGTGAAAATGGGGGACGTGGTGCTGCCCGCCCACTTCGGTGAACATGCGAACGATAATTCCATAGAATCGACTAAGCTCTGGCACTCTGAATCGTACGCGGATCGGCGGTTTCGACGGAACCGGCGGCATCCGCGCCTTGAGGTACAGGCTACGGACCACGGTTGCGCGATCGTCGCATGTCACGCGACAGTCGGGACTGCATGCTCTCTGCCAAACGCTCTGGCTAAACTGCGCCGAATCACGACCGTGCGCCAGTGAGCGGAGTGAACGGCGCATTCCGCAGATCGGCGTCAGTTTCGGCCTTCGTTAGGTGACACGGAGGGGCTTAATGCGACTGACTGCGGACAGGCTCCAGGAACACGCCGTCGCGTCGCAGAGGATCAGCGGCGTTCAGCTTTCGACTTCAACGATCTCAGCGTACTGAGTATGGCGAGCTTAGGAGATGGTAAGCCTCGCAGGCGCACTCGTTCTAGCATTCGCCTGCTACCGATATCTGTGTTTTCGCTTCCAGCCTGGCTGCCCGCCGAGCGGTATGGACGGATGATAGCGACTCGCGTATCCGACTGAACTAGTGTTGCCAAAATAGTGGCTTGCGAACCGGCGCCGTTTGCGTCTCTTCCGTTGGACGCGACGGCGCTTGACGCTCACAAGAAGCCCTTGCGGTACACTCGGCTTCTTAGCCCGATCGCGCGTCGAGTGTTTTCGCGCGAGGAGCGCCACGATCCGTTCGAACGTGACGTCGTCCAGCCATAGCTAGAGCCAAACAGCTTTCTCGATGGCTGTTCGTGAAGGGTGTGGATCGAACGCGCCATAGAGTCGCGCGAGGAATTGCTTCGGCTTCCGGACGCTGCAAGCGCGTAGGATTTCGACGAGCCGGCCAAACTCTGAGCGGGACATGTAGTGGTGCGGTGCAGAGGCGACGGATTGCGGAATGAACCAGAACGATGGTGTCAACCGCGGGGCGTCGGGATAACTGAATCGCGGAGCGGCGACCGCGTCGCGGCTTATGACCGCCGTCACGAGCCGAGACTGCTTAGTTAGCGTCGTCCGCTCCCTTCGCATATCCGGCATATGACGAGGCCAGTGCGCTTCACTAGCGAGTGCCGACGGAGGGCTGAGCAGCACCTCGAGCGCCGCGCGGGGCTACTGATCGGGAACAAACGGCAGGTGCACATGAGAGTTGACGCTGGACGCCGGTTCGCGGAAGCTGCAAGGTATCAAGTAAGGGCGTCGAGGGAGCCTCAGCGCAGCTTCACGTTCCCTTGTCAGCTTCGGGCGTTCGGCAGACGGCAGGAGCGCGCGGTCAGCCGAGATTACGAACAATTTCGTCCTCTAGATCTTTACATACGTCAACGACGGAACGGTTTCGGTCGCAGGGCTCGACGAAGGCAAGCAACGTGGCGCGAACAATATCTTCGACAGCTTCCATGAAGGCGCGAACATCAAGCCACTTGTATCGGTTCGTTCCGGCCACGTCGCTCAGGCGTGCGCCGCCATGAACAATCACGCTGCGAAGATCGTACAGCTGGCTAAGAAGAATCTTGGTGCCTGCAGCAGGACGGGAGCGACTCAATAGCGCTGAACCTCGAAGCGCCAACCTGTATTTTAGCTCGTCGTTCACGTCCGCCAACAGCGTGCTCTCCAAAGATATGGCCAGATCGATGATGACGTCTTCGTCCCAGTCGCGAAGATACGACTGCTCGAAGCGCCGCAGTGGCATCTCAAGGCCGGCCATACGTTCTACGTGGCCAAGTTTCGCCAATCGCAGATAGGTCTCTGCGGCTGCCGATGTGTTATCCCGCGATACCTTGGCCGGGCGGCGAGAACGAGAGCTGACCAACGGGCGCGCGGCTCCTTGGAACTGGATGAGGGCCGTGGGCTGGGCGACTATGGGTTCGAGAACCGTATGAATGAGCCCAACGGGCAGGAGCACTCCGGGCGCCGTCAACCGAAGTGCGAGGATTGCGCGTGTGGCCTTCTCAATCTCGGGCGCCGCTCCCGTACCTCGTGGCCTCGACTCGGTGCCGTCAACGCGCAGCACCGCATTTGCGCGCATGAATGCATCCAGCGGGAGGATGTCGAACACTGAGTGGGTATTTCTCCACAAGTGTTGGCGTAAGGGTGCGCTCAAGCGTTGAACCGTAATACCATCGGTAAGCGGAAGCGTATCCTCGCCAATTTCGACGTTTTGAAGCACGACGAACAGCTGATGGCGCTCCTCGGTTGCTCTCCAATGCGCTTCCCATCTGAGCCAACTCTCTCTCAATTCGGATTCGGCCGGCCTCAGTGATTGCGCGTGCTGAAAGGCGTCTCCGAGGGGCGACAGCGCTTCGCGAATTAAGAATTCTTTCGTGTGTTCCCACGGCACCGTCGCAGGATCAACGAGATTCCTTGGCAGTTGAAGCTCATCGCGACAGGCACGCGCGAACTCCTCTGCCCCGTCACACTGCCATATCTCTTCAAGCGCATAGAACGGAAAGTCCCTCCACCGCACGTCTCCGGGTTCTTCGGTTTCATAGCCGTCGTCGGTGAACAAGAGCTTCTCGGCTCGACGTGGCAGATCGCCGCCGAGGCGCGCTCGGACGCGTGCCGAGTAGCTGTCACTTCTCACCAGCTTGATCCACGGATTCTCACCAGCTTAATCCACCCCCA
>CAZICQ010000036.1:0-32361 GCA_964537775.1 uncultured Gemmatimonadaceae bacterium | reverse complement strand
GATGATCCCTCACTTCCAACGGCGTTACTCACGACTGACGACTGGCGACTGCCGACTGCGACTGCCCTACCCCGCCGCGAACCTGCCCTGAATTGCGGCAACGACCGCGGCCGGATAGATCGGCTTGATCAGCGCGTCAGCAAACCCGTCGTCGATCAGTTGCGGGCGATCTTGCGGCGATCCCGCCGCGGTGATCGCCAGCACGGGCGTGTCCGCGAACTGTGGATCGGCCTTCAACCGGCGCAGCGCGTCGCGGCCATCCATGTCCGGCAGCTGCAAGTCCATGAGCACTACGTCGGGCTTCAGCTGGTCGCACAGCTGCAGGCCGTCAGCGCCGCATGTCGCGACTGACACCCGGAAGCCGGCATGCTCCAGCGCGGCCTTGTACAAGATGCGGCAGTCCTCGTCATCGTCGACCAGGAGGACGCTCTGGGTGGGCGTTCTGCGGTACGTCATCACAGCGCTCGCTAGGGTGGTCCAAGCTCTCGCACGAAACCTGGCAGCGCGCTGCCGCGTCGCAGCATCTTTGGAGCAACACGACTCAAGGCAACTGTGGTGCCGACGTGAATTGGACGGGTGTCAATTCGGCCGGTGCCGCGGCCACAGCCATCGGCACGTTGCTCGCATTAGAGCTGAGCAGACCACGCCGAGAGCCCTGAATGCCGGAACGGCAATTCTTCGACGATCGCGGACAACGGTGGGAAGTCTGGGAAGTGTGTCCGGATGCCGTGGAGCGGAGGTTGTCCGGCGGCAACCGTGCCGTAGAGGACGAGGATCAGCCAAGCGCGCTCGACTTTCCAGACCGCCGACGCGGTGAGCGGCGGACCCATATGCGTGTGCCCGAAACGCTTCGGGACGGCTGGCTGGCCTTCGAATCCACGGATCAGCGCCGGCGCCTCGCGCCCGTGCCGGAGCATTGGCGTTCAATGGGCGAGGAAGAGCTGCGCGAGCTCCTGTCGCAGGCACACGTAGTTCCGATCCCCGAACGTCCACAGGATCGGTGACGGCCATCACTGGCGGGTAGCAACTGGTGTCCTATCGTTGGCGCTCGCGAGCCGGGCCGTTCCGGCGACTGCGCCAGAGTCGATTACAGGCTGGGTGACAACATGGACACCGCCGACCGCACGCCTTCGAACGCTCCGTTTCTGTACACGCGCGGCCGTGCGCTCGTCTTGGTCGACTCCGCGGACGATTCCTGGGAGGTGCGCGATTATATGCGCATCAGCGGCCGCGTGATGCGGCTCCTCCACCGCTCCGCGGCTGCCGAATACCGCGTGTTCATTCCCGCCGAGGGAGCCTGGCGCCTGCACGTCTTTTTCGCCGACGAACCGCGCGACCTGACGCCCACGGAGCTGGTTCGTCAGCTCGAGCTGGCAGTGTCGATCAACAGCGTCTCGGACGAGCAGATCGCCCATCGGCCGGAGTTGCTCACGCGGCTGTTCTTTTTGGCCGATGGCGAGGCGAGAGGCGAGTCGAGAGTCGAATAATCGATAGAACAGCAGTCGTCAGTCGACTGTCGTCAGTCGCCAGTGACGCCGTCGGGAGTGAAGGCTCGGCATCGAGTCATGCCTACCCAGTTCAAACGCCCTGCTGACGACAGTCGGCTGGCGACTGACGACTGGCGCCCCCCTCCCCCGCAACCAATCTCCACGTAATAGTATCTAAGGACCGTTGGCGGGTCTGTCGGCCGCACTGGTGCACCTCGTCAGGGCCGGCTCGCCTCGCAGGAGAGGATTGCCATGCAGGGGAATTTCACAGGGCGAATGGTTGCTGCCGCGATGAGCGCGAGCGTGATCGCGGCGTGCACTAGTGGCACGGGGAGCAGCGCGGGTGCCGGAACGGGAGCGCGCACGGCGCCAACGCCCGCGACGGCTGCCTCCGCCCAGATGTCGACTGCCGCGCGAGCCGATGCTGGGGCCATCGCGAGGGCGCGGGCCGACAGCGCCCGTCTTCCCTACACGGCCGCGGACATCCATTTCATGTCGGCGATGATCGGACATCACGCCCAGGCAATTGTGATGTCCAGGTGGGCCGCAACACACGGGGCAAGCGCCTCGGTGCGCACACTGGCCGACCGCATCATCAACGCGCAGCAGGATGAGATCCTCACGATGCAGCAGTGGCTGCGCGATCGGCAACAGCCGGTTCCGGAGGCGCGACCGGCGGGCATGAAGATGGTGATGAACGGAGTCGAGCACGAAATGCTCATGCCGGGCATGCTCACGGAGGCACAGATGCGGCAGCTCGACGCGGCGCGGGGAACGGAGTTCGACCGCCTCTTCCTCACCTTCATGATTCAACACCACAATGGCGCTGTATCGATGGTGAAGGAGCTGTTCGACACGCCCGGTGCCGGCCAGGACGAGCTCGTGTTCAAGCTCGCCTCGGACATCAACGTCGATCAGACCACCGAGATCGCCAGAATGCAGCGGATGCTCGCTGCTCTGATATTCGGCGGCAAAACTCCATGGAGCGATCAACCGTAATGCATCCCACACTGCCCCTCCCCCTTAGAGGAGTCGCCATGTCTTCGGTACGTCAGCTTCCTTCGTGGTCACGACCTGCAGCACTGCGGCTGTGCATCGCCGCCACGGCCGCAGCGTTCGTGGCGGGTGCTTGCGCGCGCCCGATTTCCACCACCAGTCAAGGCGCACTGCCCGCGGGCACACCGAGCGCTCGCCTGTCATCGTCGGCTGGGCCCAATCCGGACCCTCGTGTAGGGCTCCGCGCCGGACTGTGGAACGCCGGCGAGGCGACGTGGAACATGCGCGTGCTCTCCGAGGTGCGTCCGTCCGAGCGCTTCGTGGGTGCCACGAACTCCGATCTCGCCTTCCTCGGACCGTACGCGATTCAGGGGAGCTACAACGGTTTTCAGGTTTGGGACATCTCGACGCCAAGCAAGGTGACGCTCCGAACGGCATACTACTGTCCGGCGTCGCAGAGCGACGTATCCGTATACAAGAACCTTCTCTTCGTGTCGGCCGAATCGAACTCGGCGCGCCTGGACTGTGGTGGAGGCGGCGTACAGGAGCCGGTGAGCCCGGCGCGCCTTCGTGGGCTGCGTATCTTCGACATCAGCGACATCGCAAGCCCGAAGTACATCGCGAATGTGCAGACCTGCCGCGGGTCGCATACCCACACGTTGCTCGTGGATCCGAAAGATCCGGACAACGTCTACGTGTACATCTCCGGCTCGTCCGCTGTGCGATCGCCGGAGGAGCTGGCAGGCTGCTCCGATGCGAGTCCGGCGACGAATCCGAGCTCCGCGCTCTTCCGCATCGAGGTCATCAAGGTCCCGCTCGCCCATCCGGAGCGCGCCGCGATCGTGAGCTCCCCGAGGATCTTCAACGACCTGGTAAGGCCTCCCACGCACGGGCTGGCGCCGGAAGACTCGGTGGAGTTGGCCAGGGCGCGCGCACGCGGCGAATTCGTCGTCAGCATGATGGGGATGAGCTTCGCGTTACCGCCGAGGTACACGGGCATGCTGCTCGACAGCATCGTCAAAGCGCGTAACGGCACGGGCGCGCCCACGAGCGCCGATAGCGCCACGTTACGCGCCGCGCTGCCCGGCATGTTCGAGAAGATGATGGGACCATCGCGCGGCGGCGGACCGACGCAGTGTCACGACATCACGGTATACCCGGCAATCGGCCTGGCAGGCGGTGCCTGCGAGGGCTACGGCATGCTGCTCGACATCCATGATCCCGAACATCCAACCCGCATCGGCGCCGTGTCGGACTCGAACTTCTCCTACTGGCACTCGGCGACCTTCAACAACGATGGAACGAAGGTGCTCTTCTCCGACGAATGGGGCGGGGGCGGCCAGCCGAAGTGTCGTGCCACCGATCCGCGCGAATGGGGAGCGGATGCGATCTTCACGATCGTGAACGGCCAGATGCATTTCCAGAGCTATTACAAGCTGCCAGCGCCGCAGACGTCCCAAGAAAACTGCGTTGCGCATAATGGCTCCATCGTTCCGATCCCCGGTCGCGACGTGATGGTGCAGGCGTGGTACCAGGGCGGCATCTCTGTTTTCGATTGGACCGATGCGGCGCATCCGAGGGAGATCGCTTTCTTCGACCGCGGCCCGGTGGATTCCACGCGGATGGCGATGGGCGGCTCCTGGTCGGCGTACTGGTATAATGGCGTGATCGTGAGCTCGGAGATCGCGCGCGGTCTCGACGTGCTCGAGCTCACGCCGAGTCCCCTTCTGTCGCAAAACGAGATCGATGCGGCGAAGTCCGTGCACCTCGACTACCTGAACGTGCAGGGGCAGCCGAAGTACGTGTGGCCGGCGACGTTCGCGCTGGCGCGGGCGTACCTCGATCAGCTCGAGCGGTCGAACGGGCTCGGAACGGGCAGGATCTCGGCAGTGAGACAGACGCTGGCCAGCGCCGAAAGCGCGTCGGGAAGTCAGCGCCGAGATGCGTTGTCGCAGCTCGCGTCGCAGTTGGACTCTGATGCGAACGGTGCGTCGGATGGTGCCAAGGTGCGGAAACTTGCCGGCGCGATACGCGAGTTGGCGGCGGCGCTCTGACGTAGAGAGGAGTGAGTTCCGCCATGCCGGTCGGGGGCGCTGGTGAGCGCCCCTGATCTGGCGCGCGCCAGCAGCAGCGCGGCGCCCGTCGACGCGTACGCGAACAAATGGTTGATCGCGCTCGGCGTCACGTTGGCATCGATGATGGAGCTGATCGACACCAGCATCGTCAACGTCGCGTTGACGCAGATGAGCGCAAATCTTGGAGCCACGCTGGACGAGATCGCGTGGGTGTCGACTGGCTACATCGTCGCCGCGGTGATCGTGCTCCCGATGACAGGATGGCTCTCCTCGTACTTCGGCAGACGGCGATATTTCACGGTGTCGATCGTGATCTTCACCATCGCCTCCTTCCTGTGCGGCCAGGCATCCTCGCTCACGGAGCTCGTGATCTGGCGCATCGCTCAGGGGCTCGGCGGGGGCGCCCTCATCGCCACGTCGCAAGCGATCCTGTTCGAATCTTTCCCGCCAGAGGAGCAGACGATGGCGGCGGCGGTGTTCGGCCTCGGTATGATGGTGGGTCCGGCGATCGGGCCGACGTTGGGCGGCTTCATCGTGGACCGCTACACGTGGCCGTGGATCTTCTACATCAACGTTCCCGTCGGGATATTCGCCGCGATTCTGACGTGGACGTTCGTGCACGACTCGAAGCATCAGCAGCGCACAAGCGGTATCGACGTGATCGGCATCGCGCTGATCGCCATCGGCATCGGCTCGCTGCAGTTCGTGTTGGAGCGCGGCGAGCATT
The DNA here is from genome assembly GCA_964537775.1 of uncultured Gemmatimonadaceae bacterium. Lineage (GTDB taxonomy): Bacteria > Gemmatimonadota > Gemmatimonadetes > Gemmatimonadales > Gemmatimonadaceae > CAMLIT01. The sequence continues at coordinate 27,076 of CAZICQ010000036.1, read as the reverse complement.
ACGAGTGGTTCGCGTCGCCACTCATTCGCACGCTCACGGGGTGTGCGGCCGGCGGGATTGTGCTCCTAGTGGTGTGGGAGCTCTACGTGAAGGAGCCGATCCTGGATCTGCGGGTGTTGAAGGATCGTTCACTCGCCAGCGGCTCGTTGTTCGCCGCCGTGCTCGGCCTCGCGCTGTATGGCAGCATCTTCGCCGTGCCGATCTACATCCAGCAGCTTCTGGGCTGGGACGCCGAGACGTCGGGCTGGATCCTGTTCCCCGGCGCGATCGGGAGCGCCGTGGCGATGATCTTCATCGCGCGCGCGGGCTCCAAAATACCGGACCTCAGGTGGTTGGCTGTCTTCGGAGCGGTCCTCCTCTCGACGTCGATGTGGATGCATTCCCGCTTCACGATCCAGTCGGGTCGTGGCGACATGCTCTGGCCGATCGCGCTTCGCGGCTTCGCGACCGGCTGCATGTTCATTCCGCTCGCGACATCGGCGATGGGAGGCCTAAAAGGCCGGAGCCTCGCCCATGGGGCGGCTATCTTCAATCTGACGCGCCAGCTCGGGGGGAGCGTCGGCATCGCGATTCTGGCGAATTTGCTGACTCGTCGTGCCGCGATTCATCGCGCCACGCTGGTGGAGCACGTCGTGGTGGGGGATCCTATCGCAACGGCACGGCTATCCGCGATCACCCAGGGGCTGATCGCCAGGGGTGTGAACGCGTACACCGCCACGCAGCAGGCATTAGGCATTCTGAGCAACATCGTGCAGCGCCAGGCGACGATGTTGGCCTTCCGCGACATCTTTCTCATTGTGGGCGTGCTGATGCTCGTGAGCATGCCATTGATCTTCCTGCTGGGGAAGCCGGCGCCGGGTCAGATGCAGATGGGCGAGTAGCGCCGGGAGCGGGGTCCGCCTTCAGTCGCTCCGTGCCGCACGTGCGAGCAACAGCTCCCGCTCACGTGCGTTACGGGTCAGCGATGCGGCACGGGCGAGCTCAGTTCGCGCTTCATCGAGGCGGCCCAGCTTCGTCAGGAAATCGGCGCGGACGCTCGGCAACAGGTGATAACTCGACAGCGACGGCTCGGACCGCAGCGAATCCGCGATCTCGAGGCCGGCGGCCGGCCCGAACGCCATCGCCACGGCGACCGCGCGGTTCAGCTCCACGATTGGCGACGGCGCGATCTGGGAGAGCGCGTCATATAGGGCGGCGATGCGCACCCAGTCGGTCTCGGACGGCGCGAGCGCGCGGGCATGGCAGGCGGCGATCGCCGCTTGGAGAGCGTAGGGGCCCAACGCGCCACCGAGCTGCTCGACGCGATCCAGCGCCGCGAGCCCGCGGCGGATGAGCAGGCGATCCCATCGGGCGCGGTCCTGGTCGAGCAAGAGGATGGGCTCCCCGCCCGCGCCGATGCGGGCGTGCAGCCGCGACGCCTGAATCTCCATCAGCGCGACCAGGCCATGAACTTCGGGCTCGTTTGGCGCGAGCGTGGCGAGAATGCGGCCGAGCCGGAGTGCGTCCTCGCAGAGCGCGGGTCGCACCCAGTCATCGCCGGACGTTGCGGCGTATCCCTCGTTGAAGATCAGGTAGACCACTTCGAGAACAGAGGACAGCCGCGCCGCGAGCTCCGCTCCGCGCGGCACCTCGAACGGGACGCGCGCCGCAGCGAGCGCGCGCTTCGCTCGCACGATGCGCTGGGCAATCGTGGGCTCCGGAACCAGAAAGGCGCGCGCGATCTCCTCGGTCGTGAGACCACCGAGCAGGCGCAAGGTCAGCGCGACCCGGGCTTCCTTCGAGAGCACGGGGTGACAGGCAACGAAGACGAGACGGAGCAGGTCGTCCCCTATCGGGTCATCGATCGAGGCGTCGATGTCCACTGCCGCGGCGTCCAATTGTGCGTCGAGCTCACGACCCAGTTCGTCGTGCTTGCGTTCGTGCAGCGTGTCGCGGCGGAGCAGATCGATGGCGCGATGCTTCGCGGTGGCCATCAACCATGCGCCCGGATTATCCGGAACGCCGGTCTCCGGCCACCGCTCCAGCGCCGCCACGAGCGCGTCCTGCGCGAGGTCCTCCGCGCGTCCGACGTCGCGCACAATGCGCGCGAGACCGGCTACGAGCTTCGCCGACTCGATGCGCCAGACCGCTTCTATTACGCGGTGTGTCTCCGAGACAATCGTCTCTGGCGGCACTACCTGCTCTTCGACAGCTCTTTTCCGAGCTCCTTGGCGCGATCCACAGCCGGGCTGTCGCCAAAGTCCTCGAGCTCGAACAGCTGGCGTATCTCGATCTCCCCGCTTTCACCACCGGGAGCAGGAGCACGCTTCGCCCATTCGATCGCTTCCTCTTTCGACTTCACCTGGATGAGCCAGTAGCCGGCGATCAGCTCCTTCGTCTCGCTGAAAGGACCGTCGATCACGGTGGGCTTACCACCCGAGAACCTCACGCGCGCGCCCTTCGAGCTCGGGTGCAAGCCGGAGAGATCGAGCAACACGCCGGCCTTCATCAGCTGCTCGTTGTACCTGCCCATGGCGGCCAGCAGTTCCTCGCTGGGCATAACGCCAGCTTCGCTCTCCTTGCTCGCCTTGACGATCATCATGAATCGCATCGTTTTTTCTCCAGTTGGCGTTGGGAGCTGGCCACGGCAACGCGCAGCGTGGCCGCTCTACCTATACGTCGAACGAGCGCCGGCTGGATCGACACTCCTGGATCGACGCTCACAGAAACACGACATCCGCCGTGTCGACAAAGGAGACACGGCGGAAGTGTAGTGCGGAGGAGCGCCGCAGCGCGGCGGAGGAGTTAGCCCCGCCGACCAGTGGAGGCTCGGCCTTCGCCTCGCCCACCTGACCCACCACCTCTCTCGACGACCCGAACGCGACCGGGCCGGCCGCGGCGGCCGGCGTTGCTCACCACGACATCTACGTCGCGGCCGAGCCTCATCAGCATTCGGACCAGCCGGTCCGTGGAGAATCCGGCCATGCGACCGCTCATCAGCAGAGAAATCTGCGATTGCGCCTCGCCGACGATCGAGCTCGCCGACGTCTGCGAGAGCTCTTTCTCACTGATGATTCTACTGATGATTTTTGCGAGCTGCGCTCGCGGGATGACTTCGATGCGAAGTTTCTTCGCCACGCGTGAGGGTTTTGCCTTTTTCATCTCGGCCGGGGTAGGGCGGAAAGCGCTAAACGAGCCGCAAGGAGTTCACTGCCAGACGGGACCTCGGCTGCAACTGCTCTTGAACGACGCCAAATCTAAGAGGATTCTTAGATTCGGCCATACCGGCTGATTCGGCCGAGCCGGCGTGGCGACTTTTGACCTCTTGGTCGCACGACCGTTCGGCGTTTGCCGGGCAGCAACATACCGCCTCAGCGGACGTGCGGTCATTTGCGGAAGCTGCATCCGGTTCCCATACTTGGGCGCGACGTCATCTTCTTGAACGCACACTGATTCTACAAATAGTGCGCCGTGTTCCGTTGTTAATCCATCAGACCGAGCCGCGCCAGGCGCCGGTGAGCTCGATCTCGCCGAACGACGACGAGCTGCTCGCGCGATTGCGGTGCGGCGATGCTCGGGCCCTCGAGATCCTGATCGCGAGATACTGGGCCCTGGTGGTGGCCTACATCGTGAGGCTGACCGGCGCCGCAGATACGGCTGATGATGCGGCGCTCCGCACGTTTTGGCGCCTGTGGGAGCGCCGAACGGACTGGCGCGAGCGCGGTTCGTTGCGAGGCCTGCTCTGTCGTATGGCACGGAACTATGCGATCAGCGAGCACCGCCACCGGGAAGCGCATCATCGTGGAGAGACTGGCTTTCTAGAGCTGGTGGATGCCACTGTCTCACATGTAGAAGACGTGGAGGGCTCCGAGTTGACGCCGGCGTTGGAGCGCGCCATCGCGCAGCTCCCGGCGCGACAGCGGGAGGTGCTGCTACTGCGCTGCGTGCACGGCTTCTCGCATCGAGAGATCGCGGATACGATTGGGATCGCGGAGCAGACGGTGGCCAACCATTTGAGCCGAGGGCTTCGGAGCCTTCGCAGCGCGCTGGCGGACCTGCTCGACTGATCGCTCGGCGCTGCAACGCATGATCGCGGCCGAGTGGTAGGAAATGCCATCGGGGTGCGTGTGTGCTGTGGACGCATCCGGAGTCCGATGCACACTCGTTCTCTCGCCATCGCTGCCGCAGTCCTGACTGGAGCGGCGGCGCGCAACGCCAGCGCGGCAACTGTTCCGCATATCGAGATTGTTTTCTCGAGGGCGGCACACGCCGCGCCGATCACCGGCCGGCTGGTGCTGATTCTCTCCAAGGTCGGGCAGCCAGAACCGCGTTTTCTGCTCTCTCCGCGCGGGCCGGCGGTCTTCGGCCTCGATCTCGACCAGCTCCAGCCGGAGCAAAGCCTCGTGATCGACGACGCCGCGATCGGCGCGCCGGTGCAGCTGTCGGCGCTGCCAAGCGGCGACTATTACGCGCAGGCTATCATCGAGCCGTACGAGCTCGTGCACCGGTCGGACGGCAAGTCGATCTGGGTGCACATGAACGACGGCACGATCGAGTTCATTGGCAGCATGGCCGGAAATCTGTACAGCGATGTGCAGCCGGTACACCTCGGCGGCGCTGACGGAGCCACACTGCGTCTCTCACTCACGCACGTCATGCCGGCGGAGGTGCGGCCCGCGGACACCGAGTGGATCAAACACGTTCGAATCCAGAGCGATCTTCTCACCAGGTTCTGGGGACGACCGGTCTATGTGTACGCGCACGTGCTGCTGCCGCGCAGCTACGCCGATCATCCGGACGTCCGCTATCCGAGTATTTACACACTCGGTCATGGTCGTGCCCCACTGTCGTTCTCCACGAATCCGCCGGCGACCGGAGGGACAGCCCCCTCCGGTGTGAACCCGGTTACAGGACTCGAGAGCGGCTACGCGACGTACAAGGCGTGGAGCTCCGACGATTATCCGCGGGTCATCTGCATTAGCCTCGAGCAGCAAACGCCGTATTTCGCCGATTCGTACTCCGTGAACTCGGCGAACAATGGACCGTATGGCGACGCGATCGTGCAGGAAGTGGTGCCGTATCTCGAGTCGCACTTCCGCATCATCCGCGCACCGTACGCGCGCCAGCTCGAGGGCGCTTCCACGAGCGGCTGGCAGACGCTTGCGCTGCAATTGCAGCATCCTGATTTCTTCGGTGGCGCGTGGGTGTTCCAACCCGACCCGATCGACTTCACGCGCTATCAGCTCACCAACATCTACACGGACTCGAACGCATTCTCCGTCCCGGACGGGCAGTTTCTCACCGCTGAACGGTATTTTCAGCGCACAACCGAAGGACAAGGTCTCATCACCACGCGACAGCTCAGCCGGTTCGAGGCGGCGTTGGGCAGTCACGGTCGCTCGAATTATCAACTCGAAGCGTGGGAAGCGGTGTACGGGCCGGTCGGCACCGACGGCTACCCGCTGCCGCTCTGGGACAAACTCAGCGGCCGGATCGATCACGAGGTCGCGAGCTACATGCGCGATCATGGCTTCGATCTGCGCGCCTACGCCGAACGACAGTGGCCGTCGATCGGGTCGAAGCTCGTCGGCAAACTGCACTTTTCGGCGGGCGACATGGACGACTACTGGCTCAATCTGGCCGTCTACAAGTTCCAGGCTTTCCTCGAGACGACGGCCAACCCGCACTATGCCGGCGACTTCATCTACGGCCGTCCCATGAAAGGCCATTCGTGGCATTCACAGCCGTGGGCTGCATTCATCCGACGCGTTGCCGCGACCGTCAGGAGCTCGGCGCCGCCGGGGGAGAACAGCTCCACATGGAACTACTGAACGGGAGATAGCGAGATGAGCGACACGATCGAGCGCGACGTGCGCTTTCTGAAGCGCTACGCGGCCGTGGCGACGGCTGGGATGATACTTCTGTCCGTGGCGGCATTCACGCGAGGCGGGAGCACGACGCCAACGAAGTTCGACGAGATCGACGTGCAGCGCATCAATATCGTGGAGCCAAACGGTGCCTACCGGATGGTGATCTCGAACCGGCCGCGTTCCATCGGGCCGATCTACAAAGGGCAGCCGTTCGGATACGCCGGCGGAGGTCGCCCGGGCATCATCTTCTTCAACGACGAAGGCACCGAGAATGGCGGCCTGACGTTCACCGGCAGGCGCGATGCCGACGGCAAGTACCAGGCGTCCACGCACATGTCATTCGATCAATTCGATCAGGATCAGGTGTTGAATCTCGATTACGCCGACCGCAACGGACGGCGCCTGATCGGCTTCTCGGTGAACGACCGGGCGGACGTCGACATACATGACATGGTCGCGCAGCGAGACTCGATCATGAAGATCGCCGACAGCTCGGCACGCGCCACAGCTCTGCGGCAATGGGCGGGACCGCGAAACGGCGTACCGCTCAATGCCCAGCGCTTGTTCGTCGGGCGCGATCCCTCGAAGTCGGCAATCGTGACACTCGCTGACCCGCAGGGTAGGCCACGTCTCCGTCTGGCCGTCGATTCGCTAGGCACGCCGCGCGTGGAATTCCTCGATGCGAACGGTCGCGTGACGTTCACCCTGCCCGATTCCGGCGCGACCGGAGGAGGAGCACGTCGAGGCAGCCAGTGACGTTCTTCAGCTTCGGGCGAGGGCGCCGCAGCGCCAGCATCGAGGACGTCATCGAACGCTCGCTGCATAACGAAGCGTCGCCGGCGGAGCTGCGACGGCTCGCCGACTGGCGGCGAGCGTCTCGCGCAAACGAACAGACGTATCGTCGCACGCTGCTCCTTCTGTCAGCACTGCGCGCAATGCCCGAGAAGCCGGCGAGCACGCCACCGTCGGCGCGGCAACTGCTTGCGGCTCCGCCATCGGCGATCGACACGCGGCAAGAGCCGTGGCATTTGCGATGGGGAAAAGTGCCGGCACGTTATGCGGCGGCGGCGCTGCTGCTCGCCGGCATAGCGATCGCCTATGAGCTGCGTCATCACCTGCCGTGGCGTTCGCCTGCAGGCTCCGCTTCCGAAGGATGGGGATACGTGACCGCGGCGTCGCAGATGGCGACGGTGCACTTGCAGGACGGTTCGGTCGTGCGTCTCGCGCCAGGCAGCAGACTGCGCTTCGAGGAGCACGATCTGCCAGGGGGTGGGGGAGGCGGAGGTGGAGGTGGAGGTGGAGGATCGCGCGAGGCGACGCTGGAAGGGCGCGCGTTCTTCGCGGTCTCGCGAGACGCAAAGCGTCCGTTCTACGTCCACACGCGGTTTGGGGAAGCGCGAGTGCTTGGCACGCGATTCGAGCTGGCCACGATGTCAAACGAGCTGCGTCTGGTCGTTTCGTCGGGCCGCGTCGGTTTGTCGGGCGCGCCCGGAGACGCAAGTCACGTCGAGGTCGTGGCCGGTGAGGAGAGCTCCGTCCGCAATGGTCGGCCGATGCGGCCACGCCGCATCGCGAGCCCATCGCAGATGGATTCCTGGGTGGGGAAATACCTCGCGTTTCAGTCCACTCCAATTCCCGATGTGCTGCGTCAGGTTTCCGAGGTTTACGGCATCAGGATCGTGACAACGGATTCCGTCGTCGCGGAGCGCACGGTCACCGGAACGTTCGCCGACCGCAACATCACGCAGGTGCTGCACGTCATCTGCGCCGTCGTGGAGGCACGATGTGATTCCACCGCCGGCGTCATCACCATGTCCGCCCGTTAGCACGCGAACGACGGCCACAGGAACCCGCCGTGAATTTTCAGAGGAGTCACGTTATGCGCAGATCCCGTCCGCTGCTCCGGCCTGTGATGGCCATGCTTCTGACGATGACCGGCACTGCGGCTGCCCGAGGCCAGAGTGATGGCATCAGCGCCGGTGTACAGCCGGCGGCTGGCACGTCGCTCGACCGCCCGGCGCGCCTCGAAGTACACGACGTGTCGTTAGGCACGGCGCTGAAGGCGCTGACGGAACGATCGGGCGTGCTGCTGGCCTACAGTCCGAGCCTGCTCCCGCTCGACAAGAAAGTGAGCTGTCGCTGCGCCGCCGTAACAATGCGCGTCGCGCTGCAGACGCTGCTGTCGCCGACCGGCTTCGCGGCCAAAGAGGCGGTTGGCCAGGTGATGATCGTGCGCACGGACAGCGTAGCCGGCATCCCGGTCTCCGTTCTCCCTCCTCGGCCGGAGTCGCTTGTCGATGTGGTGAGCACGTCGGTATCGCAACGACCGCCGGGTATCTCACAGGCGGTCGAAGTGGAGGGGACGATCACCGGGCGAGTCACGGACAGCAGATCGGGCGAGCCGATTGTCGCCGCGACCGTCTCTGTCGCCGGCACGCAGCTGGGCGGCATCACTGGACAGGACGGGACGTACCGGGTAACGCGCGTCCCTCCAGGGACATGCACTGTGACGGCGCGCCGCATCGGCTACGCACCGGCAACGAAGGTGGCGACGGTGCCTGACGGCGGTACGGTGTCCGTGGACTTCGTGCTCGAGACTTCCGTGGTGAACCTTCAGGAGGTCGTCGTCACGGGTACAACGGGGAACCAGACTCGCGCCGCCCAGGGTGCCGTCGTGGCAACGATCGACGCATCGGAAGTCACGGCGAAAGCACCGGTATCGACGATCACGGAGCTGCTCGAAGGGCGCGTGGCCGGGGTGAACGTAACCACCGCATCTGGTACCGTGGGCGCGGCGCCGCGCATCAACATCCGGGGAGCGGCGTCGATCTCCCTGTCCAACGCGCCGCTCGTGTTCATCGACGGCGTGCGCGTTACGAGTGACCAGCGTAACGATGTGGGCGTGTACCACGGTCTCGAGCGGCTTGGCGGCCAGTCCGTGACAGCGCTGAACGATCTCAATCCGGACGACATTGCCAGCGTCGAAATCGTCAAGGGCCCAGCCGCGGCGACACTCTATGGTGCGGATGCATCCGCTGGCGTCATCCAGATTGTCACCAAGAAAGGACGTCTGGGGACACGCAGCTTCGCGCAGACGATCTCGACGGAGTGGAACGAGGTGGAACCCAATTTCACGCCGTACGGGGTGTATGGCACCTGCTCAGCGAGACAGGTCGCATCTGGCGGACCGGCGCTCTGTCAGGGGCTCACGGCGGGCTCTGTGGTCTCCGACAACCCGTTAGTGCGACAGGGCGTTTACCGCAACGGCAACTTGGGATCGCTCGAGTACTCGGGTCGTGGAGGGGGCGACAGCTTCGGGTACTTCGTGTCCGCGAGCGCAAGCAACGAAATCGGAACGGCGCCCAACAACTACTACGTGCGGCGCACCGGTCGCGCGACGTTCAACTGGGTTGTCGATCCTCGGCTGGGGCTGGACTTCACTACCGGCATCAGTCGCAACGACTACAAGGTTCCGCAAGGAGACGATTCCCAGTATGGGTATCTCGCCGATGGCGAGTTCGAGTCCAGTCCGTTCGCCGTCAGCCTCGTCAACGGGCAACGCACAGGCGGGCCCACGTTCCCGATCGTCGGCCTCGAGAATATCACCGACGAGCTCACGACGCTGCGATTCACGCCGACCTCGCAGGTGCACTACACCCCGTTCGATTGGTTCACGAACCGATTGACGGTCGGCGCCGACCTGTCATCGACGCACGGCACGACGTTCTTTCCGCCGAACAATCAGAACTGGTACTCCGGCGATCAGGTCACCGGGTACGTCGAAGACATACAGAATCCGATCAACATCTACACGGTCGACTATCTTGGCGACCTGCGCGCCAGTTTTGGCCCGAATCACCGGATCGGATCCGACTTCGCCTTTGGAAGCCAGTACATCAACACCACGACCAACTATCTCGCCGGCGTCGGGATCGGCCTCGCGTCAGCATCGTCGAATCTGGTATCATCGGCCTCGACGAACGAATCACACCAGAGCTACGCGCAGTCGAAATCGTTAGGCCTGCTCGGACAGGAGCAGCTCTCCTTCGGCGACCGGTTGTTTCTACAGCTCGGCGCACGCGTCGACCGCAATTCGGCGTTCGGCAAGTCGTATGGAGCGTTCTTCCTGCCAAAGGCAAGCGCGTCGTGGGTGATGTCGCAGGAGTCGTTCTGGAATCGTCTGGCACCCGTTGTCTCCACCTTCAGGCTGAGGGCGGCGTACGGCACCACGGGCAGGTCGCCCACACCGGGCGCGTCGCTCAGGACCTACGCACCATTCACGTACATCACGGCCAGCGGCGGCGTCGGTCCCGGTGTCGTGCAGGCGAGCCCGGGAAATCCCGACCTGAAGCCGGAGCGCGGGACGGAGTTCGAGGGCGGTTTCGACGCGGGCTTCCTGCACGAGCGACTCGGTGTGGAACTCACGTACTTCGACAAGCACACGTCGGATCTCCTGCTCGTCAACCCGCTGCCACCGTCGCTCGCCTACACCGTCAACCCGTTCGTGAACGCGGGCGCCGTCGACAACAGAGGGCTCGAGTTCACGGTGCGCGGAACTGCGATTAACGGTCCGAACGCAACGTGGGATCTCTCCTTCACCGGCAACACGCTCCGCAACAAGTTGGTGAGCCTCGGCGGCCTCACGATTCCGAATGTGGCCGAGATCTTTCCGGACTTGACGCTACGTTATGTGATCGGACAGCCGCTGGACGCGTGGTATTCGAGCCGCGTGATCGGCGTGGACACGGCGGCCGGCTTCGCCACGGTCACCAACACGCCGGTATTCGACGCGCCGCAGTTCCCCACCTTTCAGGGCAACGCGAGTAGTACGCTCACGCTCTTCCGGAATCTGCGCATCTATGGATTGCTGACGTCGCAGCGCGGCGGGAAGATCCTGAACGTGACGCAGCTCATTCAGGACCTGGTGGGTCGCAGCGCCCAGATCAATCTGCCAGCACAGCAGGGAGGATACACGAAGGCGCAGCGCCTCGAGCGGCTCGGACCGTTCAAGACGCAGAGCGGCGCAACCAGCGGCGGGGTATTGGATGAATACGTGCAACCGACCGACTTCGTGCGGTTGAGCGAGCTCTCCGCCACGCTCACGCTGCCAAACGACATGGCCAGGCGCTTCCACGCTGCGGGGGCGTCGCTCACCGTCGGTGGACGCAATCTGCATCTCTGGAAGAGCAAGGAGTACCAAGGCTGGGATCCCGAAGTCGTCTCGAACACCGTATCGACGCAGTTCACGACGACGGAGGAATTCACGGTGCCTCCGCCGCGGCGTTGGCTCGCTCGACTCAACCTCCAGTTCTGATGCGACCCATGACACATATTCTTCGAGCCTTCCGCTGTCGCGTGCTCGCATGTGCCTGCGCTGTGGGCGCAGCGGGTTGCAACATGGACGTCACGAATCCCGCGGTCATCGATGCATCGACATTCGATCCCAACGCCAACGGGCCCACCCTCTCGCTATCGGCGCAGACGAACTTCTTTACGGCGTTCCAGAGTGTGGCGCTCTACGGCGGTCTCATAGCCGGTGAGCTGTACACCGGCGCGATCCGGCTGCAGACGAACAAGCTCTCCAGCCGGAATTTCGTATCCACCGATGATATCAATCCTGATTTCTTCGCGCCGTTGAGCCTCGCGATCGCCTCCAACCTCAATGCGGCCACGATTCTGCAGAGCGGTGCGGCAGCGGCATCGGACGTGAATCTTGCGCGCGCCGACATGAACGCCGCGTTTGCGCTCGAGCTGATGGCCGAGACTATGTGCGCCGGCGTGATTCAGGGCGGCCCTCAGCTCAGCGACGCTCAACTCATCGATTCGGCGATCACGCGATTCACGGCCGCGGTGAGTGTGGCCACGGCCGCGGGGAGCGCCGGCGCGAACATCGTGAACGAATCTAATATCGGCCTCGCGCGCGCGTATCTGCAGAGGGGCGACTACGCCCACGCGACGCAGACCGCGGCGCTCGTGCCGGCGGGGTTCGTGGCCAACGTCCTGACAAGCGCGAACCTGAGCACGCAATCCACGCTCGGGAATCTGATCTACGGGACCACGATCGGCGGCCAGGCGATCGTACCACGGCTGTATCGCACTCTGGCCGACCCGCGTGTGCCGCTCGACAGCACGCAACCGGGCCACACGACAGCGCCTGGACTGCCGTACATCATCCAGACGAAATACACCGGCTACGCGGCGCCGCTGCGCCTTGCATCCGGCCTCGAGGCGCAGTTCATCTCGGCCGAGGCGCAGCTGCACCAGAGCGGCGCAACCGCACCCGCGCTCGCCTTGATAGCCACCGAACGCGCTGCCGGCCGCCAACCGGCGTACAGCGGCGGCACGGATACGCTGTCCGTCATAACGGAGCTACTCAACCAGCGTGCGCGCGAATTCTGGATGGAAGGAAAGAAGCTCGGCGACCTGAGACGCAATCCGTCGGTATCGTTGGCCGCCGTATTGACCGATCCGGTGGGTGCCGCCTACTACAATGCGGGCGCATCGCAGTTCGGCAGCGCATTCTGCACGCCGATTCCGCCGCAGGAAACGAACGCGAATCCACACTTCAGCCCCTGAGGCGGGCCTCGATGCTAGATCACTCGCGCGACATGCGTTTCCTCAAAGCATATGCCTTCGGCACGACGTCGCTGCTGCTCCTGCTCTCCGTTATCGCCTTCCGTCAAGCGCAGAAACCGCACTTCAAGGAGATCGAGGTCGAACGTATGGACGTCGTGGAGCCCGACGGCACGTTGCGCATGACGATCTCCAACCACGCGATGATGCCCGATCCGGTCATTGGCGGCAAATCGTATCCGTTGCGCACGAGCACCGGCGGTGCCGGAGCGGGAATGATCTTCTTCAATGACGAGGGCAACGAGGACGGCGGCATGACATGGATGGGCAAGAAGACGCCCGCCGGCCACGTGGCGGGCGCCGGGCTCTCCTTCGACCAATACAATCAGGACGAGACCGTCACCCTGTCCTACTCGGATGAGAATCGGCGCCGGCGGGCCGGTCTCACCATCGCCGATCGTCCGGAGGCATCGATTCAGATCTTCGCCGAGAGCGCGATGGTGTACAAACGCTTGCCGGACGGACCTGACAAAGCGCGTCGGATGGAAGCGTTCCGCGATTACATGCGCAAGCAGGGACTGTACGGCAGCACGTCGCGCCTGTACGCCGGCAAGGGCGTCAACCACGACGCAATGATCGTGTTGTCGGATCCGCAAGGTCGACCGCGCATCAGAATGACTGTCGATTCCCTGGGCAGCGCGCGTCTCGATTTCTTGGATGAGGAGGGGAAGGTGAGGTACCAGATACCTAGATAGTCGATTATCGACTGCCCCTATCCTCCAGATGATGTTTGATCTGCTTCCCCTCGGCGAGATAGACGGCGTCCTCGCCGATATTGGTGGCCAGGTCGGCGACGCGTTCGAGGTTGCGGCCAACGAGCAGCAGCTGGATCGCCCATGAGATGTTCGAGGGATTCTCCATCATGTAGGTGAGGAGAATGCGGAAGAGCGATTCGTTCATGGCATCGACGATGTCGTCTGCCTTGCACACTTCGCGTCCCAGGGCGCCGTCGGCGCGAATGAACGCATCCAGTGCGTCGCCAAGCATCGAGCGCGCCCGATTCGCCATCTCCTGGATCTCCGGTCGCGGCATGGCTGAGGGAACCGAGTCGGCAAGACGAAGCGTTGCCTGGGCGATGTTCACGGCGTGGTCGCCCACCCGCTCGAGATCACTCGATATTTTCAGCGAGCTCACGATAAAGCGAAGATCGCGAGCCATCGGTTGCTGCAGCGCCAGCAGACTCACGCCGAGTCCTTCGACTTCCACCTCCAATGCATCCACCTCGCGGTCGCCGACGATCACCGCCTCCGCCTTGCCGGAATCGCGCTCGAGCAGCGATTCCACCGCTAGCTCGATCAGCTCCTCGGCGCGGGCCGACATGTCGAGCAGGCGCTGCTTGAGCGTCGCGAGCTGCTCGTGGAAGTGACGAAAGCCGGTGCTCTCTATGGCCGTGCTCATCCGAATCTCCCGGTGACGTATGCCTCGGTGCGTTCTTCCCGCGGACTGGTGAACATCATGTCCGTCGGTCCGGCTTCAACAAGATGTCCCGTAAAGAAGAATGCCGTTTGATCCGAGATGCGCGCCGCCTGTTGCAGGTTGTGGGTCACGATCACCACCGTCAACTCCCGTCGAAGCTCGTACAACAGCTCCTCGATCTTTTGGGTAGCGATCGGGTCGAGCGCGCTTGCCGGCTCGTCGAGCAGCAGCACCTCGGGATCGTTGGCCAACGCGCGCGCGATGCAGAGGCGCTGCTGCTGGCCGCCGGAGAGGCGCAGCGCACTCTGACGCAGGCGGTCCTTCACCTCGTCCCACAATGCTGCGCGATGCAGCGATCGTTCTACGATCACATCCCGCTCCGCGCGGCTGGTCGCTCCGTTGATCAGCGGACCATACGCGACGTTGTCGTAGATGGACTTCGGAAAAGGATTCCAGCGCTGGAAGACCATCCCGATGCGCTGGCGCAGTCCCACCACATCCGCACCCGAAGCATAGATGTCTTCGCCGTCCAGCTCGATACGCCCGGAGTGGCGCACTCCAGGAATGATCTCGTTCAGGCGGTTGATCGAACGCAGAAAGGTCGACTTGCCGCAGCCGGACGGGCCGATGAGCGCCGTAATCTGACGCGGCGCGATGTCCATCGTGATGTCGTACAGGGCTTGTTTCTTTCCGTACCAGAACGAAAAATCGCGCGCGGCAATGGTGCCGCGACTCTCCTCGCGCGATGCCGCCGGAGGCGGCGTAGGAGCCTCGTTCAACAGCTCGGCCCCCATCAGCCGAACCGACCGGTGATGTACGCCTCGGTGCGCGGGTCATGCGGTGTGGTGAACAGCTCGGCCGTCGGCGCCACCTCGATCAGATCGCCGGCAAGGAAGAATGCCGTTCGGTCAGACACGCGCGCAGCCTGCTGCATGTTGTGAGTTACGATCACCACCGTCGTCTCCTTCCGCAGCTCGTACACGAGGTCCTCGACCTTTTGCGCGCTCTGCGGATCGAGTGACGCTGTGGGCTCATCGAGGAGGAGCACTTCCGGATCGGTAGCCAGCGCTCGCGCGATACACAGTCGCTGCTGTTGACCGCCGGACAGGCCGAGCGCGCTGGTATCGAGTCGGTCCTTGACCTCGTCCCACAATCCGGCGCGGCGCAGCGCCCGCTCCACGACTTCGGCCACGCGTTGACCCTTCGGCGCATCGTGCACGACCTTGAGTCCTGCCGCGACGTTCTGTCGGATCGACATCGTGGGGAACGGCGTCGGCCGCTGGAAGACCATACCGATCTTCCGGCGCACGGCGACGGCATTGGTGTCGTCCGCGTAAATGTCGTGCGCATCCAGCATGACGTGACCCTCAACGCGCGCGCCCGCGATCGTCTCGTGCATGCGGTTGAGGCAACGTAGAAACGTGCTCTTGCCGCAGCCGGATGGCCCTATGATCGCGGCGACTTCACGGTCGCGAAGCTGCATCGTAATACCGCGCAGCGCTTTCACGGATCCGAACCATGCCACGAGATCACGCACGTCGAGGCGGACGCTGGGTTCCGCTGCGAGCCGCGCATCGTCGCGCGGCCGCACGGCAGGAATCGGCCGCGGCGTGATCGCCAGTCGCGGAGCTCGTGCTTCCGCCCGCCGACTCGCGCCCGTCTCCCGGTTAGTCTGTTCCACCGAACCTCCTGCGCACGGAGAGGCGCGCCACGATGCTGATCACGAGCACGAGGGCAACGAGCACGAGGGCACCGGCCCAGGCCTGGCGTATCCAGTCCTGATACGGACTGATGGAGTAGGTGAAAACCTGCAGGGGCAAGGCGGCGATCGGCTGCGTGAGCGAAGTAGACCAGAACGAATTACCGATCACGGTGAAGAGCAGCGGCGCCGTTTCGCCCGCGATGCGTGCCACCGCCACGAGAACGCCTGTGACAATACCAGCCATCGCGGTGCGCAATACCACAGAGAGTGACGTTCGCCAGCGCGAGTAGCCCAGCGCCAGCGCCGCCTCTCGGAGCGAGACTGGAACGACGCGCACCATCTCTTCCGTGGTGCGGGTGACCATCGGAATCATCATCGCTCCGAGGGCGACGCCTCCGGCAAGTGCCGAGTAGTGTCCGGCCGGCTTCACGAGCAGCTCCCAGGCGAAGATGCCCATCACGATCGAAGGAAGACCGTTCAGGACGTCCGCCAGGAAGCGCACGCTGCGCGCGAGGCGGGTGCCTTCGCGCTCGGCGAGGTAGAGACCGGCGCCAATGCCCACCGGAAGACCGCACACGCTGGCGATGGCGATGATGATGAGGGTGCCGACGATGGCATTGCCCATCCCTCCACCCGTCTCGCCCGGTGGCTTCGGCGATTGCGTGAAGAAGTCCAGATTGATCGATGACGCGCCGTGCACGATCAGATATCCGAGAATGAAGACCAGCGGCAGCGTGGCAACGGCGGCAGCCGTGAAGGTAAGGCCGATCATTGCCACATTCGACACGCGCCGTCGCGCGAACGTGCGTCGGGGTCTCATGTGCCGATGTTGGCCGTGCGAGCCACTAGCCAGCGGGCAATCATGTTCACGATGATCGTGATCACGAACAGCACGAAGCCTACGGCCATTAGCGCGGACGTGTGCAGCTCGCCGGTCGCTTCGCTGAACTCGTTCGCGATCAACGACGCCATCGTGTAGCCGGGCGCGAGCAGCGACGCCGCGATCTCGTTGCGGTTTCCGATCAGCATCGTGACCGCCATCGTCTCGCCGAGCGCGCGACCCAGACCGAGGATGATGCCGCCGATGATGCCCGATCGCGCGAAGGGTACCACCGCGTCGCGGATCATTTCCCAGCGTGTGGCGCCCAGCGCGAGCGCTGCCTCACGCTGCGATCGCGGCACCGCCAACAGCACCTCTCGCGACACCGCGGAGATGTACGGCAGGATCATGATGGCGAGAATGAGCCCCGCGGCGAACAGACTCGGGCCGTACGCGGGTCCCGTGAAGATCGGGAGGACACCGAGGTGCAATCGGTCGCGCAGGAAGGGGACCAGATACTCGCGCAGAAATGGCACGAGCACGAAGATCCCCCACAGA
Source organism: uncultured Gemmatimonadaceae bacterium (assembly GCA_964537775.1). Classification (GTDB taxonomy): domain Bacteria; phylum Gemmatimonadota; class Gemmatimonadetes; order Gemmatimonadales; family Gemmatimonadaceae; genus CAMLIT01. The sequence goes on along the minus strand of CAZICQ010000036.1, from coordinate 10,098 downwards.
CCGTAGACGACGCTCGGGATGGCGGCGAGCAGATCGACCAGAAAGGCGACAGGTTGCCGCAGCCACGCGGGCGCAAATTCGGACAGAAAGACCGCCACACCCAGCGCGAGCGGCGTCGCGATGAGCAGAGAAAGCGCCGATGTCACAAGAGTACCGTAGATCGCCGGTGCCGCGCCGAACTGGCCCTTGACCGGATCCCACGCGCTCGATGTAAGAAACGAGAAGCCGAACTGCTTCAGAGCCGGCCAGCCCGCTGCGAGGACGGAGATCGCGAGGAGGACGAGCAGCGCCGGAATCAGGAGCGCGGCACCGGTAATGACAGCCGTGTACAGGCGATCGCCGGCGCCCGAGACGCTGCGGTGCCAGTCCCGACGCGCCCGCTGGTCGCTGGGCGGCGCAGGAGCAGCCGCGACGGTGCCGGCGGTCACTTCGAAGCCGGTACGGCGATGGTGTTCACGTAGCTGTCGAGCCGCTTCACCACCTCGGCCGGCAGCGGTGCATAGTCCAGCGTCGGCGCGAGCGTCTCACCATCGTGAAGCGCCCACCGCAGGAAGTCCACGATCTTCTTGCCCTTTACCGGATCTTTCTGATTCTTATATACCAGCAGCCAGGTGAATGATGATATCGGGTATGCGCCTTTGCCCTTCGCATTCACGATGGAGATGCGGTAGTCAGTATTGGCGGGCAGTGCCGAGACAGCTCCCGCGGCGGCGGCGGTCGCCGACTGCACTGACGGCTTGACATATTCGCCCGAAGCGTTCTTGACGGCGGCAACGGGCAGCTTGTTCTGGACGGCGTACGCAAGCTCGACATAGCCGATCGCGCCGGGAGTCTGCTTGACCTGGGCGGTCACGGCCTCATTCCCCTTCGCGCCGATGCCGACGGGCCACTGCAGCTCCTTACCCTTCCCGGGCGCCTTCGCCCAATCGGGGCTCACGGTGGACAGGTAGTCGGAGAAGATGTATGTGGTACCGCTCCCCTCCGAGCGGTGCACGACGAGAATGTCCGTCGCCGGCAGTTGCGCTCCAGGATTGAGGGCGGTGATCCGCGCGTCGTTCCATTTCGTGATCTTGCCGAGAAAGATTGGGGCGATCACATCGCCGGTGAGGCGGAGCTGTCCTGTGAACTGCGGCAAGTTGTACGTGATCGCGACGGCACCGAGCACCGTCGGGATATGCAGCACTGGTCCACCTTTCGCCTGCGCCATTTCGGCATCCGTCATGGGACTGTCGGCCGCGCCGAAGTCCACGGTCTGTTCAGACAGCTGCTTGATGCCACCCCCGGAGCCAATGGACTGGTAGTTGATCTTCACCCCCGTCTTCGCGGCGTAGTCACTGAACCACTTGGAGTAGATCGGATAGGGAAAGGTGGCTCCGGCGCCGGTGAGATCGGCACCGCTTCCGGCGCTCGTCGCCGGTGATGCCTGGCTAGCCGCGGCGCTCGTGGCGCCGGCGCCGCTCGTCCCCTTGCCTTCACCACCGCCACACGCGACCGCCGTCGCCGCACACGCGAAAGCTGCAATCCACGCTCTCATCAGATCTCCACCGGGTTGATTTTGACGCGCTTGCGCTGCGAGAGTGGCCCCGCCGGTTCGCGGGACTCACGTATGAAATGTCCCAGCTTCTTGTAATTGCGGAACGACCCGTGTGTAACGACGGTGTAACGGAGGCTCCCGTGCTGCGCGTTCAAGCGTCCGGGAAAAACACCGAGACGGTAGTGCCACGACCCGGTGCGCTCTCGGCGGTCACCCATCCGCCGTGCGCCTCGACGAGGTGCTTGACGATGGCGAGGCCGAGTCCGGTCCCTCCCAGCTCGCGCGACCGTGACGGATCAACGCGATAGAAGCGCTCAAAGACGCGCGGGAGATGTTCGGCTGGAATGCCTATGCCAGTGTCACTGACCGCTATGACGACCCCTCCGGTCCCGCGCTCACTGCGGATCGTGACGCGACCCTGGCTGGTGTAGCGCACCGCGTTCTCGACGACGTTGGTGAGGACCTGGCGAACGGCGGTCGGATCCGCGAACAGCTGGGTCGCGTCGGGCGCGATACGAATGACGATTTCGAGTCCCTTCTGCGCGGCGGCCGCGCGCGCCGCCGCTGTGCCCTCGGCGATAGCCGCTTGGAGTTGGACGTGCGTGGGCTGCGGTCTCCAGCCACCGCTCTCGATGCGCGAGAGGTCGAGCAGATCGTCGACAAGGCGCTGCATTCGCTCCGCATTCGAGCGAATCGTGCGCACGAATTGTTCGTGGTCGGCCGGCGCGAGATCGCGCTCGGCGAGCGTTTCCGCGTAGCCCTGAATCGCGGTGAGCGGTGTCCGCAGCTCGTGCGAGACATTCGCCACAAAGTCGCGGCGGACGACCTCGAGCTTCCGCAGCGGGGTGAGATCGAACAAGGTCAGCACGGCGCCGCGCTCGGCGAGCGGACGGGCAGTGATGGCGAGTGTCCGACCGTTTATCGACGCTTCAGCCGGCGGCTGGGGCATACCGCGAAGCGCATTATCCAGTGCTTCCCGCAGTGCCCGGTCCCGAGGCAACATGGCGGCAGGAAAGGGCGGCGGGTTGCGCAGCCCCAGTAAGGAGGCGGCGCTTGCATTCACACGCACGACGTCTCCCGCGCCGCTCACGGCGAGGACTCCCTCTGACAACGATTCGATCAATGTCGTCATCAGGGTGTCGTGCGCTTGCAGAGCACCCAACCGCGTACCAAGCTGCTCGGCCATGCGTGATAACGCCTCGGCGAGATCGCCGATCTCACCGGGCGCTGCCAGTTGCGGGCGCCGGTCGAGATTCCCCGCCGCGAGCGCCTGCGCTACGTCGCGCAGCTCGATAATGGGACGCGTGACGCCACGCGCGAAGACCAGCGTCAGGACCAGCGCGACAATCAGGGCGATGAATGCCGCTTTGGCCACATCCTGCTCGGCACCGCCAATGATGTCCTCGAGGTCGCGAGTGCTCACGGAGAGGCGGGCGACGCCTAACGGCGCGCGCACCGCGACGTACAGCTCCTCGTCACCGGCGGCCGGACTCTCACGACGTGACGTGCCCACGCCGGTCTTGAGCGCTTCGATGACCTCCTCGCGGTTGCCGTGATTCGGCAACTGCTGTAGGGCCGGGGGCTCGAAATCCGTGTCGCCAATGACACGACCTTGCGGATCTATCAGCGTGATCCGGCGATGCAGCAGGCCGCCCGCGTTGTGGGCGAGAGCATTTGCGTCCACGCCCGGACGCCAGAGCGTTGCGACGAACTGCCCCTCGTGCGTCAGATTCTCGATGGTGTCGCTCACCAACCGGTCGTGAAGCCGCCGGTCGGCGAGCACGACGAGCACGATGACCAAGACACCAATGATCGCGAGCGACAGGGCGAAGACGCGTTGCGCGAGCCTCACGCCCGGCGTGCCGGCTCGGCGCGTAGCCGATAGCCGAATCCGCGAACCGTCTCGATCGACTCACCGGCCGCGCCGAGCTTGGCTCTCAACCGCTGCACGTGCATATCCACGGTTCGCGTCTGGATATCCGGCGAGGCCTCCCAGACTGCCTCGAGCAGTTGTGCTCGATCCTGAACACGACCGCGTCGCTCGGCAAGGGTGACGAGTAGCTTGTACTCGGTGGCCGTGAGGTCCAGCTCCCGCCCATCCACGGTGACTTTGTGCGTGGCCCGGTCGACCGTGATCGGTCCGACCGTCACCACGTCAGCGGTGAAGCTCGCGGCGCGCGTCCTCCGCAAAATCGCCCCGACGCGAAGCACGAGCTCCTGCGGGCTGAACGGCTTCGTGAGGTAGTCGTCGGCGCCGAGTGACAGGCCCTTGATGCGATCCTGCTCCTCCCGCCTGGCTGTCAGCATGAGCACGGCGACGTCGCGCGTGGCGCTGTCAGCTCGGAGCTGATCGAGAACCTCATACCCGGACAGCCCCGGCAGCATCAGATCGAGAACGATGAGCGCAGGTCGTTCCGACGCCGCAGCGCGAAGGGCATCTGCCCCGTTCGCCGCCGTCGACACGCGGTAGCCGGCTCTGGCCAGATGATAAACGACGAGGGCCACAATGTCCGGCTCGTCGTCGACGACGAGGATGCGCTCGCCTGAGAAGGTGACTGCTTCGGCCATAGTCGTACGGAAAGCTGGGCCCCTGAAGGATGTTACAAAAGGGCGGGGGATGTCACGGTCTTGCAACAGCAGTCGTCAGTCGACAGTCGTCTGTCGTCAGTAAGAGCCGACGGCGTGAGAACGCGCAGCCGCGATTAGCTTTGTGATTGTTTCTCGAACTCTAGGCTCAACCGGATGATTATCGACGGTCGGACTCGCTGACGACTGACGACGGTCGACTGCTCTTCTCTTTATGGTTCAGCAACGAATTCGCGTTGATTGGCTCCTGCTGGTGCCCGCGCTCGCCCTCGCGGTCTTCGGCATCGCGATGGTGTATTCGGCGGGCGTCACGGACGTGCCGACGGTGGCGCGGCATGCGTGGCGTGCGCAGCTCGTGTGGCTCGCCGTGTCGATCGTCGGCGCCTACGCCTTGAGCCGCTGCTCGATCCGTCTGCTCGAGTGGCTCGCGACACCATTATACGTATTTGCGGTGTTCCTGCTCGTGCTCGTGCTGGTGCCGGGTTTCGGCTCAGGCGCCGGGCCGGCGGCGAGCGTGAAAGGGTGGCTCACGATCGCCGGTCATCGCATCGGCCAGCCATCGGAATTCGCGAAGTTGGCGGTCGTGCTTATGCTGGCCAAGGTGCTGGCGGCGAACAAGACGACGCCGCGGTCGCTGCTCGACTTGTGGAAGCCGATCGTAATCGTAGGCATTCCCTGGGTCCTGGTAATGGCAGAGCCGGCGCTCGGCACCGCGATCGTCTTCGTCGGCATTCTCTTCGGGATGCTGTTCTGGAGCGGCGTTGAGTGGCGCCTCCTGGTCCTGGTCGCGAGTCCAGTCGTCAGTTTGGTGCTCGCCGTCGACACCCATCTGTGGGGCGCCTGGTTCCTGATGCTCCTCGCGCTGATCCTCTGGTACAAGCCGTACGTGCTGGAAGGGGTGCTGCTCGTATCACTGAATGTGATGATGGGCATCGTGGCACCCATCGCCTGGGAGCACATGAAGCCGTACCAGCAGAACCGGCTCAGAGTGTTTCTCGATCCATCAGCCGATCCGCGCAACGCGGGCTATCACGCCCTGCAATCTCAGGCGGCAGTGGGATCAGGGGGATGGTTCGGGCGCGGATATCTGATGGGTCCGCAGAAGCGCCTCGCGTTTTTGCCCGAGCAGTATACGGATTTCATCTTCGCCGTGGTGGGCGAGGAGCTGGGTTTCATCGGTGTAACCCTGGCACTCGTCCTCTTCCTGTCCTTCCTCCTGCGGATTCTTCGCATCTCGACGCGAGCGAGCGATCCGTACAGCAGCCTCGTCGCGTTTGGTTTTCTATCGAACCTGCTCGTGCACGTGCTCGAGAACACGGGCATGACGATCAGCCTGATGCCGATCACGGGAATTCCCCTTCCGTTCTTCAGCTATGGCGGCTCGTTCATGCTTGCCACCTGGCTGGCGATCGGTGTGCTGATGCGCATCTCGAGCGAAGGCCGTGGGTTGACGCACGGCGGTCTGGCTATCTGAGCTCGTCGGCAGCAGCGACCCAGGGCGGGGGCCGCGCCTGGCGCAGCCATACCTCACGCGCTGTACAGACAGGCTTCGTTACGCCATCGCGACACCAGTGTCGGGATATCATGACACGGGAGCCCGATCCTTCATGGCGATTCTGGGAGGCCTCCCATGAACGGACTCTCTGCTACCCTGCTCTCGCGTCTCGAGGCACGCGACCGCGCGCTGTTTTCCCGGTGCGCGCTGCAGACGTCCATGTCGCGCCCGGCCCGCGCATTCTGGACGATGCTCACGCATGCCGGCGGCGCATCGTGCAGTCTCGCCGCTGCCATCATTCCGGCCTTTGCCGGTGGCGCGTTAGGCGCCGCCGCGCGGCATGCATTCGTGACCCTCGTTGTCTCGCACATCGCAGTGCAAGTCGTGAAGCGCACGGTTGGACGTCCGAGGCCGTCACGGCGAACGTCATGCGCGAACCTCGTCCAGGAGCCTGACCGATTCTCCTTTCCCTCGGGCCATTCCGCGGCCGCCATGTCGGTAGCATTCGTCTATGCGATGGCTTTTCCGCAGCTCGCGTTGCCGTTGCTCGCCGGCGCCTTCCTCGTGGGGCTATCGAGAGTGTTCCTCGGCGTGCACTATCCGGGCGACGTGCTCGTGGGACAGGCGATCGCGATCACAACGGCCTTGCCGCTTACGTTGCGGTAAGGGGTCGATCCAACTCGTCCCGCCTGCGCCGCGCGCCTCGGCTCGAGCGGCGCTCGTATTCCGGTTGCTGCCCGCAGACCTCCCGATAGCTCACATCGAGACGGTCCAGCTCATTGTCCCAACTCAACGCTTCGGCGGTGCGACGGGCACCAGCCGACAGTCGTCTGAGCAGCTCGGGATTCAACACGAGAGACACCATCTCGCGCGCCATGACGTCGGTTGATCCCTCGGAGTACGCGAGCCCGTTGTAGCCGTCGCGGAGGTGGTCCGCCACACCGCCTGCGGGGGTCGCGATAACGGGCAGACCGCACGCCATAGCTTCGAGTATCACAAGTCCGAGGGTTTCCGTCACGGACGAGAAGAGGAAGGCGTCGGCACTGGCGTACAATTGCGGTAGCATCTTCTCGCGATCGAGAACGCCAAGAAAGGTGACGTCCGGCGGAGCGGAGGTGCGGAGCGCGCGCTCCTCCGGTCCAGTGCCTGCGATCACGAGGTGCATCGCGCCCGCTGGCAGGAGCTCGCGCGCCGCACCAAACGCCTCGAGTATCCGGCGAACCCCCTTCTCCGCCGCCAGGCGACCCACATGCAGAAAGACGAACTTGCCGTCGATGCTATAGGCCGAACGCAACGGGATGCTCCGCCGGCGGGGATGGAACACGTTCACGTCCACGCCGCGACCCCACACTTCGACACGCGGCACGCCCATGTCGACGAGGTCCTGACGCGCGGGCACAGACGGCGTATACGTCCGGCGGCTCCGCCGGTGAAAGCGCGCGATGTAGCGCGAGACACTCGGGCGCAGCCACGGGAATCCGTACGCCACGGCATAACGGCTGAAATCCGTGTGGTACGATGACACGAAGGGAATGCCTGCGTGTCGAGCAGCGATCTGGCCGAGCCGACCCAGCATGAACTCCGTCTGACAATGCACGAGATCCGGCCGAAAACGAGCGATCGTGTCGGCGACGATCTGATAATCGGGCGCAGCCAACCGGATATCGGGATAGGGCGGAAAGGCGACGCTCGGCACCGGTACGAGCTCGTCGGGCACACCGAAGCCGCTCTCCGGGGATGCGAGTTGTACGCGCTGCGCGGGATAGCGAGGCGCAACGACCGCGCATTCCCAGCCGCGTGCACGCAGTCCCGTCACGGAGAGCGCCGTCACAATCGAGACGCCGTTCACCTGGGGTGGATACGTATCCGTGCAGTACACCACGCGTAGCGCGCGCGAACCGTGATTCGACATTCGAGGCGGGTCGGGGTCAGGGTCGGAGCCCAAATCGTGCAGCCCGGCACTGGGCAAACTGACGCCGCTCAGTCCCGGTTCTGTGAGCGTCACGTCACAATCGTGTCTCGCCATCGCTCAGTAGGATGACTCGTTTGGCGTCCGATCGTTACGCAGCCGTAACCGTCGTGAACGTGTGGCGTTACGCGCGAGCTACACGTTCACGCGACTCCAACTTGTCGAGGTCGCATGCGAACACTCCCCGGCGTCCGCCGCGTCATCATCGTCGTGTTGGATGGATTGCGTCCGGACGCGATCACGCGTCTGGACCTCCCGCATCTGCAGCGCCTCGGCGCCGACGGCGCCGCCACCTACTCAGCACGCACGGTCGCTCCTAGCGTCACGGCCGCCGCCATGGCATCCCTCCTCACCGGCGTCGATCCGTCGCAGCATGGTGTCATCTCTGATCGGTTCCACATTCCGCGCACGACGTTGACGCTGGCGCCGCTCCCGAAGACTCTCGCCGCTGCCGGGTATCCAGCGTCGGCGTTCATTCGACGCGTGCCGACGCTCTTTCGTGGCATCGCATCTCGCATCGCGCGACAACTCGGGATCGGCGATGTTCGTTTTTCCGGCGAAACGGCCCCTGATATCCTCCTTGCCGGCCGCAGCACGCTACGTGAACAACGGCGCGGACTGATTCTCTTCCACTGGCCCGACGCCGACGACGCGGGGCACGAGCATGGCTGGATGAGCGACGAATACGCCGCGGGAGCGCGTAGCCTGGATGCGACGCTTGGGCTGCTGGTAGCGCTCGCGGATATTCCGCGCGATCCGTCGACACTCCTCATCGTCGTCGCTGATCACGGTGGTGGCGGTGCGCTTCCAAAGGATCACGACAGCCCACACCCCCTGGATCGCACGATACCGGTGATTCTCGCCGGCGCTGCCGTCGTCGGGCGCGAGTTGCGCGGTGACATCACCTTGCTCGATATACCGGCGACAGTGCTCTGGACCCTCGGTGTCTCCCTTCCCGCCATGTACACGGGGCGGCCGCTGGTGGAAGCGTTCGAGGCGGAAAGCGTCGCCGTCGCCTGAACCAGCTGTCAACAACGTTGCTCTGTAACTGACCGCCTTTGCTCGGATGCAGCGTTTTTACTTCCCGAGCTCGCGCAGCATCGATGGCAGTGCGGACCACATCAGTCGGGCTCCGCCCGCGCTCGGCCGCGCATTGAATTCGAGCAAGCACGCGCCGCCCTTACCTAGCGGCGTGTGCGACTCGCGCCGGTCGACGAGGAGCCAGGTGGCGAGGCCGCCCAGGTGAGGCTCGTGTCCAACTGCCGCGACTACCTCTGCGCTCTTCTGCTTGCGCAACCAGGCGAGGAACTCTTGGTACTCGTTCTCGGGTTGGAGCGCATCCAGCACTTCCACTTCTACACCGCGGTAACGCTCCGCTACGATCTTCGCCGTTTGCATGGCGCGGACGAGCGGACTGGATGCCAGCACGTCGATGGAGCGCACGGTTCGGCGCAGCCCCTTGGCCACGTGCTGCATTTTCCATTTTCCTGTCTTCGTCAGTGGGCGCTGGCTGTCGTCGAGGCCTGTCTTGGCGAAATCCTCGCGCTCTTCGGCGACACCGTGCCGTATCAGCAGGAGTTGCATCGGTCTTGGAAGCTACCGTTCGGATCTGCTACTGCCAGCTCAGAAGGGCAGGCGTGTCGAAACGATGAGAGTGTGGTTTGATGTGTGAAACTGTGACACCGCGATCTGCAGGCCTGCACCGATCGTCAGCCCGACACGAGGAGTCAATGGCGAGCGCCCAAAGATAATGCCCGGGAGAAGAAAGACCTGGTGCTTGCCATCGTACCTACCGTCATGAAACCAGGTGGTGTTCACTTCGACTTCCGGCCACAGCTTCGTGAACAGGTGCTCCTGAAAGGTATTGTTCCAGGAGAGGGTCTGCCCGATCGACGTGGCGTTGCCGGTGGGCAAAACGGCGGCGACAGCGCCCTGGATATCGAACTCGCCGATTCCTTTTCCATAAATCAAACTTGGAGTAAGGACGGTGTTCGGCTGGCCATTCGTTCCCGACCCTGTCGGAAAGCTCGACGCAAGAGATGCGCTGAGAATGTAATCGCCGCGTTCGGGGGGTGCCGCGACGACGCGGTACTTGATGGACATTTGGAAGTCGCCAAAACCGTCAGCCACGTTTGGATTGTGGTGCACAATGTACGGCGGCAAGCCGGCAACGACCTGGAGGCGCTCTGACGGAATCACCTCGATTCCCTTTGCATTTCCAAAGTTCTCTATGATCGGCCCACCGGGCTTCGCCTGCTGCCACGTAATGTCGTACCGGAACTCTTGCTCGATGCGAGGTGTGGAGGTGACGAGTGGCGCGATCCAGTGCGGCTCGTCCGCTTTCGCCTGGTCGGAACGCCGAAACCAGCGCGTCCAGAAATCGTCACTCGGCGTCCCTTGCGCACCAGCGATCGAGGCGCTAGCGGCCCAGGCGCCGGCGACGGATAGACGGACGAGGACACCCGTAGTCCACGACAGTCGACGGCCGCATCCTTCCATCAAAACACTCCTCCG
>CAZICQ010000035.1:6628-34058 GCA_964537775.1 uncultured Gemmatimonadaceae bacterium | reverse complement strand
CCGGCGCGTTCGATCGGCTTCCGGCCGTCGCGTCGCTCGAGCGCCAGCGCCTCACGCGCGATCCGCTCGTACGAGTGCACTGCCTCCTGGAGCTCGGCCACTTCGATGTACTCGTCATCCTTGTGGGCGAGATGAATCGAGCCGGGGCCGAAGAGATACGGACGGCCCCAGTTGGTGAGCGCAGGAATGTCCGTGGCGAACGCCGCCACGGATGTCGCGAATCCCGGTAGCACTCCCAACCTTACCGGCGGCACCATCACCCCCCATTCGAGCGCCGCGCGGCCGGCCGCCCAGCGCTCCAGAATCGGAATCACATCGTCTGCCGGTGTCACGAGCCGCGTCATCAGACGTGCTTCCGCCGAGGGTGCCACCACGTTGTCCGCCACGCCACCGCTGATCATGCCGACATTGATCGTGGTCTCGCCGAGTACCGCGTCGTGCGGGAGCTCGAGCGTGTCCAGCTCCGTGAGCAGACGCGCCAGATCGGCGATCGCCGAATGGCCCAGCTGTGGATAAGCAGAGTGCGCCGCGCGCCCCGCCGCGCGCACGATCGTTCGTATCGCCCCCTTGGTGCCCACCGCGAGTGTGCTCTCCGTCGGCTCGCCGTCGATGATCACCACGCTGCTGTTCGGCATGGCGTTGGCGGCATGTGCACCGTCGTGCGACACCTCTTCGCCGATCACGAACAGCAGCGCGATCGGAAAGTCCCCTGCCCGCAGCCGCTCAGCCGCGGCAATCATCGCCGCCGCGATTCCCTTGGCGTCGCAGGCGCCGCGACCGCGCAACAACCGTCCGTCGAGCCGTGGCGGCACGTACGGCGGTACGGTGTCGAGGTGTGTGGAGAGCGTAACGAGCGGCGCATCATGTACCGTCGCCAGGAGATCGTCCCGTCCGGAGGTCACCGGAATGCGTGTCACTCGCCAATCAGCGCCGGCGAGATATGCGTGAAGCCAGTCGACGATCTCCGCTTCGTGTCCGCTGGTGGAGTCGATTTCCATCAAGCGCGCGGCCAGCGCCACCGGATCGAGTGAAGCCGTCATGACGCGTAGTCTAGCACGGGGTAGACGGCTGGTGGCTCTCCCTTAGTAGATTGCAATTCAGCCTGGCGCCCCATCATGCGCGGCGCCAGTGGCTCCGTCTGTCACCCTCGCCACGGCCAGCATCGCGCCGTACGAGAGACAACACCATGTCCTCACAAGACTCGTTTGGGAGCCGGGCGACGCTCGACGTCGACGACACCGCGTACACGGTCTTTCGCCTGTCCGCTCTTTCCCGTCTCTCGGGAGGCAACGCCGACCGCCTCCCTTTCAGCCTCAAGATTCTTCTCGAGAATCTCCTCAGGAACGAAGACGACGCATTCGTCAAGCGCGCGGATATCGAAGCGCTGGCAAAATGGGACGTTCGCGCCAGAATCGAGAAGGAGATCGCGTTCCGCACCAGCCGTGTTCTGCTTCAGGACTTTACTGGTGTGCCGGCGGTCGTGGACCTCGCCGCCATGCGCGACGCGCTGGCCCAGCTCGGCGGTGATCCACAGCGCATCAATCCGTTGCAGCCCGTGGACCTCGTGATCGATCACTCGGTACAGGTCGACGAATATGGAACCGAGGCCGCGTTCCATCTGAACACCGAGCTGGAGTTCGAGCGGAACCGTGAGCGCTACCTGTTCCTGCGCTGGGGTCAGGAAGCATTCCGGAACTTCCGCGTGGTGCCACCTGGCACGGGCATCTGTCACCAGGTGAATCTCGAGTACCTGGGCAAGACCGTCTTTGTGAGTGAGGAGAATGGCCGGCGCGTGGCTTATCCGGATTCGCTCGTGGGTACCGACTCGCACACCACGATGATCAATGGGTTGGGCGTGCTCGGGTGGGGAGTCGGAGGCATCGAGGCCGAAGCCGCCATGCTGGGCCAACCGGTGTCGATGCTCATCCCGGAAGTCGTCGGCTTCAAGCTGCACGGTCGGCTACCCGCCGGCGCGACCGCCACCGATCTGGTGCTCACGGTCACGGAGATGCTGCGCAAGAAGAAGGTGGTCGGGAAGTTCGTGGAGTTCTACGGCACCGGTCTCACGTCATTGCCGCTCGCCGACCGCGCCACGATTGCCAACATGGCGCCCGAGTACGGCGCGACGATGGGCTTCTTCCCCGTCGATGACGAGACGTTGAAGTACCTGCGCCTAACGGGTCGGCCAGCGCACCACGTGAAGCTCGTGGAGGCATACACCAAGGAGCAGGGGCTCTTCCGCACCGACGCGACTCCGGATCCGGACTTCACCGACACGCTGGAGCTGGACCTGTCGTCGGTGGAGCCGAGCCTCGCGGGTCCCAAGCGGCCGCAGGATCGTGTCCCGCTGTCGCGATCGAAGGTGATGTTCGCGGAGGCGCTCGCCGGCGAACTAACCAAGACCGGCACGTCGGGAGGCGGGAGATCGGAGCTGCGGCAGGCGGCGTCGGGCGAGCCGTCGGCCGGCTCGACGGCGGTGCTCGTCGCCGACGAGACCCGTCCAGCCGATGCTGGCGTCACGGTGGAGTACAACGGTCAGACATTCACCTTGCGTCATGGCGCGGTCGTGATCGCCGCCATTACGAGCTGCACGAATACATCGAACCCGGCGGTGATGCTCGCTGCCGGAATGCTGGCGCGCAACGCCGTGAAGAGGGGGTTGCGGGCGAAGCCGTGGGTGAAGACGTCGACGGCCCCGGGATCGCGCGTGGTGAAGGAATACTACGACGCCTCCGGGCTCCAGCAGTACCTCGACCAGCTCGGTTTTCAGATCGTCGGGTACGGCTGCACGACCTGCATCGGCAATTCAGGACCTCTGCCCGAGCCGATCGCCAAGGCCATCGAGGAGAACAAACTCGTGACGGCCGCCGTGCTGTCCGGCAATCGCAACTTCGAGGGTCGTGTCAACCCGCTCACACGCTTCAACTATCTCGCCTCACCGCCACTCGTCGTGGCGTATGCGCTGGCCGGCCGTATGGACATCGATCTGCAGAAGGAGCCGTTAGGCATCGGCTCCGACGGCCCCGTTTTCCTTCGGGACATCTGGCCGAGCGCGAAGGACGTTCAGGACGAGATCAATCGGAGCGTGAAGAGCGAGTTCTTCAGCACGCAGTACGCCGACGTCTTCAAGGGGGACGACGAATGGCGATCGCTCGCCGTGCCCGAGGGGGAGACATACGCCTGGGATCCCGAGTCCACGTACGTGAAGAATCCGCCGTACTTCGAGGGGATGACGATGCATCCGCCCGGAATCCGCCCGGTCACCGGCGCGCGTGTCCTGGCCATGCTCGGAGACTCGATCACGACCGACCACATCTCGCCCGCCGGGAACATCCCGGGTGCGAGCCCCGCCGGCAAGTGGCTCATCGCCCACGGTGTACAGCGCAAGGATTTCAACTCGTATGGCGCCCGCCGCGGTAATCACGAAGTGATGATGCGCGGCACGTTCGCCAACATCCGCCTACGCAACGAGCTCGCGCCCGGCACCGAGGGCGGCTGGACAGCCACGCAGCCGGGTGGCGATGCCATCTTCATTTATGACGCGGCAATGGAGTACCAGCGGCAGAACACGCCACTCATCGTGATCGCCGGCAAGGAATACGGTACGGGCTCATCCCGCGACTGGGCGGCCAAGGGCACGGTGCTGCTCGGCGTACGGGCCGTGATCGCGGAATCGTTCGAGCGCATTCATCGCTCGAATCTGGTGGGCATGGGCGTGTTGCCGCTGGAGTTCACGAACGGAGAGACGCGGCAGTCGCTCGGCCTCTCTGGGTTCGAGACCTATGAGGTCGTCGGTCTCAGCGAGCAGTTGCGCCCGCGGGCGAAGTTGCGCGTCCGCGCCTCGCAGCCGGGCGGCGGGACCGGGGGCGGCGGGACCGGGGGCGGCCGGAGGGGGGGGGGCGGCGCAATGCGGGAGTTCGATGTGGTCGCGCGCATCGACACGCCGGAGGAGATGCAGTACTACCGCCATGGCGGGATCCTGCCGTACGTGCTGCGCCAGCTCGTCGGTCGGAAATAGCGCGTGGGGGTGCGCCGAGCCGCGAATCGACGGCCGAGCGCCAGCCTCGCAGCAGCGATGGCGGCGCTCACGCTCGGGGGCTGTGCGTGGCTGAAGGCGCACATCGATCACCCCGTCCCGGTCAAGAACGCCGTCGGTGATTCGACGACGACCTTCGATGGGAAGACGGTGCACGCCTATCGCGGCGAGCGGTACCTCATCCTTGGCCCCACCGAAGCATCGATCACCGCGGCCCTCGGCCAGATCGACCGTGCCTACTTCGAGTTTCGCCGCTACTTCGGGGTGACAGGCGCTCGTTTGGCGCTCGTGATGTTCGCGCAGCCGGATTCGATATCGGCCTCGGAGCGATCGATACTGCTCGCGCGCGGCTACATTCCGACTGTGTACGTGCGGCCACGCAACGTGCGCGACCTCATGCATCCGTACGAGGAGCTGCCGCGTGAAGCCGTGTGGCCCGTGGCGCCGGCCATCGCACGCAAGTTGCTGGCCGGCTACGCGGCGCAGCAGAGCGTTCGGGTGATGCCGCCGCCGGGCAGTGCGGCGCATGACAGTCTGCTCGACGAATTTCCGCAATGGTACCGGGCAGGTGTGGCCGGTCTGATAGGTGATCCGGGAGCGCCCGATCGCGCCCTGGAGCTGGTGCGCGACCGCGGGGAAGCGCTCGTTCCACTCGCCAACCTGCTCACCCGGCGCCGTCTCGACATCGGCGACACGACGCAGAAGCCGGTGCGCGATCTGCTGGAAGTTCTGGACGCCGAAGGATTGGCTTTCCTCCTCTACGCGACGGAGCAGGAGGGGCCGCGGTTCGTCGGCCGCATCGCCGACGTCTTCATCGCCGGCGGCAACGCAGCCGGTGCGCTGCACGACGTCACGCGGATGCCACGGGATCTCGCGGATCTCGACCGGCTGTGGCGAAAGTGGGTCGAGGATCAGCGCTGATCGCTTTCGCCTCCGGCGCGCCTCAACCGGAGATGCGTTTCATCGCCAAACGCGCCTTCTCGCGCTCCCCCCAGCTTGGCGCCAATTCTTTGGCTGCCGGCACGCAACGCGACTGTGGGCTGGCTGCAGTCGGTGGACCCATCGGCAGCCACCCCATCACGCACCGGGTGATCGCCGTCACCTCGTCGGGCGTCATCGCAGCACCCGATACGCCCGAGGTCGTCGCCGAGCTCGCGCGCGGCTGTTCGCCAATCAACGGCAGCAGCTCGTCGCGTGCGGCTTTGCGGTAGGTATCACTCTTCGATTTCAGAGTCTGTTGACGTACGTCGCCCCGGTACATCGCGTGCACCCCCGCCTCGACATCCCGCACGAGCTTGTCGAGTATCTCTTCGAGCTGCCGCGCCGCCTCGCTCATTCGCGTCCTCGCGCTCCTGGATGGGCATAAACTATGGTGCCCGCGTCGCCATGGCGACGCGGGCACCCTGAATTTCCTCGCGGTTACGTTGCGGTGCGCGTTACGGACGCTTGTCGACGTCCACGGTATGGCCGATGATCCCTCCGAGAATGCCACCGGCGGCCGCTCCGATGATCGCTCCCTTCACCTTGTCACGACTCGTCGTGGCGCCAATCACCGCGCCGGCGGCCGCGCCGATACCGGCGTCGCGCTGCGTATGCCGGACCGGCTCCTGCGGCTCCGGTGCCGGTGCGGGATAGTACGTTCCCGACGCTCCGCCACGGCTCGCGCGCCGAGGTGCACGTCGTACGGTCGCCGGCGCATACACCGGAGCGCGCTCCACCGTCTGGTAGCGGCGTGGTGCTTGATACGCTGACGCGGCGGGCGTGTTCGAGAAGCCCGCCTCCTGCGGAGACACGATTTGCTGCGGTTGCTGTGCTTGCGCGGCGAGCGAAAGGTCGTTTTTCAGCCCGTCGTCGAGTGTCTTGTTATCGCCGCGGCCACAACCTGCCGCGATGAACGCCGCCGGAACGAGCAGCCATACTCTTTTATTCAGCATCTCCACTCCTCCTCGCTTGATCGCGGCTGTGCGGTACTGACCTTCCACTGAGAAGGCACGCAGCGTACCCGGTGCTGTTCGCGCGAGGGGGGCCTCAACGCCGTGCCGTGACACCAGCATGGGACAGCTACGTGTCCACAGCGCTGGACTCGGCCATGACGGGAACGGCCGCTGCCTCAACAGAGTTATTGCCAGCGATGCAGGACGCTGCCATGTTCGCATCGTCCCCTACCTCTACCCTGGAGCTGACATGGCGTTCGCGTTACGTGCTCGCGCCTCCGCGATTCTCGCCGGCGCGACATTGGTTCTGTCGGCCGCTCGGACATCGCCCGCCCAACAGCCAGCCGCAGCTGCCACCACGGCGCCCGACATCGGGCAGGCCGCGCCCGATTTCGCGCTGCCGGGCGCGACGCGATACGGGTTGCTCAGCGATCCGGTTCGGCTGTCGAGCTTTCGCGGACAGACGGTCGTGCTGGCGTTCTTCTTCAAGGCGCGAACAAAGGGCTGAACGATTCAAATGGAGGCGTACCGTGATCAGTACGCCACGCTCTTCAACGGTGGGAAGAAGGTCGTCGTGCTCGGGGTGAGCGTCGATCCCGATACGACGTTGGCCGCCTGGATGCGCGAGTCCAGCTTTCCCTTCGTCTTCGCCAGCGACGCCGGTCAGACGGTGGGAAAGCTGTATGGGTCCACTCGCGGGGACCTGGATTCGCGCAACCTGTTCGTGATCGGACCCGACGGACGCATCGCGTATCGCGTCATCAATTTCAATGTGTTGTCCTCTCAGGCGTACGCGGATCTTGGCAAAGCGGTCGCGCAGACACTTCCGCCGCCAACCGCCGACACGAAGGAGTGACGTTCGGTGCCTCCGGTCAGTCTCTGACCGGCGGTTTGCTTTCTGGCGTTGACGTTAGGCCGGAACCCTCTTCCCTCCCCCGCTGCGTGTCCGGTCGGTCATTTTCGCTCGAGCTCTTCCAGGCGGCGGTCGCCGGCGCGGCTACAGGTCCGGTGACCCAGCGCGCGATCGAAGCGCTGGACATCGACCGTGACCGGCGGATCTGGTTGCTCGCGTTCGGCAAGGCTGCTCCCGCCATGACGGCTGCCGCTGCCGCTGCGCTCCAACGGTCGCTGCGGCAGATCGTGGGTGGGATCCTGGTGAGCACCGGGGACGGCGGAGTGTCGAGCCCGTATGCGACCGTTACCGCCGTGCGTGGCGACCACCCCATTCCCGGACGACACTCCTTTGCCGCCGCGGCGCGCATCGGAGAGCTCACCGCCGGACGCCGGAGCAGCGATGTCGTCATCGTGCTCGTATCAGGCGGCACGTCGAGCCTGATCGCGGCACCGCTGCGAGGCATGGGTGAGTCCGACCTGTCCCACTTGTACGAGATGCTCCTCGGGTCGGGGTTGGACATCGGCGCGATGAACGCGGTACGCAAGCGATTCTCCCGTTGGGCAGCCGGGCGATTGGCGCTGGCGCTCGCGCCATCCGTGACGCTCTGCTTCGCGGTATCTGACGTGCCCGGCGACGATCCGTCGACGATTGGATCGGGACCCTGCTCTCCCGATCCGTGCACCGTCGACCAGGTCACCGATATCCTGCAGCGCTCCAAGTTGCTTCAGCGCCTTCCAGCATCGTTTCGCGACCATCTCACCGGCACCAAACGTGGGATCGTGCCCGAAACGCCAAAGGAGCGGCATCCCGCCTTCGCCCACGTCACGACGCGTGTAATCGCGACGAATCGCCACGCGCTCAATGCCGCGGCCACGCGCGCCCGGGAGCTCGGCGCGCGTGCCGTCGACGTGATGCCGGCTCCACTCACCGGCGAGGCGTGGGCGCGCGGCGAGCAGCTCGCACGCGAGCTGCTCGCGCTGCGCTCGCGCGTCACTCCAGGAACGGGTCCGGTCTGCCGCATCTGGGGCGGCGAAACGACCGTGACGCTGAACAGCAGCGGTGATGGACGAGGATGGGCGAGCCTCTCATCCGATTCACCGAGCGGCGGTCGGTGTCAGGAGCTCGCCCTCGCCGCGGCGCGAATCCTGGGCTCCGCGGGTGACGCCGCGGCCGGCATCACGCTGTTCGCGGCGGGAACGGACGGGCGTGACGGGTCCACCGACGCAGCGGGTGCGTGTGTCGACGCGGACAGTTGGCGCGCAATCGTTGCGCAGCGCGTGGACGCCGACCGCGCGCTCACGCAACACGAGTCCTACCGTGCACTCGATGCCGCCGGAGCGCTCGTCAAGACGGGACCGACGGGAACCAATGTCATGGACATCGTGATCGGCACCGTCGATTAGCGGCAAGCGAGGCGCACTCGGCGGGTACCCCTCCGCGGCCGTGTATTATTCCGGCATGGGCGAGAACGCTTTCACCGTCGGCATCGTACAGGACACCGCGTCGAGCGACATGAGCGCGACCATCGACGCGACGGTCGATCGCGTACGCGAGGCGGCCCGCCGTGGTGCGCAGATCGTTTGCCTGAAGGAACTCTTCGACGCGCCCTATTTCTGCAAATCGCAGCAGTGCGATCGCTTCGACATCGCGGAGCCGATTCCCGGCCCCACCACCGACCGGATGCGAGCGCTGGCGAAAGAGCTCGAGATCGTGCTCATCGCGCCCATGTTCGAGCGGCAGGCTCGTGGTGTGTATCGAAATTCCGCCGCCGTCATCGACGCCGATGGGGCGCTGCTGGGGGTGTATCGCAAGATGCACATCCCCGATGATCCGCTGTTCTTCGAGAAGTACTACTTCACCCCCGGCGATGCCGCCATCGACGACCGCCTCGACCGGATCGGCGCGGTCGCGAAACAGGCGAGCGGCTTTCGCGTTTGGCACACGCGCTACGCCGACATCGGAGTGTTGATCTGCTGGGATCAGTGGTACCCGGAAGCCGCACGCATCACGGCGCTGCTCGGAGCGGACATCCTCTTCTATCCCACCGCAATCGGCTGGCACCCGGCGGAGAAGGCGGAGTTCGGCCGGTCACAAGTGGATGCGTGGCGCACGATTCAGCGCAGCCACGCGATCGCCAACGGCGTTTACGTCGCATCAGCCAATCGTGTGGGCTTCGAGGCCGAAGCGGGCACTGATGGCATCGAATTCTTCGGTCATTCGTTCATCGCCGATCCGTTCGGGCGGCTGCTCGCGGAAGGTGGCACCGACCCGGAGATCCTCGTCGCTCGGTGCGATCCGCAGCTCATCGAGGAGACGAGGCGCAACTGGCCGTTCCTGCGCGACCGCCGCATCGATGCGTACGCCCCCATCCTGAGTCGTTATCTCGGAGCGACGTGATGGCCCGAGACCAGTCCGATCCCGTTCCCGACGCTTTGATCGAGAAGCTCGGCGAGCGCTTCGAGCTCGTGCCGTCCGCGTCGGGCGCTCCGGCGCTGCGTATGCCGGCTGAGTGGGAGCCGCACGCGGCCACCTGGATCGCCTGGCCACACCACGAGCCCGACTGGCCCGGGAAGCTCGCGCCCATTCCATGGGTGTACGCCGAGATCGTGCGCGCGCTCCATGCACAGGAGCGGGTCGAGATCCTCTGTCACGACGAGGAGGTGCGCCGGCAGGCGCGGCACTATCTGGAGGCGCACGGAGTTCGCGCGAATTTCCGTCTGCACCTCGTGCCAAACGATCGGGTGTGGCTGCGCGATTCGGCGCCGACGGGCGTGCTCGACGAGAGCGGCGAGGTGCAGCTCGCGAGCTGGCGGTTCAACGGCTGGGCGAAGTACCCGAACTACGCCGACGACGCCGACGTCGGCCAAGCAATCGCTCGCCTGACGGGGCTGCGCCGCCTCGAGCCTGTGCGGCCGGACACCGGCGAGCGCGTCGTGCTCGAGGGGGGAGCGATCGATGCCGACGGCCAGGGCACGCTGCTGGTGACGGAGGAGTGCCTTCTCTCCGATGTGCAGCAGCGCAACCCCGGGCTCTCGCGCGCCGGCTACGAGCGGATCTTTCACGACTATCTCGGCACGCGGCACACGATCTGGCTCGGCCAGGGGTGTGTGGGTGACGACACGCACGGCCATGTGGACGACGTGGCCCGCTTCACCGCTCCCGACGTCATCGTGCTCGCGTTCGAGGAGGATCCCGCCGACGACGAGAACCACCGGCGGTCGCTCGACAATTTCGCGCGCCTCGACCACGCCGGCGCCGGCGAGGGCGCTCTCAAGGTGGTGAAGCTCCCCTTTCCACGCGCCGTCGAGATGAATGGCGAACGGCTGCCGGCGAGCTATGTCAATTTCTACATCGCGAACGGGGTCGTGCTCGTTCCCACCTTCAACGACCGCAACGATCGTGTCGCGCTGAACGTGCTCGCCGAGCTGTTCCCCGATCGCCACGTGGTCGGAATCCACGCGGTCGATCTCGTGTGGGGATTCGGTACGCTGCACTGCCTCACGCAACAGCAGCCGCGGAGCGGAACGAGCTAAACGCAGCGATTGGGTCGGGCGTAGCTCTTGCACCTCGGCATCGCCGAACCCCCACAGATCATCCCGTGAAGATCACGCTCCTGTCAGACGACGCGATCCGGCTCGAGCCCACGACGGGGCAGCTCACAGTCGAGGCGATGTCGGAGGACCAGCAATATTCGCCCTTCCACATGCTCGCGAGCGGGCTCGCCTTCTGCACGTTTTCCGTTCTCTACGCGTGGGCCACGAACGTCGGCCTCACGGCGGACGATCTCGTGATTGACGTACACTGGGTATTTGCCGACGACCCGCACCGGGTCGGCGAGATCGAGATCGAGTTCGACTGGCCGTCGCTGCCGGAGAAGCGCCTCGAGGCCGCCGCTCGCGTCGCCGAAATGTGCACGATCCACGCGACACTGCAGCACCCACCTGCAATCACGATTCGCGGGCGAGTGCATGCGGCGCCGGCTGCTTGATTCGCGGTGACGATACCCGTCGTACGCTTCACCGTCGCCGGCCGCGATGCACAGAGCGGTCTTGGTCGCTCGTACACCGTCGTGTATGACGGCACGTGCAAGATCTGCACGCGCCTGGCCGGCCTGCTCCGTCGTTGGGATCGTCGCCACGAGATCGACGTCGTCCCATCGCAAGCGCCGGGAGTGATGGCACGCTTTCCGTGGATTCCGGCGCATGCGTACGCGCAAGCGCTGCAGATGATCGGACCCAATGGCCGCACATGGTCGGGCGCGGCGGCAATCGAGCAGATCTTCGAGGTGCTTCCGAAGGGAAAGCTCGTCGCCTGGATTTTTCGCATTCCCTTCGTCCGCACCGTTGCCGACCGATTCTATAAATGGTTCGCCAAAAACCGCTATCGCCTCGGCTGCGGTGATCACTGCATGTCGCGGCCCGCGGACGTCATCTTCAAGGACGTCGCACGCTAACGGCGATCAGACGCCTGCCTCGTCGCGATGAAGCGCCAGCGCGAGCTCACGCAGCCACGCATCGATCCGCTCCGCTTCATCTTCGGTCAGACTGCGCGACTCGTGCTCCACCGGCGACGCAGCTCCGTCGGCGCCCACGGCCGCGATCACGTTGCGCACGAACGCGCGCCAATTCCTGTCCTGAAGAAGGCGACCCAAGCTTCTGATCATCACGAGATCAACGACATTTCCGGCGCGCTCGAACAACTCGACGATGAATCGTATGGCATCACCGTGATCTTCCGCGAGAAGACGCACGGCCCCCGCCATCGGATGACCTTCGAGCGTGAGCAGGGTGACGCGCGTCGCGTTCACCTCCGCCACGCGTACCAGGACGTGTCCACGCAAGGGAACGGCGAGCGTGAGCGTCTCGCCCTCGCCGATCGTCGCGTTCGACCCTGGCTCCGCCGCAACATCGACGAGGCTCGGCATCAACTCGTGGAAGCGTGCCCGCACCAGTGTCATGACATCCGCGGGCGTGCGGCCGCTCAGATGCATATCGGCCCAGTAGCGGTCGTGCACGAGCGCGCCCACACCCGTGGACGGTAGTTGTTCCGGCTGATCATCGAGCAGCTCTCTCAATCCGGTATCCAGCGACGTCGGCGGCGACTGCAGGAGACCGGGCAGAGCATTCTCCGACTGCGGCGGAACGACGTTGCCTTCCATGAGCATCGTAAGCTGCTCCTTGGTGAGCGGCACGTTTCCGCCGAGCGTCCGCACCGCAGCAATGCCGAGCGAGGCCAAAAATTCGGGGAGCGGCACGAGAGCGGGGGAGCGGCCCGTGAGCTTCGACATCCGCTCGATGAGGTCGCGCTGACTGGTGAGCTCGCGACCCGCGACGTCCAGCGCACGACCAGCAACGTCGTCCCGCTCCAGGACGGCCGACAGCGCCTCACCGAGATCCACATGCCAGATCGGTTGGAAGCGATGCGTGCCATCGCCCACCAACGGAATCAAAGGCAGGGAGCGCACCATTCGGAGCAGAACCGAGATGTGCTCGTCGCCGGGCCCGTAGGTCGGGCCAGGTCTCACGATCACCGAGCTACCCGAGAATGAGCGAGCCACCTCCTCTCCCTGGCGCTTCGACTTGTGGTATGCGGAATCCCCGCGGTCGGCGCCCAACGACGACACGTAGACGAATTTCCGCACACCTGCGCGCTCCGCCTCTGCAAGCACGTGACGGGTGCCGCCCACATTGACGCGCTCGAAGGTGCGCTCCGGAGACTTTTCCTGCGCGATGCCCGCGATGTGGAGCACCGCATCACAGTCCTGGGCGGCGCCGCGCACACTCGCCTCCACTGCGACGTCCGCCGGCCAGGGTGACACGCCCTGATTCCAGCGCCGAACGTCGTCCCCCGCATGGCGGGAGAGCAGTCTGACCGCGTGCCCACGCTGCAGCAGCGCAGTGACGCTGGCTACTCCAATGACACCCGTTCCGCCGGTCACCAGAATCCTCATGATCCCCCCTTATCGGCCGATGCTACATGCACTTGGGCCGGCTGGATCGGCAGGACCGATGCCAGCCGCCCCGACGCGCTCGCCGTTACATGGGACCGGT
This sequence comes from uncultured Gemmatimonadaceae bacterium, assembly GCA_964537775.1. Classification (GTDB taxonomy): domain Bacteria; phylum Gemmatimonadota; class Gemmatimonadetes; order Gemmatimonadales; family Gemmatimonadaceae; genus CAMLIT01. Next base: position 21,143 of record CAZICQ010000035.1, on the reverse strand, counting down.
AATTTCGTCTTCGCTGTGCCATCACGGCCTATGTCGCCGTGCGACGCTGCCGGCGCGACGGCCGTCGTTCACCTGCGGATCCGCATTGTCGCTCAATCGTCTTTCTCTGCTGGTCATAGTCGTCCTCGCCACGGCCTGCGGCCAGAGCTCGTCGAGTGTGGTAACCCTGGGTGCAGCCGGCCCTTGGGACGAGCCGAATGGCAAGATGAACAAGATGGGGATCGATCTTGCGATCGATGAGATCAACGCTCGACCCGAATGGCGTCAGCATCCGCTCCGCGTTCTCTTTCGCAACGATTCGGGCGATGGGGTGAAGGCCACGGCCATCGCGAAGGAGTTTCTCGACAGCGCGAACGTCGTCGCAGTGATCGGACATGTGAATTCCGGCGCGATGGTGGCCGCGGCGCGCGTGTACGACAAGGGACTGCCCGCTGTCGCTACATCGGCCAGCTCCCCCGCTCTGACCGGCATCTCGCACTGGACCTTTCGCGTCACGTCCAGCGACTCCGTGAACGGGCTCACCATCGGCCACTTCATGACGCAGCTCGGACGCAAGCGAGCGTCGATTCTGTATGAGAACAATGCGTACGGCCGCGGCTTGGCCGATGCCTTCCGCCGTGGGTTCAAGGGCGAGGTCGTGAGCACCGATCCCATTGCCGCGGGCAGCGAGCAGAACTTCGAGCCGTACGTCACATTCTTCAAACGCCACGCGCCGGACATCGTCTTCGTCGCCGGCACCGGCCCCTCGGGAGAGCTGTTTCTGCGGGAAGCACGCCGGCAGGCACTCCCCGCCGCGGTCGCTGGCGGTGACGGTTGGACCGTTCTCGCCGTCGACACGGCCCTCGCCGAGGGCGTGTACATCGGCGCTCCGTTCAGCTCCGAGGATCCGCGCCCGGAAGCGAAGCGCTTCGTTGATGCCTTTCGCAAGAAATTCGGTCTCACGCCCGACGGGCACGCGGCACTCGCGTACGACGCGACGCGTCTTCTCGCTCAAGCGGCGCGTCAGGCCGGCGACAGCCGTGAGCAGATCCGGAACTATCTCGCGCACCTTGACGCGAGCAGCGCATTCCCCGGCGTTACCGGCCGCATTCGCTTCAACTCCGGCGGCGATCCGGTGGGCAAGGGAATCGTGATGACGAAGGTGCATAACGGCTCGCTGGCCGTGGAGGGAAGCTCCCCGTGAGCGCCATCAACGCCATCGGAACGATCCGGGGGCGGCTCTGGACCGGCTTCGGCGTGCTGGTCGCACTCCTCATCCTGGCCGGCGTGATCGCGCGAGGGACGTTGGCAACGATGGCCACTGCCATCGAGAGCGCCTTGCTCGAGGTGCAGACGGAAGCACGACTTTCGTCGCAGCTCACCAATGACGTGGCGAAGACGTTGGAAGCCGGCAATCGCTACCTGGAGACGCGCGACAGCTCGGCCGAGGTGGCGTTCCGTCTTCATGGCTGGGACGCTCACTCCGTGCAGCGCGACATGAGCAATCTGCCGGGGCGCTCTGCCGACGAGATCGCCACGGTCGCCGCCATCGACAATGATCTTTCGGAGATGGAGGTCCGGTACGCACTGGCGCATCGTCTGGCCGATCTGGACCGCCCGGAGGAAGCACACCGCGCGGCGGCAGGCGCGCAGTCATCGATCGAGACGCTCCTCGGCAACATCGACAAGGTCGGACGGTTGCAAACGCAGAAGGTCGCATCGGCGTCTCGCGAGCTCGGCGGCACGACGGGCAGCCGGGTAACGATGCTGGAGGCGATCATTGCCGCCGCCGTACTGATCGCGATTCTGGTCGTCGTCGCAACGGTCCGGTCCATCTCGCGGCCGCTCGACACGCTCGTGATTCACGCGCGGCGATTGAGCCAAGGCGATCTGTCCGCGCGCACGAGCGAGGACATCCCGGGCGAGTTTCGGATTCTGGCTCAAGCGATGAATCAGACAAGCGATTCGCTCTCGCGCGTAGTCTCGGTGACCGCGCGAACGGCGGAGAGCGTCGCCAGTTCCGCGCACCAGCTCGCGTCGGTGTCCGAGCAGATCTCGCTTTCCGCAGGACAGATGGCGAGCGCCATGATCGAAGTCTCCCACGGCGCCGAGGCGCAGGTACAGCAGCTTCGCACCGTCGACGACACGCTCCAGGCGATGCGCTCCGCCGCGGACGCCGTGAAGCACCGCTCAACCGAGGTGAACGACCTGGCGCATCGGATCGAGAGCTCGGCGCAAGCCAAGCGGCGCGAGATCGAGCGCGCCCTCGGGATCCTCTTCGACGTGAAGACGGCCGTGGAGCGCGCGGCCGGCGAGGTCACGGCGCTGAACGTCACGGCCGCGGACATCAATCGGTTCGTGCTCTCCGTGTCGCAAATCGCCGAGCAGACCAATCTGTTGGCGTTGAACGCGGCCATCGAAGCAGCGCGTGCTGGTGACGCGGGGCGCGGCTTTGCCGTGGTGGCGGAGGAGGTGCGGTCGCTCGCGGAACAGTCACAGCGCGCTGCCGATGACATCGTGCAGATGACGGGCGTGGTGACGGCGCGCGTCACCACCAGCGCGCGTGCGATGGAATCGAGCGCCGGCCGCGTCGGCGAGATCGAACGGCTGTCGCGCGACATCGACGAAGCGCTGCGCGCGATCACGGAAGCTGCCGAGCACACTCGTCAGGCAGCACTGGGTGTTGCCGCCGCCGCGGAGACGAACATGATCGCCGTGAGTACGGCGGCGAACAGTCTCGAAGCAATTGCGCGGACAGCTGAAGGCCACGCCGCCGCCGCCCAAGAGGTGAACGCGTCCACGCAGGAGCAGAGCGCCGCGTGTGAGGAGATGACGAGCGCCTCGAATCTCCTGCTCCAGGGATCGACACAGCTGCGCGAGCTGGTAGGCGGGCTCCGGACAGGGTAAGCCTGCAACCGCCCGGCCGACGCCCGGCGGCTCGCATGTCGGGAGGCTCGGGATACTTCCGTATCCGCTCGATCCGGCCCTTACTTCAAGGATGCGAATCGAAACACTCGCCGTCCACGCCGGCCGTTCGGTGGACCCTTCTACCGGCGCCGTTGCGCTCCCCATTCATCTCTCTACCACCTTCGAGCGCGAGCCGGACGGCAGCTTTCGCGACGGTCGATCATACGCGCGGCAATCGAATCCCAATCGTGATGCGCTGGAGCGCTGCCTCACCGAGCTCGAGGGAGGTGAACAGGCCGCATGCTTCTCTTCCGGGTCGGCGGCCACGATGTCCGTGTTCCAAACGCTCGAACCGGGAGCGCACGTCGTCGCGCCGCTCGACGGCTACTACGGAACGCTGCGGCTGCTCCGCGAGCTCTTCGCCTCCTGGCGGGTCGACACGAGCTTCGTCGACATGGCGGACGTCTCCCTCGTCGAGCGCGCCATGCGGCCGCAGACGCGCATCGTGTGGATCGAAACGCCGTCCAATCCACTGCTTCGCATCGTCGACATCGCCGCCGTGGCCGAGGTCGCGCACGCCGGCGGCGCACGCTGCGTGGTCGACAATACGTGGAGCACGCCGGTGCTCCAGCACCCGATCCGTCTCGGTGCGGACCTCGTTATGCACGCCACCACCAAGTACCTGGGCGGACACAGTGACGTGCTGGGCGGCGCGCTCGTGTCTCGAAGAGACGACGAGCACTTCCAGCGCCTGCGCGCGATTCAGCATGGTGGCGGCGCCGTGCCGTCACCCTTCGAGTGCTGGTTGACGATGCGCGGCATCGCGACACTCCCCTGGCGCATGCGCGCGCATTCTTCGAACGCCGCGGCGATAGCCGGCTTCCTCTGCTCGCACCCGCGGATCGAAAGCGTGCACTACCCCGGCTTACCAGGTCATCCCGGCTACGACGTCGCCGAGAGGCAGATGAGCGCCTTCGGTGGCATGCTCTCCTTTCAGGTGCGCGGAGGACGCGCCGCCGCGATGGCGGTCACCAATCGCCTGCGCGTCGTGACGCGCGCGACGAGCCTCGGCGGCACGGAATCGTTGATCGAGCACCGCGCCTCCGTCGAGGGCCCGGAAAGCCGCACTCCGGACAATCTGCTGCGCGTGTCGGTGGGGCTGGAGCACGCGGACGATCTGCTCGAGGATTTCGCGCAGGCGCTCGGATGAAGCGGGCGGTCGTGCTGCTGAGCGGCGGCCTGGACTCCACCACCTTGCTCGCGTATGCGATTCGGGACGGCTTCTCCGCGCATGCGATGACCTTTCGCTATGGCCAGCGCCACGCGGTGGAGATCGACGCCGCACGTCGGGTGGCCGCCGCGTTCGGCGTGCGCGATCACGTGATCGTCGATATCGACCTGCGCCTGTTCGGCGGCTCAGCGCTCACCGCGGACATCGCGGTTCCCAAGGACCGTCCTCTGGACGACATGTCCAGCGGGATTCCGATGACGTACGTGCCGGCGAGGAACACGATTTTTCTGTCGTTCGCCCTCGCCTGGTCGGAAGTGTTGGGCGCATCCGACATCTTCATCGGCGTGAACGCGCTCGACTATTCCGGCTATCCGGACTGCCGTCCCGAGTACATTGCTGCCTACGAGCAGATGGCGAATCTCGCGACGAAGAGCGGCATCGAGGGCAGCGCCCCCATTCACATTCGCACGCCGCTGATCGATCTCACGAAAGGACAGATCGTCGAGCTCGGACGATCGTTGGGCGTCGACTACGCATTGACTCTCAGCTGTTACGATCCAAGCCCTGACGGCGAGGCGTGCGGGCGCTGCGACGCCTGCCGGTTGCGGCTCAAGGGCTTTCACGAGGCAGGCGCCACAGACCCCGCCCGCTACGCCCGTTAGCGCGTGTACACGGTCAAAGAGATTTTCTATACTCTGCAAGGCGAGGGCGCCAACACCGGGCGGCCGGCGGTGTTCTGCCGCTTTGCCGGCTGTAATCTCTGGAGCGGACGCGAAGTGGATCGCGCCGAAGCGGTGTGCCAGTTTTGTGACACCGACTTCGTGGGCGTCGGGGCTGACGGAGGTAGGTTCGCGACCGCCACCGAGCTTGCGCATGCGGTCGCCGCCCGTTGGCCCGCCGATGCGCCCCGCGCCCGGAAGCTGGTTGTCTGCACCGGTGGAGAGCCGCTCCTCCAACTGGACGCCGAGGCCCTGACCGCCCTGCACGCCGCCAGCTTCGAGGTTGCCGTCGAAACGAATGGCACGTGCGTGCCGCCGGCCGGGATCGATTGGATTACCGTAAGTCCGAAGGCGAATGCGCCGTTGCGCCTCACGCATGGCGACGAGCTGAAGCTCGTATTCCCCCAGGCAGGCGGTGACCCGGAACGCTTCGCCGAGCTGGACTTTCGCGAGTTCTACCTGCAGCCGATGGACGGACCCGATCTCGTCGCCAACACTGCGGCTGCGCTGCAGTACTGTCTGTCGCATCCGCAGTGGCGCCTCAGCATTCAGACGCACAAGCTGCTCGGAATTCGTTAGCCGAGTCCGCCTGTGCCCCGCGTCACAGCGGTTGACCCCGCCATCGTGCTTACATAGGCTCTGTTCGTAGCGCACCCAGCGGCAGCGTCTTTGCCATACCTGTAGCCTGCTGGAAGCCGGCACAGCCGTTATTGGCCTGCCGGGCTGTCGGACCGCAGTGCACCCGTGCCTTCTTGAATGCCTGGTTCTCTCATGCCTTCTGCCGCTCGTCGTGCGCGTACGATCGTGAGTGCGGTTGCGCTCGCGTGTACGCCGGCGGCTGTGTTCGCGCAGCAGCCGGTGCGACCGTTCCAGGAGGTCAGCAGCTCAGCTCAGCTGCTGCGGGATTCGATTGTTGCTCTCGCCAAGGGGCAGCTTGGCCGTCGTTATGTGCGGGGTGGCACGTCTCCGCAGCGGGGATTCGATTGCAGCGGCCTCGTGAAGTACGTGCTGATGTCTCTGCACCTCGACGTTCCGCGCACCGCTCGCCTGCAGGCGCGAGTCGGCGAGCCAATAGCGCGCGATACGAGCCGGCTGTTGCCAGGCGACCTGCTCACCTTCGCGCGGCAGCGGGCTGGTGTCAGCCACATTGCGATCTATGTCGGCAATGGCCGGATGATTCACGCGAGCAGCACCGCCGGCCGGGTGATAGAGACGTCCCTCATTCGACCGCCCGCGCCCAGGCTCAAGCCGTGGAACGGCGCGCGGCGCGTCGTCGCGCTGAACGACAGCGCCCGAGCCCCCTCGTTGCTGGCAGAGCGCTAGAGACTGCCGTCCCCGCCGCGAGCTGAAACATTCCGCTCGCGACCGCCGAATGAGGTTGAGCGGGCAATCGCAATCTCTGCAAACGTCTTGCGCCTGGCCGGTGTCTCATCCTAGCTCGCCACGAGCCACTCGCGGCGACGGGGGCGGGGCACAGCAGCGCGAGGACTTTATGGCCATGTTCGGATATGGGACGAGGATTCCCACTCTCGCGCAGCCTGAACCGCTCGAGCGCCGATTCCGCGGCTCTAAGACATTGCGACGTAAGACATTGCTGGGCAATGGCGAAGGGCACGCCTCTTCCTTTATCGTGATGAAGCCGCCGTTCCACTTCACCAGCAATTCCCAGCACTCGAGGCTCCTTTGGACATCAAGCGAGAACCGCCATCCAAGAGAAAGAAGTACATCCTCTGGGGTGTCGGCCTCCTCGGCATTGTGGCCGTCTCCGTTGGCATCAGCCGGCTCAGGCCCGCAGCCCCTTCCGTGGAGCGGGGCACGCTCTGGTTCGACGCCGTGAAGCGAGGTGAGATGACCCGAGAGGTGCATGCGCCTGGCACCCTCCTGCCTGAGCATGTGCGCATCATCGCGGCCATTACGGGCGGCCGCATCGAGTCGCTTCCCATCCTGCCCGGCGACAAAGTGAACGCCGGTACCATGATCGTGGAGCTCAGCAATCCTGACGTCCAACTGCAAGCGTTGCAGGCCGAGCAATCGGTCACCAATGCGCAGTCGGCACTGGCCAGCCTTCGCACCTCGCTGGTACAGCAACGACTGGCGGAGGAAGCGAGCATCGCGTCTCTGAAGACCCAGTATCAGGCGGCGCTACGCAACATCACCATCCAGGAGGGACTGGATAAGAAGGGACTCGCCGCCAAGACCGACGTCGAGGCGGCGCGCGACGTGGCCGCGGAAACGAAAACGCGCATGGAGCTCGAGCAGCAACGACTCGAGGATATGAAGCGCTCCGCCGATGAGCAGGTCAAGCTCGACGAGGAGCAGATCACCCGTCTCCGCGCGATCGTGCAGGAGAACCGCGACCGCATTGCGTCGCTGCACGTGACAGCGGGCGAAGCGGGTGTGCTCCAAACGCTTGGGAATCCGCCCCTCGAGATCGGGCAATACGTGAACTCCGGCGTCGAGCTCGCGCGCGTGGCGCAGCCCGGCAAGCTCAAAGCCGTTCTGCGAGTGCCGGAAGCGCAGGCGAAGGACGTCGCGATCGGCCAGAAGGCGAGCATCGACACGCGCAATGGCATCGTGCCAGGCCACGTGATGCGCGCCGATCCTTCTTCACAGGCCGGAACCGTCACCGTGGAAGTAGCCCTCGACGGACCGCTGCCGCCTGGCACCCGTTCCGATCTCAGCGTCGACGGCACCATCGAGATCGAGCGGCTGCAGAACGTGATGTACGTCGCCCGTCCGGCGTATGCCCAGACCGAGGCGACGGTCGGGCTGTTCAAGGTCGAGCCGAACAATGGATACGCCAATCGCGTGAACGTGAAGTTCGGCCGCGCGTCGGTGAACACCATCGAGGTGCTCGCCGGTCTCGCGGTTGGCGATTCCGTGATCATCTCCGACATGTCGACGTACGACAATGTCTCGCGCGTCAAGCTGAAGTAATCCCTCACAGCCTCAGCCCTCGCCCGTCCCCCGCCCCCAGCACACCCTCGAGAGAGTACACGACATGACGCATCCCGCCGCCCAGCAGTCGTCGTCGCCGTTCGCCGCCGCCGGCGGCAATGGTCAAGCGCTCATCCGGCTACAGGGAATAAAAAAGATCTTCTATACCGACGAGGTCGAGACGCACGCGCTGCAGGACATCCATCTGGAGATTCAGACGGGTGAGTACGTCGCGATCGCCGGTCCTTCCGGCTGCGGAAAGACGACGCTCCTCTCGATTCTCGGACTGCTGGACACGCCGACGGACGGCGAGTACCTGCTGGCGAACGAGCCGGTGGCCAACCTCACTCCGTCCGAGCGAGCTCGCATCCGCAACCGGCAGATCGGGTTCATCTTTCAGGCTTTCAACCTGATCGGCGATCTCACCGTGTATGAGAATGTCGAGCTGCCGCTCACCTATCGCGGCATGTCGGCGTCCGAGCGGAAACAGCGCGTCACGGAGGCGCTCGAGCGCGTCGGCATGAGCCACCGCATGAAGCACTATCCCGCGCAGCTCTCCGGCGGCCAGCAGCAGCGTGTCGCCGTCGCCCGCGCCGTGGCCGGCGACCCACTGATCCTCCTGGCCGACGAGCCCACCGGCAACCTCGACTCGACGAATGGCGAAGCGGTGATGGAGCTTCTTCGCGAGCTGCACCGCGGTGGCGCCACCATCTGCATGGTGACGCACGACCCGCGGTACGAGCTGCACGCCGATCGCGCCGTGCACCTGTTCGACGGCCGCGTCGTCGAAGAGACGCGTCCGGCGAACGCCACGAAGTAATCGCGAGCCGATGTTTTTCACAAAACCGAAAATTGACGCCGCCGAGGTCGCGCCGCTCAGTGGCCCGCTGATCTCGCTGCGGAACTTGGAGAAGGTGTTCGAGACGCCCGCCGGCCGCACGTACGTGCTCCGCCGCATCTCGCTCGACGTGCAGCCCGGCGAGTTCATCTCGATCATGGGCCCCTCCGGCGCCGGGAAATCGACACTGCTGGCCATTCTCGGCATGCTCGACAGCTCGTGGACGGGCGAGTTCACCTTCGTGGGACACCGCGTGCACGCGATGGCGCACAAGCAGCGCGTCGCGCTGAACAAGGAGCACATCGGCTTCGTGTTCCAGCAGTATCATCTCATCGACGACCTCACCGTCGCCGAGAACCTCGATGTCCCTCTGTCATATCGGAACGTCAGGAAGTCCGAGCGTGAGGCGATCGTCGCTGACACGCTGGACCGCTTCGGCATCGTCGGGAAGAAGGATCTCTTCCCGCCGCAGCTCTCCGGCGGGCAGCAGCAGCTCGTCGGCGTCGCTCGCGCGGTGATCGCGAAGCCACGGCTCATTCTCGCCGACGAACCGACGGGCAACCTGCACTCCAGTCAGGGGCGCGAGATCATGGAATTGTTCAAGAGGCTCAACGCCGCCGGCACGACGATCATCCAAGTGACGCACTCGCCGGAGAACGCCAGCTATGGCAATCGCGTCATCGAGTTACGGGACGGCTGGATCGTTTCCTGAGCTCGGAATGTCTCCGCCGCACATCCTCGTCGCCGACGACCAACCGGACATTCTCGAGGCGCTCCGGCTGCTGCTGAAGAGCCACGGCTACGAAGTCGCGACGGTCACGTCGCCACAGGCGGTGCTCTCCTGCTTGGAGAAGCGCGACTTCGACGCGCTGCTGCTGGACATGAATTACACGCGCGACACCACGTCCGGCCGCGAGGGACTCGATCTCCTGTCATCGCTTCAGACGCTCGAGCCCACGATGCCGGTCATCGTGATGACCGCGTGGGGAAGCGTCGAAGGCGCGGTCGAAGCAATGCGGCGCGGCGCCCGAGACTACGTCGAGAAACCGTGGGACAACGCGCGGCTGCTCACCGTATTGCAGACGCAGGTGGAGCTCGGCCGAGCGTTGCGGGCAGCGCAGCGCCTCGAGATCGAGAATCGCATTCTTCACCGCGACAAGCTGCCGCAGATCATCGCTCAGTCGCCGAGGATGCAGCCCGTCCTCCAACTCATGGACCGCGTGGGACCCTCGGACGCGAACGTGCTCGTCACCGGTGAGCATGGCACCGGCAAGGAGCTCGTCGCCCAGTGGCTGCACGCGGCATCGCCGCGCGCGCCACGCGCCTTTGTCGCCGTGAACCTCGGCGGATTGTCCGAGGGGGTCTTCGAGAGCGAGCTGTTTGGCCACGTGCGCGGCGCCTTCACCGACGCGAAGTTGGATCGCGTCGGGCGCTTCGAGCTTGCCGACTCGGGAACGATCTTCCTCGACGAGATCGGCAACGTGCCGCTTGGGTTGCAGTCCAAATTGCTGCGCGTACTGCAGACGGGCGACGTGGAGCGCGTCGGTTCCTCCAAGGCGCGACACGTGGACGTGCGCGTCATCTCGGCCACGAATGCGAATCTTCAGGAGGAAGTTTCGGCGGGACGGTTCCGCGAGGACCTGCTCTTTCGCATCAACACGATCGAGATCCATCTACCTGCACTCCGCGAGCGACGCGAAGACATCGCGCCGCTCGCCGCCCACTTTCTGCGCCGCCACGCTTCGCGGTATCGAAAACAGTTGGGCGGTTTCGATGCCGGCGCCATGCAGCTCATGCTGGAGCACAGTTGGCCGGGAAACGTCCGCGAGCTCGATCATGCGATCGAGCGTGCCGTCCTGCTGGCGCAGGGTGAGACCGTGCGCGCGCACGACTTCGCGCTGCGCGCCGGCGCCGGCTCGTCGGCACGGCTCGAGGAGCTTCCACTCGAGCAGGTCGAGAAGCTACTCATTCAGAAGGCGCTGAGCCGTTTCGACGGCAATGTGAGCCATGCGGCGAAGGCGCTCGGTTTGTCCCGCAGCGCACTCTATCGTCGTATCGCGGCATTTGGCCTCTGACCGCGCACCGGGAGCCGTTCACAAAGGCGGCGTCAATCACGAGCGACGCATCTTTCGTCTCGCGCTGCTCGTCGGCGTGCCGGGTGTCCTCGGCACACTGGTGCTGCTTGCCGCCGGCGGCTACGCGCCGCGGGTGCAATGGACCGTTGGCCTAACGGTCGTCATTGCGTGGCTCCTCACCGCGTTCGTGCTTCGCGAACGCGTGGTGCGTCCCCTGCAGACGCTGTCGAACATGCTCGCGGCGCTGCGCGAGGGAGATTACTCGATCCGCGCCCGTGGTGCCGACCGCGAGGACGCGCTGGGGCTCGCGTTGCTCGAGTCGAATCTCCTCGGCGAGACGCTGCGCGCACAGCGGCTCGGCGCGATGGAAGCCACGGCGCTGCTGCAGACCGTCATGGCGGAAATCGACGTCGCCATCTTCGCCCTCGATGCGGATCTCCGGCTGCGACTCGTCAATCGCGCCGGCGAGCGGTTGCTGGCTCAACCCGCCGAACGGCTGCTCGGGCGCACCGCGCAGCAGCTCGGACTCGCCGATTCGCTGTCGTTGGATTCGCCGCAGACGATGGACGTGTCCTTTCCCGGCGGCGCCGGCCGATGGGAGGTGAGGCGTGGCAGCTTTCGTCAGGACGGCCGCCCGCACACGCTGCTCGTGTTCGCAGACGTCACCAAGGCCTTACGTGAGGAGGAGCTCGCGGCGTGGCGGCGGCTCGTGCGGGTGTTGAGCCACGAGATCAATAATTCGCTCGCGCCCATCCGGTCGATCTCCGGCACGTTGCAGGCCTTGCTCGACCGCAAGCCGCGCCCGAACGACGTGGACGACGATCTGCGACGGGGATTGAACGTGATCAGCGGCCGCTCTGAAGCGCTGGTGCGATTCATGTCGGCATATGCACGTCTCGCCAGACTGCCAGCCCCGACGCGCACACCGGTCGACGTCGGCGCGTGGGTGGAGCGCGTCGCGTCACTGGAGACGCGCCTCCCCATTGGCATCGAGCCAGGCCCGCGTGCTGTGGTGGGAGCGGACGGCGATCAGCTCGATCAGCTGTTGATCAACCTGTTGCGCAATGCCGTCGACGCTTCCCTCGAGACCGGCGGCGGCGTTTGCGTCTCCTGGATCGTACAGGAGAGCAGTCTCTGCTTGACGGTGCAGGATGAGGGACCCGGCCTCTCGTCGAGCGCGAATCTGTTCGTCCCTTTCTTCACGACGAAACCGCAGGGATCGGGCATTGGCCTCGTGCTCTGCCGGCAGATCGCCGAGGCGCATGGCGGGTCAGTGTCGCTGGAGAACCGGGCAGATCGGCGCGGATGCGTGGCCACCCTGCGCCTGCCGGGCGCAGCCGAGATCGCCGGCAATCGCGCGTCAGCGACGGGCGATTAGCCATCGCCGAAGACGTAGCGGAACTTTCGCCTGCTACGCCGTCTCGTTTCCCCCTCGCGGCACGGCACGTGCCTTCGTGCAGGGCAGTGCCGCGACGATGGTCGTCGCTCGGGGCGGTGGCATCGGCGAGCGGCAAACATGATCGGAGCAGGGGCGCAGGACACCGCGCAGAACTGGCCGAAGAGCGTGGGGCCAGCGCAAAGGCAACACAACATTCCGATCAGGCTCGACCTCGCCGCTTGAGATGCCACCGTCCCGCCCGCAGTCGCCCGCGGGGGCTCGTCCAGAGGGCGGCTAAGTGGGAGGGGAAGATGAAGCTTGGACTTATTACCACCTGTGCGCTCGGTCTAACCGTCGCACTCACGATCGGAAGCCCGGCCAGTGGGCAGACCACGGGCACGGGAACGGACACCACCGCGCGTCCCGGCACGAATGGCGCCACCAGTGGTTCGACGACGGCACGCACCGGTCGTCGCGCTCGCCGCAATGGGATGAGGAGCGACAGCGCGAGCATGAACATGAACATGAGCACCACCGACACCACCGGCCGGGCTGCCATGCGCACGAGCTCGACCGACACCACCGGCAAGGCGACGCGCACCGCGTCGACGCGGCATCACCGCCGTCGCAGCACGAATGCGGCGACATCGACGCAGCGCATTCCGGTGAACAAGGAATCGAAGGGTGAGGTGACAGCGCCGATCGATACGACGCCGGCACCGCCACCGCCGCCGCCACCGGCGCCGGCGCCCGTCGATACCACGCCCACACCGCCTCCGCCGCCGCCACCGGCACCGACGCCGGCTCCGGTTGACACCACGACAACGACCGCCGCGTTACCGCCCGTGAACTTGCCGCACATCGGCTCGTTCTACTGGAGCATTGGTGGTGGCGCCGCTCTGCCGACGGGGACGACGAAGGACGCCTACAACACTGGCTGGGACGCGATGCTCGCGCTCGGCTGGGACCCGATGGGCAGCCCGATCGGTCTGCGCTTCGACGGTGGTTATGGCCGGTTGATGGGGCGTAACGACATCGGCTTCAACAATGGTGATCTCGCCGCCTGGTCTGCGAACGCTGACCTGAAGCTGCGCGCCCCCTTCGCCGGGATGCTCAGCCTTCTCGACCACCTGTACGCGGTCGGGGGCGTCGGCGTGAACCGTCTCGTCGGCTATGGCAACAACACGACGTACACGGTGCCGTCGGGCAGCACCTACGGCACGGCGACGGGCACGAACGGAGCCTCGTATCCGGTGTATTCCAACTCGTTCGGCAACGCGAAGACCGAGTTTGGTTGGAACGCCGGCGGTGGTTTCTCGTTCGGCTGGGGCCGGTCGGCATTGTTTGTCGAGTCCCGGTACTTTAGTGTGAACATGAGCAACACCAACGGTATGGAAACGCACTACGTACCGGTGATCCTTGGCCTAACGTTCCGCTAAGTCGCAGACATCGAAGTGATCAGTTTCTGGAACGTACCGGTCCGCGTTATCGCGGGCCGGTACGAGCGCAGGGCAGGACGTCCCTCAGTAGGTTCGGAGACCGGAGCACGGCTGGCGCGGCGACTCGCCGCGCTCGCCGTGCTGGGGTCGCTTCCGGCGTGCGCCACCGCGCAAGTCGTGGCGGCGGGCGCAGCGGAGGGCTCGCACGACCGCGTCGCTGCGATTGCGGCGTCCGACAGCACGGCGTCGACGCGTGAGACATCGTCCATCGAAAGCCGCCGGCACTTCTTCCGCTCGCGCAAGGACAGCCTGAACTGGGTTTGGGCGCGTAATCTCGCCGAGCACTCGAGTGGATACCGTGTCGTCGTGTCGCTGATGGATCGCCATCTGTGGGTGCTGAGCGGGAGCGACACCCTGCGCAGCGCACCGGTGGCTGTGGCATCGCGCAGCACCCTCGACTACGGTGGCAGCGAGTGGACGTTCGACACGCCTCGCGGGCGCCGCACAGTGCTCAGCAAGACGTCCGATCCACACTGGATACCGCCCAAGTGGCACTACGCCGAAGTGGCGAAGGCGTACGGCCTCAAGATGCGGCAGATGATGCCCGGCAAGCCGATCACGCTCTCCGATGGGCGCCTGCTCGCGGTGCGCGACAGCGTCGTGGTGGTGGAAGACGATAGCACCTACGCGCCGCTACCGACGGACGAGGAGGTCGTGTTCGACAACACGATCTTCATTCCGCCACCAGGCACGAAGAACCGGTCGGTGGCCGGAGAGCTCGGCAAGTATCGCCTGGATCTCGGCGACGGGTACTACCTGCACGGTACCCCCGATCTCAACTCCATCGGCCAAGCCGCCACTCACGGCTGCGTACGTCTTCGTGACGAAGACATCGAGTGGTTGTACGAGAACGTGCCGGTGGGGACGAGGGTGTACGTGTTCTAGTCGGCAGAAACGCAGTCGTCAGTCGTCAGTCGTCAGTCGTCAGTCGACAGTCGTCAGTCGACAGTCG
>CAZICQ010000035.1:0-6528 GCA_964537775.1 uncultured Gemmatimonadaceae bacterium | reverse complement strand
CAGTCGTCAGTCGTCAGTCGTCAGTCGTCAGTCGACAGTCGTCAGTCGACAGTCGTCAGTCGCCAGTGACCGCGTTACGAGGAAGGGCTCGGCATGAGTGATCTTTATGCCCAGCCCTCGCGTCCAACGGCGTTACTGTCGACTGTCGACTGACGACTGCCGACTCTCGACTGCAGTTCACAGTTCCCTCACCCACACATTCCGAAAGCGCGTCGCATTCTCGTGATCCTGCAGCTCCAGCGGCAGGCGATCGGGATGCTTCTCGTAAGGTGGCCGGCGTCCGTGCGCAGTAGGGCCGCTCAACACCACATTGTCCTGCACCAGGATGCCGTTCTGCAGGATCGTCATCCGCGCCGGTTGCAGCACCGATCCGTCGTCGGCGAAGTGCGGACGATGAAAGATGACGTCGTAGCTCTGCCACTCTCCCGGCGGACGGCTGACGTTCACCAGCGGCGGATACTGGCCGTACACCGCGCCGGCCTGACCGTCGGGATACGTCGGGTTGTCGTACGAGTCCAGCACCTGGATCTCGTATCGGCCCATGAGGAACACGCCGCTGTTGCCCCGCTCCTGACCGTTGCCTCGCGTCGGTGTGGGCGGCGACCACTCGATGTGCAACTGGCAGTCGCCAAACGAGTGACGGGAGTGGGCGTTCCCGGTGCCTGGCGTCACGACCAGCGCACCGTTTTCGACGCGCCATTTCGTGGGCGCGCCCTTCGGATCCAGCCATTCGTCGCTGCTGCGGCCGTCGAACAGCACGATGGCGTCCGCAGGAGGACGTCCCGGCTCCGCCGGTGGAGCGCCGGTGCCCGGGTCCACCACTCGTGGCGCGGGTCGCGTGAGATCGTGTGGCGGCCACGGTCCGAGGTCGGGCGGTGTGTACGACGGTTGACGCATCTTGCAACTCGCGAGCAAAGGAATCAGGAGCAGGAACGCGCCGCGGCGGAGAGTCATGGCATTCTCCCGATCACACCAAACATCACCGGGCCTTTGTCGAGCGCGCCGCTGACCCAAACGCGATCTCCGACGTGCTGCCGCAGCAGCTCCGGTACGTTGTTCATCGTATGATGCACGCCATCCGCCGTCACGAGCTCGTACTGCTGCGCGTGCAGCTCCAGCCTGCCGTCCGTCACCGGCGTGTTACCCACGCGCCGGACCTCGAAGCGCGACACGCTGAAGCTGCCGTCTTGCTGCCGACGTCCCGCGACCCACACCTCGGCACCGCTGGCGTTTGCGAGCAACGGTGCGAGTGGGCCGGCGAGCACCACTCGCTTTGTTCCGTCGGTCTTCAAGATCACCTGGTTGAACCGGTCGGTACCCACCACGGCCGGGGTGCCGACCAGCGTGTCCTCGGCCGCCGGCGCGCGCACGTGTCCGCGGCATGACATACCGACCGTGAGCAGGAGCAGGCCAACGAGCGACAGATTCACGCGGGCAGAGGGCCCCGTGTTCCGACTGCCCTCTGCCCGCGGTGCCGTCATGGAGTCACGCCGCCGAAGTACGCCTCGAGGTTGTCCGGGAGCGTGCCATACGTCTTGCCCGGTCCCGTCCACACGATCCCCGCGCTCTGCGCGAGGGACACGATGCCGAAGTAGTCGCCGATGAACGGTCGGATGCCCGTGCCGTTAGGCACGCCGTACTGCGACGGGTCGAAGCCGCTCTTCGTGACGCGTTGGGTCGTCCAGGTGGCGCCGCCGTCGACGCTCGTCGCGTACGTGATGTCGGCGAGCGTGTTGCCCGAGTAGCTGCGATCGTAGATGCCGATGTCGATGCGACCGGTGGAGGCGATGGACAGTTCCGCGGCGAAGCGATCGCCCGCCGCACCCGGCGCCACCTCGGCCGGCACGGTCCACTTCGTGAGATCGATCGCGCTGGCCGACGTCAGGAACACGCGTGCCTTCCCGTCCACGATGTCGGTGTACGCGACGTACAACCGATTGTGCACCGGATCGTACGCGGGCGCCGGGTACGAGCCCGGGCCGCGGAATTGACCGCCGCTGATGTTGAAGCAGTACGGCGGGAAGAGACACACCGGATCGTTGAAGAGCCCGAACTGGATCGGCGTGCTCCAGCTGACGCCGTGGTCCGTCGACGCGCTCACGTACATCGCCGTCCCCTTCCCGCCCTGTATGCCGTTGTCGAAGGTGAGATAGGCCACGCTGCCGTCCTGGTTCGTCACGATGCGCTGATCCTGGTCGCTCCGAATCGAGCCACTCGTCACCTTGACCGGGGTCGAGAAGCTCCGCCCACCATCGGTGGACGTCGCCACGTACACCGGCGAATGCGACCCCTTGCCGTCGAACTGCGCCCACGTGACGTAGATCGTTCCGTCCGGTCCCACGCGAATCGCGTCATGATCGGGGAACTGTCCATTTGATCCGCGCGCCTGCCCATTGCCGTTGAACGCCGACACCAGCGTGAGCGGCTGCGAGGCGCCGCCAGCCAACCAGGTGCGCCCGCCGTCGTAGGAGCGGCTGAGGAGCAGCGCGACCGCGTACGGCTGCGATGCCTGATAGCCGAAGCACGCGAAGTAGGCGGTACCATCGGGGCCGAACGCCACCGCCGGGTCGCCGCCGAAATCATAGATCCCGGTGCCCGGCACGCTCGGATCGTTCGTGTACTTCGTGACTCCGGGCAGGAAGCCGTTAGGCAGCGTCGGCGTCCAGCTCTTTCCGCCGTCGAACGACACGTTGACGCCACAGCCATCGTTGTAGTTCCAATCGTTGTTGCCGGTGAGCAGGTTCGCCGTGTTCGTCGGGTTGACGGCCAGCGGCGTCTCGTTCTGCGCCGTCGTGTCGTTCGTGACGTCGACTACGAACACGGAGCCCGCGCCGAGCGAGTTGCGTAGCGGCGCCGCCGCGGGCGGCCGTGTGACGCGAGATGTCGGTGCGTCGCTGCACGCCGCCGCGATCGCGAGGAGGGCCAGAGCTGCAAGACGAGAGACCGGCAACGAAATCGAGCGGTACTGGCGGGGGATAGGAATCGACATGATTGCTCCGTTCGAGTCACGCCGTGCCGAGCCCGCGCCGGCTCGGATGAGGCGCCGGACAGATTTGGTGCGTGATCCGGTCTCTGGCAAGGCTGAGAGCGCAAGTGCTTACGGGCGCTGACGTCCGAAGTTCGCCGACGCCCTAAGAGCGCTGACGCCCTCGGAGCGCTAACGACGGCATCTGCCGACCGACAACCGTCCGCTGAAATCCGAGTCCGCAGTGCGCAGTACGTCCGCAGTACGCAGTGCGCAGTTGGTCAGCGTCCGAAGTCCGCAGCTCTGCTCTTGCGCGGTTGGGCTCTACGCGGTCGCCAACTCTCGCGCGGTGGTGTCCCCGCTCAGCGGGACATCGTGGCGTCGCGCGATCGCGTGCACCTCGTCCGCAGTCAGGCTGCCGTGCACGAGCAGCGCGTCGGCTAATGCCTCGACAGCGTTGCGGTGCTGCCTGACGAGCGACTCGGCGCGGTCGGCCTGGGCGCGCACCAGGGCGCGGATCGCCGTGTCCACCTGCGCCTCGAGCTGCGCGCTGGTATGACCGCCGTGCACCGACGGATCGGCGCTGACCAGCCCCACCTCGCTGCTCATGCCGAACTCCGCCACCATGCGTCGCGCCACGCTGGTCGCCTGCAGCAGGTCGCTGCCGGCGCCGGAGGTGACGTTCTCGGGGCCGAGGAACACCAGCTCCGCCGCGCGGCCGCCCAGCGCCTTCGCGATCACGCCCTCGAGGTACACTCTCGACAGCAGGAAGCGGTCGGCGTCGGGGGCGAAGTGCGCCGCACCTAACGAGCGGCCGCGCGCCTCGATCGTCACCTTGTGCAGCTTGTCCTGGGGGCAGGCGACGAGGCCCACGATGGCGTGCCCCGCCTCGTGGATCGCGATCAGCCGCCGCTCGTCGTCGCCGATCACCAGGCCGGCGCGCAACCGGCCGAGCAGGATCTTGTCGCGGGCCTGCTCGATGTGCGTCCACGAGATGAGCGTACTCTCCTCATGGACGGCGACGATCGCCGCCTCGTTGAGCAGATTGGCGAGATCCGCACCCGAATGCTGCACGGTCAGCGCCGCCAGACGATCGAGGTCGACGTCCGCCGCCAGCGGCCGGCCGGCCGCGTGGACGCGCAGGATCTCGAGACGGTCGGCCGATGTCGGCAATCCGACCTCCACCACACGGTCGAAGCGTCCCGGCCGCCGCGCCGCCGGGTCGAGCATGTCCTCCCGGTTCGTCGCCGCGATCCAGACCACGCCCCCGCTCCCCGCCATGCCGTCCATCTCGACGAGCAATTGGTTGAGCGTGTTCTCCTCTTCGGTGGAGCGGTTGGGCCGGCCGCGCCGGCCGCCGATCGAGTCGAACTCGTCGATGAAGACGATGCAGGGCGCCTTCGCCTTGGCCTGACGCACCAGCTCGCGCACGCGGCTCGCACCCACCCCGACGTACATCTCATTGAACTCGGAACCCGAGGTCACGATCACCGGCACGCCCGCCTCGCCGGCCACCGCGCGGGCGAGCAGCGTCTTCCCTGTTCCCGGCGGGCCAACGAGGAGCACACCGGTGGGACATTTCGCGCCCATCGCGGCGAAGCGCGCCGGCCGCTTGAGGTACGCGATCACGTCGCGCAGATCGGCCTGCGCTTCGCGCGCGCCGCCGACGTCGGCCATCGTCAGCCGGCGATCCGGCGGCGCCGCACCGAAGCGGCGCGACCGGCGTGAGCCTCGCTGCAGTCGCACGATCAGCATCACGCCCAATCCAAACAGCGCGAGCGTGGACAGGATCTGCACCAACGTCTGCGGCTCGATGCCCACGGGATCGACGCGAACCTTGGCCCCCGCCGCGCCCCAACGCTCGAGATCGCGCAGGTTGAGTGTGCCGCTCGGAATCGTGGCGGAAATCACCGACACTCTGCGGTTCCCCGGCTGTGCCTTTACCGGGTGCGCGAGCACGGCCACTAATCGGCCGGCGTTCTGCTCCACGCGGAGCTCGCGCACCTCATGACGGCCGAGTGCCCCTGAAAGCTCGGAGAAGGGGACCGACGGAATGCTCTCGGCAGCGGTGCGCTGCGCTACGAGTGCCACGCCGGCGAGCAGCAGGACCACGCCCGACAATCCGGCGGCAATGAGCCATGGGCGCCGTCCGCGGCTGCGCCAGGGGAGTTGTACAAGCGCGCTCAACCGCTCGATCGAGCGGCGGAAGACGGTATCTGGCGACGGCGAAAGCGAATCGTTGCTCACGAAGAATGCTGCGAAAGCGGGACAACACACCGCGGCCGGGCTGACTGACGCGTGCGTCGAGCGACGGCTGGTGGGGCACGGAGCGCGCTGCCGGTCATACAATGGCTGCGGCGGAGAGTTCCGGCTCGCGCGATGTGCTCGACAAATAAGACGACCGGTGCCGCCCGTTGCAACCGTTCCCGCAGGCGACCTCTGCGCGATCTCCCAGCCGCGGCTGGAAGGTCGGCAGAGATCACCCAAGCGCTAGCCGCTGCGCGTGGAGGCGCGGGCGCCGAGCAGCCGGCGCGCGACCGTGAAGTACGCCAGCGCGATCAAGCCGCCCACGGGCAGCAGCACGCCTAACGCCGCGATGCACGCCGCCGTGAAGGCGACGAAATTCTTCCCCGCCTGCGCGACGGCGTCGCGGATCGGATGGGTTCCCGGCCGATCGGCCACGAAGGGCGGCCGCTCGTGCACGGTCACGGTCAGCGTGCTCACCGACGATCGCGTCTGCAGGTACCGCAGTCGCCCCTCGTAGCGCTCGATCTCCTCGCGCACACGTGCCAGCTCGCGCTCCACCTGCAGGACGTCGCCGAGCTTGCCAGTGCGTTGTGCCAGCAGCTCCACCAGCCGCTGCTCGAGGCGGCGCGCATTCGCGACGCGGGCGCTGACGTCCACGAACTCCTCGCCCACGTCCTCCACGCTGACGTTCACCGACTCCACCTTGCCTAACGGCGACAGCGCCGCGACGGCATCGTCGAAGCGCGCGCTCGGAATGCGCAGCTCCACGGACGCCGAGCGAAGTTGATCCTGTCCCTGCTGCATCGACGTGTTGGCGACGACCGCGCCGACGCGCCGGGCCAGCCCTCGTATGCCCGCAATGCCGGCGTCGAGGGAATCCACCTGCACGGACGCCGTCCCCTGGCGGATCAGCATCTCGCCGGGGAGCGTCTGCGGCAGCGGCTGATCGCTCCGTGCTTGCAGTGACGTGGCGATCGCTGGCGCCGCGGCCGGCGAGATGCCAGCAATGGGCGTCGGCTCCGCCGGCGCCGGCACGGTTGGCGATGCCTCGATCGCGTCCGTCGGTCGGGTCTCCAGCACCCCTCTTCGGACGCCGACCGCCTCGCGCGACGAGCACGCCACCGCCAACGCGACGCTGCCGATCGTTGCTGCGAGGGTAATCACGAGAGAGCGACGCATCTGGATCTCCTGGTATTGTCGCCAGTGGAGACGTCGCCGGCCGGTGGACTTGCACACGAGCCGCGGCTCAGTCGGCAGTCGTCCGTCGGCAGTCGGCAGTCGTCAGTCGGCAGTCGTCAGTCGGCAGTCGCCAGTCG
>CAZICQ010000034.1:0-34318 GCA_964537775.1 uncultured Gemmatimonadaceae bacterium | reverse complement strand
CTCTCCTGCTGCTTGCCGGACCGACAGTCGCACAGAACGCGATGCCGCTCTCCGTACCAACGCTCGGTGCACGCGCGACGATGGATCTCCGCCTCACGATTCTTTCTGGCGCCGCAAGCGCTGGGATCGCACAGCCGCTTGATCATCGAGCACCATGGCGGCCTGTCTTCGCGCTCGGGCTTGCATATTGAACGCGCTCAGAACTCGCCGATAAAGCCGATCTCCGGCTCCAAGTGCTGGCCGAAGCGGGCCTGAACCTCGCGCTGCGCTAAAGCAATCAGGTCGCGCACGTCTCGTGCTGTGGCATTGCCGATGTTAATGATGATGTTGGCGTGGACGAACGAGATCTGCGCGTCACCGCAGCGGCGGCCCTTCAGGCCGCACTGGTCGATGAGCCGTCCGGCGCCAACGCCCTCGATTTTCTTGAAGATGGAACCAGCGCTCGGGTACCAATCCAGCCATGGGTGCCTGGCACCGCGCCAGCTGAGGTTCTCCTGCATGATCCGCTGCATCACGTCCACATCGCCCCGCTGAAGCTGAAACGTCGCGGTGAGAACGACGTCGCGATGGTTGTGCAGGATGCTGGTGTCGTAACCGAATTGCATGTAGTCGCGATCGACTATGCGGCGTTCGCCGCCGGGCCCCAGCAACTGACACGAGTCGAACACCTCAGCGATGTACATCGTGCGCTCGCGCTCCGGTGCCGGCGAGAGAAAATGCAGATTCTGCCAAAGGGCGCCGCCGATCGTGCTCGGGATGCCGACATAATGTTCCAGGCCGGACCACCCACGTCTCACTGCCTGGGGGATGATCTCCGCCATCGTGGCGCCGCTGTCGACCCGGAGCAGGCCGTCCGCGCCGAAGTCGTACTTCCGTGCGACATTGCGGATGACGATCCCGCGGAAGCCGAGATCGCCGACGAGAATGTTGGCGCCGGTTCCGAGGACAAAGTGGGGGACTTCGAGCTCACGCGCTGCGATCAGCGCAGCCGCCAAGTCATCGGATGTGCAGGCCTCGAAAAAAAGGTCGGCGGGCCCGCCGATCTTGAACGTAGTATACGGACCGATGGGCGCGTCGCGCCTTAGATTGCGCGTAGGCAACCTTTCCGCGAGTGCATTGAGCCGTTCATCGAGCATGCTAGACATGACCGGGAAAGAAACAATGCAACCTCGGCACGCGCCACGTCGGAGCCGCGTCAGACGCGTGTCCTTCAGGCGATGTGCCGTTCCTTGTGGCGCAGCGCTGTTCACACTGGCCTGGTGTGCGCCGGCGGCGGTGCAAGGCCAGCGGGACGAGCTCGATCGTCACATCCAGCGCCGAGTGCTTGCCAATGGGCTCGAGGTGATCGTCGTGGAAAACGAGGGAGTGCCTCTCGTCACGATCGAAGCGGACGTGCGAAACGGCTCGTTCACCCAGGAACCGGCGTTCGAGGGCCTGTCGCATTTGTACGAACACATGTTCTTCAAGGCGAACGCCACGTATCCTATTCCAGACGAGTTCGTGTCGCGCGCGGCGGAGCTCGGAGCTGTGTTCAACGGCACGACGAGTGAAGAGCGCGTGAACTACTACCTGACGCTGCCCGCCGACAGCGTCGAAGGTGGGATGCACTTTCTCGGAGCGGCGTTGCGTGAGCCACTCTTCCGCCAGGATGAGCTGGAGCGCGAACGCGCAGTAGTCATTGGGGAATACGACCGCAACGAAGCCAGTCCACTGTATCGCTTCACCAGGGCGGTGGATCAGGTGTTATGGAGTTCGGCCTGCAGTCGCAAGAACCCGCTCGGAGAGCGCGACGTGATCCTGCGCACGACGCCGGAGCAGATGCGACAGATCCAGCGTCGGTATTACGTGCCGAACAACACCGCGGTCATAGTTACCGGCGCTGTTGCCGCTGCTCGGGCGTTCGCGTTGGTGACGGATGTCTTCGGCGACTGGGTCCGTGCGCCGGATCCATTCGTCGTCGATCCCATTCCGCCGATTCCACCGCTGGACGGGAACAAAGGGGTGATCGTCGAGGAGCCGTTAGGTGGCACGGCCGTCATCACGATGAAGTGGCAAGGGCCGAGCGCCCGGCGCGATCCCGCATCGACGTACGCCGCCGATGTGTTCTCGGACGTACTCAACCTGCCAGGCTCCCGTTTTCAACACAGGTTGGTCGACAGCGGCCTCTTTCAGTCGCTCGGCGTGAACTACTACACGCTCAACCAGGTCGGACCCATCACGATCTTCGGCGAAACGAACGCTGATCGCGTGAAGGAAGCGCTCGCTGCACTGAATGACGAACTGCGCCGCGTTGGAGAGCCAGGCTATTTCACCGCAGACGAGCTGGCGGGCATCAAGCAGCAGCGCATCGTCGGCACGATGATGAGCATGGAACGCGCGTCCGGATTCGCGCATCAACTCGGTTTCTGGTGGGCGGTCACGGGATTGGACTACTTCTTCGGCTATGTCGACACGATGGCTCGGCAAACGCCGGCGGATCTGCAACACTATTTCCGTCGCTACATCGCGGGGAAGCCGCACGTGACAGGAGTGCTCCTCGCTCCCGAAGCTCGCCGGGCGCTCCGGCTCACCACCGCCGCACTCGCTGCAACCGAATACGAATGAGGCTTCGCACGCTCGGGTGGGTGCCTGCGACTGCGCTCTTGCTTGCCGCGCGACTTGCCGCGCAGCGGGTCGGAAACTCCGCGACTACGGGTGTGGCTGTGGCGCGGCCGTCGAGTCGCGCTGATACCCCAACATCCTCCTTCGATGTCGGCGGCGTGCGCGTGATCCTGCGTCGGAACACGGCGACCGACGTCGCTGCGGCGAATCTGTATTTGCTCGGGGGCACTCAGCAGCTCGAGCCGGCCACACAAGGGATCGAGGCACTGCTGCTTGCCGCCTCGGAGCGCGGCACACGCAGCTATCCCGACGATGCCGCGCGTCGTCGCATCGCGCGCCTCGGCAGCACTCTGACGGTTGAACCCGCGGTCGACTGGACGCTGTTCGCGATGCGCGCACTCCGATCTACCTTTGACTCGACGTGGGCAGTATTCGCGGACCGCGTGATGCACCCGTCGCTCGACTCGGCGCAGGTCGAGCTCACACGCCAGCAGCTGCTGACCGCGGCGCAGCAGGCGCGCACGCAGCCGGACGCCGCCTTGCAGTGGCTGGCCGATAGCATCTCGTTCGCTGGTGCTCCGTATGGGCTGTCTCCGAACGGCACACCGGCATCGCTGCGCACAATCACCGTTCAGCACTTGCGCGCATACCACGCCAAGCAATTCGTCACCTCCCGCATGTTGTTGGTCGTGGTGGGTAACATCGACCGCGAGCACCTGACGCGGCTGGTAACGCGCACGCTGTCCCGGCTGCCGAGAGGCGGGTACGCGTGGAAGGTGCCGTTGCCGCGGCCGACAGGAAAACGTATCCCGTATGTCGAACGGGAGTCGCTGCCGACGAACTACCTCCTCGGATACTACGTTGGACCGCCGGCGTCGTCTGCGGATTACCAAGCGCTCCGGCTTGCGTCCGCCGTGCTCTCCGGTCGCTTCTTTACCGAAATCCGGTCAAAACGCAGTCTGACGTATGCGGTCGAGGCGCCCTTCCTCGCGCGAGCATTCGCGGTCGGCGGCGTGTACGTCACGACCGTTGAACCCGACACGGTGCTGCACGTCATGCGCGACTTATTGGACGAGCTGCAGCGCGATACGGTCGCTTCAGGTGGGCTGCGGCGCCTCGTCCAGCAATTCATCACCGATTATTACCTGAGAAACGAGACGAACGGCGACCAGGCCACGCTCCTCGCCGAAGCGGCGCTGTACGACCACGACTTCACCGCGGCCGATCGGCTCGTCGACGAGCTGCGCCGGGTCACGCCCGATGACATTCGACGAGTGGCCCGCCAGTACATGCGCGATTTTCAATTCGTATACGTCGGCGATCCGGCAAAGCTGCCCGCGCCCGAGATGCTGAAGTTCTGAAAATCACATGGCTCGTTCGGCGAGAGCGCTGCGTAGGTCAGCGAGCCGGAGGCCAAGGGCGCGCAACGCGACGAGCATGTGGTAGAACAGATCGCCGGCTTCGGCGCTGGCCCGTTCACGATCGGCATCAGCGATAGCGGCGATCAACTCGGCGCATTCTTCGCCGAGCTTTTTCAACCGCAGATTGCGATCGGCGAGCAGGCGGCGCGTGTAGCTCGGTCTGCCGCTGCGTTCGTCAACTGTTGACGCCCGCGCCTCGATGGTCGCGTCGAGCTTACTCAGCGCGTCGCTTGCGAGCGCGTCCTCGCCAAAGCAGGAAACGGTTCCGGAGTGACAGGCCGGACCACGCGGGAGCACACGCGCGAGCACGGCATCGCCGTCACAATCCGCGATCATCGAGACGAGCTGCTGGGTATTTCCGCTCGTGGCGCCCTTGTGCCACAGGCCGTGTGTTCGTGAGCGATAATGCATCTCGCCGGTGGCGAGCGTCCGTTCGAGCGCTTCACGATCCGCGTGCGCTACCATCAGCACGTTGCCGGAAATTGCGTCCTGTGCGACCACCGTTACGAGACCGCCTCCCTTACGGAAATCGAGCCTGTCGAGATCCATGCGCGCCTCAGTCAAGTGCCGGTACCCCGAGAATCTCGCGCACCGTAGCCGAGAGTGACTTGTTCGTGGCGATGGCGCTGCCGCCGAAACTGGTCACGGCGCCGGACCAGTCTGTGAACGTCCCGCCGGCTTCCATGATCGCGGGCATCAGCGCAGCGGCGTCCCACGATGACAGCACCGGGTCCACCATGACATCGGCGCGCCCGGTGGCCACCATCAAATAGCCATAACAATCGCCCCAACTGCGGCTGATCAACGCGCCGTCGGCTAGGCGCCGCCACGCGTCGCGACGCAGCGCATCACCGGCGAATCGCTCGTCAGTCGTTAGCACCGTCGCAGCCGCGAGATCGCGCTGCTGTGAGACTGCGGCGCGCGTGCCATTCCACCAGCACCCGCGACCCGGCGCCGCCGCCAGCATCTCCCCGACCGCCGGAAAAAAACCGGCGCCGGCGAGAACGGAAACCCCCTCGCAGACTGCGACCAGTGATCCCCACAACGGCACACCACGCACGAAGCTCTTCGTGCCGTCTATCGGATCGATCACCCATCGTCGCACCGCACCTGGACGATGCTCGCCGAATTCCTCACCGAGAATACCATCGTTAGGAAACCGGTCGGTGAGCCAATCGCGTGCCCGCCGCTCGGCTGCGCGATCCGCGACGGTTACGGGCGAGCCGTCGCCCTTGAGCTCCACGGCAAGCTTCGAATGAAAGTAGCGCAACGCCTCTGTTCCCGTGATGCGTGCCAGCTCCTCGGCGGCTTCCAGAAGATTGCCGTCGCTCATTCGGCCATCCGCACGCGCAGACCGGCGCGGCACATGTCGGCCTTGATGTCGCGGACTGTGGTTGCTCGATCGTGGAGTATTCCGGCCACGAGCGCTGCATCGGCCTGTGTTTTCGTCAATACTTCCGTGACATGCGCCGCCGCGCCCGCACCCCCCGACGCGACCACGGGCACATCGACGACGCTGGCCACAGCTCGTGTGAGCTCGAGGTCGTATCCGCTGCGCGAGCCATCCCGATCGATGCTCGTGAGGAGAATCTCTCCGGCGCCGCGCTCCACGCATTCGCGCGACCAGC
This sequence comes from uncultured Gemmatimonadaceae bacterium, assembly GCA_964537775.1. Taxonomy (GTDB): domain Bacteria; phylum Gemmatimonadota; class Gemmatimonadetes; order Gemmatimonadales; family Gemmatimonadaceae; genus CAMLIT01. Next base: position 28,668 of record CAZICQ010000034.1, on the reverse strand, counting down.
GCACAGCGTCGAGTCCCGTCGGCTGCGTGCCGCCGCGCACGCACACCTCCCAGCTGCCGCGGGCGCGCCTGGCATCGATACTGGCGACGACACACTGTGCCCCGAAACGGGCAGCGGCGTCGGTGAGCAGCGCCGGACGCGTCACCGCGGCGGAGTTGATGCTCACCTTGTCGGCGCCGGCGCGGAGTGCTAGGGCCACGTCATCCTCCGACCGCACGCCGCCGCCGATCGTGAGCGGTATGAAGAGTCGCTCGGCGGTCCGCCGCGCCACCTCGAGCAGGGTGCTGCGTTCGTCCGCTGTGGCCGAGATGTCCAAAAAGACGAGTTCGTCGGCGCCGTCGCGCTCGTATCGCTCCGCGAGATCGACTGGATCTCCGACATCGCGCAGCCGGCGAAAGTGCAGCCCCTTTACGACGCGACCGGCCTTGACGTCGAGACACACAATGAGCCGGCGCGTCAGCACGATGACTCCCCACCTCCCTGGACAACCGATCCTTTGGTGCTGAACACGCCACCGGATTCGACCAACGCGTCGCGGAGCGCGAGACCGAGGGCTTTGAACGCCGCTTCGATCATGTGGTGGCGGTCGATGCCACGGAGGACTCTCAGATGGAGCGTCGCCTTGGCATTTTCGGCAAACGACCGCATCCAATGATCGTAGAGGGCACTCGGCAGCGGCCCGCGATAATATGAGCGGCCGCCAAGATCCACCACACACTGCACGAGCGCATCGTCCATCGGTATCGTGCGGTCACCATAGCGGGCAATGGTCGGCCGCGCATACGCCGCGAAGGCGGCGCCCACCGCAATGCCAACGTCTTCTATCACGTGATGCGGCAGATCCCCGCGGGCATTGCACGACAATCCGATCGCCGCATAACGAGCGAGCGTGGCGAGCATGTGGTCCAGAAAGGGCACGCTCGAATCGATCTCGCGCAGCGCCGCGTCGGCCGCCACCTCGACGCGAATGCGGGTCTCCCGGGTTTCACGAACGATGACGCTCATTCCGGAAACTCCTGGGCGACCGCCCGTGCATCGAGAGCTCCCGTGTACAGCGCCATTCCGAGCACGGCGGCAGATATGCCTCGGTGCTCCAGCGCGCGCAGGTCGTTCATCGATGATACACCGCCCGATGCGATCACGGGAAAGTTGGAACTCTCCGCGACATCTTCCATTAGCGACAGATCAGTGCCGCGCATCTGGCCCTCGAGGTGAACAGCGGTTACGAGAAGGCCAGCCAGCGGCAGCGCGTTCAGCAGGTCCACGACTTCGAGAATGTCCACCGGCAGGGTGTGAACCCATCCTCTCGTCACTACGCGGCGCTCGCGCACGTCCGTCGCGACGATGATCACACCAGGGTACATACTGGCCAGCGCCGCGAGCCATTCCGGTTCCTCCAGCGCACGTGTCCCCACCACCACGCGGGATGCGCCGGCGCGGAAGAGCTGCTCCGCCGATTCGCTGGTTCGTACTCCCCCGCCGACCTGGACATCCGCGTGGATGTCACGCAGGATAATCTCTACCAGCGGCATGTTCGATCCCGCGCCCGTGGCGGCGTCCAGGTCGACGACGTGCAAGCGTCGAAAACCCGTCTGCTCCCACGCCCGAGCCACTCCTACAGCATCCGGGATGCGGAGCTGTTCGCGGTTGTACGAGCCACCTACGAGCTGCACGCACGCTCCCTCGCGAAGGTCCAGGGCAGGAATCGCGATCACCGCAAGACTCCACTCGACAAAAATGCGCGCAGCAGGAGGACTCCGTTCGTAGAGCTCTTCTCCGGGTGGAACTGTACACCGACCACGGATCCGGCGCGCACGGCGGCAGGAAACCGATCGCCTTCATGCTGCGACCACGCGATCACCGCGCTCTCGTCCGCAGGACGACACACGAAGCTATTCGCGAAGTAGGCGAGTCGCAGTGGCGCAACGTCGAACAAGGGATCGTGAGTGTCCAGGAGGTCATTCCAGCCGATTTGCGGAACACGCACCGCGTCCAGTCGCGTCACACGTCCCGGTATGATGCCCAATCCCGCGCCGTCACCTTCGTCACTCTCGTCAAACAGCAACTGCATGCCGAGACAGATGCCAATCGTCGGCAGGCCGGCAAGCATGGCTGCTCGCATCGCCTCCCGTCCCGGAGCAAGCCGCGCGCACGCCGCGGAAAAGGCGCCAACGCCGGGAAGCACGAGAATATCGGTATCGAGTGCCACCAGCGGGTCGGCCTCCACTCTGACCTCGAGCCCGGGCTGCGCGACTGCCTTCGTCAAGGAGTGGAGGTTCCCGGCGCCATAATCGAAGACGGTCGCCCTCATGAGGCCAGCTCGCCGCTGCAGGACGACAGAACATCCAACAGTGGTTGCAGCATGTCCCACGGGCCGACGCCGATGCGCAACCCCTGCCCGCGGGCCGCGGCAAGACGGCGTGTATCGGCAGCCAGGCCCTGGTGCACGCGTACGCGTATGCCGCAGGCCCGCAAACGCGCGGAAAGGTACCCGGCGCGGGCGGTAGGCACGAACACGAAATTCGCGTCAGAGGGCAACGCGTCTGCGCCGATTTCTCGCAATGAAGCGATCAGTCGCGCGCGTGTCGCACACGCCAGCTGCGCGTGGCTGCGTACCCATGGTAATGCGTCAGCCTCGTCGCCAAGCACCGCGCGCACCGCCCGTTCGGCGAGCGCGTTGACCTTGTACGGGCCGCGCGCCCGCTCGAGCAGGCTGACGAGACCGGAGCTGCCGGCGCCATAGCCGACGCGCAGGCCGGCGAGCCCGAACGCCTTCGAAAAAGTGCGAGTCACGAGCAAGCGGTCGCTGTGCGTCACGAGATCAGCGTGCGTGGCCGTGGCGAACTCCGCGTACGCCTCATCGATCACCACGACTCCGCTCGCGTGAGCGACGACGAATTCTATGGCGGCGCGCGATACGGGTGTCGCCGTAGGGTTGTTGGGTGCGCAGATGTAGACGATGTCCGCGTCCGATGCGACCAGTCGCTCCGGGTCGATGTCGAAGTCGTCCCGCATCGGCACGGGCATCGTCCGCAACCCGTTCAGCCGTGCGAACGTCGGGATCATGGAAAACGTTGGCGCGCAGAACGCGATCGAGCCATTCCTGCCACCGAACGTACGCATCACCGCGTCCAGGACGTCATCCGATCCGCACCCCAACACCACGCCTGCCTCCTCAACGCCAACGTACCGCCGCAGCGCTCCATGCAGTGACTCTGAGTAGAGGCATGGATAGCGGCTGAGCTCCGACCCGGCGGCTTCGCGCACCACGCGCAACGCGGCGGGGCACGGCCCCCATAGGTTCGTGTTGTCGCTCAAGTCAATCGGGCAAAGCTCTTGATCGGCCGTGTAGAGCGGCAGATCGCGAACGTCGCGGCGCGCGAGCTCTGCGACGGGATGGGCGGTTCCGTCAAAGCGTGAATTCGACATCCCCGTCCTCCGACTCAGAGGTATTGACCAACCACTCGCGCGCAGCCGCGGCGTGCCCCGGAAGCGACTCAGCGTCGGCGAACACACTCACGTCGGGCGCGAGCGACTGCGCCGCCCGCCTATTCACCTGCTGATACGTGGTCCATCGCACGAAATCCAGCACGGATAGACCCGAGTAGCAGCGCGCGAGTCCGCCCGTAGGCAAGACGTGATTCGCTCCGGTCATGTAATCACCGAACGACACGGATGCACTCTCGCCTACGAACACCGTTCCCGCGTTGCGCACGCCAGTCAGGAACTTGTCCGCGTCGGCATTTGCGAGAAGAAGGTGCTCTGGCGCGTACGCATTGGCGAACTCGATCGCGTGGTCGAGCGTTTCGGCCACGAGTATGCCTCCTCGCGTTGCCAACGCTTCCTCCACGATCGCCCGCCGCGGCTGTGACGCCAGAAGATCACCAAGTCGCGCTTCGACGCTCGAGGCTACGTCGGCACCGACGACGATCGCGACCACGGACGCCCGGGGATCGTGCTCCGCCTGAGCGAGGAGCTCTCGCGCCACGATGAGGCCACGGGATGTGGCATCGGCAATGACCACAAGCTCACTCGGACCAGCCGGTGAGTCGATCGCGACGGCGCCAGACACCTGCAGCTTCGCTTCGGCGACATAAGCGTTTCCCGGTCCAACGATTCTGTCGACACGTGGGACGCTCTGCGTGCCGTACGCCATCGCGGCGATAGCGCCGGCGCCGCCGATCGAGAATACCCTATCCACGCCAGCCAGCGCGGCGGCCGCGAGCACGACATCCGACGGCTGTCCCGTTGCGGTTGGTGGCGAGCAGAGTATCACCTCTCCCACGCCGGCAACGCGTGCCGGAATGACCCCCATCAACACGCTGCTCGGGTACGCAGCACGACCGCCCGGCGCGTATACACCAACACGGCCGAGCGGATCCGGGCGACGGCCGATGAGAATCCCTGGCTCGGGCTCCGTCTCGATGCTCGTGGGCACGAGCGCGCGATGTACGCGCGCGATGTTCTCCGCTGCCCGAGACATCGACCGCCGCAACGCCGGCGCGATCCGGTCCGATGCGCGCAGCCACTCCTGCCGAGGCAGCTCGATCGAAGTCAACTGCGCGTTGTCGAAGCTGCGTGCCAGCTCGAGCAACGCGATATCTCCTTCCCGTCGCACCCGATCGATAATTGCCGCCGTGGCCGTGCGAACACCGGCATCCGCCGAAGTACCACGGTCGAGCAGGGCACGACGATCGTCGTCCGACATCGATGTGAGCGCACCGACGAAGCGAAGGCGAACGGGCGCGCCGCCGGCCGCGTTAGGCGCCGTCATGGCATGAGCCTCTCGATGCGGGTGACGAGGATGCCTTCGGCGCCCAATGCCTTCAGGTCCGCGATCGTCCGGTAGATGGTGGCTGCGTCCACGACGGCGTGGACCGCGACGTGAACGCCACCATCCAGGATGTCCACCACGGTCGGCCCGTTCAGTCCGGGCAAGACGCGCCGGATCGCGTCCAGATTGTCCCGCGGGACGTTTGCCATGAGGTACCGCTTACCGCGCGCGCGAAGAACTGAATCGAGCGCCGTCACGAGCTCCGTCAGCGACTTCGCCTTCTCTGACGTCATTCCCGACTCAGTGCCCAGCAGTGCCTCTGGCGTCGCGATCAGATGCGCGGTCGACGTCAGTATCGTCGCCACCTCGCGGAGGCCATTCGTTCGCAGGGTCGAGCCCGTCGATACGAGATCGACGATGACATCAGCGATACCGATGTGTGGCGCAATCTCCGCTGCTCCCGAGACGGGCACGATCTCCACATCCGTCCGGCCGACTCCCGAGAAAAACCGCTGCGATAACTTCGGAAACACAGTCGCGACTCGAGAGCCGCTCGGGATGTCCGCAACGGCGATGATGCCGCTCTCGTCCTTTGCGGCCACCGCTAGCCGGCAACGTCCAAACTCGAGATTCGCCAAGATTTCGACCCGACGATCAGATTCCGAGATGAGATCGAGGCCGGTGACACCCGCGTCCGCGGCACCGTCGGCAACGAACTCAGGAATGTCTTGCGCGCGAACGAAGAGGGCTTCGAAAACGCCGCCGAGTGACGCCGTCAGGGCACGCTCGCTGAGTGCGCGCACCTCCAAGCCGGCGTCGGCAAAAAGTTCTCGTGCCTCATCGGCCAGGCGGCCTTTGTTTGGAAGTGCGATTCGCAACATACTCGAATTCCCGAAACCGGTTGTCCAGGAGAGGCGGCCAGAGCTCTCAATCGAACTGGCAAAAAAAACAACGGCCCGTCGAAGACGGGCCGGCGCGCGAAACTGCGTGATGTCTAAGCGGTTGCCGATCGGCTAACCATGCACGCGTCCATCGCCCCGACCCGTTGGGCCGTGATGATGATGCGAATGATGGATGTTCCGGCGTGCCGACATGGGTCGAATGCTAACGCGGCCGATAGTGGCCGGTCAACGGGAAGGTAACCCAAGGATAGAAATCCTCGCGAGCTCGAAGGCATCGCGGTCCCGCACGAATGAGGCTGCGTTGCGCCTACAGTTCTTTGTGAATACTTTCACAAGACTCCGCACCGCAATGCGGTGATCGACTTCCAATGTTCCCTAGGCAATCTGGAGGCATTCGAACCATGCGGTTCTATGGATTGGCGCTTGTGGCGAGCGCAGCTGTGCTCGGAGCGTGTGGTGGCGGCGACAAGAGTGCCGCCAAGACGGACACGGCAGCCGCCGCTGCGGCGACCGGGCCTGCCGCCCGTCCGCCCGCTGGCGCATCGACCGGAGCTGAGGCGGCCCCCGCTACTGCCGCTGCCCCCGCGCCCGCGACGGGCGCAACGCACGAGGTGAAGATGCTCGGCGATGAGAAGGGTTATCGCTTCGAGCCGTCCACGCTAACTGTCAAGCAGGGTGACGCGATCAAATTCACGATGGTCTCCGGTGGCCCGCATAATGTTGCCTTTGATAACGTGACCGGGCCTCCGCATGATCAGCTGGCCGCGAACATGGGTCCGAATCAGACGGCCGATCTCTCGAGTCCAATGTTGATGAGTCCGAATGAAGCCTACACGTTGTCCTTTGCGAAAGTGCCGCCGGGAACATACGCCTTCCATTGCACACCACATCTCGCCATGGGCATGAAGGGCTCGGTGACTGTCCAGTAGGTCGGCGACTTCTCGGACACATTTGCGACGGAGTGAGGGCAAATGCCTTCGCTCCGTTTCTGATTCGACGCACATCATGGTTGGACAGTTGGCCCGCACCGTGCGACTTGCACAGCCGCCATGGCTCATCGCCCCCTCGCGTGGTTGTAACCTCAGAGTACCGGCAGCGCATTCCGCGGCCGTTGTGGATGACCGCCCGCGCCCGAAACGCCCTGCGCCGGCCGGTATTCATCGGTGCGGTCAGCGTCGGTACGTTCGTCGCCGCGCTCGTCGCCATGGTCGTCATGCCGCAGAAAACGGAGCGTGCCGCCAATGCGATTGCCCCAAAGGCCGCTGAATGGCCTGATACGGCGGCGCTGCTCGCACTTCTCGACAATGCGCGCTCGCGTCTTGCGGTCGCCGACTCGAATCTGTCGATCGCCAGATCGCGCGCCGCTGCATTGGCAGCGTCGGTGGTCCCGGAAGACACCCTCACCACCACTATTCTCGCGCGGCGCGATTCCCTGAACGGCTCCATCTCCACGCTGACCAAGCTCTTGAGCAGGGCCGAAAATGCGCCCCTTCCGGCCTCATATCGCGCACTCGCCGAGTCGCCACCATTGGCTGGCGATCTTCGCGTCAAGGCGTTGCTCGACTCTTTGGGTGACATTGAGAAGGAGCGGGAGACCGTCGGTGCTGTTGGAGGCGCAGATCCCGCGTTCGTAGCCCTGACCGCGCGCGCCACCGAGATCGGGCGAGAGATTGAGACGGTGGGCGCCACGAAGCGCGACGACATGACCCGTGCGGTGGCGGCACTCGCGCCGTCTCGGCGAGCTCCGAGCGGTGCCGAGGTCGCGGCCGCAGACACTCTGACGCACGTCGCGGCCCGCGACACGGCACTGGCGGGGTATAATGTCGCCAGCGCGCAATTGCAGGAGGCGCGAATGAAGACGGCCGCACTCCGTCAGCGTGCCGACCGCGCCCGCGAGATCGCGTCGACGACCGCGCCGCCTCTGGCACTACTCGGGGCTGCCGTCGTATTCGGCATGATACTCGGTTTCGGCGTCGCGTTCCTGAACGAGGTGAGGCGGCCGCGCGTCGCCGACGAGTTCGAAGCGGAATGGGCTGCCGGAGCGCGCGTTCTCGCCACGATACGCCCACGACCGCCCTCGCCGGAGCGGATGCGCCGGCTCGCCGACCGCGTCGCTCCGCCGTACATCGACCCAGCTGCTGACTCGCATCAGCTGGTTTACCTGGCGGTGGCGACCACCGGCGCCAACCTGCTTCTGCTGACAGTCACCGGTCGGGACCCAGCAATATCGGCCGTCATTGCTGTAAACTTTGCCGCTATCGCGGCAGAGGAAGCGCGCAACGTGCTGGTCATCGATACCGACGCGGCAACGTCGTCAGTCGCGTCGGCGCTGCGGATGCATGCAGAGCCTGGCTTCAAGGATGTACTCGACGGTCGTGTCGAATGGTCGGAAGCCACATCCTTGGCGACTATCGGCCGCGATCGCACGATCGACATCGTGCCGAGTGGGACCGGACTTCCTCTCGACGCCAAGGCGGTTACAGCGCTCTTGCAGCGGGATACGCCCCGACTTGCCCGGCATTACGACGCGATCATAGTCGTCGCTACCCTCGAGCAGGCTGCGGCGGGCCTGCCCGGTGTGTTACCGGTCAACGACGCGATTTACTGTGCTCGGATCGGCCATACTCCCCTACGTGAGCTCCGAGCGGAACTCGAGCAGATTCGCGCAGCGGGAGGAAACATGGTCGGTGTCGTCCTCTGGGATGAGGAGCCGCCTACGCTGCTGACCCCGGAGGAGCTCGCGTCGGCTCCGCGGGTTCGACACACCTCGGACATGCATCTGGCGCGCGCGGCGCGCTGACTATGGCAGAAGTCGCCCTCGATTTCAGCGGGCTCACAAAGTCCGAGGCATACGCACGAGCAGAGAGCCAGATCGTCGCCGTCCTCGAGGGAACGGACGACGGGATTTCGGCAATGTCCACGATTGCTGCCCTGCTCCACCACGGCTTTGGCCACCTCTGGACTGGCTTCTACCGCGTTCGGGAATCCGGCGTTCTCAGCGTCGGACCGTACCAAGGCTCGCTGGGTTGCCTGGAGATCTCGATGGGCCGCGGTGTCTGCGGCACCGCTGCGGCGCAGCGCCGCAGCGTCATCGTGCCAGACGTGAGTGCGTTTCCCGATCATATCACCTGCGATCTACGCTCGCGATCGGAGATCGTCGTGCCGGTATTCGATGGCACGAAGAACCTCGTGGCGGTGCTCGACATCGACTCGGAGCGGCTAAATGCGTTTGACGAGGAGGACCGCGTCGGTCTCGAGCGCATCGTCGATTGGTTCGCTCGCTGATGTGCGTCGCTCCGCCTCGCGGGCTATCTTCTCTTCAGTTCTGCAGTCCTGCTCCTGGTATGAGATGACAACCACCGGATACTCGGATCGAATCAACCACGCATTGGCGTTCGCGGCGAAGCACCACGACCAGCAGGTGCGCAAGGGTACGCGTCTCCCGTACGTCACGCACCCCGCGAACGTCGCTGTCATCCTCACTTGGTATCGCCAGGACGAGGATACGGTGGTTGCGGGCATCCTGCACGACGTCGTTGAAGATTGCGTGCGCGAGCGCTACACGGAGGAGATGCTGCGGCAGCGCATCGGCGAGAAGTTCGGTGACGAGGCTCTGGACAGCGCGCTCGCCGTGACCAAACGCAGTCTCGATGACGACGGCGTCGAGCTCGCGCACGATGAGCAGCGGGACGATTTTCTCGAGCGCCTCGGGAACGCGAGCCGCCGCGCCCTCTGGGTATGCGCCGCTGACGAGTTGCATAACGCGAACGCGCTCGTGGCGGATCTCAAGCGCACGATCGATCCGGATTCCGTGTGGGGCAGATTTGCCGTGGGCAAGGAAGGCACGGTGCGCTGGTACCGCCGCGTCCACGATCGGCTGCGCGCGGTTGGATTCGATGAGCCTATCATGGAGGAGCTCGAGCGAGCCGTGACTGCGCTCGAACGCGAGCTCGAGCCTGCTGCGCGCTGAGCGGCTCGTTAGCTACGACTGAGCGCGTCCGCGGTCGCCGGGTAGTGCCGCTCCACGTAGTCCTCGAGAATCTGAACGAACTCCCGAGTGATCGCGCCGCCCCGCAGCGTCGTGAATAGGCTGCCGTCGACGTATACCGGCGCCTTCGGCTCCTCGAATGTGCCCGGCAGTGAGATGCCGATGTTCGCGTGCTTCGACTCACCCGGTCCGTTCACGACGCAGCCCATCACCGCCACTTTCAGCTCCTCGACACCGGGATGCCGCTCACGCCACAATGGCATCTGCTCCCGAATGTATGTCTGAATGTCTTCCGCAAGATGCTGAAAGTACGTCGATGTCGTGCGTCCACACCCTGGACACGCCGTGACTTGCGGCGAAAAGCTGCGGAGACCGAGCGACTGCAGGATCTGCTGGGCGACGAGCACCTCTTCGGTGCGGTCGCCGTTTGGCTTCGGTGTCAGCGAAACGCGTATGGTGTCACCGATCCCTTCCGCGAGCAGGATCGACAGGCCGGCCGTGCTGGCGACAATTCCCTTCATTCCCATGCCCGCTTCCGTCAAGCCCAGATGCAACGGGTAATCGCACCGCGCCGCCAGCTTGCGATACACCTGAACAAGATCCGCAACGCCGGAGACTTTTGCGGATAGGATGATCTGATTGTGGCCGAGTCCCGTGTCCTCCGCCAGTTCCGCCGAGCGCAGCGCACTGGCGAGCATCGCTTCGATGTACACTTCCTTGGCGTCGAGGGGGTTGGCCGCGCGGGCGTTCTCGTCCATCATCTGCGTCAAAAGGTCTTGGTCCAACGAACCCCAATTGACGCCGATGCGCACGGGTTTGCCGTTGTCGACCGCGATCTGTACGATCGTCCTGAAGTTCTCGTCGCGCCGCTTGCCGCCCACGTTTCCAGGATTGATGCGATACTTCGCGAGCGAGCGAGCGCACTCGGGAAAGCGCGCCAGCAACAAATGGCCATTGTAATGGAAGTCGCCCACCAACGGCACGTTGCACTCCGCGTCGACAAGTCGCCGCGCAATGTCCGGCACCGCCGCCGCGGCAGCTTCGTTATTCACCGTCACGCGAACGAGCTGCGAACCGGAACGAACCAGCGCGATTGCCTGCGTCGCCGTCGCCGGCGCGTCCGCCGTGTCCGTGTTCGTCATCGACTGAACGACGATTGGATGCGACGATCCCACCGGCACGTCGCCAATCCAGGTTGTTACTGTCTGCCTGCGCGGTTCGAAGCTCATGAGAGTCATGCTCGATCCGAAATATATGGTGTATCGCGCTCACGCGGTCGAAAGCTGCGAGTGGGCCGCAGAACCCATGCGCTCCGTCATTCCAACAACACGTAAGGGAGAGACCATGAGTGATGAATCAGCTGTCGGCGTGGATCGAGGCCTGCAGGACGGCGGGCGTCGCGGTCACCCGTGGCGTCGCCGCTTGTGGATCGCGCTCGCGCTCATCATTGCAGTGCCGGTGCTCCTGTTCGCCGCTTGGGCCGCAGTCGCATTGAGGTATACCTATTCGCGCGGAACACGCGCCGGATATGTCCAGAAGTTCTCGAAGAAGGGGTGGTTGTGTAAGACTTGGGAAGGCGAGCTTGCCATGGTGAATGTGCCTGGCGCCATGCAGGAGCGGTGGCAGTTCTCCGTGCGCAACGACAGCATCGCCGCGCTTATCAATGACAATATGGGTAAGCGTTTGGCGCTCACCTACGATCAGCACAAGGGTGTGCCGACTTCGTGTTTTGGCGACACGGAGTACTACGTGATTGGCGTGCGAGCCATTCCCTGATCGACTATTGACCACTTGCGTGGTCTTTACTACTTTGGCCGGCGCTGGACACCGGATCCCCGCCAGGATCCGTTTGTCATATGGAGGCCCGCAGAAACACGGTGTTACTGCGGTTCAGGAGATTGTCTCCGTGCGGTCAGTTCCGCATTCGCGACAATCGTACTTTCAGGAGTGGGACATGCGTACGACTGGCAAGGTGAAGTGGTTCAACGACGCAAAGGGTTTTGGCTTCATCACTCCCGACGGGGGTGAGAAGGACTGCTTCGTGCATTACAGCTCGATTCAGGGTAGCGGCTTCAAAACGTTGGCCGAAGGCGATCCGGTCGAGTTCGATCTCGTCCAAGGTCAGAAGGGCCCTGCCGCCGAGAACGTCGTGCGCGCATCCCGCTAGCGGGCAGACAACGGAGAAGAAGGCGGGGCGCCGACTGGCGCCCCGCCTTCTTCATTCACCCGTCATCGGTCGCTCCTGTTCGGGTGAACCGCGTGGGGGTCGCCCACGTTTCGCGGGCAATGCCGTCTCAGCGGCAACTCGAAGCCGGTATTCCAGCCGCGTACGCAACCGCTCGACATCTACCCGGACCACGCACTCATCGCCGATTGGCAGCAAGCCGCCGGTGGCGTCGCAGATCGCGCGGGCCGCGGCGAGGGCACCAGCGGTCGATGAGCTGAGCCGGGTGACGAGTGCTCTGACGAGGGCGAGATGTACCATCCCCTCGAGAGATATTCGTCGAGCTACGCCCTGCCGATCTGCCTCGACGCCCGGCACCGAATGTCGTGAGAGGACATTATCTATCCATTTGGTGTCGCAGCCGAGCGCAAGTGCTGCCGCTCCAACGTGGTACATTCGCACTTAATTATTCATGCATCAGAGGATATTTACGTATCCAGCGCTTGGAGGCGCTGTCTGCTGAAAAATAAACGTAGATGCGAGGAATAATAGATGCGCTCCTTCGAGAATGCCGGATCAGTCGTCCTTCACCAGCACCACCGGACCGGAAGTGCGCGACGAGAGCTCCCGATGAAGCGCCGTTTGCGCCGCTAGTAGCTGCGCGTGAACCGCCTTCGGACCAGTGCCGCCTTCTATGTTCCGCTGCTCCACCGACGCCCGGGCGGACAGGGCGTCAAAGACGTCGGGCCCGAACAGGGGATGCGTGTCGGTGAACGCCGCCAGCGGCAACGCGTGTAACTCTCCGCCCTGCTCTTCAGCGAGGCGTACGAGCTGGCCGACCGCGCCATGCGCTTCGCGGAACGTGGCGCCCCGCCGAACGAGATAGTCCGCCAGATCGGTCGCCATCATCATGCTGGAAATGGCGCCGCGCATGCGATCGGGACGCCACCGGCACTCGGACAGCGCGCCCGCCAACGCCGGCAGCACGAGCAGAAGCGTGTCGACCGAATCGAACAGCGCGCGCTTGTCGTCCTGGAGATCCTTGTTGTAGCTCGACGGCAGTCCCTTCAACGTCGCAAGCAGCGACGTCAGATTGCCGAGCAGATGCGCAGCTGATCCGCGAGCGATCTCCAGCGCATCGGGATTGCGCTTCTGCGGCATCATGCTCGACCCGGATGTGAAGCGATCACCGAACTGCACGAATCCAAACTCGCTCGATCCGTACAGGATCATATCCTCGGCGAGACGTGACACATGCGTGGCGATCATCGAGCAGGCGAAGAGCATCTCGGCGATAAAATCGCGATCGCTCACGGCATCGATGGAGTTCTGCGACAGTGTCGCAAATCCGAGCGCGCCTTGCAGCAGGACCCGCGATATCGGATATGCACAACCGGCTACGGCGCCTGATCCGAGCGGCAGCACCGCGGCGCAGCGTTGCGCGCCCTTCAGGCGCATCCGGTCCCGTTCGAGCGGCCAGAAATGCGAAAGCAACCAGTGCGCGGCCGATACGGGAATCGCGCGCTGGAGATGTGTGTACGAAGGCATCAGCGCCGATTCGACGCGGAGCGCCTGGTCCACGAGCACCTGCTGTACCGCACGCACAGCGCCGTCCAGGAGCAGGGCGGCGTCCATCGCCCACATGCGCGTCGCAGTCGCTACCTGATCGTTGCGGCTACGACCCGTATGCAGCTTCGACGCGACGCTGCCGGCTTCACTGTGCAGAAGCCGGTCGATCATCGTATGAACGTCTTCATCGCCCGGGGCCGGCTTCTCGCCTCCTTCCAGCCGCACCGCGACCGCGTCGAGTCCACGCTCGATCGCATTGCACTCCTCGAGCGTCAGTACGCCAGCGCCATACAGCCCCATCGCCCACGCCTTCGACAGCTCGATGTCGAATGGCCACAGGCGGTAATCGACGCCGATGGAACTGTTCAGCGCATCGAACTCCGGGGCTGATCCCCCGCCGAAGCGACCGCCCCACAGGCGGTGTGCCTTGGCCGAGGCACCAGCAAGCGCCGCACTTGTCATCATGCCACGACCAACGCCGTATCCGGGTGCGGAAGCCGCGCCGAATCCGGCGGCGAGATAGACCCGATGCTGGCGATGTCGTTGCTGGCGGCCCGCTCCATGTCCTTGAGCGCGCGTACCCGAGCCGGCAGCGCGAACAGCCGAATGAATCCAGCCGCGTCGCTCTGCTGGTAAACGTCGTCCTCGCCAAAGGTGACGAATCGCTCGTCATAAAGCGCGTGCTCGCTCTCGCGTCCGACCACGGCGATGGCACCCTTGTACAACCGCAACGACACGGTGCCGGTGACGCGCTGCTGGGTTACGGCCACGAACGCATCGTACGCTTCACGCTCCGTGGTCCACCAGCGGCCCTCATACACCAGATCTGCATAACGCGGCGCGACGGCATCCTTCGCGGCCAGCGTCCGCCGGTCCAGAACCAGCTGTTCGAGCTCGCTGTGAGCGGCATAAAGCAGGGCACCGCCGGGTGTCTCGTACACGCCCCGCGATTTCATACCCACCATACGATCCTCGACGAGATCCACCACGCCGACACCGTGATTGCCACCGATGCTGTTCAGCGCGCTGACAAGCTCCACCGGACCAAGCCGTCTGCCATTTACGGCCACCGGTGTGCCCGCCTCGAATCCAATCACCACCACCTCCGGTTCATCCGGCGCGGCGGTCGGAACATTGGTCAGCTGCAGCAGGTCGTCCGGCGGTGCCGTATTCGGATCCTCGAGCACGCCCCCCTCGTGAGAGAGATGCCAGAGATTGGCGTCGCGGGAGTAGATCTTGTCCTTGGTGGCGGCAACCGGGATGTTGTGGGCCGCTGCATAAGCAAGTGCGTCTTCGCGGCTGCGAATGCTCCACTCGCGCCAGGGGGCGATTACCGGAAGATCCGGCGCGAAGGCAGCGTACGTCAGCTCGAAACGCACCTGATCGTTTCCCTTTCCGGTGCACCCGTGCGCGAGCGCGTCCGCGCCGACGCGTCGGGCGACCTCAACCTGGCGTCGCGCGATCAGAGGGCGCGCCATCGAGGTGCCCAGCAGGTACTTCCGGTTGTAGACGGCGCCCGCCCGCAACGTGGGGAAAATGTAGTCGCGCACGAACTCTTCGCGCAGATCTTCGACATAGCACTCGCTAGCACCGGAAGCGAGCGCCTTCTCACGCACACCGCGAAGCTCCTCAGCTCCCTGGCCAACGTCAGCGGCGACACAGATCACGTGCGCGTCGTAGTGCTCCTTCAACCAGGGAACGATGATGGAGGTGTCGAGCCCGCCGGAGTAGGCGAGCGCAATCGTTTTCGGCATTCCGTGCTCCTCGATGGCAAGTTTATGCAGTCGCAGTGCATATTTAATCAGCCGAAGTGCAGCCGTCAATACGGCTTTGGCCGCCTTCCGGCGCCTCTTTGGAAAGCCGCACTCGTCAACCCCGACCCGCTATTTTTGTCAGCCGGTTGGAAAGCCGCGCCCGGTCGTCGGCCGACCGACACACGATCAAGATCGTGTCATCGCCCGCGATGGTACCGAGGATTTCCGACCACTCCTGCGCGTCGATGGCTTCGGCGATCGGCTGCGCACCGCTGGGAAGCGTATGAAGCACGAGCAGCTCGCTGACGCCGTCGATGCTGGAGAACAGACCAGGTAAGAGCCCTTCCAGTGATATCTTAGCCTCATCGCCTAAGCGCTCCGGTGGGAGGTATCGAACGCCCGCGTCAGTCGGCGCGCGCACCACCCCCAATTCTCGAAGATCCCGCGAAAGCGTCGCCTGCGTTACCTGCCAGCCGCGCGCCTCGAGCAGACGCCGGAGCTCTTCCTGGCTCGCAACCACGTTGCTGCCGATCAATTCCAGAACGGCGCTCTGGCGCTCTCGCTTTCCAGCCCCTTCCGGCACCGAGCTCGAGCCGTTTACGCGTGCCACGTTCCGATCTCCTCGCGCAGAAAGCATTGACTGCACACGCATGCATTATTATGCATTCCCTGTGCATAAGATACCTGTCGGCGTGCTCGGGGCAAGCGGCTATGCTGGCCGCGAGCTCTGTTCGCTCATTCACGCTCATCCCCGGCTCGACCTCGCCTTTGCAACGGCGAACGAGCAACGCGGGACCACGCTGCGTTTCCGTGGTGCCGGTGTGATGCTGGTGGCCACGGAGGACGCACCACTGAGCGAGGCTGCGCTCGTGTTCAGCGCGCTGCCGCACGGCACGTCCGCCCTATGGGTCGCACGCGCGCAGGAAGCCGGCGCGCGCGCAGTGGATCTCTCGCACGACCTGCGGCCGGGGAACGGATGTGAGGGCGTACCGTATGGCCTTACTGAGCTCATGCGCGGCTGCATCGCCGGCGCCGCCGTCGTCGCGAATCCCGGCTGTTACCCGACGTCGGTGCTGCTGGCACTCGCGCCGTTGATCGAGCAAGACCTGATAGCGCCAGCGGCAACGATCGTGGTCAACTCCGCCAGCGGCGTCACCGGAGCCGGCAACTCTCCAAAACGCGAGCTGCTTTTCGGCGAAGTGACCGAAGACTACCGCGCCTACGGCGTCGGCAACACGCACCGGCACCTGAAAGAGATGCGCGCCGTCGCCGCGGGGCTGGGAGCCGATGCAGACATCATCTTCACGCCGCACCTGCTCCCCGTGGCGCGCGGGATCCTGTCCACGATCATCGTGCCCGTGCGTGTGTTGCCAAACGATGCGCTGGCGCCTTGGCGCACGGCATATGCCCGCGAGCCGTTCATTGAGTTGACGGAGCAGCCTCCAACATTGCGCGACGTCGTGCATCGCAACGCGGCGCGCATCTCCGCGACCGCCGTGCGCGACACGCGGCAGCCGACGCTGCTCGTCACGTCGGCAATCGACAATCTCGTCAAGGGAGCGGCAGGTCAGGCCCTGCAGAACGCGAATCTGATGTTGGGATTGACGGAAATCGAAGGACTGCCCGCATGACCCGCGTCATCAAGATCGGGGGGCGCCCGCAACTGGATCCAAGGCTGCCCGGCCTCGTCGCCGAGATATCAAACGGGTTTCCGACTCAGGACGACGCGGCGGGAGTCGTAATCGTCCATGGTGGCGGCGATGAAGTGAGCGTTCTCCAGCACACGTTCGGGGTCGAAACCCAGTTCGTGAATGGCCGGCGCGTCACGACAGCGCGAGACATCGATATCATCCGCATGGCGCTGTCCGGAACGGCGAACAAGCGCCTCGTCGCCAGTCTCGTTTGTCGCGGCGTGCGCGCGTTGGGCCTCTCCGGCGAGGATGCCGCACTCATTGATGCAATGCCACTGGCGCCGGATCGCTTTGGCCATGTCGGATCGCCGCAGCGCATCAATGTCGAGCTGATCTGGCATTTGTTGGATGGTGGGTACGTGCCGGTGATCTCGCCGGTGAGCCGGAACGTCTCGTCCGAGCTCGGCCCGGCGCTGAACGTGAACGGCGATGATGCGGCATCGGCGATTGCTGTGGCGCTCGCCGCCAGCGAACTGCTGCTCGTTGCCGATGTTGCCGGCGTGCTCGTTGAGGACAGGCCGCTGGCGCAGCTCACACCGGCGTCGGCCCGGCGTCTCGTCGCCACTGGCGTAGCTGCATCGGGAATGGCGGCCAAGCTGGAAGCGGCGATCGCCGCGCTGAATGGCGGCGTCGAACGCGTACGCATCGCTGATATCGAAGGCATCGTGGATCTGCAACGCGGCACGTCCATCGTGCCGGAGGGAGGACTGGCATGACCGCTCAGACGCTCGAGCAGGCCGACCGCACGGGAGTGACCGCCCGGACGTCTAACGGCGCTCTCCCGGCAGTGGCGCCGGACGTGTTCGTGCACACGTACAAGCGCGCACAGGTCGAATTCGTGAGCGGCTCTGGCGTGTATCTCCAGGATGGGAACGGTAAGCAGTACCTCGACTTCGTCGCTGGAATCGCGGTGAATGCGCTGGGGCACGCCGATCCGGGTCTTGTCGCGGCGTTGCACCGGGCGGCTGACGGCCTGGTACACGTTTCCAATCTCTACGAGTCGAGCGCGGGGCGTCAGCTCGCGACCGCACTGGTGCAGAAGTCCTTCGCCGACAAGGTGTTCTTCTGTAATTCCGGCGCGGAGGCGAACGAGGGGGCGTTCAAGTTCGTGAGGCGCTGGGGCAAAACCGTCGGCCCGGCGAAGCACGAGATTGTGGCGCTCCGCGGTGCATTCCACGGGCGTCTGTTCGCCACCCTCGCCGCGACCGATCGCCCGGCGTACCGGCTGCCCTTCCGTCCGCTCGCGGGCGGCATCACGATCGTCGAACGCGACGTCGACGACCTGCGCAATGCGCTCGATCCCGAGACGGTGGCCGCCGTTATTCTCGAGCCGGTGCAGGGCGAGGGCGGCGTGCGGGTGTTGGACCCTGACTTCGTGCGCGCCGTGCGAGAGATCACGCGCGAGCGTCACATCGCGCTGATCTTCGACGAGATTCAGTGCGGTTTGGGGCGCACGGGATCGCTATTCGCGTACGAGCGGATCGGTGTCACGCCGGACGTGCTGACGCTCGCAAAGCCGGTTGCCGGCGGTTTGCCCATGGGTGTGATCCTGATGACGGATGCGATCGCCGGTGCGGTGAAACCCGGCGACCACGGATCGACATTCGGTGGCGGTCCGTTCGTGGCATCCATCGCTCTGCACGTGCTCGAGCGGCTCTCTGACCCGGCGCTACTGCAGCGCGTCCGCGAGAACGGTGCATGGTTCGGCAAACAGCTGGAGGAGATCGGCCAGCGTACGGGGCACATCCGGGCCGTGCGCGGCATCGGCTACATGTGGGGCATCGACGTCACCGGTACAGCGGCGCATGTGGTCAGCCAGGCCCTCGAGGCGGGCCTGCTCGTCTGCACGGCGGGAGAGTACACCGTGCGGCTCCTGCCACCCCTCGTCACCACACGCGAGCAGCTTGCGCAGGGACTCGCGATCCTGGAGTCAGTGCTGTAATGATGCCGGACATCCGCATCCGGCCGGCACGGTCAGCGGACGCCGACGCGATCTCACGGCTGAACAATCAATTCGCCGATGAGATGCTGATGTTGCGGCGCTCACCGGAGATTGTGGAGCTGTCCATCCACGATTACATCGTTGCTGTCGACGCCCGCGATAACGTGGTGGGTTGTGGTGCGCTCAAGGAGTACTCGCCGTCGGTGGCCGAAGTCGCGGCGATCGCGGTTGCACCGGAGGCCCAAGGACAGGGCTTGGGTCGCCGGATCGTGCGCGCAGTCGAGGAGCTCGCGCTCAAACGCGACATTTACGACGTGTTTGCCCTCACGCTGCAGCCGAGCTTCTTCGAGGCGATCGGCTACGTACGTGTGGACCGCGCACGCTATCCGGAAAAGATCCGCCGCGACTGCCTGTCCTGCACGCGCCGCTTCGCCTGCAATGAAACGTGCTTTGCGCGTAACCTGCGGACCCACGCCACGACTGGACGGCCCTCCGATGAGAGGCTCCTCGCATCGAGGGACACCGCGCCGCCACGCTCGAGTGACGGTGCATTGCAGACCATGGCCGCCTAGCCTCGTCGAGAGTCGCCGCCCAAGCGATGGTCGAAAGCCCCTCCGTACATGAAACGTCGTCGCGACCACCCCCCATCGGCGCTGCAGCACGCATTCGATGAAGTGCGCTTCCGAGCAGACCGCACGCTGAATCTGCGCGAGTCGCTGCCCAGCGCCGCCGATGCCGCCGCACGCGCCGAAGCGTGGCTGCGCCAGCAACAAGTTCAGTCCGCGCGTGAGGTACTGATCATCACCGGAAGGGGCAACCAGAGTCCCGGCGGCGTCTCCGTCGTGCGCGAGGCCGTGCTGCGACTCCTGTTCGCGCTGCGGCGACGGGGAGTCGTCAGCGGACATGAAGAGCACACACCTGGTTCGTTCGTGGTCGCCCTCGCGCCCGTGCACGCGCTCTGGGAAACGCCACGGCGAAAGGGTCAGCGAACACCGGCGCCGGCGACACCAGCTTCGTTAGCCGCGCTCGACGAGGAAACGCGAGACCTCTTGCGCATACTGGCGGAGCGGGCCCTCAGTGAGCTCGGGGCGCAGGACCACGAACGATTCGCCGAAAGCGAGATGTTGCGGCAGTTTGCCGCCGTGTCCGCGACCATCGCGACCGTTGGTGGCTCGAACCGGGATCGCGAGCGGCAGTTGCGCGATGCGATCCGGCTCGCGCTCGAGCAGTATGACTGAAGACTGGGATGCCGCCGCGTACCACCGCGTATCCGATCCACAATTCGCCTGGGGGCTGCGGGTCCTGGAGCGTGCGGCATTTCGAGGCGGGGAGCTTATCCTCGACGCCGGCAGCGGCACCGGCCGCATCACGGCTGAACTCATTCGGCGCCTGACGACGGGACATGTCGTCGCTGTCGATGGTTCCGAGAGCATGTCACGGGAAGCCGTTCGCACGCTTTCCAGCGCTGCCGGAGCGAGGCGCGACCACTGGGATGTTCTATGCGCGGATCTGCTCGACCTGCCATTCCGCGAGTCGTTCGACGCGGTGTTCAGCACCGCCACCTTTCACTGGATCCTCGACCATCCGCGGCTGTTTTCCGGCATTCACAGCGTACTTCGCGCCGGCGGCCGACTCGAAGCGCAGTGCGGCGGCGGGCCCAATCTGGAGCGCCTGCACACGCGCGCACTGGCGCTCATGGCCACGGCGCCCTTCGAGCGCTTCGCCTCCGGCTGGACGGAGCCGTGGGAGTTCGCCGATGCATTCGTAACCGAGCGGAGGCTGCGCGTCGCCGGCTTTGCGCAGGTGACGTGCTGGATCGAGGCAATGCCGACCTCCTTCGACAGCGAGACCGCCTTTCGGCAATTCATCGAAAAGGTCGTTATGCGTCCCTTCCTTGAGCGATTACCATCGGCCGAGCTTCGTGACGACATGCTCGACCAGATCACCGCCGCCGCCGTGCAGGACAATCCGCCCCTCACGCTGGACTACTGGCGCCTCAACATCAGCGCCGTCCGCGATTAGAGTTCGCCATCGCCAACTCGCGGTCCTCGTCGGACCACCCGTCCCCCCTCCCTGATGCCGATGCGCGTTCGCCGTTCGCTTCCGATCATTACCGCGACCCTCCTATCTGCGCAGAGTGCGACGTCGTTATGCGCGCAGCAGCCGCTCCGCGGTTACGCCCCAGCCGCGGCCGCGCGCGAGCGCGAGATCGAGACGGATGCTATTGGCCGGCCCTCGCCGGACAGCGCCTCCGAGCATTCGCGCGTGCTCTCGCGCGAGACGCACGTTGCCGGCACACCGGCGCAAGTACGTACGCGTGACTACGTCGTCGCGCTGATGAAGAGCTGGGGACTCGACACGGAGGTGCGGACCTACAGCGTTTTCATGCCGCAGGCCACCGCGGTGCACGTCTACCGAGTCTCTCCCGATCCAAAGGAGTTGAACCTCGCCGAGCCGCCGGTGCCGGCGATCCATCATCGCGGCTGCCGCAGTACCCTACGGTGAGCGGATACAGCGGTCAGGGCGACGTGACTGGTGACATCATCTACGTCAACTATGGTTTGATCGAGGACTATGCCCGGCTCGACTCGCTCGGCATATCGGTCAAAGGGAAAATCGTGCTCGCGCGATACGGCCGTTCGTTCCGCGGCATCAAGGCGCGCGAGGGCGAAGGACATGGCGCGGTGGCGCTACTCATCTACAGCGATCCACAAGACGACGGATATGTCACGGGTGACGTGTATCCCTCCGGCCCGATGCGACCGCCGGGCGGTGTGCAGCGCGGCAGCGTTCTGAATGATGACGGAGATCCGTCCACGCCGGGCTATGCCAGCACAGCGGGCGCGAAGCGTCTGTCCGAGAGCGAGATGAACATTCCTCGCATTCCTGTCGTTCCGATCGGCTATGGCAATGCTTCCGAGCTGCTGCGCGATCTGCGCGGCACGGCGATCCCGCAGGGGTGGCAGGGAGGCTTGCCTTTTCGCTATCACGTGGGTCCTGGTCCCGTGCGCGCGCGTGTGGTCGTTCGCGACGATCGCGCGACAAAAGCGTTCAAGTCCATCTACGATACGTTCGGCATCGTGCGCGGGAGCGATTTTCCCGACGAGCTGGTGATCATCGGGGGCCATCGCGACGCGTGGGGCCCCGGCACCGCTGACAACATCAGTGGTACTGTCAGCGTTCTCGAGGCGGCGCGAGCCATCGCCGAGCAACTGCGCGCGGGAAAGCGTCCACGGCGGACGATTCTATTCGCGACATGGGACGCGGAAGAGTGGGGGCTGATCGGATCCACGGAGTTCGTCGAACAGGATACCGCCCGACTCACGCGAGATGCCGTGGCATACCTGAATCAGGATGTCGCCGCGCAGGGCGCCCGCTTTGGCGGCGGCGGCTCGCCCTCGCTGCGATCGACGCTGCGCGACATCGTGAGACTCGTCCCCGACCCCGATGGCAGAGGGAGTGTGTATGCGCAGTGGCGTCGCGCTGGCGCCGTACGGGATAGCGCCGAGCCTTCGATGGGGGATCCCGGCGGCGGATCAGACTTCGCCGGATTCTACAATCATCTCGGAATCCCCATCGCCGAGTGGGGATTCGGCGGCGCCGGCGGCGTGTATCACTCGCAGTACGACGATCGCACGTGGATGACCAGATTCGGCGACACGAACTTCGTCTACCATGCTGCCGCCGGACGCATTGCCGCGGCGATGCTGCTGCGCCTCGCCAACGCCGACGTACTGCCATTCGATTATGCCGAGTACGCGCGCACGATGCGCCGTTACGTGGCGCCTATCGACCGCGCGATCGCGCAGCGAAAGTGGAGCGCGTCGACGACATCGCTGACCGCCGCGATCGACGGGATGGAGCAAGCGGCGCTGCGGTTCGATCGCGCGCGCGATTCGGCGCTCGCTAACACGGTCGCTCCCGCATCGGCGCGGCGGGCCAATCGCGCGCTGCTGAGCGTCGAGCGTGTGCTCGCGCGCGAGCAGGGGCTGCGCACACGTCCGTGGTTTCGCAACCTGATTTACGCGGCGGACGAGAATAACGGCTATGCCAACATGTCATTCCCGTCGGTGAACGAGGCCATTCGCGCCGGTGACGCGGCGCTCACCGCTCGAGAGATCGGCGATCTGGCGAGTCGATTCCTCCGAGCGGCACGGACTCTCGACGAAGCCAGAGCGGCGTTGACGAGGTGACAGTCAACGCGGAATCGATCGGCCGAGTAGCACGCCGACGGCGGAGCTCACGAGTACCAGCAAGGCGACGCCCACGCTGAGAATTACAACCTGCCGCATCGTGAGAGCGGCGCGCTCCACTCCGGCGTTCGGTTCGAGAACCTTCGCGACGTGGTCGGCGGACACGTCCGCCGGTATGGAACGAGGAGCTTGCATACGCGCCACCTCAGGTGCTCGAGCCGCTTCCGCCAGAGGCGTGTACGTCGGCCGCACATCCGGAGGTGTCTCGGTGGGAACAGCGCGCAAGCCACGCGGTGACGAACGGCGGCGCGCCACATAGGCGCGCGGCAGTTGTCGTCCCTCCGCATCGCGCGCCACCGGTGTGCCCGCGGTCAACGAGCGCAGCCCCTGTCCCGGGGAGCGCCGGCGACCTGTCGGGGGATTCTCCACGACGCTCTCGCTACGTGACGATCGCTCTTCGTGCCGCAATGGGGCGCGTGATACCGCCGCGGGTGGCGTGGCGGGCACTCCCGCCGCCGATTCCGATCGTCGCATGTCGATCGAAAGGTCCGCCCTCGCAGTGTAGGGCACCGGCGTCGGCACCTCCGCAGCAGGCCGCGGCGACTGGGCAGCCGGCGCGGGTGGCGGCAGCATCGTCTTCAAAGTCACTGCCAGCCGCTCGTCGATCACGGGCGTCGACGATCGAGGCGGTTCGAGCGCTGCGACACGCGTCCGGATCTCGGCCGAATTTACACTGCCGCCATGCGCCGATGCGCCGCTGCAGAAGCACCCGAGATGCGGCGCGATGTCGATCAACACCGATGCGCCACCGAGCAGCAGTTGCGCGACATCCACGGCGATATCAGGACTCGAAATCTCGACGAGCTCGCGCCGCCCACCTTCTGTCCACAACGCGCTCGCAGTCGGTACGCCACCCGGCTCGGAGCGATAGCGCCGCCGATCCGGCGGAATCACCGAGTCGAAGACCAGCGGTTGCTCATCCAAGACGATGTGTCGATCAGTGAGTGTGGTGAGCAATTCCTCGGGCGTCATGCGTGCGTCGATATCGTCGTCAATGGCTCCAGGGCACCGGCCGACATACGTGATGCGCAACGGCGCACCGCGATGCAGTGCGCGGACGTAGCGAGCGACAGCGACTGGCGGCGATACCAGCGAGACGAGGCAGGGACTCAGATCCGAGCTCAACGAGAGCAGCCGGCGCGCGACCAAAGGACAGCTGCATTGAATCGCAGGCGCACGATCGTGCGCCGCCAATTCGGTCAGCACGGCCGTGGCAATGAGTTCGTCGCCCCAACTCGAGGGCACAACATTTTGATATCCGGCGCGCATGCACGCGTGCGCGAGTTGAACCGGCGTGGCAGGCGCAGCCGCAACGAGCGCGTCTGCTCCGAGGATGATCACCGACGGCGCGCGCGATGCGGTAGCGTTGATGTTGTCTGTGCCTGCAGGGGTCATCGACGACAACCTGGTCCGGCATTGGCGCGCGCACCGGCGGCACACGGTGATCGTTCGCCGCCGGTTCGAGAGTCCAGCAACAGAGTCGGGTACCGGCTGCCCTGTCAAGAGCGGCCCAGACATTGCAACCCTCGGGCTTTGTTGCACGCAGCGAGGATACTCGTGGGTGACACACTGAGCGGAGGCGTTGCGCGCCTCAGCCAGCACGAACGGGACGCACTGGTCTCCTACGCCGCACGAGCGACGTGGCCGGCGGGTTTCGCGATCTATCAACGCGGGGCCGCCGCGGACGGCCTGTTTGTCGTGACGAACGGCCGTGTCATCCTGCGCAGTCGAGTGCGCGCGGGACGCGGCTTCGTTCCGTGGATCGCCACACCGGGCGAGACCTTCGGCTCCGAGGGGTTGGCGCCAGCGTCGCGTTATACAACGGATGCGCGGGCCGACGACGAGAGCGAGACGCTGTTCCTCAGCACCATGCGTTTTCGCGCGTTCGTCCGCGAGCAGCCGCAGCATGCCCTCGCCTTGATCAGCCAAGTGGCCGCTGAACGTGCGGCGCTGCTCGAGAAACTGCGCGAGCTCACGACGCTCAGCGTGGAACAACGCTTGATCGCCACACTCGCCCGGATGGCG
This sequence comes from uncultured Gemmatimonadaceae bacterium, assembly GCA_964537775.1. GTDB lineage: Bacteria > Gemmatimonadota > Gemmatimonadetes > Gemmatimonadales > Gemmatimonadaceae > CAMLIT01. Next base: position 3,606 of record CAZICQ010000034.1, on the reverse strand, counting down.
CAGAACAGCACCTTTACGGGCGCAGACGGCCGCATCGAGCTGTGTACTTCCCGCTACCGCCTGCTCTGCGAGCTGGTCGGTGCGACGCGGGAGTCCGTGTCGCTGGTGCTCAGCCGCTTCGTCAGCGAGGGGCTCGTGGAGCGCAGAGGCAGCACACTAGTCGTGGCACCGTTGCAGGAGCTTGCGGACCGCCTGGAGCGCGGCCCGGCCCTCGAAACGGCGCTGGCGTTGTCGGGTTTCGACGGCTCTCAGGAACAGGCTATCCAATAACCGTCATACGCGCGGTGTGGCGGCGCCGTCGGCGTTTACTCTGGCGGAGCGCAGCGTTGTAGTCATCCCGAAGGAGCGCGGCGACTGAGGGGGACCTGCTTTCGTCATCCGCGTAGCCACGACCCACGAAGGGCGCGCTATATTGTGTCGCCTCCTCGCCTGACGCCTTACGTCTAGCACTCTTCGATGTTCCTTCCGCTGACCATTCTGATCGGAGTGGCGGCTGTCGCGTATGGTGCCGCGCTGATGCTCGCCAGGGATGTCGAGCGACGGGAGCTCTCGAGGCAGCTTGTCGGCCCAACAGGAATAGTGAGCGGTGCCGATCCCATTCATCTGGACGCGGGACCCCCTGCCGTCGTGCTGCTGCACGGCGCCGGAGATACACCGCAGTCGCTGGCGTATCTCGCGGCGTATCTTCACGAGCGCGGATACACGGTGGACGTGCCGCTGCTCCCGGGCCATGGGCGCTCGCTCCGGGAGTTCAGTCGCTCCTCCGCGGCCGCTTGGCTGGATGCCGCACGGAGCGCCCATACAGCGGTACACCAGCACCATCCATGGACCGCCGTGATCGGCCAGTCCATGGGAGGCGCGCTGGCGGTGCAGGTCGCCGCGGCGTGTGAGCTGCCGGCGCTGGTGCTGCTCGCGCCGTACCTCTCGATGCCGCGATTCCTATGGTGGGCCGCTCACTTTTCGCTGCTTTGGGGCGCTCTCCTCGCCTATCCCCCCTCGAACGACGAGCGCTCGGTGCACGACGCGGCTGAACGCGCGAAGTCGCTTGGCCACCGCTTCTTTCCGCCGCGCGCGCTCCGCGCGCTGGCGGCGACGGTGCGGCGGGCCAGCCGCGTGCTTCCGCAGGTCTCGGCGCCGACGCTCATGATCCAGTCACCTAACGACAACCGGATCTCGGTGACCGAGGCCCACAAGACCTTCGATCGCCTCGGCAGCCGCGACAAGCGCCTCGTGTGGGTGCAGCGCGGGGGTCACGTGCTCAGCGTCGATAGTGGACGCGAGGAGGTGTTCGCGCTCGTCGCTGATTGGCTACACGCGCATGGAGGAGCGCCCGCCATCGGCGGGCGCTCCCTCCCGATCAACTCGTAACGCGATCGACGATGTTCCCGCCGATGTCCTTGATCGACTCCACACCCTCCGTCACCACGGACGTCGCCTGGTGCGCGACCTCCTTCGCCACGCGCGTGACGCGGTCCAGCGCCGCCTGAGCCGCCTGCACCGGCGCCGCTGTCCGCGTCGTCGCGGCCCGCGTCGACTTCTTTGCTGTCGACGTCTTCGTCCCGGTTTTCGGCGCGGCTTTCTTCGTGGCGGCGCGCGCGGCGCTCGCGGATCGAACGCTGGTGCCGCGTTTGGCGGCAGGCTTGCGTGCTCCTCGCTTTACCGCCGGTGTCTTGGCGCGACTCGAAGCCCCGCGCCGCGGACGAGCGGTCGAGCGTTTCTTCGATGTGCTTGAACCGGCACGATTGCCAGACTTCACGGAACGCTTCTTCGACTTGCTCGCCATGACGCACTCTCCTCGCCGTTGGTTGGCTCTCATCGACGATAGCACGATCGGGTCCACGCGGTAAGACCTTGAATCGTTGCCTCTCTCTCGACCGGCACGTACAATCAACATCGGCACTACGCCCTCGGAGTGTTTCATGACTGCCGGTGTGATCCTGCTCGCCCTCCTCGCGTTCGTCGCCCTCCTCATCGTCACCAGATCCATCAAGGTTATCGGGCAGGCGGAAGTGATGGTGATCGAACGTCTTGGCCGTTTCCACCGCGTCGCGCGATCGGGCCTCAACATCCTACTGCCGTTCGTCGAGAGGCCGAAAGCGATCGATGTGCGCATTCTCGAGGCGGATGTCGGAGGGCAGAAACGCATTGCAGTGCGTACGACGACCAGAATCGATCTACGCGAACAGGTGTTGAGCTTTCCCAGCCAGCCGGTGATCACCAAAGACAATGTCACCATCGATATCGACGCCGTACTGTACTACCGCGTGGCCGATCCTCAGAAGGCGACTTACGCCGTCCAAAATCTTCCCTTCGCGCTCGAGACGCTCACCAAGACGACCCTGCGCAACATCATCGGTGAGATGGAGCTCGACCAGACGCTGGCGAGCCGCGAGATGATCAACAAGCGGATGCGCGATGTGATCGAGGAAGCGGCGCTGAGCTGGGGCGTCGACGTGACGCGGGTCGAGCTGCAGGGCATCGAGCCGCCGCGCGACATCCAGCAGTCGATGGAGATGCAGATGCGTGCCGAACGCGAGCGGCGCGCCGCGGTGACGACCGCTGAAGGCAGCAAGTCGGCAGCGATTCTCGAATCGGAGGGGCTGCGGGAGTCGCAGATTCGGAAGGCGGAGGGGGAGAAGGAAGCCGCCATCCTGCGCGCCCAGGGGCTGGCCGAGGCGCGTCTGGCCATGGCGCAGGCCGAGGCGGAAGCGCTCAGACGGGTGGCCGCCGCGCTACCGCAAGGTGAAGCGGCGATGTATCTGCTGGGCCTCAAGTATCTCGAGGCACTTCCGCGGATCACTGAAGGGCGGGGCACGACGATCTTCCTGCCGGCGGAAGCAGCCGGCGTCCTCGGCGCGGTCGGTGGTTTGCGTGAGTTGGTCGGTGGTTCGGGTCGCGCTGCGACGCCGACGGCTGCGCCGGTGCGCTCGCTCCCGGACCAGCCGGCAGACAAGCCGACGGGCTCCACGCCGGGCCGCTGATCTTGGCCAAAATCACGCGCGAGCGCGCCGAACGAGTCGCGAAGGCTCACGCGTGTGAGAACTGCGGGGAATATTCCTACAAGAAGGTCACGGTGCGACCGGCGGCGAAATCGCACCGAGACGAGCTCAAGATCGCTTGGCAGGCGACGAAGGTCTGCGGCGTGTGCGGCGCAATCGAGGAGCTCGGAATAGACGACGAAGGTGAGGTCGTTTACGTGAGTTAGGGAGCCGACCCCGGCCGATCGGCTGCGCGGTCGCCGAGCTAGGTCAATACCATCAATAGTGGTTACTCCAACTCGATTCTGGCATTATTGCCACGCCGGATCGAAGTATTGATGGGTTTGCAAGAGCGGCACGCTCGTGGTGCACGGTCATCACACAACCGCCAAAACCGCTGTTTTGTCGCGACTTGGCGGGTCGTCTTGAGATCGTCGACAAAAAAGTGGCGCGATTGCCCTATCGCGGAGTTATACGATTGGCGAACTCACGGAGCCGCTCGCTCATGTGGGAATTCGCCGACTGATCTACCACATGAGCTCCAGCAGCTTCCCGGCGCGCGGTGCTGTGTGTACTTGGCAACAATCGTTTTGATGGTTATTTTTAGCATCCGGCGGACCGCGCGCCG
>CAZICQ010000033.1:0-35712 GCA_964537775.1 uncultured Gemmatimonadaceae bacterium | reverse complement strand
TAGATGAACTGAGGTGCCACGATTTCCCCGCGCTCGAGTTGCTGGCAGGGAAATGTAGACGATGCGCGCACCCATTTGGATGCGCGCTGCGACTACGGTCTACGTCGGCCGCTGCCCGTGGTTGTCGTCCGGGAATGTGACCGCCCACCGAGCGCGCGCACGAGCCGCTGCACCGGCGAGGAGGAACCGAGCGACGACATTCCCGCGAAGTCGGTGCCGAGCCCCACCGCGAACTGCCAACGGGCCGCTGGCCCGCTGATGCCGTGCGCCGCGTTCAGCGTGAGCGTCAAGGGCCCATTGAGCCCGAGCTCCAGCCCGCCCGCGATCGTGCGTGCTGCCCCCAGCGAATCACTGCTCGCAAAATCGCCGTCGAATCCCAGCGTGGCGCCGACGCGGTCGGTCACCTGATACGTGGCCTCGGCGTCGCCCCACATACTGTTCGAGCCGCCGAGCGCAGCGGAGAGTGCATAGTCGGTGAGGGGCTTGCCGGCACCGACGTGCAGGGACACGCCTTCCGAAGGCTGGATACCGAAACCCGCGTTCACGCTGTAGCCCACATTCCCGCTGCCGAAACCTGCGGTGGTGTCGCCCAGGGGCAACGACATCGAGAATCCGCCGCCGAGCGTCGTAGGCATTGCACCAGAGAAGGTGTGATCGTACGACAGCTCCAGGGGCAGGTCGGTGAGCCCACTGGCGCTGCCTCCGCCAAGCGACGCTGGATAGCTGTTGTGCGCGAAAGCCGGCAGCGCACCGACAGCGAAGCCGGAACCGATGTGCCAGCGCACGACAGCGCTGACGCCGGATTGCGTCCGCCCGTCTTGCAGCCCCAGCGCCCCCGATGTCGCCCCATAAGTCACCGCCGGCGTACCGGCGTCGGCGCCTGCAGTCGTGTCAGCGGCCGCAGGCCTCTGCGCGCAGAGTGCCGCCGGGAACAGCAACACCAGCAAGGAAATGCTCTTTCGTAGTTGCATGCGACCATGGGGTGGAGGTATGCAGTTTAGACGAGTACGACGATCTTTCGGTTACGCCGCAATCCTGCATCCTGAAGCCTGCCGATCAATGGACGTCGGCAAACACCTCACCCAGCTGGTCGCCCGCGAAGACATTGGCGTGGACCATCCAACCGAACAGCGTCGGATGGAATACCCCGCCCACGGCTTCGCATGCGTCGCGTGTTGCAATTGGGCTTTCGGGACCAAAGACGGGTTTGCCGTCCCGCTTCTCCAACCAACGTTCGTTGCTCCCTTTGGGTGGCAGGCACCAGTTTACGTGTTTGTGCCAACGCGCAATCGATAGTGGAATGCGTTTATCGAGCCGATTCGTGTCCCACCGCTTCGGTGCCGTGTACATTGCGCCGATGAGCTTCAAGGATCCGTCCGGCGATGGCACGTACAGCAGCGAGGTCGGTTTGTCGGGATCGAATCGGAACGCCTCGGCGAACGCGTTTCGGTAGCTCGTGTAGTGATACACATGCTGTTTCTTCACCTCGGGAAGAAACATCCGGTAACCGGCTGCCTCCGCGGCCGCTGGATCCTCGTACTTCGAGATCGCGCGCCGAATTTCGGCCACGAGCGCGCGCGCTTTCACGGAATCGGCAGCTGTCGCGGGGCGGGCCGGCGACATGAGCATGTGCTTCGCCATGTTCATGTCGCTTCCCATGTGCTGCATGTCCATGGCGTGGTCCGCCATGCCAACCATGCGATCCGGCGTGGAATCACGTGCCTGCGCTCCGGCAATGGCAGGGAACCAGAGCGCAGCCGCCAGTATTGGATGCGCACATCGGCGGTACGATTTCAACGCGAGAGTCGACATCAGGGTCCTCCGATAAAGTGAACTTCTCGAATCTCTCCGGTACGCTCAGCGCTCACCCAGCGCTCGCCATTCCTCTGCTGTTCGCCGGCGGTGTGCTCACGAGCTTCACGCCGTGTATCTACCCGATGATCCCGATCACGGTGGCCATCGTGGGCGGACAGGAAGTGGGAGCCACGGGCGAGCGCCAGGCTCCTCGGCGTTGGCGACCATTGGCCCTCACCTGTACGTACGTACTCGGGCTGGCATTGGTTTATGCCGCGCTCGGAGTCTTCGCCGGCGTCACCGGAACGCTTTTCGGAAGCGTGAGTACCAATCCTTGGCTGCTGTTCGCGATGGCGAACGTGCTCGTGCTCGCGGCGCTGGCCATGCTGGACGTCGTGCCTATACGGGTCCCAGCGGCGCTTCTGCGCCGGGCGTCCACGGCGGGCAGTGCCGGACGGTTCTCCGGCGCGTTGGTGATGGGCGCCATGTCCGGGCTCGTAGCCGCTCCGTGCGGTGCCCCGGTGATGGCCGCCGTGCTCACGTGGGTGGCGACCACGAAGAGTGGGACGCTCGGGTTCGTGTATCTGTTCGCGTTTTCGCTTGGCATGTGCGCTCTGCTCATCGTGCTCGGCGTCTCGTCGGGCATGCTCGCCCGCCTTCCGCGCAGCGGCGCCTGGATGCTGTGGATCAAGCGCGCCTTCGCTCTCGTTATGCTCGGCGCGGCCGAGTATTACCTCATCATCACGGGACAGTTGTTGATATGACCGCGCATCGCCTGCTTCGTCACATCTCCACGATCACGCTGTTGGCCTTCGCGTTTGTAGGTCCCTTGTGGGCGCAGGACATGGGGCTCCCACTCGGCACCGTCGCGCCTGCGGCGGCCGTGCAAACGCTGGATGGCAAGGCCTTCGACTTGGGGCGCATCGTGGGTCGGGGACCGGCGATCATCGAATTCTGGGCGACGTGGTGTCCGAACTGCCGGGAGCTCGAGCCGACGGTGAAGCGCGTGGCGGCGAAGTACGCGGGCAAAGTTCGTTTTGTCGGCGTCTCCGTCTCCGTGAACCAATCGCCGGAGCGCGTCCGGCTCTACGTGCAGAAGCACGGGATGCCCGGCGACCAGTACTTCGACGCGAACGGTGCCGCCACCGGCGCGTACGACGTGCCCGCCACGTCGTATGTTGTCGCCATCGACCGTGCCGGGAAGGTGGTCTACACGGGGCTTGGAGGCACGCAGGATCTGGATCAGGCGGCCAGGAAGGCGCTGTCTACCCGTTAGGCGGCGATGGCCTACGCGCGCCGCTCGAGCTCACGTGCCAGCTCGGTCAGCCCTTCCAATACGTCGTGCACGTCCTGAGCCGTCGTGCGCGCGTTCATGATGGTCGTGCGTAGCACGCGCCGGCCATCGAGGTTCGTGGCGGTGATCCACCCGGCACCGGTCGCATTGTAGCGCTCTCGAAGATCGCGGTTGAAGCGATCGAGCTCCGTGTCGCTTCGAGAACGGTTGCGGCCCACCCAGCGAAAGCAGAGGATGTTGCTCTCCGGCTCGTGCAGCGACTCGAACTCCGGGCTTGCCTCGACCGCTGCGTGCAGCGCCCGCGCGGTATCGCACAGGTGCTCGTACAGCGCGCCGAGGCCCGCGGCTCCATATCGCTGGAGGGCGACCCACACCTTGAGCACGTCGGCGCGTCGCGAGCACATGAAGCTGCGGACCCCCTGATCGATGACGCGCCCGCCGTCCTGGCCGTGAAACAGATATGGCGCACGCTGGCGGAACGCCGCATCCAGAGTCGCCTCGTCGCGCACGAGCACCATACCCGCCGCCAACGGCAGCAGCATCATCTTGTGTGGATCCCATGCAATCGAGCTCGCGAGCTCCAGTCCGCGCAGTCGCACACGATGCTTGGGCGAGATTAGCGCCGACGCGCCATGAGCGCCGTCCACGTGCAGCCACACGCCACGGTCGGAGCACATCGATCCAATCGCCTGCAGATCGTCGAAAGAACCGGTGGCGGTGGAGCCCGCGGTAGCTACCACGGCCATGACACGGCGCCCCGCGCGCGCCGCGCCCTCGAGCTCTTCCAACAGCTTTGCCGGATCCATTTTCCCGTCGCGCGAACCGACTTGGCGCACCGCGTTCATGCCCAGTCCCAGCTCACCCGCCGCGCGCGTAACGGCGTAATGCGCGTGCTCGCCACAAATCAACAACGGCGGACTCGCGCCGACCCCTTCCATCCAAGCATCGGGTAGCGCCGCGCCGCGAGCTGCCAGCAGTGCGGTGAACGTCGCCTCCGTGCCACCCGTGGTCATTGTACCTCCCGACCCGCGGCCGTAGCCCGCGAGGTCGCACATCCACCGAACGACGCGGTGCTCGAGGACCGTGCCTACCGGCGACATCTCGAAGACGGCAAGCGAGTTGTTGAGCGCCGCCGTGAGCGATTCGGTCCAGATCGCAGCGGGAAGCGGCGCCGACACCTGATGTCCGACGTAGCGCGGGTGGTAGAGATGATTGCAATCCGGTACCACATCTTCGCGTAAACGCCTCAGGACCTCATCGACATCATGCGCGTCGTGCGGCAGCGGTTCATCGAATCGCGCCGCGAGATCGCTCGCCGTGTGAGCCGTGGATACGCGCTGCGATCGATCGCAGCTGTCGGCGAGATAATCCGTGGCCAGCTCCACGAACGCGCGCGCGGTGTCGGGCATGCTGTCGGCCTGCAGCTGCGCGAGGACTGTTGAGATTGACGACATACGTGGAAGTTACGCACCGAGTGGGAGCTCGAGCACCTTTTCCGTCCGCGTCACGTCCACCGTGCGATAACAGTCAATGCGCTCGATCGTCACCGGCTCCTCTACCCTGAATGCCAGCAGCGCGCGCATCTCGTCGGGTGGAAGCTCCCGATAGAAATTCAGGGTGCAGTGAGGGGTAAAGGTGAAGCGTGGTTGCTCGTACGGCAGTCCGCTCCTGCGTATGCGCTCGTGCAGCTCCCGCACTGGTCCGTGTGGGTCCAGCGGAAGGACCACGATGTCCGTCTGCATGAAGCGATGCGCCCCGAGAAACTGTGCGGTAATGGGCGCAGTGGTCTGTGCGATCGGCTCCAGCTTCTCGCGCAACACGTGCACTGGCGTCGTCGCAGGAATCGGCCCCATGCCCGAGGATCCGGCGAGGGTGATGTGCGGCGGCAGCTCGTTCGCCATGCGTGGATCGTAGCGTTGCTGGATCGCACGGATTTGGTCTGCGGCGAGCCCGCTCAATTCGGCGATGACTACGATTCCGGGTCTCACCTCATCGCGATCGGACGAGATCCGGGACCACGCTCCACGCCATCGTGTAGCCATGATGGTCGTCGGAGACGACGCTCACGCCGAGGAGCCATTTGTCGATCCGGTTGCCGGGGTGGCTGCGATGATAGCGCACGACTTTGTTTCCGGCGAATGTGCCAATCGCCGCACCCAGAACTACGTCGCTCGCCCAATGTTTGTTGTTGTACATGCGCGACAGTCCGACCATCGTGGCGCCGCCGTACATCGCCGACCCGATGAGCCATCGCGAGCTCGGCCACCACCGCGACGTCTCGCTCGTGACCGCGGCTGCCGCCGCGAACGCCGCCGTGGTGTGCCCGGAGGGAAACGACTGATAATCCGCGCCCTTCAGGCCACGCCCGAAGCTGTAGTCGTTCGGGTTCAACGGCTTGTCGACATATGGCCGGGCGCGGCCAACAACAGCCTTGATCACCGATCCGGAGAGGCCGCCGACGACAAGCGCCTCCGTTCCATGAAGGCCGAGGTCGGCCATGCGCCCGTTATGCGCCAGCCGGCCGCCCACATACATGCTGCTGCCAATCAGCCACGACCCTGGTTCGGCGATCAGTCGTACCGTGGTTGCGACCTCGCCAAAGAAGCGATTCGTCTGTGTCGACGAATCCTGCATCCTCTGCGCGAATGCTTTATCGAACGGATGCAGTGCGACGGTACCGGCGACGAAGATCGCGGCCAGATACGCGTCGTTCACCGTGAACAACGGTCGCGGCGAGATCGTATCGATCTGGCCGCGCGCGCGACCGGCAACCGTGCAGGCGAGCAGAACGGCAACACAGGGATGTTTTACGTGCACGACTGAACCTCGAGGTGACCGATTCCGCAGACCGTGTGCAGCGGTTGTGCCCGCAGGCGCCGGTGGTCCGGTTTAGCGCGAGCGCAGGGTCACCTCCTTTGACTGCTCCAGATCATTGAGAAACATCTCTTCCGCCGCCGCGCCGAGGTCCGGGTCTTCGATGACTGCATCGAGCTCATAGTTGATCGAGACGCCAAGCGGATTGAAATCGGTGGATCCTACACGCACCCAACGGCCGTCGATGACGCTCGTCTTGGCATGCATCATTTCCCCCTGCCATTCCCACAGGCGCACCCCATTCGTGAGCAGGCGGCGGTAGTAGCGGCGCGTCAGCAGCGACACCCATGGGTGATCGATGCGGCTCGGCACGAGTACACGCACATCGACGCCGTCGCGCGCCGCGCCATTCAGCGCCTCCACTTCCGATGGCGACGGAGCGAAATACGCGCTTGCGATCCAGATCGAGCGCTCGGCCGAGATGGCTTGAATCTGGAGCGCGCGCGACACACGCAACCGAAGTGGCTCACCCTCCACGATGCCGATCAGCGCGGGCGTGTGCGTCTGCGGATCCAGATGCGCACCACGCGCTTGCCGGCGCAGGAAGCGGTGCGACCCGCGGCGTTCCTTACCGGTGGCCCGCCGCCACATGTTCTCGAACGCGCCCGCCATGTCGCGCGCTGCCGGACCGTGGATCTCCACTGACGTGTCGCGCCAGCGCGAGCGATGAGCCTTCTCGACTCCCTCGCTCCATTCTCGTCCGATGCCGACGCCTCCCGTGATGCCGATGCTGTCGTCCACCACCAGCAACTTGCGATGATCGCGCGGCACGATGCCGAACCAACGCCGTGTGAGGCCAGGCGGATTGAACATCGCCATCGACACGCCGCTCTTGCGCAGGCGAGCGAGAAAGGAGCGGGACGTGCCGCGTATGCCGACCCAGTCCAGCAGCAGCCGGACCTGCACGCCTCGTGTCGCCGCGGCCGCCAGCGCCTCGGCAAAGCGGCGGCCGACCGCATCGGATCGAAAGATGTACGACTCGAGCGACACGTTCGTGGCCGCTCCCTCGATCAGCGCGATCATCGCATCGAAGGCGGCCGGTCCATCGCGCAGCAGCCGCACCTCGTTTCCGCTCGAGACGTCCGCGGCGGCGATGCGCCACAATCCGCGCGCGAACGACGGTCCGTGCGGGCCCGCCGGCGCCTGCGCCCCTGATCGAGCGGTCACGGAGCGAGTGTCGCGCGTGCGCGACCCTTGCTTCGCCAAACTGTGCAGGCGATATACATCGTTATGCTCAATATCGATCTCTCCGGCCGCCGCGCGTTTGTTGCCGGTGTTGCGGATGACGCGGGATTCGGCTTCGCGATCGCCAAGGCACTCGCCGAGGCTGGTGCGAGCGTGTCCGTCGGAACCTGGCCGCCCGCGCTCACCATCTTTCGCGCGCTGCTCGAGCGCGGAAAGATGAACGAGTCGTTGGCGCTGCGCTCGGGCGACAAGCTCAACTTCGAGAAGATATATCCGTTCGACGCCACCTTCGACTCGTACGATCAGATACCGCCGGAGGTGCGTGAGAGCAAGCGGTACAAGGATGTGGGCGACTGTTCGATTGGCGGCGTCGCGCGGCAGATGGTGCAGGACTTCGGCGACCGTCCACTCGACATACTGGTCCATTCCCTGGCGAATGGCCCGGAGGTGAAGAAACCGCTCATCGAGACCACACGCGCCGGCTACTTGGCCGCACTGAGCGCGAGCGCGTACTCGCTCGTCTCGATGATCGCGCACTTCGGACCGCTGATGCGCGACGGCGGTTCGGTGCTGTCGCTCACCTACATGGCCAGCGAGAAGGTGATCCCGGGGTACGGCGGCGGCATGTCGTCAGCGAAAGCGGCACTGGAGAGCGACACGCGCACGCTCGCGTACGAGGCGGGGCGCAGGTTCGGCATCCGTGTCAACACCATCTCTGCCGGCCCGCTCGCTTCTCGGGCAGCGAGCGCCATCGGCATCATCGAGAAGATGGTTGCGTACGTTGCCAGGAACGCGCCGCTCACCGGGCCATTGCACGCCATGGACGTGGGCCACGCCGCGGCATTCCTCTCCTCCCCACTCGGAGCCGGCATTACCGGATCGACGGTGTACGTCGACAAGGGCTATCACGTAATGGGCATGGCGGTGGACGCGGCCGCGGGGTGAGCGGTCGTTGCACGTTCCCTCACCCGCTGCCCCGCGAGTTACGGTACCACTTTCGGCTCTTCTCCCACCGGCACTTCGACCGGCGCCGCCACGATCGCAGGCAATCCCGCGCTCTTCAGGATGCCGTTGAGGTTCGGCAGCTCGGAGTCGAGCACAGACCTCATCCGCTTCATGACCTTGTCGAGCTGCACCGACAGCTCATCGAGTACCTCGTAGCTCTGCGCCGTCGGCCTGCCGTTCGACGCCGACACCACGCCCATGAGCGCGCCGATCTTGTTGTTCAGACGAATCGGGAAATTCAGCGGGTCTTCGCTGGCGCGATTCTGCGTCTGGTACACGGAGTCCTCCACCGGCACGAGCGCGCTGTCGAGGGCGGTCGCCGCTCGAGTAAAGCGCTCCCGCTGCGCAGATGGAATGGCCTTCTCGCGCTGGCCCACCTCATAGCGCACGTACCGGATCGTCTTCACGGCATCGTTCGCCTCGGAGAAGCGATCGCGCACCTTCATGAGCAACGCGAACTGCTGGTCGTAATCGGCCTGCGTCACATTCGTTAGGCGCGGATCGGCCAGCAGCCTGAAGCTCTCCGTACCTGCCGTCTTGCCGTCCACGATCAACCGCGCCGTATAGGTGCCCGGCGGCGCGACCGGTCCGGCCTGCGCTCCGGCGGCCCACAAAATCATTCCGCGGAATGCGTGCGGCGCCGGGTACCGCATGTCCCAGTTGAAGCTGTTGACGCCCCGGCGGTTGGGCGCGCGCACCGCCGGGGCAGGACGATATCCGGGTTCCTCTTCGCCGACACTCGCCGACGGAGCATCCACCGTCCGGCGCACGATCGCGCGGATGCTATCCTCCGCCACGCCCGCCGTGTGCAGGCTGTCGGTGACCGAGCGCCGCCGGGCCTCACGCCGGATCGAGTCGGCGGCCGCCAACGAATCCTGCTTGCTGTTGAAGGATTCGATCACCTTACCCTGTGCATCGCTGATCTGGAGCGTGACATCGTGCCCGGCGCTTTTTAGCCAGTACTGCACATGGACGCCGCTCGGCGGGTTGATCCCCACCGGATGTACCGGCGCGGTCTGCGGCTCGGAGGTCGCGGCGCGGCGGCTGGCGCCACCTCCTCGCCCGCCACCCCAGCTCACGCGGTACGTATCCAGCGGCTTGAACAGATGTGCGTCGGACGCCAGTACCGCGTCGGACAGCTGCCGCAGCGTCGAGATGTCATCGATGATCCAGAAGCCGCGCCCGTGCGTTGCGGCGATGAGATCGCCGTCCTTGATCGAAAGGTCGTGCACCGGTACGAGGGGCAGGTTGAGCTGCAACCGCGTCCAGTGTGCGCCGGCGTCGGGCGACATCCACACCCCTCGCTCGGTGCCCGCGAACAGCAGGCCGCGCTTCCCCGGGTCCTCGCGCACGACGCGCAGGAATTCGTTAGGTGCGAGGCCGGCATCGATGCGCGTCCAGCTCCGGCCGCAGTCGGTGGTCCGCCAGGCATACGGTCGATCGTCGTCCAGCTGGTAGCGATTGGCCGCCACGGATGCCGCGCACGCATCGAAGCTCGACGCCGAGATGCTGGACACGCGCGTGTACTTCGCCATGTCCCTCGGGGTCACGTCGGTCCAGCTCTTGCCGTCGTCCTGGGTCAGAAAGAGCTTCCCGTCGTCGGAGCCGGTCCAGAGCATCCCCTGCTTTCGCGGTGACTCCTCGATCACGAAGACGACGTTGTAGTACTCCACCGACGTCTGGTCCTTCGTCAGCGGCCCGCCCGAGTTGCCCTGTGTATTCTTGTCGTTGTAGGTCAGGTCGGGCGAGATCACGCTCCAACTCTGCCCGCCGTTCGTGGACTTGTGCACGTGCTGCGAGCCCGCGTACACGACGTTCGAGTTGTGCGGCGAGACGATGATCGGGAAGGTCCACTGAAAGCGGTACTTCAGGTCCTTGGCCGGATGCCCCATGGGATTGTCCGGCCAGGGATTCACGTTCGCGGTGAGCCCCGTCCGCATGTCTTTGCGCGTGAGGAGCGCGCCATAACTGCCCGCGTACGTGATGTCAGGATTGTCGGCGCGGGTGCCGATCCAGCCGCTTTCGCCGCCTCCCGCTTCCTGCCATTCGTTGATGTCGATCGCACCGGAAGGACTCCGCGACGGCCCGCACAGCGTCGAGTTGTCCTGCTGCGCGCCGCAGACGTGATACGGAAAATGCGTCGTCGCGATGACGTGGTAGAACTGCGCCGTCGCGTAGTCCTCCTCCGTCCACGTTGTGCCGCCATCCGTCGTCACCTCCGCGCCGCCGTCGTCGGTCTCGATCATTCGCCGGGAGTCGTTTGGCGCGATCCAGAGGTGGTGCGAGTCGCCGTGGTGCAGTCCGCGCACCGGATGGAAGGTGCGCCCGCCGTCGGTGGATTTCTGGAACGACACGTTGTTCACGTACACCACGTCGGGGTTCTTGGGATCCACGTGCACCTTCATATAGTACCAGGCGCGCTGGGTCAGCTCGTTGCTGCCATTCATCTTCGTCCAGGTCGCACCCGCATCGTCGGAGCGGAACAGACCGCCCCCGTTCGCCTCGATCAGCGCATAGACACGATTGGGATTGGATGCGGAGACATCGAGACCGCTGTTGCCCCAGATGCCTGCCGGCAGACCGGCGTTTCGCGTAATCTCCGTCCAGTGGTCGCCGCCATCTGTGGACTTGAATAGTCCACTCCCTTTGCCGCCCGACCAGAGCGTCCACGGCAGCCGGTACGCTTGCCAGAAGGATGCGTACAGGACATTGGGATTCGCCGGGTCCATCACCAGGTCGGCGACGCCTGTGGAGTCGTCGCGGAACAGCACCTTCTCCCATGTCTTGCCGCCGTCCCTGGAGCGGAACACGCCACGCTCGGCGTTCGGCGCCCAGACATGGCCAAACGCGCCGACGTACACCAGATCCGGATTCGTGGGGTGTACGACGATGCGGGCGATCTGTCGCGTGTCTCCGAGCCCGAGAAAATGCCAGCTGCGACCCCCGTCAGTCGTTTTCCAGACGCCGTCTCCATACGAGACGTTGCCTCGAATCGGGTACTCCCCGCCACCGACGTAGACGACGTCTGGGTTCGACGGGGCGACCGCGATCGCCCCGATCGTGCCGCCGAAGAACCGGTCGGTCACGGGAAACCACGCCTCGCCGCCGTCCACACTCTTGAACACCCCACCACCCGTCGTGCCCAGGTAGTACTCCTTCGGGCGCGCTGCCGACCCGGTGGCGATCACCGATCGCCCGCCCCGATAGGGACCCACTTCGCGCCACTGTACGCCGCTGAACGCGGTCGAGTCAGCGGCCGATAACGTCGCGTGCTCCTGCACAACCGGTCGAGCGTCGTTAGGTGCGGCCGGCGGGCGCGGGCGCGCCGCCTGAGCGTGGACCGTGAGCGGCGCCAGAAGAGCTAACGCGGCGCCGCCGATCAGTGCCTGATGCCGGAGCAGGGATGGAAACGGACGGGACACTTCGCGAGCCTCCGATGGGTGGGATTGTTACCGATCAGGGCGTCGAAGTAGATGCGGGAGGGCGCGGCGCGCAAGGACCCGCGAGCACTACCCAGCGACTTTCTCGAACGTCTTCGTCGCACTCACGGTCGTGGAGTCGTAGCGGATCCGCATCTGGAACCGACCCGACGCGGTGAACCACCCCTGCGGCGGCGGCGCGCACATATCGCCGGGGCTGCACGGCACCGAGAAGTACACGGAGTCGCCGCGTTGCGTGTAGCCGTACGTGTACTGGCTCACGAACGTTTGCGTCGGGGAGCCCGTCTGCACCTGGCTCACCACGTCCACGAAGTTCGCGTTCCCGGCGCCATCGACGACCATCGTGTCTGCCACCTGACGCAACTGCAGGCCGGGGGCGCTCAGCGTCGTGAACGGCACCGTCGAGTCGCCGACGGTGCGAAGGACCCACGTGCCTTTGAACGCCGGGATGACGGGCGACGTGGACTCTCCACATGCCGCCACGATAACGGCGACGCTCGCGCCGACGTACAGCCTGCGAAACGAGACGCTCATTTCTTCCGTCCTCCTGTCCTTCGAATGCTCACGACCCGACGGGCGCAATACAACGGGTCATGGCCTGCGCACATACATCTCGATCCACGGCGCGCAGCCGGCGCTGCACCGTGCCACAGCCTTGAGCGCGCTCTTGAATACGCGTTCCTCGACGCGGGCCCAGGCACGGGTCCACTCATCCGCGGTCGACACCAGGACGTCGCCGTACGTCCGCTCCACCCGAAATCCGACGTCGACGAGCAGCCGGCCGAGCGACTTCGGCGTGAAGCCGAACCGATACGGGAACGCCAGCAGATTGTTCTGTGCCAGCATCGTGCGCACCAAGGACGCGCCAAACGATCGGGCGCGCCGCCGCAGGGCTGCATAGAAGGAGCCGTTGGGTACTCGAATCGCCAGCACTCCGCCACGACGCAGCAGGCGCCACGAGGCGTGCGCAGCGGCGCGTGGATCCGGAAGTTGATCGAACGTATTCCAGATGGCGACGGCGGCGAACGTGCGCTCCGGCTCGCCGCTCGCGCTCCCGCTCGTCAGGCAGGACAGGTCACCGTCCAATACCTCAAAGCCCAGCGAACGTGTGAACGTGTTCACCTCGGCATTGATGTCGAGTCCCTCGAACGTCAGCCCTGTGTCTCGAGCGGCGCCCAGAAAAGCGCCCACGTAGCTCCCGACTTCGAGACCGGCTCCGTCCCCTCGGCGGATCGCGCCGCGCACTACGAGCGCGCGCAACCGGCGCGCCTGGGTGCGATACGCCGAACGTTGCGTGCGGTGCAGTGCCTCCAGTGCTCCTCGCGGCGGCGGCGCCGCACCATAGACTGCCCGCAGCTCGTCGTCCCGCTCGATCGGATTGCGATACAGGAGACCGCAATCGCGGCAGCGCACGAGATGCAACGGTGGGCGCTGCGAGAACGCAACGCGGTCCACGAGGCGCTCGGGGGGCGTCTCGCCGCGGACGCGGCGACCGTGATGAGCCCAGAGCCACTCCACCTCTTCCCGCAACTCCGCCCAATCGGCGACGATCGTCGCATCTCCGCTGCCACACACCACACAGCGCGTGAGACGGTACGCCGGCCCCCCCGGCCCCCCCGGCCCCCCCTTCACGCGCTCCGTTCGTGTCTCGTCCCGCGCTCCTTCTCGTGCAGCACGCTCGCCAGCCAATCGGCGGCCATCTCGATTTCCGACTGTGGAGGCCAATGTCCGGCTGCATACCATACGATCTGTTTCGGCTCGCGCGCCGCCTCGAACAGCCTGCGCGCCTGCGCCGGCCGGATCGTGCGGTCATACATCCCGTTTACCATCAGCAGCGGGCGCTCCTTCAGTCGCTGCACGTCGCGCAGCGGATTCACCACGGTGCGGACGATCGAGACGAAGGGCATGTCCTCCGGAAGATCGCCGCCCGCCGCGAGCATCACGACCGCGACGAGCGGATCCGATCCCACGTGAACCGCCAGATATGACCCGAGCGAATAGCCGACGATCGCGATCCGGCCAGCGTCGATCGACGGTTGATCAGCCAGGAAGCGCAGGGCCATCCGAGCATCGTTCGTCGACGTGCGCCAGATCTGAGCGACCGACAGCGCATTGCGCAAGTTGATCTCGCCGCCAGTCGCTCGCGCTCCATGTAGCGGCAGATCGATCGCAAGGCTTGCCACACCATGCTTGAGCAGCGAGCGGCCGATCGTTTCGGCCATGCGCTCCTTACGCGAGTTGTAGCCGTGCAGCAGCAACGCTGCTGGCGCCCGCGACGTACCATCGGGGAGCAGCAGGATTGCCGGTACGCCGTCTCGCCTCTCGGCGCCCTCACGAGGACCGCCGCCCGCATTCAGCTCCAGCGCGCGGCGACGACCGCCTGCAATATCCCGCTCCGCGCTGATGTGCGACCTGATCGTGTCATTCACGGATGTACTGATGGGCAAGAAGTGGGCACGGTTGCCGCACAGCTCTTCCGATGACCAGACCACCCATCGAGCGTTCTCTTCCGGTTCGGAGCGTGTAGATTGGCCAGTCGATTCGGCCGGAGAATAGACTTCTGAAGCGCTGGCTCCTCACGGCGGTATCGTTCGCCGCGGTCATCGGTGCATCGGTGTACGCGGTAATTCGCGATTCCGAGAATGGCATCGCGCTCTGGCTGCCGTTACCGGCGCATCTGCTCGCCATTCTCGCGGTCGCAGTCGAGCTGGGCGCGCGATCCGTAAAGCTGACGTGGAGCGCAAAGTCGTTGGGCATCCGGCTGCCCTTCATGACGGCGTTGCGGACCAGTCTCGCCGGCGATTTCGGCGGCTCTATCACGCCAGCGCGTTCAGGCGCTGAACCCGCGCGCTTTCTCGTACTTGCCGAGGCAGGGATTCAGGCCTCGAGCGCACTCGTCGTGCTCTTCGCCGAGCTCTTCCTCGAGATGCTCTCGTTGGCAACGGTAGTCATCATCGTTACCATAGTTTTTCGTCATGCCGGTCGCGTGCTCGGCGCGCTCGTCGGCGTTGTTGGCGCCTACTCGGCCTTCGTGATCGGCATCGGTGTCGCCGGTATCGTGATGTCGCGCCGCAACCTCGGCCCCGTCGCACCGCCGTGGGCGCGTCGCATCGGTCTCCGAGGCCGCCGCTGGCGCTCTCTCAAGAGCTGGTTCGACAAGATCCGGGTCTCCGTCGACGCCATGCGCAACGTGGACATGCGATGGGCTTCGCTGTCCTACTTTGCATCCGTGGTGCACGTCGGCATGCGCCTCTGCGTGCTTCCGGCGCTCGTCCTTGGCGCCGGCTACGACGCATCGCTCGCGCCGCTGGCGCTGTGGCCACTCGGATTCTTGTACGGGGCAGCAGTCGTCCCGGCGCCTGGCGGCGGCGGCGCTGTGGAGCTCGCGTTCCGTGCGGCGCTCGGCGGACAGATCCCGCGGCGCATCTTCGCTGCCGCGCTCCTGTGGTGGCGCTTCTACACCTTTTACCTATACATCATCCTCGGTGGGCTCGTGGCCGGCGGCGTCGCCTTGCGCGCCCTACGACGCACCCAAGAAAGCGAAGACGATTTCGCGGAAGAGGGGCAGGGGGACCGCAGCGGCACTACCGCGGCGACGGCGCAAACCCGCTGACGTGCCGCGTACGCCCGTCACACTGCGACCAGCGTCGGCGCGCCCGTGCTCGTCGGGAAATACGCGTTTCGCAGGTACTGCTCCACCATGCGCTGTGTGTTGAAGAAGGACCCGTTCAACGCGATCGCCGAGCGCATTACTTCCGCGTACGCATACGGTAATCCGTAAAACAGCGGCAGGATCACCCGCTCGAGCTTGAGGTACATGTCAGCGGCGTCGTGCGACTGATCGGTATCGTGGCTGTGTGTGCTGCCGATTGACCAGCCGGTGACCCCTTCGACGTGTCCTTCGATCCACCAGCCGTCGAGCACACTCAGACTCGGCACGCCGTTGAGCGCCGCCTTCATGCCGCTGGTGCCGCTCGCCTCCAGCGGGCGCATGGGATTGTTGAGCCACAGATCCACACCGGCAACCATCTTGGCAGCGATGTCCATCTCGTAATTCTCGACGTACACCACTTTCATGGCGTCGCCGAGCTGCTGCGCCGCTTCGTGAATGCGCCGAATCAGCTCCTTGCCGCCAGCGTCGTTTGGATGGGCTTTCCCACCGAACACGATCTGCATCGGCCCAACGACAGTCGCGATGTGCCGCATACGGCCGAGGTCCGAAAAGATGAGATCCGCGCGTTTGTACGGCGTGGCACGTCGCGCAAAGCCGATCGTGAAGACGCTGGGATCGAGCTTCACGCCGGTCCGAGCTTCGATCTCTTCGAGCAGCACGCGCTTGCTCTCCGCGTGGGCCTTCCGAATCTCCTGCAGCGGAATGCCGACCGCGTAACGGAGATACAGGTTGTCCGTGCGCCACTCCGGTACGCGCTCGTCGAGCAGGGCCTGGAACGCCGGCGACATCCACGTTGCCGCGTGTACGCCGTTCGTGATCGAGTTGATCGGATACTCGGGGAACATTCCCTGAGACACCTCGCGGTGCTTCATCGCGACGCCATTCACGAAGCGGGACAGCCGCAGGGCGAGGTGCGTCATGTTGAGCATGCCGTCATCGAGACACTGCGCCTTGTCGAGCAGCGCTACCGCGTCGTCGCCGAGCACCGAACGCACCATGTCGATCGGAAACTTGTCGTGGCCCGCGGGCACCGGCGTGTGCGTCGTGAACACACACCGCTGTCTCACCGCCTCCAGGTCGGCCTCATCCAGCTCGAATGTCTTGCGGTCATCCAATTGCCACTCGAGCAAACAGAGCGTGAGCAGCGCCGAGTGTCCCTCGTTGAGGTGGTAGTGGACACCCCCGTTGTAGTTCAACGCGCGCAGCACGGCCGCACCGCCCATGCCGAGCACCACTTCCTGGCACAGACGATAGTGGTTGTCGCCCCCGTACAGGCAGTCCGTGAGCGTTTGGTCCCAAGGTGTGTTCTCGGGCAACGCGGTATCGAGCAGAAACACTGGCACCTCGTGGCCGGAGGCACCGCGCACCGTGTACTTCCACGGGCGCACGCGCACTGGCCTGCCTTCGATTGTCACGGTCACGCGTACGTCCATCGGCTCGAGCTCGGCTTCCGGGCTCCAGGCGACCGGTCGCTCACTCTGGTGGCCGGCCGCATCGACATGCTGCTCGAAGTAGCCCTTCCGATGCAGGAGCGTGAGACCCACAGCGGGCACATTCAGATCGGCGAAGGACCGCAAGGTGTCGCCGGCAAGGACTCCCAGACCGCCGCTGTACGTCGGAATCGCCTGTTCGAGGCAGATCTCCATGGAGAAGTACGCGACGGTCGATCTATACGAAACAAAAGTCATACGTGCCTCGATGAGCGCCGAGACATCAGCTTAGGAATGCTATGATGAATCCGTGCCATGTGCGCGCTGGATGAGCTCGGAAAGGCAGAATCGTGGAGCTCGATCGCGAACGCGATGGGAAGGGGGGTCGCGTTCGACGGTGAGACGATCGATTCGCCAATTGGTGACGGCGTGCCACACCGTTGTACATCCACAACGATAGTGCGTCCTCACCCCAAGCTCAACAGCAACGCAAACGGCAACCTCCTCAGAATCAACGACGCAGGAAGAGCGCCGCTGGCCGCGTCGACACTCAAATCCTGACTGTCGAGGACGGAATGCCAACGTCTGTTTTGTAGCCCTCCCTCGGCGGGAAGGGTCACGACTGTGGTACCCCACTCAATCGATTGCGGACTGCCGTTGAACGGCGGTCCTCCCCCAGTCGCCGGACGCGGCGCGACCACGATGGCATGCTTGCTCTCGTACGATCTGAGGTAGGCTAGGAGACGTGGGGGCGCTCCCGGTGCACTCCCATCGACCAACAGGGGTAAGTAGTGGCCGCACCCGAACAGCTTCGGATGTTCGCGCCGGAGCCGGAGCAGCGTCGTCGTGAGGAAGAGCTTCGTCTGTGGGCTCTGCAGGCCGGCCGTGAAAGGTGCGGACGTTCCGCCGAGCTGGTGCAGCGATCTGCCCCGGTCCTCGTAGTCCACGGGTTGGCGATTATCGGGATCCACCAGCGCGAGATTCCAGAGCTCGTCACCCTGATAGAGGTCGGGTGTGCCTGGCGCGGTGAGGTGCAGCAGCACGCGAGCGAGCGATGTCAGTGCGGCCGCCCGCGCGAGTTGCGACGCCAGCTCCGCGACGTCGGTCAGAAAGAGCGCGTCATCGCTTGGCTCCAGCGCGCCGGCAATGAAGCGACGCAACGCTTCCTCGAACTCGGTGTCTGGATTCACCCAGCTCGTGCGCACCTTCGCCTCACGCGCCGCCTTGATCATGTATGTCTGTAGACGCTGCCGCGCGCCGGTGCGCCACTCGCCGTCCGGTATGGGCACGGGGAGACTGTCATCGCGTTCTGCCGACGCCGGCGATGGCCACAGCCCGAAGAGCGTCTGATAAAACAGGTATTCGGTATTCCTGTCCGGCGCGATACGGCCACGCACCACGCCGCGATGGCCGCTGTTGAGCCTGCGCCAGCGCCTGACGCGCCGCTCCCACTCGCCGGGCAAGCCGGTGAGCACATCCAGTCGGGCCCGCAGATCGGCGCTGCGTTTGGTGTCGTGGGTGTTGGTGCAGATCAGCGCCGCGGGCCACCGCGCCGCGCGCTCGGCATTCGCCCCGTGCAACCGTTGTGTCGCGTTCTCCAACGGCCGATCCGGTGACCCGCCCACCTCGTTGCGTGAGGCAAGCGGTACGTACCGATAGAGCGCCGTGTCCTCCACGCCTTTTGCAGTGGCAGGACCACTGGTCTGCTGCAGTCGTTGAACGAAGTCCAGCCAACCCCGGTCGCCGACGCTCTCCCGTCCCACATCGTCCAGCAACACGCTCGCGATGAGCAGCACTACATCCTTCGTGGCCGGATTGCGGCGTGACGACTCCGCAACCGCGCGCGCGATGGCCTCGCGATCGTCCTGGTGCGGCGCGGCGCGGCCATCGATGTAGGTGCGATAGACCGGCAGCGCCGCGATGAAGTGCATCAGCCCTTCAGCCAATCGCGACGTCGCCCAGTCGGCATGGCCCGACGCCTCGGCCAGCGGCTCCAGCCGCCTGACGAGGCGCCGCACGTCGGGCTGCAGCGCGTCGCGCAGCACCTGCAGCTTGGCGGCATATGCCTGATCGGCGAAGGTTCCCCGCCCGTCGCGCAGGCGCCGCAACCGGCGGTAGGAGCGCTCGATCGAGCGAAACCCGCCGTCATCCATGAAGACATCCTCGAGATCATTCAAAAACTCGTATCCCGTCGTGCCCTGTACCGGCCAGTCACCCCGCAACCGTTCGCCCGGCGACAGAATCTTCTCGACGAAGATCGGAACGGAGGACCGCGTGCTGTCCGCGTGCTGCCTGCCGTTCTCATCGAGCTCCACCTGCACGCGCAACCGCCGCAGGTACGTGAGCGGATCGCGCAGCCCGTCGACGTGATCCACGCGCAGCCCGTCGATGATGCCCTGCCGCACGAGCGTGAGCAGATAGGCATGCGTCTCGGCGAACACGCGCCCATCCTCCATGCGCAGCGCCACGAGATCGTTGATGTCGAAGAATCGGCGGTAGTCGAGCTCCGTGTTCGCGCGCCGCCAGAAGGTCAGCCGGTAGTGTTGTGCATCCAGGAGACGGCGCAGGCCTTCGCGCCGGCCTCTGCCCGCGCCGGCCGCGAGGGCCACCGGATCGCCCACGGCTTTCGGGTCCCACAGCGCCAGCTGCATCTCGGGCGTGAGCGACGCCGGATCCAGTGGAAAGGTCTGTCCCTTGTACACGAGGCGTTGCTCGCTGTCACCGATGTCGAGCTCGATCTCGTCGCGCGCGAGCACGCTCTCCAACTCGTCCTCGAGCACGGGGAGCACGATCTTGCCCCGGCCGCGAGCACCGCGTGCCATGCGCTCGGCGGCCCAATCGATGTCGAACCAGTGTGCATAGCGCGCATTCTGGCCGTGCGTCAGCACTTCCGTCCAGAAGGGATTCTCGTTTCCGATGCCCATGTGATTCGGCACGATGTCCACGATCATTCCCATGCCGCGTTCATGCAGCGCGCCGGCCAACGCCCGCAGGTCGTCATCACTGCCTAGCTCGGGATTCAACCTGGTCGGATCGACGACGTCGTACCCGTGCATGCTGCCCCGGCGCGCAGCGAGAATCGGCGAGCAGTAGAGATGCGAGATGCCCAACGACTGCAGGTAGGGCACGAGCGCCGTGGCATCGCGGAAGGTGAATCGGTGATTGAGCTGAACGCGGTACGTGGCCGACAGTGTGGCGCGCGCGTTCATCGCGCGATCGTCTCCGGCGAGGTGCGGCGTCGCATCCGCCCGTCGCAGCGCAAGGCCGCGTTCACGTAGTCGTCCGTCCACAGCGCTTCGATCGGCGTTTTCATCTTTCGCGTCCAGCTCGCATGCATCTCCGGTCCGACACCGGGCAGATTTACCGCCTCTTCCTCGCCCGTGAGATCGTCGAGCGCGAGCCCCACCAGCACCGACGGCGCGCGGCAGAGGAAGGCATGAATCGCTCCGGTGAGGTCGGCCATCCGGCCGGCAAGCCGGGGGCCCTGGAATTGAAGCGAGCCGTCGCCGGTCACGCCGGACGCGCGCAACACGCGCATCAGACGCCGGTGATCGCGCCGGCGTTCATCGCGCGCACGCGCGACCTCCGTTTCGTCGCGCAGCAGCTTCGTTTGCGCGCGCAACTCGATGTCGTGTCCGCTGAAGAAGCCGGCAAGCGTCGGCATGTCGTGGGTGTTCGCCGTCGCCAGCGCGAGCTCGGCGTAGCGCTCGGGCGGCTTGAATGCTCCGCGGGCGGCCCGCTCGAAGTAGAGCACCTTTGACGACAGGATCCCCCACTTGTTCAATGCCGGCGGAACGTCCTTCGGCACCGTGCCGAGATCCTCCCCGACGACCAGCGCACGATGGCGCACGCTCTCCAGCGCCAGGATGCCGAGCAGATCGTGCGCGGGCATCCGGACGTACGCACCCTCCCGCCCCGTGAGCCCGGCCGGAATCCAGAACAGCCGGAACAGGCCCATGATATGATCGATGCGCAGGGCGCCGGAATGGCGGAATCCATTCCGCACGAGCTTCACGAAATACCGGTAGCGATCCTGCCGTAGCCGCCGCGGGTCGATCGGCGGTAGACCCCAGTACTGGCCGGTCGCCGAGTAGGGGTCCGGCGGAGCGCCGATGCTCGCACCCTTTGCGAACAGGTCGCGGCGGGAAGCCACATCACTGCCGTTAGGCGAGCTCCCGATCGCTAGATCCTGGTAGAGACCCAGGCGCATGCCGGCGCGCCGCGCGCGTTCGGCGGCATCCCCAAGCTGCCGGTCCGCCTCGAACTGCAGCCAGCGCTGGAACTGCACGTCATCGTCGTTTGGCGGTGCGCCGCCATTCGCCGCCGCGCTGCGCCACTGGCGCGCCATGAAGACCGCGAACTGCGTCAGCTCCGGTTCCTGCTCGGCGACCCACCGGCGGAACTCAGCCGCGCGCGCTGCCGGCGCTCCCCCGCCCGCCGATTCTCGGAACAGGGCGTACAGCTCCTCCAGGACCGGTATCTTCAGATACAACGACCGCTCGTACTGCACGCGCGGGTCCTCCCGCAACACCGCCAGCTCCGCTTGAAAGGGGGGTGAGGCGATCCGGTCCGCGACGTGCGGCGCGACTGCCAGCTCCGGCACCCGTTCGACGTCGATGTACAGGACATTCCGGAACAGCCGGCTCACCGGGCTGTATGGGCTGATGTCCTTTCCCGCGTCGAGCAACGCATGGAGCGGGTTCACGCCGACGAAGTCCGCCCCCTGCGCGCCCGCCCATTCCGCCAGCGTGCCGAGATCGGTGAAATCGCCGACGCCCCAGTTTCGCTCGCTGTGGACCGAGTACAGATTCGCGACGATGCCAAACGCGCGCGGGCTGTCACCTCCCAGCAGCTCGTCAGGCGACGTGCAACGCGGCGGCACCACGATCAGCGTCTGGTCGGCGTCCGTTGATTGGCGGCCGCGCTGGACGCGTATGCTCAGCGCATGATAGCCGATCGGAAGCGCCGGCAGCCGTATCGAGATCGTCGCGCTCCCCGTCGCGCGGCCATTCACGCGATGAACAGCGCCGCTCTCTTCAGTGACCTCGCCTTCCCAAACCACCGGCGTCGTGCCGGCACGGAGCCGCAACTCCGCGCTGCACATGCATTGGTGGCCGTCTTCCACCTCCACGACGCGCACCGGTTCCAGCAAATCGCGCCGCGCCTCCAGCCGGAATTCCGTCAACGCCGCCGCCGCGCGCTCTTCCGTCGACGCATCGATTCCCATCGCCGCCAGAATCGCGACGCGGGTATTGTCGGTGGTGATCCGCTTCTCTCGGCCGGTTTGGTCGACATACGACGGAATTACACCCACCAGGTCGGCCAGGCGGCGGAGAGCGGAAGGGCGCAACGGCGCGAGAGCGTGAGGGCGCTGACGCCCTAACGGCGCTGACGCGCTGAGGGCGCTGACGCCCTAACGGCGCTGACACCCTGAGAGCGCTGACGGCGCAACTGCCATTCCGACAACCGTCGATTGAAATCCGCGTCCGTAGTGCGCAGTACGTCCGCAGTTCGCAGTGCGCAGTTGGTCATAGTCCGAAGTCCGCAGCTCTTGGTGCGCGGTTGGTCATAGTCCGAAGTCCGCAGCTCTTGGTGCGCAGTTGGTCAGCGTCCGAAGTCCGCAGCTCTTGGTGCGCAGTCCTAAGTCCATCTCAACTTCACTCGGGAACGAGTATGACCGCCCCTAACGGCGGCAGCCCGAGAACGATCGATTGTTGGTGCCCGTGAAATCCCGCTGGTTGTGTGTCCAGGCGCTCGGGAACGGCGTAATCGCTTCCGCCCCAGCGCGCGTCGTCGGTGGAGAGCACCGCGCGATAGCGGCCGGCACGCGGGACGCCGATCCGGTACTGCTCGCGTGGAACCGGAGTGAAGTTCAGCACGACCACCGCTTCCTCGCCGCCTCCCCGACGCTCGTATGCGATCACGGAGTTCTCACGATCGGCGGTGTCGATCCAGCGGAACCCCTCCCAGCTCACGTCCTCCGCCCAGAACGCCGGATGGTCGCGATAGAACGTGGCCAGTGTCGTGACGAAATCCGAGAACGAACGGCGCGGCGAATCGTACAGCAGGTGCCAGTCGAGACTCGTCTCGTGTGCCCACTCCGTGTACGGCGCCAGCTCGGTGCCCATGAACAGCAGCTTCTTCCCGGGGCGCGTGAACAGATACGCGAGCAGCAGTCGAAGATTCGCCAGCTTCTGCCAGTCGTCGCCCGGCATCTTGGAGTAGAGCGATCCTTTCAGGTGGACGACTTCATCGTGCGAGAGCGGCATGATGAAGTGCTCGCTGTACTCGTAGATCATGGCGAAAGTGAGCTGGTCGTGATGGTGGCGCCGATACACTGGATCCTTGCTGAAGTACTCCAGTGTGTCGTGCATCCATCCCATGTTCCACTTGAAGGTGAAACCGAGGCCACCCTCGCTCGTCGGCTTCGTCACGCCAGGCCACGCGGTCGATTCTTCCGCCACGGTGCAACAGCCCGGCGCCGCGTCGCGAACGGTGTCGTTGAACTGCCGCAGGAAATCGATCGCCTCGATGTTCTCCCGGCCGCCGTAGCGGTTCGGGATCCATTCTCCCGCTTCGCGACTGTAGTCCAGGTACAGCATCGACGCGACGGCGTCGACGCGAAGGCCGTCGGCGTGGAACTCCTCGAGCCAGTAGAGCGCATTGGCGATGAGGAAGTTGCGCACCTCGGGGCGGCCGTAGTTGAAGATCAGCGTTCCCCAATCGGGATGCTCGCCGAGCCGCGGGTCCTCGTGCTCGTACAGGGCTGTGCCGTCGAAACGACGCAACGCGTAGTCGTCCTTCGGAAAATGCGCCGGCACCCAGTCGAGCAGCACGCCGATGCCCGCCTGGTGCAGCACGTCCACGAACTCGCGGAATTCGTCAGGCGTGCCGTAGCGGGACGTTGGCGCGTAATACCCGCTCACCTGATATCCCCAGGATCCATAAAAGGGGTGCTCCATCACCGGCAGGAGCTCCACGTGCGTGAAGCCAAGCCGCCGCACGTGCTCGGCGAGCCGGGGCGCGATCTCGCGATAGGTCAACGTGCGATTCCCCTCTTCCGGTACGCGCGCCCACGAGCCGAGATGCACCTCGTAGATGGACATCGGCGCGCGGTACAGCACCGATGCACCTCCCGGCGCAGATCGCCGCCGCTCCATCCACTCCCCGTCCCGCCAGCGGTAGTCGCCCTCCGCTTCGATGATGCCGGCCGTGCCGGGAAACTGCTCCATCTTCGCCGCGAACGGGTCCGTCTTCAGTCGCAGCATGCCTTCCTGCGTCACGAGCTCGTACTTGTACAGCGCGCCTGGGCCCAGCTCCGGCACGAACAGCTCGAACACGCCGGAGCTTCCCATCATGCGCATGGGAAAGACACGTCCGTCCCATCCGCAGAAGTCGCCGACCACACTCACGCGCCGCGCGTTAGGGGCCCAGACAGCGAAGCTCACGCCGTGCACACCGCTCTCCACCCGCGGATGCGCGCCGAGCTTCTTCCACAGCTCGCGGTGCGTTCCCTCGTTGAACAGGAACAGATCCATGTCGCCGATCGTCGGCAGGAACCGATACGGATCGTCCCGCTCCCAGGTCGCGCCGTCGGCGAAGTGGAAACGCAAGCGGTAGCGCAGCGGCAGCTCGGCGCCAGGAAGAAACGCGGCGAACAGCCGCGTGCCGGCGCTGCCCTCGTCGATGAGCTCCATCGCCACCGTGCGCTCGGCCTCGTGCCCGCCTTCGGCGCCGGCGATCACCTCCGCAGCGATCGCGTTGGGCATGATCGCGCGCACGACGACGCCGGCGGTGCCGCCAAACGACGCAGCGTGTGCGCCGAGGATCGCGTGCGGATTGACGCTATCTCCCTCGAGCAGCAGCTCGGTGCCGGGCGGAAGCTGGTCGCGCAGCATACCGGCCGTCACCAGAGCCATCGTTTCCGTCGCCACCGGCGGCTCGCCCGCTCCATCGCCATCACCGGACCCTGCGTCCTCTCCGCCGGCACGGCCACGCGCTCGGCGCTTGGCCGTCACGCCAACCTTGCGTGTGCTCTCCTTCCCCCCGTTCGACGGCTTGGCGCCGACGTCCGCACCAGGCTTCCGGCCGCGCGGCTCGGTGCCGTTCGCCGTTTTCGCCTCACGTTTCGGCGGCGTCACCACCTCCGTACGCAACGGATCACCCTGAGGCGCGGGCGGCTCCGACTCCGCTTTCGCAGCCGACGTGAACGGTCCGTTCTTCCCCTTCCGCTTGCCGCTCATCCTCTCTCCTCAGCTCGCGCGACGGTCTGTGCTGTCGCGTCCGGAATTCCTGTTCTAGGTACCATGCGCCGCTCGGTGCCGTAGCGCAGCAACGCGAGCGAGTGGGCACACACCATCACGTGCCCTGTGGCCGTCACCTGCCGCTCCGCGTGTGCCGAGTCGACGAGCTCCATCCAGAAACCCACTGTCTTCAGCCCGGGCAACGTGAACCGTGCGTCGCCATCGCCGCCATTCACTATAAGTAGAAGAGTATCACCTTTTATCGGGCGACCACGCTCGTCCACTTCATCGGTTGCATCACCACTGATGAGCATGCCAAGCAGGCGGTTCTCGGGATTCTGCCAATCGGCCTGCTGCATCTCCTGCCCATCCTGCCTGATCCACATCACGTCGCGTCCGAACTCGCTGTTCGGATCTCGACCGCGAAAGAAATGCCGCCGCCGCAGAACGGGGTTGCCCTGCCGGATCGCGATCACGCGCCGCGTGTACTCGAGCAGATCGCGCTGACGATCGGTGAGCTCCCAGTTCACCCACGTGAGCTCGTTGTCTTGGCAGTATGCGTTGTTGTTTCCCTGCTGTGTGCGCGCGATCTCGTCGCCATGCGAGATCATCGGCACGCCTTGCGAGAAGGCCAGCGACGCGAGGAATGCCTTCATGATGCGATACCGCATGTCGACGATGTGCGGATCGTCGGTTGGTCCTTCGACGCCCCAGTTGCGGCTGAGGTTCTCGTTGTGGCCGTCCTGGTTTCCCTCGCCATTTGCCTCGTTATGCTTCTGCTCGTACGACACGAGGTCGGCCAAGGTGAACCCGTCGTGGGCGACGACGAAGTTCACGCTCGCATACGCGCTGCGCCCGCTCCACTGATACAGATCGCTGGAGCCTGACAGCCGCGACGCCAGCTCCGAGACCTGCCCCGGATCGGCACGCCAGAAGCGTCGCAGCGAGTCCCGGTATTTTCCATTCCACTCCGCCCACCGGATGGGAAAGTTACCAACCTGGTACCCGCCCGGTCCCACGTCCCACGGTTCGGCGATCAGCTTCACCGTCGACAGCACCGGATCCTGATGGATGATGTCGAAGAAAGCCGACAGCCGGTCCACCTCGTACAGCTCGCGCGCGAGCACGGGCGCCAGGTCGAAGCGAAAGCCGTCGACGTGCATCTCCGTCACCCAGTAGCGCAGGCTGTCCATGATGAGCTGGATCGTGCGCGGGTGCCGCATGTTCAGGCTGTTGCCCGTGCCGGTGAAGTCGGTGTAGAACCGCCGATCGGCCTCGAGCCGGTAGTACGCCACGTTGTCGATGCCCTTGAGCGACAGCGTCGGCCCGAGGTGATTCCCCTCGCCGGTGTGATTGTAGACGACGTCGAGAATCACCTCGATGCCGGCCGAGTGAAAGGTCTTCACCATCGACTTGAACTCGTACACCTGGTTGCCGAGCCCGCGCGTGGCGTAGCGCACATCCGGCGCAAAGAAGCCGATCGAGTTGTAGCCCCAATAGTTGGTGAGTCCCCGCTCCGGCAGGTGCCGGTCGACGACGAACTGGTGCACGGGCAGCAGCTCCACCGCCGTGATGCCTAACGCGGTGAAGTAGTCGAGCATCGGATCGGCGCACAGACCGAGATAGCTGCCCCGGAGCCGCTCGGCGACGTCGGGATGGCGTATCGTCATCCCTTTCACGTGACACTCGTAGATCACCGTCCGGTTCCACGGCGTGCGTGGATGCCGGTCGTTGTCCCACGTGAACGCGTTGTCGATCACGACGCTCTTCGGGACGCCACCGGCGCTGTTGTCCGGATCGGGCTCCAGGTCCTCCTGTGGCGCGCCGACCTTGTAGGCGAACAGCGCGTTACTCCACTTGATCGAGCCGGTGATCGCCTTGGCATACGGATCGATCAGCAGCTTGGCCGGATTGAAGCGGTGGCCTTGTTCGGGCTTGTACGGTCCGTGCACCCGGTAGCCGTAGTACTGGCCGGGCCGCACATCGGGGAGATAACAGTGCCACACGTGGTCCGTGTTCTCCCGAATCTGGATCTTCTCGCTTTCGACGGCATCATCCTCGTTCGCGAACAGACACAGATCCACCGCCGTCGCATTCTCCGAAAAAATCGCGAAGTTCACCCCCTGGCCATCCCAGGTCGCACCGAGCGGGTACGGCTCGCCGGGCCAGACTCTCATGCGATCTCCTCGACACGCTCGTAGACGGCACAGCTCCAGGGAGGCAGCATCACGCGACGCCCGCCGGTCGGAAGAGTCTCCGGCTCGAGCAGTCGTTTGGGCGCGTCAGCGTGCGCGAGCCGCACCGGCTCGTCGTCCTGTATCTCTGACGCGAGCGCAGTGCCGGCGCCGCCGTACGCCCGGGCGTCGGTCGACAGCCGGAGCCTCCACGCCCCGGTGGCGTCTTCCGGCACCGAGGCCGCGACCGGCGCGGGGGAACAGTTGAACAGTATGAGCAGCGCACCGGCGCCTGTCCCGCCGCGACGCCAGCCGCGGGGATACCGGAGCAGCGCAATACTGGCGTTGCCGTCCGGATGTTGTTCGATGCTCACGTTTGGCGCTCCCCCTCCGCTGCCGCCCGGCCGCAACATTGGCTCGTCCCGCCGGAGGGTGAGCAGGTCGCGATACAGCTCCAGCAACTGCGCGTGCCAATCGTCGCGTCCCGCTTCTATCACCGAGCGATCCAGCTTCGAGCGTTCGAATGTCTCGTCCGCCTGTGGATCGGGCACGACATCGTGCCACCCAAACGATTCGAACTCACGCCGGCGTCCGCTGCGCACGGCGTCGATGAGACGCGGATCGCCGTGGCTCACGAAATACAGGAACGGATGCGTCTCACCGTATTCCTCTCCCATGAACAGCAGTGGCACATAGGGCGACAGTAGGAGGAGCGCCGCCGCGAAGCGCAGCTGCGCGGGGCTCACGAGCATCGAGAGCCGCTCGCCGCCGGCGCGATTTCCTATCTGATCGTGATTTTGTATGGCGACGACGAAGCGATCGCGTGGGAGACCACTCGACGGCGCCCCATGCCGCCGTTTGCGATGAACGGAGAACTGCCCCTCGTACACGAACGGCTCCTCGAGCGCGCGCGCGACCGGCTCGGCGCCGCCGAAGTCGGCGTAGTAGCCGGCGCGCTCCCCCGTGAGCAGTGCATGCACGGCGTGATGCAGATCGTCGCTCCACTGTCCGTCGAGGCCATAGCCATAGCTCACGGTGTCGCGCACGAGCTTCGGATCATTGAGGTCGCTCTCCGCGATCGCGAGCACGTGCCGGCCGAGCCGCCGTCCCTGGTCGTGCAGCGCCTCCGCGATCTCCTGAAGGATGTGCTTCGCGCCGAAGTCGTAGATGCGGTGCACGGCGTCGAGTCTGAGCCCGTCGATGTGATATTCCGTTATCCAGTAGAGCGCATTCTCCACAACGAAGCGGCGGACTTCCTCACTTAACGACCCGTCGTAGTTCAGCGCCGGTCCCCAGGGCGTATGATACGTGGTCGTGAAGTACGGCCCATACTCGGCGAGATAGTTGCCTTCCGGGCCGACGTGGTTGTACACGACATCGAGGATCACCGCCAATCCTTCGGCATGCGCGGCGTCCACGAGTTGCTTGAGCCCGCGGGGACCACCGTAGCTGTCCTGCACAGCGTACAGCAACACTCCGTCGTAACCCCAGTTGCGATTGCCGGGAAACTGCGCGACCGGCATCAGCTCAATGGCGGTGATGCCCAGCGCTTTCAGCCCGCGCAGATGCCCGATCACGGCCGCGAAGGTGCCCTCCTCCGTGAACGTGCCGACGTGCAGCTCGTACATCACGAGATCGGCCATCGCCAGACCACGCCACTCCGCGTCGTGCCACGCGAACTCCGGATCGACCACCCGAGAGGGGCCATGCACGCCGTGAGGTTGCCAGCGGCTCACCGGATCGGGAAGCGTGCGCTCGCTGCCGACACAGAAACGATAGTCGGCACCGGCACCGGCGTGCGGCACGCGGCCCGCGAACACGCCCGAAGCCCCGCGCGCCAGGGCATACGTCCCCTCTGCCGGTCCCCCCAACACGGAGACGGAGAGTCGCTCCGCGTTAGGCGCCCAGACGGAAAAACGGACGCTGCCATCGGCCTCGAGCGTGGCGCCACGGTCGAGGCGCCAAACGTCTTCCGATCGATCCTTGCCCCCAGCCCCCAACACTCCCTCTGCGGTAGCCCGAGCACTCCACCACGTCACGCGCGCACCAGCAGCTTCGAGATGCCGCGCATGGGAATCCACACCCAATCGGGCCGATTGTTCAACTCGTACGTCAGCTCGTAGAACACCTTTTCCGTTTCGAACAGGGAGACGAGTCTCGACGCCCCTGCCCGTGCTCCAGCCGGCGCGGCCCCTGCGTCGTCCGTTCCCAAGTATCCGGCGAGGAACGCCGCGCGCACGTCGCGCTCCCACCTCGCCGCTCGAATCTCGAGCTCCGGATCGACTTCGCCACCGCGAGCGTCAGACACGGCCGTTTGCGTGGCCGCGGCCGCATACGCGAAGCTGCGCAGCATCCCGGCGACGTCTCGCATCGGGCTCGTCTTCTCCCGCCGTTCGGCCAGCGGCCGGGCGGGCTCTCCCTCGAAGTCGATAATCACGTAATCCTTGCCGGCGGTACGCAGCACCTGGCCGAGATGATAGTCACCGTGAATGCGAATTTTGGGCTCGCCTTGCCCCCCTGCCCCTCCGTCTCCCCTTCCCGGCCTCGCCTCCCCTTCCGCCGCCACGCTGTCGCGCGCCAGCTCGTCCACGAAGCGCAGGTAGTCGTCGCGGCGCCTGGCGAGTACCTCGGCCTCGGCCACTTGCTTCCTGGACCAGCCGGCACCACGTCCGGCTCGTTCCTGTTCCAGCTGTCGCGCCAGCACCGCGGTCGCCCGGCGCACCCACTCCCGCGCGCCATCGGCCCACCGCTCCACGTCGGCGGCGGTCGTCGCCTCCGCCGCGAGCGCGCCAGGCGCACGCGCCAGCAGGTCGTGCATCTCTCGCGTGATCGCGCCGAGCCGCCGGGCATCGACCGTGAAGTCGTTAGGTGCATCCGGCGCGCCGGCGAAGTACGACCTGGCGCGCTCGAGAGCGTACGTCCACGCGTCCTGCGAGTCCGGCAGGTACTCTTGCAGCATTCCGGCCATCATCGGCGGCATCCCGGTCTCCTCGAAGCGAATCGTCCCGAGGAGCGTCGGCGTGTGGGCGAAGCCGGCGTCGACCGTGAGATATCTCGTGAGCTCGATGTCCGGATGCTCTCCACCGCCCGCTGTCTCCAGTCGGCGAAAGAGCTTGAGAATCCCCTCGTCATCGAACATGATCGACGTGTTGCTCTGCTCTCCCGTCGCGACGCGGACCGGCGCGTCTACCGGCACGACTAATCCCTGCTCGCTCTCCGGCGCGATGACCCACCGGACTCCGCCGGCGTCGCCATAGCTGCCCCCGCGCGCCAGAGCTGACGCCAGGTGGCGCAGAAAAACCGGGTTCTCCTCCGCCGGACGGATGCCGTCGGACGCGTGCTGCAGCGGCACCTGATAAAGGTCACGGCCAGCGTCGGTCTCCACGTCCAGCCGCACGACCGCGTATTGGCCGTCGCTCCCTCCACCTTCCCACGGTAGCTCGATCACGTCGCGAACGCGTGCGCTCTTCACGGTCGCCTTGCTTCCGAACCACCGCCGCCCGCGGAGGAACGCCACCCACTCATCCGAGCCTAACGAATCGTAGACGCTCATGCTCGCTCAGCGGCCGGCCAGCGCTTTCGCCTGCTCGGAGGGGCACAGCCGGAACCAGAGAAAATTGTGTGGTCCCAGCGTCAGCAGATACGGGAGCTCGCCGATCGGTGGGAAGTCGAGCTTGCTCCACAGCTCGATCGGCACGAAGCCCTGGAACTCGCGCAGGTCGAGCTCGACGTACTGGGCGAAGCGGGAAAGATTGTGCACGCACAGGATCGTCTCGTCCCGATAGCGGCGCAGGAACACGAGCACCCGCCGGTTGTGCGCCTGAAGCGACTCCCAGCTGCCCCGCCCAAATGCCTTGTACTCCTGCCGGACGGCGATCAACCGGCGCATCCAGCGCAGCAGCGACGTCGACGTGCGCTCCTGCGCCGCCACGTTCACCGAGTGGAAGCTGTACGGCGGATCCACGATCACGGGCGCGAACAGCGCCGCCGAATCGGCTTCCGAGAAGCCGGCGTTTCGATCCATGCTCCACTGCATCGGCGTGCGCACGCCGTTGCGGTCACCGAGATAGATGTTGTCGCCCATGCCGATCTCGTCGCCGTAATAGATGATCGGCGTGCCCGGCATCGACATGAGCAGCGCGTTCATGAGCTCGATCTGCCGCCGGCCGTTGTCCATCAGGGGCGCCAAACGACGGCGGATGCCGACGTTGATACGCATGCGGGGGTCCTTGGCGTACTCCCGGTACATGTAATCGCGCTCGTCGTCGGTCACCATCTCGAGCGTGAGCTCGTCGTGGTTGCGGAGAAATACCGCCCACTGGCATTCGGGGGGAATCTCCGGAGTCTGGCGCATGATGTCGACGATCGGTGTCCGGTCTTCCTTCCGCACCGCCATGTACATGCGTGGCATCACGGGAAAGTGGAATGCCATGTTGCACTCGTCGTTGTCGCCGAAGTACGGGCGCACATCCGTCGGCCACTGGTTCGCTTCGGCGAGGAAGATCCGGCCGGGGAACTCCGCGTCCAGCGTGCGCCGCAGCTCGCGCAGCACCTCGTGCGTCTCCGGCAGATTCTCGCAGTTCGTCCCGTCGCGCTCGATCAGGTACGGGATCGCATCGAGGCGCAGGCCGTCCACACCCATGCGCAGCCAGAAGCGCATCACGTTCTTCACCGCTTCGAGCACCTCCGGATTGTCGAAGTTGAGGTCGGGCTGGTGGCTGAAGAAGCGATGCCAGTAGAACTGCTGTGCCTCCGGATCCCACGTCCAGTTCGACTTCTCGGTGTCGGTGAAGATGATTCGCGCCCCCGCGTATTTGTTCGGATCGTCGCTCCACACGTACCACTCCCGCTCCGCCGAGCCCTTGGGAGCGCGCCGGGCGCGCTGAAACCAGGGATGCTGATCCGAGGTGTGGTTGATCACCAGCTCGGTGAGGACGCGAATGTTGCGCTCGTGCGCTTGGCGCATGAAGTCCTGGAAATCGTCCACCGTGCCGTAGGTCGGATTGATCTCCTCGTACGACGAGATATCGTACCCGTCGTCGCGCAGCGGCGATGGATAGAAGGGGAGCAGCCACACACAGTTCGCGCCAAGCGCCTGAATGTAGTCCAGCTCCTCGATCAACCCTCGGAAGTCGCCGTAGCCGTCCGCATTCGCGTCGCGAAACGACTTGACGTGCAGTTGGTAGATGATCGCGTCCTTGTACCAGAGCGGATCGTTGTTCATGGCGCCGCCGATCGAGACCCGATGACCGCCGGCTGCACTTCGACCCGCAGGACATGTCCGGCTTGGAACGCCGGGTCGAGCCGCACGTAATTGCGCACGCCGCGCCAGGTGTAGCGGTCACCCGTCAGCAGGTCGTGGACGACGTAGGGCTCGTCGTCGGCGATGCCCATGTCCGCGATCGGCACGTGCACCATCGTCGCCTGCACGCGGTGCGGATCGAGATTCACCGCGATCAGCAGATCCTCGCCCCTGCCTTCCGCCCGCGACGTGGTCGCGTCGGTGCCCGCCTTCCTGAAGAACAGCACCTCCGGATTTTCCGACAGGTGAAAGGTCAGGTTGGGCACCACCTGCAGCGCGCGGTGCTCGCGCCGGATCTCGTTCAACCGGCGGATATCGGCGTCGAGATTGCCGGGCGCGCTGAAGTCGCGCGCTTTGAGCTCGTACTTCTCCGAGTCGAGATATTCCTCGCTGCCTGCGCGCAGCGGCACGTTCTCCACGAGCTCGAAGCCGCTGTACATGCCGTACAGCGGCATCATCGTCGCCGCGAGCAGCAGCCGCACGCGGAACGCCGGCCGGCCGCCGTGCACGAGATACTCCGTCAGGATGTCGGGCGTGTTCACGAAGAAGTTGCCGCGGAAGTACTCCACCATCGGGGTCTGCGTCAGCTCCTCCACGTACGGCCGCAGCTCCCAATGCGCGTTCTTCCAGGTGAAGTACGTATATGACATCGTGAATCCAAGCTTGGCCAGACTCTTCATGCGCTTGGGCCGCGTGAACGCTTCGGCGAAGAAGATCACGTTCGGGTCGTCACGCTGGATGTCGTCGATCAACCACTCCCAGAAGGCGAGCGGCTTCGTGTGCGGGTTGTCGACCCGGAAGGTCCGCACCCCCTTCGAGATCCAGAATCGGACGACGTCCCGGCACGCATCCCACAACGCCTGCCGGTCCTCGCACCAGAAGTTGATCGGGTAAATGTCCTGGTACTTCTTCGGTGGATTTTCCGCGTACTGGATCGTGCCGTCCGGCCGGATGTGAAACCAGTCCGGGTGCTCCTGGACCCACGGATGATCGGGCGAGCACTGCAGTGCGTAATCCAGCGCCACCTCCAGGCCTAACGACTCGGCGCGCTGCACGAAGCGCTCGAAGTCCGCGATCGTGCCAAGCCGTGGATCCACCGCGTCGTGACCGCCGTACTCGCTGCCGATGGCCCACGGACTGCCGACGTCGTCCGGCCCCGCTTTGAGCGCGTTGTTCTTCCCTTTGCGGTACGTATGTCCGATCGGGTGGATCGGCGGGAGGTAGACGACGTCGAACCCCAGCCCGGCGATGCGCGGCAGCGCCTCCGCCGCGGTCACGAACGTACCATGCGCCAGCGATCCGTCGGGCCTCCCGGAGGCGCCGGTTCCGGCCGGGCCCACCGCGCTGCGTGGAAACATCTCGTACCACGCCGCGAACGCCGCGCGTGGGCGGTCCACCTCGACCTCGAGCACGCGTGCGTAGCGCGTCAGGTCCTTGGGCGCCGCCCACTCGCGCATCAGCTCTTCCACTTCGTCGTCGAGCGCGCGCTCGACGCGCAGCTCCATCGGCCCCTCGCTCGGGTTCTCGAGCGCCTTCGCCGTCTGCGTCAGGGCCGCTTTGGCGACCGCCGTTTTCGCGCGCCGCGCCGCCGCCCGCACCATGATCGCGCCTTCCAGCAGCTCGACCCGTACGTCCTGGCCGGCGTCCGCCTTCTTCTGCAGTCCGGAGCGCCACGTCCCGAAGACATCCGTCCACGCTTCGACCGAGTAGAACCAGCGGCCGATCTCGTCGAGCGCCAGCTCGCCGAACCAGCGGTCGGCGTCGAAGTCGTAGCGCATCGGCACCGCCTCCCAATCTCCCCCCCCTCCCCCTCCCCTACGATTGAGTGAAGGGCCGCGGAAGGTCAGTTGGGCCAGGAGCAAATCGTGCCCGTCCTTGATGACATCGGCGCCAACGCTCAGCACGTCACCGATGACGCGCTTCACGCGATAGCGGCCCGCGTCGAGCTCCGGCGTGACACACTCGATAACGAGATGTTGAGGACCGCGACCGGCTTGGGAGGTCGAGGTGTTCGATCGCCGCTCGGTTTGTCGTGGGGACACGTGCTGGCAAAATCTCGGTTGGATGAGGCGCCCTGTGCTTGCAAACTCCACACCCCGATCGGAGGTGGGAAGGGGCGACATCCGACGCACTTGCCGCACCGACCGCGGCAACCGAGATTCGCCGTGAACAGGAGGTCTCGATGCGCAATCCATTCAGCTTCCGCGTGGGCGCAACGCTCCTCCGCGCCTCAGCCGCCGCCGCCATCTGCGCCGCGACCGCAGCCGGCCAGGTGGCACAGCCATCCGCGCGCTACAAGATCGAGGAGTACACGCTCCCGCGCCCGAACGCCTTTCCACACGACCCGGCTGTTGCCGCAGACGGCACCGTCTGGTACACCGATCAGGTCAACAGCTACATCGGACGCCTTGATCCGGTCACCGGCAAGGTCACGGATTACCCGACACCGACGCCGAGGTCAGGACCGCACGGCATCACCGTCGCTCCCGACGGTAAGGTGTGGTACACCGGAAATGCCGCCGGCCGCATCGGCGTCCTCGACCCAGCAACGGGCAGGATCAGCGAGTATCCGACGGAGGGTGCCCGCGATCCGCACACGCTGACCGTTTATCGAGGCAAGATCTGGTTCACCGTCCAGCAGGGTGACAAGTACGGCGTGCTCGATCCGGCGACGGGCAAGGTGCAGCTCTGGGACGTGTCCTTGCCACGCGCTCTGCCGTACGGCATCCAGCCAGCACCCGATGGCTCGCTCTGGATCGCGCTCTTCGGCACGTCCGCCCTCGGCCACCTCGATCCCGCCACGGGACAGCTGCACATCATCCGGCTGACGAACGCCGGTACGCGGCCTCGGCGCCTCGCGATCGATCGGAGCGGCCGCATCTGGTACTCGGATTACGCCCGCGGTTACCTGGGCATGTATGACCCGAAGACCGAGACGAACAAGGAATGGAAGTCGCCAAGCGACAATGCCCACCCGTACGGCATCGCCGTCGCGCCCGACGGGAAGATCTGGTACAACGAATCCGGCGCGAGCACGATGGTCGCCTTCGACCCGGCCACCGAGCGCATGGAGGTCGTCCCGATCCCCACACGCGGCTCCGTCGTGCGTAACGTCAGTCTCGACACGACGCGAAACCGCCTGTGGATTGCCGAGAGCGGGGTGCAGAGGTTGGGGAAGATCGAACTGCAAACGGCAGTGGGTAGTCGGTAGACGGTAGTCGATAGTCGGTAGACGGTAGTCGATAGTCGGTAGACGGTAGTCGATAGTCGGTAGACGGTAGTCGATAGTCGGTAGACG
>CAZICQ010000032.1:32760-36724 GCA_964537775.1 uncultured Gemmatimonadaceae bacterium | reverse complement strand
TCACGATCACCGCAAAGGGCTGCACCACGGCGTGGAGCCAGCCCGCATACGGATTTACCTGATCGAGATCGTTGCCAATACCGCGTAGTCGATCGAATTCTTGCGGACCAGCGTACAGGTCAAAGTCGAAGCTGGTCCCCGCGATCGGCAGCACAGCGGTGGCGTGTGCCGTCGCACTGAGCTTGTTGATGCGTGACCCGCCGCGCATGCGCAGCGCGGCGAATCCCTTCTGCGATGGCAGTAAGGCCACGAGGAAGTACTTGTTGCGCACCGCGACCCATCTGTGCGGACCGCTATCGGTTCGAAAGAGCGTGCTGTCGAGCTTTGAAAAGCTGATGCTTGCCACCTGCTCCTGAACGGGCTTGTAGACAAACGCGAGATGATTCAGGTCGTCGACCGTATCCGCTTCCTGCGATCGAAGACCTTCGGGGAGGTCAACCAGCAGCGTGCTGCCGGCGGCTCCTGTGACAGTACCGGAGACGCGCGTCAGGTACCTGTGCGCGGCATCGGGTGGCAGCGTATAGACCAGTGTGAGCTCGTGACCTTGCGCCGTGCCGCGGTACGTGACGGTCGGCGCGCCGCCTTCACCACGCCCCAGCGTCGAGGCGAATGCCACCGTATCGAAGGCGAGCGTGTCCGTGCCCAAGAGCAGCCGATAGCGCAAGAGGGGTCCGGCTTCCGCCGCGATGATTACGGGTCCGTCAGCAGCCCGCCGGGAGCGGTAATCCGTGAGCATCGCAGCGACGGGCACGGCACCGGACGACGCGAAGGAGTACGTCGCCTTCGGCGCGGTGACCACCGTCGTTTCCGCCCGCACGCGCACGTTAGGCGTGACGGGACGGGCGGCTGGCACGTTCTGCAGCGGCACGGCCGCGGCTGGTCGTGCAGCCGTCGAGGCGATTCGCGCGCTGTCGACTGTCGCCGTCGCGGTGCTGTCGGCGGCGGCAGCTCCGTCGGACGGCGTCCGCTTCGTGGGAAAGAGTAGCGGTGTAATAACGATCACCAGCGCGGTGAGGAGCAGCGCCAGGAAAGTGCGTTTGTCCATGCAGGAACGTGAAAGGCGCTAGGGCACCGGGTCGTAGCCGCCCGGTCGAAATGGGTGACAGCGGCCTATGCGGCGTATCGCCAGCCAACTGCCGCGGATCGCCCCGTGACGTTGCAGTGCTTCGACGGCGTAGGCCGAGCAACTGGGATAATAACGACACGAAGCGGGAAGCAGCGGTGACAGCGCCATTTGGTATCCGCGGACGAGCAGGATCAGCAGCGCGCGCATCAGGCCTGGCGCGCTTTCGTCGTCAAACCAGCTCGAGCGACTTCCACCTCGTCGGCCAACTCCGTGAACTTCACATCGTACGCCTGACGCGCGGCACGTATCACAACGTCGACCGACGCCAGCTGCGGAAGCAGGCGCAGGCGCACCAGCTCACGCAATCGCCGCTTGAGGAGATTGCGCTTGACCGAGCTCTGAGTCGCTTTAGGCACGACGACACCCACCCGCGGATGGTCGAGAGGGGAAGCGAGCACCCGGACGTCGAGGTGTGCTGTCCGGATCCGCTTCCCCTTTCGAATGACGTTCTCGATGTCCTCTCGCCGCGCTAGTCGCGCGGCTCGCGGAAAGCCGAAAGTGACCCTACGCTCCGGCGTACTTGCTCGGCAGCTGAACGGTGAGGCGCTTGCGCCCTTTCTTGCGACGGCGGCTGAGAACTTCACGTCCCCACTTCGTGGACATCCGCGTGCGGAAGCCGTGCGTGCGGATGCGCCGTTTGTTCCGGGGACGGTAGGTGGGCTTACCCATGCAACACTCCGAAGCTCAGTCAAATATCAAAGTTCAACAGGACGGTAAACCTATTTGCCGCCGACACATAGGTCAAGATGGCTTCATTCGTCAACGACGCTGATGGAGCGTCGTATTTCGGCGCATTGATTTTTCCACATGGACAGTGGTACCTTCGCTCCCCCTCTCCTCAGTTGCAGCACGAAAACCGGCATGACCCTCACCGCAAAAGAGACGTGGAGTCGCCTGCTCGAGCGAGCGAAGCTAGAGCTCCCCGAACAGACGTTCCGCACCTGGCTCGAACCTACTGAGCCGCTCTCAGTGGAGGGAGAAACAATAGTAGTTGGCGCTCCGGACCAATTCGCGGCCGATTGGAACGAATCCAAGCATGCCGATCTGCTCGCCAGCCTCGCGCCGGTCGCTCTTGGACAGCCCATGCGAGTTGTTTTTCGAGTTCAGGAGGAGCGGAGATCGCGCCCTCAAATGGACCTCTTCGTTGCGCCGCCACCACAACAACAGGAGCTAAGACGTCAACAGGACGGTAGCAGTACTACGCCACCACTCAGCGAGCGCTACACATTCGAATACTTCGTCATCGGTAAGTCAAATGAGCTCGCTGCGGCGGCAGCGCACGCGGTCGCCCAGGCGCCAGGCAAGGTCTACAATCCGCTCTTCATCTACGGCGATACCGGCCTCGGGAAGACACACCTGATGCAGGCGATCGCGCACGAGATACTTGTCCGAAAGCCGGAAACGCGCATCACCTTCATTGGCACCGAGCAGTTTACCAACGAGCTCGTGGCTTCCATCCAGACGCGCACGACGCAGGATTTTCGACGACGCTTTCGCGAGACCGATCTCCTTCTCGTCGACGACGTGCACTTTCTGAAGGGAAAGGAAGCGACGCAGGAGGAGTTCT
Organism: uncultured Gemmatimonadaceae bacterium; assembly: GCA_964537775.1. Lineage (GTDB taxonomy): Bacteria > Gemmatimonadota > Gemmatimonadetes > Gemmatimonadales > Gemmatimonadaceae > CAMLIT01. The sequence continues at coordinate 34,031 of CAZICQ010000032.1, read as the reverse complement.
TTCACACCTTCAACGCGCTCTACGAGTCTGGCCGCCAGATCGTATTGACCAGCGACCGGCCTCCCTCCGAGATACCCGGCTTGGAGGCGCGGCTCGTCAGTCGCTTTCAGTGGGGGATGGTCGCGGATATCGAGCTGCCGGATCTCGAGCACCGCATTGCGATTCTCCGGCAGAAGGCACTGCTGGATCACCTCGAGATGACGATCCCTGAAGACGTCATCCGCTTCATCGCCGAGAATGTGCGATCGAGCGTGCGTGAGCTCGAGGGTTCGATCATCAAGCTCCTCGCGTACGCGTCACTGCGGCACCGTGAGATCACGGTGGATGTCGCGCGGGAGGCTCTCCGCGACAAGATCAAAGGGGGCGAGGTCGGTGCGTCCGCGAACACCCTCAACCCATTCTCGATTCAGCAGGCTGTTGCGACGGAGTGGGGAGTCACGCCCGAGGGGCTGCGGTCGAAGACGCGAACCAAGAATCTGACTGTCCCGCGGCAGGTCGCGATGCACCTCATGCGGGAATTGCTCGGGATGCAGCTCGTGGAGATTGGAAGTACCCTTGGGGGCCGAGACCATTCGACGGTGATCCACAGCCTCGACCGGGTGAGCGAGATGATGCGCGAGGACGACGCCTTCGCTCAGCGGGTGCGCCGGCTGCATTCCAACCTGATTAGCCTCAGAGTGTGAACATCCAGCCCACAGCTCTCCACAGACTCGGCTGTCGCCAGAGGCCGTCGTGCGGAATAGCGGTGGCAAGCGGCAGCTGTCCACATCAACTCCCCATAGGCGAACTGCCGCGCCGCGTGTAACTTCTGGCGGGTTTCCACATCGCCAACAGTCCCTACTACTGCCGCTATTTTGGTTTTAATAATGGCGTTAAGTACTAGCAGCGAGTTATCGACACAACAGGAGCCGTGATGCGGTTTACGATCTCCCGGGAAAAGCTGCAGGAGGGTCTTACCGCGGTCGCTGCAAGCATACCGGCAAAGACGACACTGCCGGTTCTCGCAAACATTCTGGTCGAAACCACCGACAAGGGACTGCGCCTATCAGGGACAGATCTCGACATTGCCGTGAGCACGGAAGTACCGGCCGACGTGGAATCCTCGGGTGCAATCACCATTCCGGCGAAAAAGCTGAGTGAGATTGCTCGCGAGCTGCCCCCATCTCCCGTTCGCGTTGCAGCCGCAGGTGAGCAGCGCGTAACGCTGGATTGCGGTCGAGCACACTTCAAGATTCTCGGGCTGCCGAAAGACGAGTTTCCGAGCTTTCCCG
>CAZICQ010000032.1:0-32660 GCA_964537775.1 uncultured Gemmatimonadaceae bacterium | reverse complement strand
AACGATCGGATTGCGATTGCCGACAAAGCAGCGCTCACCAGCGCTCTGAAGCGTATGTCGGTCATCGCCTCTGACCAGACACACCGTATCCGCCTCGCCTTCAACACCGCGCTATTGCGATTCAGCGTGCAGACACCGGATCTTGGTGAGGCCACCGATGAGCTGCCGGTGCGTTTCAATGGAGATCCGCTCGACATCGGCTTCAATGCGAACTATCTGCTCGAAATCCTGCGCTTCATGCCCACGGACGAAGTGCGGCTGACGTTCAAGGCGCCAGAACGCGCGGCCACGATCGAACCGGAAGGATGGTCGCAACCGGGCTCTTACCTATGCCTGGTCATGCCTCTTCGCTTGCTGGACTAGCACCTCTCCTACACGGACCATGTGAACAGTCTGACCACACTCGTCCAGGCGCTCGGGATCGCATATGCGGCGGGCCTGGACCTGTACGCAACGGTAGCGATCGTCGGCATTGCAGCACGCTTGGGGTGGGTCACAGACGCTTCCGGTTCGTTGACGGCGTTCGGAAATGCATGGCTGATCGGCATCGCGTCGGCCCTGTACATCTTCGAATTCTTCGCGACGCTGATGCCGGGCATCTGTTCGGCTTGGGAGACTGTCCACAGCCTCATCCGACCTCCCGCCGCGGCGGCCCTTGCGGCCGCGACGGCATGGCATGGCGACCCGCTGTTTGTGCTCCTGGCAGCGCTGCTCGGCGGGGGCATCGCCGTAATCACGCACACCACCAAGCTCGGCGTACGCTACGCGATCGACACGTCGCCAAAGCCCTTCACCAACGCCGCAACCAACTTCGTCGAGCTTGGGGTAGTCACCGCCCTCATCCTGTCTCTCTGGCGTCATCCGTTTCTTGCCTTCGGCGCAGCTGTCGCTGTTCTCGCGATACTCATCATGAGCGTGCGGCTCATCTGGCGAGTTCTTAGGCAAGTCTTTTCCGGGCGTTGGATGCCTGGGCGAGGACTACTTCAGGAGCCGCGTCCGGTGGACGCTCTGCCCCCACGTGAGAGGCGCTGGGCGAGCGGCGACTCGAAGATCATCCGCTAGCAGAAGCGGGCTGCTCGAGCGGAGCACCGCGCTATGCGGGAAGTGGGGCATCGGATACCGACCTGTAAGCCGGGTTCTGTCGCACGACTCACGTCGTGCTGACGGTCATTCGTCTCGAGGTGCGATCGCTCGCACCTTCCAGCAGCCTACCCGCAGTGTGTTTATCGAGGTGGGCGCCTCTCACTGCCTATTTGGCCTTGCTCCGGCTGGGGTTTACCCTGCCATCACTGTTACCAGTGATGCGGTGGGCTCTTACCCCACCTTTTCACCCTTGCCCGAATCGCGGCTTACGCCGCGCCGTCGGCGGTGTGTTTTCTGTGGCACTTTCCGTCCCCTTGCGGCGAAGGCCGCTCGGGTCCCAGGCGTTACCTGGCAACCTGCCCAATGGAGCCCGGACTTTCCTCGATCGTGGCCGATCGCGACCGCCCAGTCGGTACCCGAACATCACCCCATTCCCGCTCCGGCTCGCAATGCTCGAAGCGCTCCCGCGAATACTAACATAGCGGATGCGGGCAAGCATCCCAACCGCCGCGCGGCAACTTGGCTGTCGCGAGCGCCGGGACCTGCGCCGGCGAGCGCGGTTGCGAAACTGGCTGCCGTAGGCCAGCGATCGTCAGGCTCCTGCTCGATCGCCCGTAACACAGCTTCGATGAGCCGATCGGCTTCGCAGTCATTGGTGGTCTCATCCGCGAGTACCGCGGCCATCACCGACGAGGTCGTCCTGCCGCCGAACGGAGGGCGTCCGGTAATGAGCTCGTAGAGCGTAACGCCCAGCGAGTAGATGTCGCTACGAGCGTCGAGAGCCTCTCCTCGGAGTTGCTCCGGGCTCATGTACCGCTTTGCGGTGACCAACCGCTGGACTGTCGCTACCTGAACACCGGCCGCCGCCAACGCACCGAATACGCCGAATTCTCCTAGTCGCACCCGATCACGATCTCTGGACAAATAGAGCCTGGCCGGGCGTACCAACCCGTGAATGACACCTTCGCCATGAGCTTCGGAGAGCGCCTGTGCAAGTCGCGTCCCGATGACGGCGCAGTCGGTGGAGGTGAGGCGCTCGCCGTTGCGCAAGAGTTCCTCTACACTCGCGCCATCTGCCGTACTCGTCACGAAATACACGTCGCCGCCAGCCGAGCGCCCCGCCGCCAGCGTCGGCACGACGACGTCATGAACAAGCGCTGACGCCTGCTCCACCTGACGAACGAATGCGTCGGATGCGGTCATGGTGGACATCACTTCGTCGGACAGAAGGGTGGCTAAGACCGACGTCCCGTCACGCGCCACGCCCGTCACTGTCGTGCCGAGATCACCCGCTCCTGTGGTGCCCCGCAAATCGAAGCGATCGCCGACGGCGGCCTGCAGCCGATCAACATCACGCATAGGGCCGAACGTCAGCGCCGAGCCGTGTTAGCACGTTCACCGCCTCCGATAATGTTTCTGACGCCCTTTCCAAATTGCTTGACGCCCGAGTGACTGGGCAGGGCTATGGTCGAGTGAGTTGCCGAAGCCGGCACTGCAACATCGACGAATTCGAATGGAGCGCTGGAATGAATTACGAACATGGTCACCGGAGGGCTGCCGCCGTTACGACGGTGCTCACACCAACAGAACGGATCCGGGTAGACGCCGCGGGCGAAGGATCGTACGAGGCGCTGCATCGAGACTCGCTCGAAGATGTCATACGCGACCTGAAGGAGAACCGGGCATCCGCCGTTATCGTATCCGTGTCGCGATGTGATGCTCGCATCGGCCAGAGTATGGCAACGGTGGTTCGTGAATTTCCGCGCGTTCCGACGGTGGCATTGCTCACCCGACTGGACACCACGACGCCACAAGCCGTGCTGCTGTTAGGACAAAGCGGTGTCCGTCAGATGATTGACGCGCGCGAGCCCGCCGGGTGGCGCGAGCTGCGCACTGTGCTTCTGGCAAATCAGCGGCAGGGCATTCAACGGCAGGCGATCGGTGCGCTCGCGCTCGACCTCGCCGGCGCGCCCGCCGATTGCCGCCGCTTCTTCGAAGCACTCTTTCTATCTCCGCCTCGCGTTTGCACGGTACGCGTCCTCGCGCGCGAGCTCGGCGTTCTGCCGTCGACATTGATGAGCCGATTCTTTCGGGCGCAGCTCCCCGCACCCAAACGCTACCTGGCCATGGCGCGGCTCGTTCGTGCTGCCCGGCTGTTTGAGAACGCGGGCTTTTCGATCGCCAATGTTGCCAATCATCTGGACTACAGCTCGCCCCAAAGCTTCGGCAGACATGTGCGCACGCTGATGCGAATGACCGCCGTTGAGTTTCGATCACATTATGACGGGGAGTCGATGCTCGAGCGGTATCGGGCGGAGTTGGTGCGGCCGTATTTGGATCGCCTGCGCGTGCTTAAACCCTTGATGCCGCTCGTCGGACGCTCTGCAGGACGCCGGCCGGTGGTGAGGACGGCGCCGCCGTGATCGCTTCGCGATCCCCATCCGCACCATCACCCTCGGTGCCGTGGACGCCGAATCGGCCAGCTGATTGTTGCAGCCGGTCGGCAAGCTGCGCCAACTGTCTGGAGGTGTCTGCCAACGCCTCCAGTGCGCGAGTCTGTTGGGCCGCGCTGTCTGCGGCGAACCGTGCTTGTGCGGCGGCGTGCTCCGATACTCCGCGCATTCCGTCAATGGTCGCGGACAACTGCCGCATCGTGCTGGATTGCTCTCGAGACACGCTCGCCGCATCGGCTATGTGCTCGGCGAGCGCGCCGATCCCGGCAAGTATCGCGCTGAGCGCCGCGTTGGCTTCCATGGCGATATCACCTACCCCTCGCACCTGTCGTTCACTATCGCTCATCGACTGAACGGCGCTTTCGATGGTGCTCCGAACCTCGGCGATCGTGACGGCGACCGTCTTCGCCGCGCGGCCGCTTTCTTCCGCGAGCTTGCGTACTTCCTCTGCGACAACGGCGAAGCCGCGACCGTGCTCGCCCGCGCGCGCCGCTTCGATGGCGGCGTTTAGTGCCAAGAGGTTCGTCTGGCGAGCGATTCGAGAGACGGCCTCGACAAAGTCTCCGACTTGCTCCGATGCCACCGCGAGTGCGCCAACGGTCGTCGCCGCTGATCGCACCTGACCGCCGATGGCGAGCAGGGTGTCGGCGGCGCGAGCGATCGCGTCCCGACTTGTTTGTGCGCTCTCGACGAGCGTGCGTGCGTTCCCCTCCATCTCCTCCATGCGTCCGTGAAGCTGATCGGCGGACGCGAGCGCGCGCGCGGTTTCCTGACCACCCGATACGGCGAGCGACCGCTGACTTTCCAGTTGGTCGGTCATGTCGAGCGCGGCGCGCGCGAAATCACCGCCGCTCCTGTTCAGCGTGTTCGTTGCACCGGCGAGTTGTTCTGCGAATGCGGCGACTTCTCCCGCCTCCCGCTGCACGGAGGCGATGAGCATCCCCAGGTGGTCGAGCATGCGATTGAAGCTGCGCTGGAGAAAGCCCAGCTCGTCGGTGTACTTGGTGTCGACCCGCGCGCGCAGGTTTCCACGCTCGGCATCGTTCATCTGGTCTCGCGTGTCCCGCACTCGCTCGATGAGGCGCGATGCCATCGGCACGATCTGCAAGGACACGAGCAGCAGGAGGCCGGCCGCCGCGATCGTCCATACTTGGTAATCGTCGGTGACTGGATGCGCGAGGGCGTAGAGCCACCGCGAAGCGACAAACGCGGTCGCGGAAAACGCGGCCGTGTAATTTCCGAGCGCCCGACCGCGATCGAAGCTGTATACCACGACGACGAAGAGGTAGAGCACTGCAATACTTTCGTTGCCGAGCGTCACGACGATCGAGCTCACGAGCACAACGTCGAAGGATGCGAAGACGTAACGCCAACACCAGTGATAGCTTCGCGCGCGCGTCGCCAGCGTGCTCAGGATCCAATTCAACGCCACTGTCCCGAAGACGATCGCCAGATCGAGGAGCGGTGACACGGGCAAGACGTGCGTCAGCGCGCCCACGAGAGCAGCCGCGCCGATGATCAACGCCGCGCGTACGCGTCGGCGCGCGCCGATGCGAATCGTGACGAAGTCCTTTTCCCGATCTTCAGCGCGCGGATTGCGGACGGCGATACCCATGGACAGCCAAGGCGACGGGGGGGGGAGTGCCGGTATGTTGACCGCCGGTACTCCCGCGGTCAAGCTTGCGGTCTAGTCACTCGCTCATCAGGGCGAGAATCTCGCTCGCAAACACGAGTGATTCGACCTGGAGTCCTTCGGCCTCGAGCCTTTCGCGTCCGCCCTCCTCACGATCCACGAGCGCCAGCACGCCACGCGCGCTGCCGCCGGCGGCGCGGACCGCGTTGGCCGCCTTCAGCGCCGAAGTGCCAGTGGTAATGACATCCTCGATCACCGCGGCGACATCGCCGGCGCGAAAAGGACCCTCGATGAGCTTTCCTGTGCCGTGTGCCTTCGCTTCCTTTCGAACGGTGAAGGCGCGCAGAGGACGCGCCGTTTCGGCGCTCGCGTAACTTATCGCGTACGCTATGGGATCCGCTCCGAGCGTCAAACCACCGACCGAATCGACAGCCCAGTCCAACTTTTCGAGGCGCTCGAGGCCGAGCGCGCCGATCGCGGTGAGTCCTTCCGGACTCATTGTGGTGAGCCTGGCATCGATGTATAACGATGACTGCCGGCCGGAGGCGAGAACGAAGTCTCCGCGCCGCGCCGAACGAGTCGCGAGCAGTGTTACGAGACGATCTCGAAGTGTCATGAGCAAAAGGTGAGCAGCTTGGCTGGACGAGGCAACAGAGTGACGCATGACCGGGCGGCGCGGTCGCTGCCGGCGAGAGCCGGCGCCGGTGTCGGCCTGTTCTCTCTTGTCCTGGGCGTCGTGCTCTTATTGATGCTCGGCGGACTCCTCGTCGCGGACCAAGCGTTGCGCAATGCTGGAAGGCAGCAGGCACGGATAGACGCAGAAGAGTCGGCCAACATGCTCGGCCAGATTCTCAGCGGCAAAGTGGAGGAGCTCGGACATCTCGCGTCCGTGCAAGAAGGAAAGGGCCGCATCGCAGAACGCACCACGCTGCTCACGCGGCAGCAGCCAATGCTGCGGCGTCTCTGGATCGTTGACTCCGCGTTCAAGCTCCTCGTCGATACGATCATCGGCGGCGACTTACGGGCTCGCGAACATGAGACGACGAACCGGTTTCTGGGTGGCGATTCGGCCGTCACGCTCGAGCTGTCGCACCGACCCGTCCTGTCAGTGAGCGGCGAGAGTCGCCACCGGTTGATCTCCATTCGAGTTTCGCTGACGTCAGGGGAGAAACGCACGGGTGAAGCCGGCGCCGTGTACGATCCCCGTATGCTCTTCGCGCCGGTCCTGAACGTCGAGTCTTCCGTGCGGAACTGGATCGCCGTCCGGTTCGATGACGTGATCGTTGCGTCAATCGGCGCTCGACCGGCACCGAGCGCGATACGGACTGCGGCGGTACCTCTCGGCAGCGTTGTTACGAACACGGCTGGCGCTGCTGGCACGGCGCGCTGGGTCGTGGAAGTCAGTCACACGCAGCCGGCGCAGAGTCTCCGTCTCACGCTGTGGATTCTCGGCATCGTGGCCGCCATGTTCCTGAGCACCGGCGTGCTGCGGGAGCGTCGTCAGGCACTCCGAATCTCGGGACGTTCAGCGGAGCTGGAGAGGCTTTCCACCGAGCTCTTACGTGCCAATCGCATGAAGAGCGAGTTTCTCGCGAACGTATCGCACGAGCTACGGACACCCCTGAACGCCATCGTGGGCTTCGTCGATCTCCTCCGGGACGGCGTGTATGGCGATTTGACGCCGCGACAGGCAGCTCCGGTGGATCGCATCGCCGCGTCAGCGACGCACCTCCGCCACCTGGTCGACCAGGTGCTCGACATCGCCAAGATCGCCGCCGGCCGACTGGAGGTTCACCCGGAGGTTCTCGCTCTTCGTCCCTTTGTTCTGAACATCGCGAGTGAGCTGGAATCGCTGTTCAGTGAGCGCGGGTTGAGTCTCTCGATCGCGGTCGGTAGCTCGTTGCCTCGAGTCCGCACGGATCCCTCACACCTCCGGCAGATTCTGGTGAATCTGATCGGGAATGCGGTGAAATACACGCCGACAGGCAGCGTGATCGTGCGCGCTCGCCTCGTTGGCATCGTGCGCGTGGGTCGGAGGCGCTTGTCGCCGGAGGATCCGTCCCTGGCCGCAAAGGCCCCGGAGGCCAGCCAACCCTGGATCGCACTACAAGTGGTAGACACCGGAATCGGGATCGCACCGGCCGATCAGGAGCGCATATTTGACGAATTCGAGCAGGTGAATGCCGGGCCCCGCGGCGACTCCATGCACCGCGGCACCGGCTTGGGACTCGCGATCTCCCGTCGATTGTCGCGCTTGCTCGGGGGAGACATCGTGGTCGAGAGCCAGGTCGGCAAAGGATCCACATTCACCGTTTGGCTGCCGGTCAATGCGGCGGACCTGGAACAGGAGGAAACAGCGTCCGTTGGCGCGACCATCGAGGGCGCAGCGAGACGGGCCTAGCGAGCGCGGCGGAAAATTGATTTCACCTTTCCGAGGAGCCCCGCGTCGTCTTCCTCATGCGGCGCCTCGATGGCTCTCCGGAGCTCGCTCGCGAACGTCACGACATCTGGAAAGCGCTTACTGGGTTCTTTGCTCAGACCGCGCATGACGACTGCCGCCACGGCCGGGCTGAAGCGCATACCGGGGCGGGCGGCGTTCAGTGTTATTGGCGGTTGTGACAGCAGCTGCGAGAACATCTCACGGGGTGTCTTGGCGGTGTACGGCAGGCAGCCGCTGAGAAGAAAGTAGGCGATTGTCGCCAAGCTGTATTGATCAGCTGCCGGCCCGACAACCTCGCCCGAAAGGGCCTCCGGTGCGACGTACATCAGGGTTCCGACGAAGAAGCCAGCGCGCGTCAGTCTCTGCTCTGGCGAGATGTCCGTGTCGGTAGCGATACCAAAATCGAGGAGCTTCACCGTTCGAGCGTCCGGGTTGTACATCACGTTATCCGGTTTCAGATCGCGATGGACAATTCCGACGGTGTGCGCGGCGTGAACAGCCGCGGCGATCTGCGTAACGATCGCCGCGACCTCGTCAGGCGGCAACGCCCCTTTGCGCTTTGCATATTTCTCGAGCAGCTCGCCGTCGGCCCACTCGATCGCGAGAAAATGCATGCCTGGCGCTGCTTCACCGATCTCGATCGTGCGAACGACGTTCGGGTGCTGCACGCGTTCTCCATAGCGCGCTTCGCGAAGAAATCGGGTGACGGCGGTGCGATCCTGCCGCAATTTCTCCCGCAGCACTTTCACGGCGACGCGCCCATGCGCGGGGTGATCCGCCTTGAAGACGGCGGACGTACCACCTTCACCGACCTCGGACTGCAGGAGGTATCCGGCGATTGTCTGGCCGACCAAATTTTCGCGTGGCACGCGGCGAACCTAACCCCGCATTGCAATCGAGGCAACGTTTCGGCGGTGCTTCAGCCCTGTTCGGCTTGACAAAGCGTCAGCCCGTTTCTATATAGGGCCCGCAAGTCGGGTCGACTTGCCCAGCACTTCGCAGTGCAGGATCGATTCACTTCGTAGGAGGCAGCTCGCATGGCCAGAGGGAAGGTGAAGTGGTTCAATGACGCCAAAGGCTATGGCTTCATTGAGCAGCAAGGTGGCGAGGATGTCTTCGTGCATTTCTCGGCCATCGCGATGGACGGGTTCAAAACCCTCGCGGAAGGGCAGGAAGTCGAGTTCGAGATCAAGACGGGAGACAAAGGACTCCACGCTGCGAACGTTGTTCGCGTTTGACCTCGACGCCTCCACGACGCTGCGAATGTAAATCGCCCGCCGGATGTATCGGCGGGCGATGTCGCTTCTGAGCACTGTCATGCGCACACATCAGCTCAGTAGCTTGTGCGTATGGACGTCACTCCTCCGGGCCCGCCGCGGCTTTTTCTCGTGGACGGGTATGCGCTGATCTATCGCGCCTTTTTTGCCCTCATCGCCCGGCCGCTCACCACCAGCCACGGCGAAAACACGTCGGCTGCCTGGGGGATCGCGAATTTCCTCCAACGCCTTCTACAGAAACATCGTCCCGAGTACCTCGGTTGGGTGCACGATTCGGGGCTTTCCTTTCGCCACGAGCGGTACCCGCAGTACAAAGCGACGCGCGAGAAGCTCACGGACGAACTGCAGTCGGATTTCGATCGCGGGATGGAGCGCATTCGGGAGATTCTGGAAGGTCATCGAATACCGATTCTCGTCGTGCCCGGGTACGAAGCCGACGACGTGATCGGCACGCTGGCGCACCAGGGTGCTGCAGCCGGCGTCAACGTTGTCGTCGTGTCGGGAGACAAGGACTTTCAGCAGCTCGTCGCGCCGCGCATCTGGCTGCTGAATCCGGGACGGGGCGGTCCGGCCAACGTGGAGGAGCATTGGGTCGGATCGGAGAATGCTAGCGAGCGTCTCGGCGTCGCGCCTGCACTCGTCACCGACTATCTGGCTCTGGTCGGCGACAACTCCGACAACGTTCCTGGAGTGCACGGTATCGGCGAAAAGACGGCGCAGGAGCTCGTCAACACCTATGGTACGATCGAGCAGATTCTCGCGCACGCGGCGGAGGTTCCCAAAAAGCGGCCGCGCGAAGCGTTGCTCGCGCAGGGCGATCTCGCGCGACTGTCCAAAGACCTCGTGACGATTCGCGACGATCTGGAGATCTCGCTCGATCTGGAATCGCTGCGCGTGCGCGAGCCGGATCGTGAACGTCTGCGCGACATCTACGTGTCACTGGAGTTTCACGGTCTGGCAAAAGACATGGCCGCTGCTTCGCCTGCGGCGGCGGTCAGTGCCACGCCGGAGCGCGTGACGCGCTACACCACAGTGGACACGGTTGCCGCGCTCGAGAAATTCATTGCTCGCGCGCGGCGCAGCTCGTACATCACCGTCGATACGGAAACGGTGGTGGATCCGGATTGTCCGACGGCTGTCGACCCGTTGCGCGCGACACTCGTCGGCCTGACGTTCGGTACCGGGGAGGGCGAAGCGTACTACCTGCCGTTTGCACACCGTGAGCACGTGCCGCCGCAAAGAGGGCTCGCGCTGGGGGACGCGCCGCTCGCGGCCGCTGAGGAAAGGCAGCCGCGAAGAAAGAGCGTGCCCGAGCCGTCGAGCATCGCCGCGCGCGCCCTAGCCGCCGGATCCAACTCGGTCCGCAATCTGCCTCCACTTCAGGGACCGGAGATGAGTCCCCTGCGCGCGCTGCTGGAGGATGCGGCTGTGCGGAAGGTGGCGCATAACGCGAAGCACGATGTCCTTGTTCTTCGGCGTGCCGGCGTGGAGCTTCGAGGCTTGCAGTTCGATACGATGCTCGCAAGCTACGTGCTGGATCCCGGACGTCGTTCACATGGACTCGATCTCTTGGCGCTCGAGTTCCTCGGCCACAAGATGACGACGTTCGACGAGCTATGCGGAAAGGGCAAGGAACACATTCCGTACGACAAGGTGCCGGTGCACTGCGCGTGTGACTATGCCTGTGAGGATGCCGATGTGACCTGGCGTTTGCGCCGCCACTTCGAGCCACAGCTGGAGCACATGCACCTCAGGACGCTGTTCTGCGACGTCGAGATGCCGCTGGTGAAGGTGCTCGCCGAGATGGAGTGGCAAGGCATCACCATCGATCTCGAGTGGTTCGCGTCGCTCAAGGAGCGCTTTCAGCGCGAGCGACTTCGCGTGGAACAGGAGATCTACGCCGCGGCCGGCGAGGAGTTCAACATCAATTCGAACGTGCAGCTGCGAGACATTCTATTCGAGAAGCTGCAGTTGCCTGTGCTGAAACGAACGCCGACCGGCGCGTCGACGGATGCCACCGTACTGCAGCAACTAGCGGAGGAGGGACACGCCCTCCCCGTGCTGCTGATGGAATATCGTGAGCTCTCCAAGCTCGAGAGCACCTACATCGATGCGTTGCCAGCGCTTGTGAATCCGCGCACGCGCCGACTGCATACCTCGTTCAATCAGACCGTGGCCGCGACGGGGCGATTGTCCTCCAGCGATCCGAACCTGCAAAACATTCCCATTCGCCGGGAGCTCGGGCGTGACATTCGGCGCGGCTTCGTGCCGAGGCGCGGCTGGCGGCTGCTCGCCGCCGATTATTCGCAGATCGAGCTGCGCCTCCTTGCGCACCTCTCCCGCGATCCTGCATTCGTGCATGCATTCGAGTCAGGTGGCGACATCCACCGCCAAACGGCAGCGCTGATCTTCGATGTACCCCTGAGCGCTGTCTCGAGCGAGATGCGGGCTCGCGCGAAAACGATCAATTTCGCCACGATCTACGGCCAAGGGCCCCACGCGCTGTCGCAGCAGCTCAAGATTACGCACGCCGAAGCCCGCGCATTCATCGAGCGGTACTTCGCTCGTTTCAGCCGCGTGCGCGAATATCTGGATTCGATGGTTGCGTACGCGCGCGAGCACGGTTTCGTGCAGACGATCTTCGGCCGCCGCCGGTACATTCCGGAGCTGCGCGATCGCAACTTCAACGTGCGTGCTTTCGGTGAGCGCACGGCGGCCAATTCACCCATTCAGGGCTCCGCTGCGGATCTGATCAAGATCGCCATGATTCGAATCCACACCGCGTTGGAGGAGCGCCAGCTCAGTTCTCGAATGCTGCTGCAGGTTCACGACGAACTGGTATTCGAGGTGCCCGGTCCAGAAGTGGAAATCACGGCGGCTCTCGTGAAGGACGAGATGGAGCACGCAACGGAACTGGCCGTTCCGCTCGTCGTGGATCTCGGATTCGGCGACAACTGGCTCGAAACGAAGATGGGCAAGTCGTAGGGAGTGCTGATCATCCGCACCATCCGCTGAAGGCATTCAGACAGCTGCAAGGTTGGCGAGGAGACGAGCCGCAGGCCCGGCGGCGGATTGCCCGACGAGAGAAATTCCGTGACGCGTAACGACTTAGCTCGTGTTTGTCTGAGGGGCACCTGCGTCACGCGCATCGTGCCTGCCGAGCTTTCAGGAACGCGCGTCCATCACCCAGCCGCCATGCTGACCATGTTCCGCCGACGTCGAGCTTTTACTCTCATCGAGCTGCTGGTCGTCGTCGTCATCATCGGCATTCTCGCCGCAATGGCGATTCCGAAATTCCAGAGCACGAAGGGGAAGGCTTATTACGCCTCGATGAAGAGCGATCTGCGGAATCTCATAACGGCCGAAGAAGCGTATTTCTATGAGAACCGGCAGTACTCGCTGAGTGTCGATTCCCTGAAATTCCAAACATCGCATGGGGTGGTGCTCAGCATCGTGGAGGCTACCGCGACGGGATGGTCTGCACAGACGACCCATCCTGCCGCATACCCGCATACGTGCGCGGTTTTCGTCGGCAGCGCGGCTGCGCTTGCGCCCGCGACGGTCGAAGGCGTAATAGGCTGTCAATAGCGACGGCGCTGGTGAGCGATCGCCTCTCGCGGTCGGCCTATAAAGAATTCAGCTCGAGACGGGCGGGGATGATCCACGCCATGGATGGCGGACTCTGGTTGCACCGTCATATCTGGAAAGGTCGGCCGATGGCCCACCTCATCTCGACTGACCGCGAGTGTCTGCTGGAGTATGGTCGACTTGTCGGACTCCCTCCGGATCGCTTGCAATACAAACCGCTGAAGGACCCCCGCACGGGCGAGCGTCGGGCTGTATGGCACTGGGACCTCGGCGGACCATATCTCCCGCCTCGAGGCGAGTAGCCGTCCCGAGCGATTCAGCCCAGATTGTCGCCATGCACTCGAGATGGCCCGTTGAGCTCCTCCTCCTCATTGCGCCATTGGCGTGCGGGGAATCCAAAAGGAAGCCGGGCGCCACCGGAACGACGCCAGCGACTCCGAGCGCCTCCGCCCCTGTCCCGGCGTCCGGCTGGGACGCGCAACTGGGCCCCGTTCTCCTCGTGCAAGGGCCGACGCCGGCCGACGCGCAGGTGGTCGTCGCGACCGGTGCGTCTCCGGCCGACACGATCACGGAAGCGGAGGCGTTGGCGATTCGATACAAGGCGGTGGTGCTGCTCGGCCATAACGACACGTTACAGGTCGGGGTGCTCCAGGACGCGCACTCGCGCGGTCGCGACGAATGCGCACCGTGGCCGACGTGGACCATCGAGGCACCAGCGGCGGCGGGCCCGCTCACGCCGTGGTCCGTCGGGTTCGCGGCCGCCAACGCCTCGACAGTTGTTCCGGTGCCGCTCGACTCCGTGCGAGTGCTCAGCAGGCCGGATTCTGCGCGACTCGTAGCCGAAGTCACGCGGCTCGCGTCCACGATCACGGGCGGAACGGATGCGCGACTCCAGGGCCTGCCGTTTACGGTTACCTCATTGTGGCGTTTCCGCGCCGCGCCTGCGGTGGAGGGCCTCGCCGCCACGCTCGTACGTCGTGTGAATCAGGAGGCGCGCCCCCTAGAGGAGCGCACGTTGCTGATCGCGGAACGGGATAGCACGCGACGCGATGCGCCATACGAGCTCGCGTTTCGCGAGCGCGCGCAAGGCTCCGAGGAGACGAATGAGGGCAGCGATGTCGTCGCTGCGTTACGACTGTCCCGTGCGCTGCAGCCGATCCTCGTCGTCGCGCACGATTATGCTGACGGCGCTTCGTACGCGTTCGTCGAGAGGGATGGACCAGCCCACTGGCGAGTGCGCTGGTCGAGCGCGCGGGCACGGTGCTGATGCACGTGCGCCGACCGGTTGCGCTGCCCTCACGCGCGACCCAGCGCGGCGGGGGCCCGTGCTCGCCCGGCAAATCCTGCCAGCGCCCCGAGGGTGAGGAGATAGGGCAGCGCAAGGAAAAGTTGATACGGAAGCCCGAGGCCGAGCGCCTGAAAGACGAACTGCAACGCACTCGCTGCCCCGAACACGAGAGCGGCGACGACGACCCCGACCGGGTGCCAGCGCCCGAGCACGACGATCGCGATGGCGATGAAACCGCGTCCGGCGGACATCCCTTCGACGAAGGTGCCAGCCTGTGTCAGCACCAAGACGCCTCCGGCGATGCCGCCGAACGCCCCGCCGAACAGGAGTGCGGCAACACGCAGCCGCGACACCCGAATTCCGGCGACGGCTGCTGCTTCGGGCCGTTCACCAGTGGCCCGAAGCGCCAGGCCCGCATGCGTGTGGTACATCCACCAGGAGAGCAATGGGGTGAGCGCGAACAGCGCATACGTGATCGGCGGCTGCGCGAACAGTGCGGGCCCGATGTAAGGAATGGCGGCGAGACCGGGAAGCGGCGCGGGGCCGCTCGTCGCAATCGTCAGCGCCGCGCCGCGGGATCCGTAGACGCTGCGATACAATAAGCCCGTCAATCCGACGGCGAGCACGGTGATGGCCGTGCCCGTGATGATCTGATCTGCCTCCAGAGTGACCGTGAACAGCGCGAACACCGCCGCGAGGATCACGCCGGCTGCTGCGGCAGCGGCAAAGCCGGCCCACACGCCTAACGACGCCCCGGCAAGGCCGCCAAATGCCCCGCCGAGAATCATTCCCTCCAGGCCGATGTTGATGATCCCGCTCCGCTCCACGACCAGCTCGCCGAGCGCCGCGAAGGCGAGCGGCGCGGCGGTGCGAATCGTCGCGTCGAGGAACGACACGACGGGAACGCTCATGATGGCATGCGCTCGCGAGCTGGGGTGGCGCTCCTGAGGCCCGCAGCGCCAATGCGGACGGTCCCGGCGGCAAGGAGCGCCAGCACGATCGCCGCTTGTATTACCATGGCAACTACCGACGGCACTCCTGCCTCGCGCTGCATCGATGCCGCGCCGGCGTCGAGCGCGCCGAATAAAATCGCGGCGCCGATCACGCCTAACGCGTTGAGTTTCGCTACCAGGGCGACGGCGATGGCCGTGTACCCGTAGCCCGGCGATAGATTCTCGTATATCGCGTAGGTCACACCCGTCACCTCCACCGCGCCCGCCAGGCCGGCCAGTCCACCGCTCACGAGAAACGCGGCGGTGGTCACCGTCGGAACGTCGATTCGTCCGGCGACCCGTGCGGCATCGGGGCTCGCGCCGGCGGCGCGCACCCGAAATCCCCATGCCGTCTGGCGCAACGCCCACCGCACGCCGGCGCCGGCGGCAATCGCGACCAGGAATCCGACGTGAAGCCGGGAACCCGGCAGTAGCACCGGCATGCGCGCCGACTGTGGCAGAATCTCAGTCTGTGGGAAGATGTGTCGATGCTCCTGCAATGGACCTCGAACGAGATACGAGACGGCGTACGTCGCCACGAAATTCAGCATGATCGTGCTGATCACCTCCAGCACGTGGAAGTGAGAACGCAGCGCGGCGGCGATGTAGGCCCACGAGGCACCGGCGGCGATGCCAGCGAGGAGCGCGAGAAGCAGCGTCAGGTGCCCGAGCTGCGGCGGCGCCGTTACGCCGATCGCCGTTGTCGCCGCAGCCCCGGCGAGCAGTTGGCCTTCGACACCGATGTTGAACACCCCAGCTCGAAAGGCGACCGCCACCGCCAAGCCGGCGAGCATCAGGGGCGTGGCACGTACCAGCGTCGCCGACGTGATGGCGTACCATGAGCCGAAGGAGCCGCGCCATAGCGCGGCCATAGCGCGGCCGAGATCCAAACCGGTGGCATGCGCAGCGATGATGGCCGTCAGCCCGATACAGGCGAGGACCACTGCGGCCATGCTTCCCCGCGCCCGTGTGCGGTGCTCCGCCAGCAACCCCACGTCAGGTGGTCACTCGCTTCAGCTGCCGCAGTCGCCGAATAGCGAGAATGCCCATCGCTGGTCCCAGGGCGAGCACCGGAAACGCCCACCGCCATCCAGCCACCGCGACGATTGGCGGCACCAGCTGGATCGAGACCATCGTGAGAAGGAAGCCTAACGACGTTTGCACAGTGAGCG
This sequence comes from uncultured Gemmatimonadaceae bacterium, assembly GCA_964537775.1. Taxonomy (GTDB): domain Bacteria; phylum Gemmatimonadota; class Gemmatimonadetes; order Gemmatimonadales; family Gemmatimonadaceae; genus CAMLIT01. Next base: position 16,734 of record CAZICQ010000032.1, on the reverse strand, counting down.
CCGTGCCCACGGCGTGTGGCGGAACGGATTCGGTGACGAGTGCGCTGAACTGGGCCGAGTCGGCAATGACGAAGAACCCCCACGCCCACGCAACGAGCGTGAGCAGAGGTAACGGCGCGCCGAAAACCAACGGAACACATAACGCGCAGCTGCCACTGGCGAGCATTGCCACCGTGACGAGCCGCTCGCGTCCATGCCGGTCGGCCCAGAGCCCACCCCAGACACAACCGAGGCCGCCGATCGCAATCGTACCGAATGCCGCCAGCGACACTGCCGGCATGGATGCGGAGGCGCTTCCATGTCTGGACACGCCCACACTCGCCGCGATGAAGAGTGGTATCCAGGTCCAGAAGGAATACAGCTCGAACATATGGCCGAGATAGCCGCCAGTAGCCAAACGCCATTCACGTCGGCCAAGAACCGTTGCCATGAGAGCCCACGAGAATGGCCTGGATGCAAAGGGATACGGACCATCGCGATATGAGATCGCCACGAGCGCGGCCGCGAGCAGCGCTGCGCCGCTGGCCGCAAGGAGGATGGCCGGGGTGCCCGCATGCGGAAGAGCATGAACGAGGTACGGCGTCGCCTTACCGACGGTCAATGCGCCAACGACCATTCCAATCGCATAGCCGCGCCGAGCACGAAACCACGTCGATGCCATCTTCATCGCCGGCGGATACACTCCCGCTAAGAAGAAGCCGGTGAGAAATCGACAACCGAGAGCGGCCGCAAACGTGGAGACGACCAGTAGCAGGCCATTCACCGTCGCTCCCAACACGGCCGAAAAAGTAAAGTACCAACGTAGGGGCAGCACGTCGGCCAGATTCAGGATCGCGGCGACAGCCGTTCCCACGACAAAGCCGAGTTGTACCACGGTCGTGAGCCAGCCGGTCTCACTCGGAGAGAGTGCCCAGCGTACCGACAGCTGTGGCGCCACCGCGCTTCCGGCGAACCACAGAGACATGCCGAACAATTCGGCAATGGAGATCACGGCGAGTACTCGCCAGCGTCGCGGATCTGTGTCATCCGACGCCGTGGCACTGATGGAGGTCACGAGATGCCCAGCATCGCGCGTCCGATCGCTTCACGGTCGAGGCTCGTCTCGATCACGCGCCCGGCGTGCACGACGAGAACGCGCGCAGCGAGAGAGAGGACCTCGTCCAGGTCGCTGGAGTAGAGCACGATGCCCATTCCGTCGTCGCGCGCCGCGCGCAATCGATCGTGTACGGCCGCTCGAGCGCGAAGATCGAGTCCACGTGTCGGATTCTCGACGACCAGAAAATCTCTATAGAGCCGCAGCTCGCGACCAATCACGAGCTTCTGCTGGTTCCCGCCCGACAGCTGACCTGCGCTGCTCTCAGGTGAAGGCGCTCGTACGTCATCCTCGCTAAGGATCTTATCAGTCAGCAATCGCCACGCATGCCACTGCACAGTACCGCGGAGCGACGCCGCGTTCCCCAGAGCGACATTCTCGGTGAGACTGAACTCGAGCACGAGCGCGTCTCGCTGCCGGTCCTCAGGCACGAATCCCACCACGTCCGGCCGTTCGATCTCGCCCGAATGGATCGGCATGCGGCCCGCGAGCGCGCGCAGCAACGCGGCCTGTCCGGAGCCTTCCACGCCGGCCATACCGACGATTTCTCGTCGTCGCACGACGAAGCTGGCGTGGCGGATGAGCGACGTGCCATCCTCATTGGTGATGCTCACCGCACGCACGGAGACGATGGGCGCGCCCGGCGTGGCGTCGCTATCACCCCGCGGCGAGGGAACCGAGTCACCGATCATCTCGCGGGCGAGCACCTCCTGCGTAAGGTGACCGGTTGAGGCTTGCAGTGTCGTACGACCGTGCCGAAGCACGGTGACTTCGTCGGCGATCGCGAGAGCCTCCCGTAGTTTGTGCGTGATCAGAACCGCGGTACCTCCCGTGTCGGCGTATGCTCGCAACCACTGCAGGAGCTCCGTCGCCTCCCGCGGCGCAAGCACCGCCGTCGGCTCGTCGAGAATGAGGAGCCGCGCATCGCGGAACAATGCCTTAACGATCTCGAGGCGCTGTTGTGCCGCAGCACCGAGGTTGTCGACTCGCGCCTCAGGATCGAGCGGAAGGTGCAGCCTTTTCGCGAAGTCGACGATGCGCTGCGATGTCCGCCGTGCGCTGAACACGCCGCGGTTGCCTAGCGCCACATTTTCGGCGACCGTCATGGCCGGGACATTGGTGAAGTGCTGATGCACGACTCCCATGCCACGCGCAATGGCGTCTGCTGGAGAGCGCAGTGGCTCCGCATTGCCGTGGATGGCGACGGTGCCGCCGTCGGCGCGAAGCAAGCCGAACGCGATACGTATTAGGGTCGTTTTCCCGGCGCCATTCTCGCCGAGCAGTGCGTGCACGCTTCCCGCACGCACCTGTAGATTCGCACCGTTGAGCGCGACGATCGACCCAAAGCGCTTGGTAATGCCGTCGAGCGCGAGAGCAAGCGTCTGTGGGGGCGCAACTCCCGTCACAGGCCCGTGGGAGCTGGCAGAAAAATCGACACCAGGCTGAAACGCTCGGCGCAGCGATCAGCCAGGGCGCGAACACCAAGTGTTTCCGTGGCGTAGTGTCCGGCGTAAATAATGACCAAGCCTGCGTCGCGCGCCTCCACCGCGGTATGGTGCGGTCCCTCGCCGACTACGATCGTATCCAGCCCGCGGTCGATCGCTTCGCGGACGTTTCGAGAGTCCGCCCCCGCGCCTGTGCATATCCCCCATCTCCTCGTGCGGTGCCCACTCGGGAATGGTGTCGCCGTGGCGGTCCCACCGTGCTGGCGCGCGAAGTCGATGGCTCGGCTCAGGAGTTCGTCCGTAGCGACATCGTCGACACCACTCACGCCGACCTCGATTGTCCTGAAACGAGCAAAGACGCCAGCGGGCGTGAGGCCGAGCGTCTTGGCCAGAAGCGTGTTATTTCCGATCTCCGCGTGCACGTCGAGAGGAAGGTGCGCCGCATACACCGCCAAATCGCGCTCGAACAGGACGCCCAGTCGATCGCGTTCGACAGCGACATAGGGTCGAAGTCCACCCCAGAACATGCCGTGGTGTACGATGAGGAGCTGGGCGTCAGCCGCCGCCGCCAGGCGTACCGTTTCGGATGAATAATCCACCGCTGCCGCTACCCGATGAATCGATTGCCGATTCTCGAACTGCACACCATTGAGTGCCTGATCGTAGTCAGGGATCTCGGAAACGCGTAGTAGCTCGTTCATGAACGATGCGACTTCGCGTAGCGTGGTCACGAGTCGGTCAGTGTGCTGTGGTGGCGTCAGATGGTGACGCCGCTCGGAAAGCACCTGCAAGCATCAGCTTTTGCGTGGAGTCCACGGCCGCACGGATTACCATGGGAATTCTGGACTCGAAGCGGGGATTCACGACCCATCTGACGACCTGGTCGCGCATACCCAGCCGGATGGTGCGAGCGCTGAAGTGTCGCTCCTTCACGCTGCGAGCGACGAGCAAAAATGCGTGAGGCAGGTCGATCACGACGCTACCCAACGTGACTTCGGGTGCCACAGCATTCTGGTTTGCGTTCGATCCAATCACCACCGCTTGCCGCGTCTCGCGAGCCGCCTGAAAGACTCCCAGCCCGGCCGCATCGGCATTCTGAAAGATGACGTCCGCACCTCGAGCAATCTGAGCGAGCGCCTGTTCCTTCCCGGCGCTCACGTCATCCCAGTTGCCAATGTACGATATGACGACTCTCGCCCGCGGATCCGTGGCCGTGACGCCCTGCTCGAACGCGCGGAAGCTCTCCCGCACGGGCGGAAGCTCTGTGCCGCCAATCGCGCCGATGATATGCGTCCTCGTCATGCCGCCAGCGACCATTCCGGCGAGATAGGATGGCTCCGCGAACGCGAAGGAAATGCCGGCGAGATTGGGACCCTGCGCCAAGCTTCCGGACGTGATCACGTACACAGTGTGCGGAAACTGCGGGGCCACTCGTTTGGCGGCGTCTTGAAATTCGAAGCCGTGGCCGAAAACGAGATCATATCCCAGTGCTCCGTACTGCCTGAAGTTTTCGTCGAAGTCGCCCGGCGTCGCCGTCTGGATGTTGCTGATCGCGGCCCGCAGGCTGTCCCGGATGCGCAGAAGCCCCTGGTACGCGCCACCGTTCCAGGATTGATCCGAAATTGCTCCGGGCGTGAGTAGAGCCACCCGAAAGGCGTTTACCGGTGCCTTGGAGGCCGCCTCGCGGTCGCTGCCGCAAGCCGGCAGCAGGGCCAACACAGTGCCCAGAACGCAGTCCCTGCAGCGTCGGCGGCAAGCGACGCTCCAACGACACAGCGTACGCACAGAGTGCTTCCATAGCGACGTCATGGTGCGTCAATAGTCGCGCCGCTGATCGCGGAGAATGAGGTCAAGAAGGCGATCGAGGTCGTCGTTCGAGTAAAACGAGATCTTCAGTTGTCCGCGGTCCGTGCCGCTGAGGGAGAGATGTACGTCGGTTTGCAGATACCGCCGAAGATCATCCTCGATACGGCGGGCCGCGGCATCCACTACTGGCACAGCTGAGATGGCCGCCTCACTGCCTTTCCGGGACGGCGCCGCGCTACTCGAGCCGCCGGCCGCGCTCTGCCTCACCAGCTGTTCGGCTTCGCGGACGCTCAGGCCTTTAGCGGCGATCTCCTGCGCGAGTTCGCTTTTCTCCCGGTCGTCCGCGAGCGCGAGCAGTGCTCTCGCGTGTCCCGCTGTGAGGTGACCGGTTTCCACCATCTGCTGAATCGGAGCGGGCAGCGCCAGCAGCCGCAGCAAATTGGTGACGGTCGTGCGGTCCTTGCCTACAACATCGGCAACCTGCTGCTGAGTCAGACCAAAATCGTCGATGAGACGTCTGTACCCGCGTGCTTCTTCCAGCGCGTTGAGGTCCGTGCGTTGAAGATTCTCGACGAGCGCCAGCACGAGCATCGTTTGGTCGTCGAGCTCGCGGACAATTGCCGGCACGTCACGCCACCCGAGCTTCGATACAGCTCGGAGCCTCCGCTCGCCGGCGATCAGCTGGTAACCGTCACCGACTCGTCGCACACTCAGGGGCTGCAGCAAGCCGTTGGCACGAATCGAGGTCTCGAGCTCACTCAGCTCCTCGGGGGGAAAGGCGCGGCGCGGTTGGAATGGGTTGGTCTGAATCGCCGCGACAGGGATGCGTTGCAGAGCGCCACTCGGTGCGGCGGGAGCAGTTGCGGTCGCAATGAGCGCCTCCAATCCGCGTCCGAGCCGTCGTGGCTTATCCGTGCTCATGGAAGAGCGCGATCAAGCCCGAGCGTACCGATGCACGTACGCACGCTCAACTTGCAGCTGCCGAGGCATCGGGTACGGCGATGTACCGCGCGAGTAATTCGCGAGCCACATTCATGTAGGCCATCGCGCCGACCGAGTTGACGTCGTAAAGAATGATTGGCTTACCAAAGCTGGGAGCTTCCGCGAGACGGACATTGCGAGGGATCACGGTGTCGAAAACCTTGCTGCCGAAATACTCGCGAGCCTCCGCCGCCACCTGGCGTGAGAGATTCAGCCTCGCATCGAACATCGTGAGTAGAACGCCGTCGATGGCAAGGTGCGGATTCACGCTGTGCTGGACCAGGTGCACCGTGTTCAGAAGCTGAGAGATTCCTTCGAGCGCATAGTACTCGCACTGAAGGGGGATGAGCAGCGCATCGGCCGCCGCCAGCATGTTCAGCGTGATGAGTCCGAGCGATGGGGGACAGTCAATCAGGGCAAAATCGTAGCTCTCATGCACGCTCCGCAGAGCATTTCGCATCGCGCGGTCGCGCTGCGGATCATCGACAAGCTCGATTTCGGCGCCAGCGAGATCTGGCGTCGCTGGCACAACATCTAGATGGCGGAATTGCACGGAACGGAGCGTCGCCTCGGCGATCGTAGACGTTCCGATCAACACATCGTATACGGTGGGCCCGAGGCGATCTCTCGTCAGCCCGATGCCGCTGGTTGCGTTGCCTTGTGGATCTCCGTCGACGAGCAGCGTCCTTTGCTCCGCAACGGCCAGGCTCGCGGCGAGGTTCACAGCGGTCGTGGTCTTTCCCACGCCGCCCTTCTGGTTTGCGATTGCGATGATGCGGGCCACAGTCGACTGGACGCGGATCGGACGAAGCGATCTGCCGGCTATCCTTGACCAGGCTCGAAGATACTGCCTCAAGGCGCGACGCGCATCCGGCTCAAGTTGAACGTGAGGGCTAAAATGACCGGAACAGGCTCAAGCGCAACGAATATCAACTCAGGACGAGGTTGAAAAAAGCGGGCAAGTTGTGGAAGTGGTGTGGAAAAATGTGCCACGTGGCACCTCTTTGTCGACCACCGCATACCAAAAACGCAAGTGCATCGACTCCTCGGCTGGGACCTGTTAATGGCGCAGCTCGCGCTATTTGGACCCAGGAACAAACTGCCAGCGGCCAGTGACCACAGCTCGGATCGTCAGCTCGCCGGGCTCGACTGGGGTCGGTGCCGCCTGGACACGCATTCCTGAGAACGCCGCGTCAGCGAGCTGCACCGGTCTCGGGCCGCTGGTCACGTCCGAGAGCTCGAGTAGATCTCCGATACTTCCGCCTGCCGCCCGAGCCATTGCTTCAGCATCCGCGCGCGCCTTCGACACCGCATCCGCCAGCGCTGCGCGCCGGGCGTCGTCCGCAGCAGATGCAAAGAACTGTAGCGAATTGATCTGATTGGCGCCTTTGGCGAGCACGGCATCAACGAGCGCGCCAATAGCATCGATCCTGCGAATCTCTGATCGGACGATATTGCTTACGACGTAGCCCGTGACCCGCTGCTCCTGCGTATCTTTATCGTACTTGGTCTCGGGATACACGGTGTACCCGGTAGTACCGATGAGCTTGCGCTGTATACCAGATTGCACGAGTGTATCTATGATGCCGCGTTGCCGTCGCGCGTTTTCGACCGCCGCGGCCGTCGCTGTCGCGCCTCTCGTCTGCACACCAACTGACAGCCAAGCACGGTCCGGCGATACGCGTGCCTCGCCTTCGCCCATCGTCACGATCTGTTGCCGCGGCGGAATGGCACCCGTCACCTGCGCAAACGCAGACGCCGCAACAACAAGCGATCCTAGTAAAGTCAGCAGGACGGGCTTCGGCATGTGGATCTCGCTTCGTTAGGAGTCAAGACACGTTTGCGACGCGGCGGCGCTTCTCGATCTCGATTACGAGATTCTGAAGGTCAGTCGGGCTAACTCCTGGAATACCTGCGGCTTGGCCGAGGCTTTGTGGCTTTACCGCCGCGAGCTTTTGGCGAGCCTCGAACGACAGTGACTGCATCTCCGAGTACGGGAGATCCGCCGTCAGTCCGAACTTCGCCATGCGGCGGAGCTTGTCCACCTGGTCGCGCTCACGCTGAAAGTAGCCGGCGTACTTGAGCTCCAGTTCGGCTGTTACAACTGCGTCGGGCGACAACTCGCCTCCGATACCGACGGCGTTGAACAGATCGCGAAGTTGCACCTCCTGCCGCTTCGCCACTTCCGCAATCCGCATGGCGTGGCTCAGCTGGATGCGCCGCCCTGCCGCTCGGGCCAGGATAGGTGCCGCGAGCTCAGGGGTGATGCTTGTGCCGTCCGCCAAACGACGGGCCTCGTCCTCGTCTGCGATGCGTTGCTGCACCACCGCCTGTTCCCCCGGCGAGTAGACGCCCAACTCCAGCGCCGTCGGTGCCAGACGGCGCAGGGCGTTGTCCTGTCGAACCGTCAGGCGGAACTCCGAGCGCGACGTGAACAGCCGATATGGCTCGTCGACTCCCCGCACCACGAGATCGTCGACGAGCACGCCGATGTACGAGCTCTCTCGCCCGAGGACCAATGGCGGGCGGCGCTGAACGAACAGAGCTGCATTCAAACCCGCGATGACGCCTTGTCCAGCTGCCTCCTCATAGCCTGTCGTTCCATTGATCTGACCAGCCAGAAACAAACCACGGAGATTCTTCACGTGCAGCGTATGGTCCAGTTGCGTGGGTGCATAATAGTCGTATTCGATCGCGTATCCCGCGCGCGTCATCCGCACGTTCTCCAGCGACGGAATGCTTCGCAGTATCGCCACCTGAACGTCGGGTGGTAGCGACGTGGAGAGCCCGTTGACATATAGTTCGCTGGTGTCGAGGCCCTCGGGTTCGAGGAAGATCTGGTGGCGCTCCGCGGTGGGGAACTTCACGACCTTGTCCTCGACGGACGGGCAATACCGTGGTCCGCGCGACGAGATCGCGCCGCCGTACATCGCCGATCGGCTAATGTTTTCCTGGATGAGCGCCTTTCCGGCCGCCCCGAGGTGGGTGATCCAACACGGCGATTGCATTGGATGCCGGGTCACCCCGTTGCAAACGCGCGGTGCCGGCCAGAAATGCGACCAGGAGTAGTCGAACAGCTCGATTTCGCTCTCCTGCCGCTCCAGTTGCGCGAAGTCTACCGAGCGTCCGTCGATGCGCGGTGGCGTACCCGTCTTGAATCGCGCAACCTGTAAGCCGACCTGCTCCAACTGTTCGGCCAGATGCGTTGCGGCGCTCTCCCCTGCCCTCCCACCCGCGAACTGCGTCTGCGTTCCCATGTGAATGCGACCCCGCAGAAATGTGCCGGTTGTGATCACGGCGGCGCTCGTAGCGAAGCGGCGGCCTTCCAGCGTCTCGACTCCGATCACACGTGACTCCTCGTGATGGAGTATCAATCGCGCTACCGTGCCCTGGATGGTGGCCAGCGTGGGTTGCTCCTCCAGGAGCGTTCGTACTGCCCGCCGGTACAAGCCGCGATCACACTGTGCACGCGGTGCCCACACCGCCGGACCCTTGCTTCGGTTCAGCATGCGGAACTGCAGCATCGCGAGATCGGTCGCGCGACCCATTATGCCGCCGAGAGCATCGACCTCCCGAACGACTGTGCCTTTCGCCACACCGCCGATTGCCGGATTACACGACATGTGACCGACCGTCTCGAGCGCGCTGGTGACCAGCGCCACTCGAGCGCCAAGTCGGGCGGCGGCGACAGCGGCTTCAGTGCCTGCGTGGCCGCCGCCGACCACTATCACGTCGAACTCCGACTCCGGCGAAAAGACCGATGAGAGTCCAGCCATGGACTGAAGGTAAGTTCGCGACCAAGCGACAGGGAGCCGACGTGCTGTTTACCTTCCGGACGGTCTGTTACCCTGTACCCAAAGGATCATCTCGATGCCGTTGGAAATTGCGGCCGGCGCGTCAACGATCTTCATCCGCCGCGCTGCTTACGAGGGAAGTACGCTCAATCGGGCTGCCATCGACGAGCGGCTTGGCCTCACGCCAGACGAATTTCGCGTCGAGGGCGGCCTCGTCGTGATCGGTCCCATTTACGACGCTGACGCGCTTCAGCAGTTCATCGCGGAGCTCGAGGAAGTTGGACTGGCCTACTTCGACGATTACTTCGAGCTGACCGGCAATTGGCCGGATTGGTTCCACCTGTATGTCGCAGCCCAAACAGCGCGCTGATCAGCTCTTCTTCGTCAGCTCCATCGGCTCAGCGTGTGGCGTCAAGCGACCTCGCTTCAACAGGCCATGCCAGCCGCAGCAATGGCACCAGCTGGTCCGACACATCGGAAGCATCGCATTCCAGACCGGCGACTGGATGCGGAGCGTCACGGCGCCGCAAATCGGGCACTGATCTCCCTCCGGCAAGATTACGAGGAAGAATACCGTCCCTGCGATAAAGCGCAGAATGAAGAAGGCTACGAAGACAATTGCGAAGATCACTGCGTCCGACATCGTGTCCGCCCCGCTACAGTCGCTTTTCGACCTCGTCCCAACGTTCGACGTACGCCACATCGTCCTCAATGCGGTCGATCACTACGTCCGCTCCTATCTCCACGGCGGCCTCGGTAAGGCTGCGCGCTCGTACGATGCGGCGGCTCGAGCCGGAGTCGAAGGCGATCGCCCCTTCCTCCTTCACGCCTGCACCGATGCCGCGAATCACGCGCGCGCATTGCCCCTGAAGCGCATATCGCGGGTCCTCCCCCTGTCCCCTTAGTTCTCCCTCCGAACCGGTCGCCACTCGCGCCCACCGCCGCACACACGACAGAGCGACCGCCCCGGCAGCGAGCGCCACTGCGGCTGTGATGCACGTCGCGACCACCCAGCCCATTCCAGTCGCGTGCAGCAGTGCATATCCCAGCCCACCGAAGAAAATGAGGAAAAGCGCCAGCGCGGGCAGGCCGAGTCGAATTTGCGCTGGCGTATCAGGCGCCACAGTGCGAGTCGGCTTCTCCACACCGTACATCATGATCTGAACGGCCAGCAGCAAGCCAGCGATGAGACTGGCAGCGAAGACAGCGGTCATGCTTCCAGGTAGCGGCGAAAGAATGCGATGGTCAGCGGCCACGCCTGGCGACTCGCGGCGAGGTTTGCATCCGAGCCCTCCTGCGCACGAAGGAAGCCATGTCCAGCCCCGGCAAACACATGAGGTTCGTAAGTTTTTCCAAGCGCCTTCATCGCTGAGTCGGTGGTTGGAATCGTCGCATCCACGCGCTGGTCGTTACCACCATAGAGTCCAAGTACCGGCACCTTCACTCTGCCGAGATCGGCTACGCTCGTCTTTCCATCGCGAGCGGGAGCCGTTCCATAGAACACTACAGCCGCCATGAGCCCTGGCGGTGACTCCACTGCGTGCGCGAACGACGTACTCCCCCCCCAGCAGAAACCGATGACGCCGTATCGGTGCTGCGCGGCCGGTAGGCTCATGCCGTATCGGCCGACCGCTTCGAGCTGGCGCTGCACATCAGTCGGTTGGAGCGTCCGAATCGCCGCAGTCGCGACCGCCTGCGGCAGAGTGTCACGCTCGAGCGGCGCCTTGCCCGTCAGCAAATCGGGCGCGATGGCAATGTAGCCGTCCGCCGCCAATTGATCCGCCACGCCGCGGATCCACGTCGATAGTCCAAAGATCTCGTGGATGACGACGACAACCGGCGCGTTCGTCGGCCGCTCTGGATAGACGACCCACGCCCGCACGCTGTCGTTAGGTCCCGTCCTTACGATCGCCCATTCGCCATGACGCGGAGACCGCGCGAGACGGTCCTGCACGCTCGTCGCACTGGCCGGCAATCCGACGCCCGCCTGTCGGTCGGCCGCAGGGACCGCCGCCCCATCGACATCACCCGCTGCTTCGTGCTCATGCCCGGACGCTGGTACACGGCGAAGCGAACACGCGGCGATGACGGCAGCAACGAAACAGGGATACAGAGAACGAGTGAGCATGTCGCCTCCTCGGGTGATGAGCTGCAGAGAATGTGACGCTGATTTCAGCGCGATCAAGTCGCACAGTTCGAACGGCGTTTTCGCCGATGCCTATACGTCGATCATTTGTTCGAGATACGTGATCAGCCGGCGCTCGGCATAGTACTTCGCCCGTCCCGGCATTCTCCCCTCGACGAAGCCGACATGGCCTCCCTGCTCCAAGAAATTGAGCGTCAAATACCGATTGCCGAGTGCCACGCGCCGAACGTCGTCCAGAACGTCGCGCGGGAGAAATGGATCGTCGGCCGCACTCACCAGCAGTGTGGGCACTCGGATCTGTTCGAGCCAGGCCAGCGAGCTCGATCTCGCGTAGTACTCTGCGGCATTCGTGAAGCCGTGCACAGGCGCGGTGACCACGTCATCGAACTCCCATATTGTGCGTGCGTTGACGACGCTTTCGGCCGTGTACAGATCTGGATAGACCGCGAGTTTTGCGAGGGCCCTCCGTCGCAGAGTCGTCAGGAATCGGCGCTCGTACAGTTTCGAGAGGCCACGCGAAATGTGACGGGCGCCTCGGGCTAGATCGAACGGCACGGACACCGCAACCGCTCCCTTTATACGCGGAGACGCTCCGTCGCTCAACTCGCCCAGCCACTTGAGAAGCACGTTACCACCCAGTGACACGCCGGCAAGCAGAAGCGGCCCGTCCCGCGACTCATCGAGTATGCGAGTGACAACGAAAGCGAGATCCGTCGTCTCGCCAGAGTGGTAGAAGCGGCGCGCTCGATTTGGTGTCGACCCACACCCCCGAAAAACGAGCAGGTCAGCGCCCCATCCTCGGGCAGCGGCCAACGTGAGGATGCCGCCGACGTAATGCGAGCGCACACTTCCCTCCAAGCCGTGTAGCAACAGCAACCGAGGGCGCCCGATCGGCGCGTCGACGCGGTGTATCTCGAGCAGATCCCCGTCGGGGGTCGGCCAGCGCTCGACCCGCGTTGCCACGCGTGAGCGCCGGCGGAGCAGTGCGCCCCACATTGTTTGTGCGTGGGCGCCCGGTATCCACCATGCGGGGCGGTAACTATACTCGCTCGGGCACACTGCGCACAAATAATGGCAACGTTACGAAGATGGAAGTTCAGATCTTTGGAGTGAAAAAGAGCGCGGATACGCGGAAGGCGTTGCGGTTCTTCGCCGAACGAAGAATCAAGACGCACTTCGTGAATCTGGTCGAGCGACCGGCCTCTCCGGGCGAGCTGAAACGTTTCGCCCAGAAGTTCGGCGTTCCCGCGTTGGTCGACCGCAACGCGAAGCGATTCCTCGAGCTGGGCCTCTCGCACCGCCGCTACTCCGACGACCGCTGGCTGCAGCATCTCTCCGACGAACCGATGCTCCTGCGGATGCCCCTGGTGCGCTGCGGCAGCGCACTTACGATCGGTTTAGCCCAAGCCGAATGGCAGGGCTGGTTGGCCCCGCGCCTGTGACGCAGCTGTCGGTCTCCGGAGTGGCAGTCGAATTCGGCGCCAGCACGCTGTTCCGCGATATCACATTTACCGTGGCCAGCGGCGAGCGGTGGGGACTAGTTGGGCGAAACGGCACGGGCAAGACGACGCTCTTCAAGCTGATCACCGGCGAGATGCAGCCGGTGCGCGGCGCAATCGCTCGCCAGCCCGGCACCCGTATCTCGCTTCTGGAACAGCATCGCGACTTCGACGGCGCCACGACGGTGTGGCAGGCGGCCGCCGGCCAGTTCGCTGATTTGCTCGCCCTCGAACAATCGCTCGCCGAACAAGCGACTTCGCTGGCTGAGGACTCCACGCCGGCGGCTCTCGACCGCTATGGGCACAATCTCGAGCGTTTCGAGCGCGAGGGCGGCTACACGATTGCGCCGCGTGTGGACGCCGTCCTTCATGGCCTCGGCTTCGATCCGGTGGCCGCGCGGGTGACAGCCATCGAGCAGCTGAGCGGCGGTGAGCGCGGCCGCCTCGGCCTCGCTCGCCAGCTCGTCAGCCCAGCCGATGTCCTCCTGCTCGATGAGCCCACGAATCATCTCGATCTCGATACCACGCGGTGGCTCGAGCAATACCTGCTGGAGTCCACAGCCACGGTGCTGCTGATCAGCCATGATCGAGCTTTCTTGGCGGCCGTGGCCGATCACATCCTGCACTTCGAGGCCCAATCGGCAGCGGCCTACGTCGGCGGCTTTGAAGCATTCGTCGAACAACGCGCCGCGCGCAGGTTGACTCAGCAGCGCGATTTCGCCAAGCAGCGCAAGGCGGTGGCGCACGAGCAGGACTACATCGCGCGCAACATCGCCGGCCAGAACAGCAGGCAGGCGAAAGGACGGCGCAAGCGGCTCGAACGACTGCCGCGACTCAGCCCGCCGGCATCCGATGACGACACAATGGCGCTCCGCTTCGACGTGAGCGAACGTGGCGGCGACCAAGTGGTCATCGCCGAAAACGCGACCATTCGCGTGGGTGAGCGCGTGCTGGTGCGCGATTTGACCGGCGCCGTCATGCGTGGCGATGTCCTGGGGCTGATCGGTCCCAACGGTGCCGGCAAATCGACGCTGCTCGAGGCGCTGATGAACGAGCACCCCCTTGCTGCCGGAGAGCTGCGACTGGGGCGGTCGATCGAGCCCGGATATTATCGCCAGGATCTGTCGCAGGTACCGCTCGACAAGACCTTATATGGCGCAATTGCCGACCTGAAGCCGCACTGGGAACGCCGAACGGTACAGGGCCATCTGGGACGGTTCGGCTTTTCCGGCGACGAAGTCCAGCGCCTCGTGGCAACACTGTCCGGCGGCGAGCGGGCGCGCCTCGGCCTCGCGATGCTCATGCTGTCGCGCTCGAATCTGCTCATTCTCGACGAGCCGACAAATCACCTCGACGTCGAATCGATCGAGGCGCTGGAGGATGCGGTGGAACGTTATCAGGGCACTGTCATCCTCGTCAGCCACGATCGGGCGCTCCTGCGCGCTCTGGCGACCCGGGTGTGGCTTCTCCACGACCAGCGCATGACGGCATTCGACGGCAGCTTTGCCGAATGGGAGGTCGTGAGTGCCGAGCGCGCGCACGCGGCAGAGGTGCGCGCGGCGGAAGAAGAGGCACTGCGCCGCATGCGTGAGAAGCAGAAGACGGCGAGGAAGGAAACCGGGCGCGACGACGCTCGCGGCGCCCTGCGTCAGGCCCGCGCCTGCGTGCAGGAGCTTGAGCTTCGAGTCGCCGAGCTCGAATTGAGAGTGGCCGCGTTGAGCGCGGCGCTGGAAGATCCTGAACTGTACGTTCGCGCAGACGCGCGCGTTACCGCGTCGAAACTGGGAGCGGATCTCGATCAGGCGAGGCGCGACTTGGATGAAGCGCTCGCGCGATGGGCCGAAGCCTGCGATCGAGTGGAGGCGCTCGGCGCGCCCGGAGGTGCAACGTGAGCGAAACACACCGCTGGTGAGCGGGTGCTGATTCTCGCCATCGTGGCGCAGCTCGCCACATCCGGCGATAGCGACTCGGTCTATACGTCCGCAGCCCTACGCGCCTTCGTGGAGCGGGCTGCCAGCGCCAATCGACTCCCGCCGCCAGCCCTGGCCGGTTATCGCGCCCGTCTCGAATCGGAGCTGTCGTTCGTCATTCGCGATACCCTCGGGCGGGAGCAGGCCACGCAAATCGAGCAGATTGCCGCTGCCGCGACGTGGACGCGCAATGAGCGATACGACCTGCACGTCCTGGGCTTTCGCTCGCAATCGGTAGGTGTGCCCTTTTCCGCTTTGAGCTTCGTGCGCGGCTGGACCGTGCCGATGCTCTACGGCAATCACCTGCGCGTGGGTTTGGAGCCTACCGGCACGAATGCCGTCGTCGCGTCGCGGATCGGCGGACGCCGGGACACCATTCCCATCGTTCATCCGTTTTCTCCCGAACGCGATCGCTACTATCGCTTCTCCGGTGGGGACACCGCTGCGTCACTGCGCACGAGCACTCGCGTTGTGAAAGTCATGCGTGTATTCGTGCAGCCGCGATGGCCGCAAGGCGCGCGCTTTGCCGGCTTCCGCGGCGAGATCGACCTTGATGCCGATCGCGCCGAGATCGTGCGTATGCGCGGTCAGTACGTGTACGACGCGCCGTCGCGGCGCGGCGTAGCCTCCGTCTACGCGATCGCCGGCGTCGTCGTGGCAGCATACGTGGAGTTCGTGAATGTCGAGGTTGCCGGATCCTTCTGGCTGCCGGCGTACGAACGCACAGAGTTCCAAGCGGGTGCCGCGATCCTGGGGCCGGATCGCTCGATCTTTCGCATCCAGTCCACGTTCGCCGATTACGTGGTGGATACCACCAACACCACCCCCATACTTGAACTATCATCTGCCGACAGTCTCCGCGACCTGGCGCCGCACGTCACCTTTGCCGCGCACGACACGATCGATCAATACAACGACTGGCGCGCGCCGATCGGCGCGCAGACGGGCCGGGTGGCCGGTTCTGATTACGACGATATCGCGCCGAATGCCTGGAGAAAGGACGGCAGGCCGATCCTCGTTCCGTATCCGCACGACCTCGGAGAAGTGCTGCGCTACAACCGCGTCGAAGGAGCCTTCACCGGTGTCGCCGCCGAGTTGCGCTTCCGGGATGCCGCACCCGGTGTGACGGCGCGAGCATTCGGCGGTTTGGCGTGGACCGAACGCACGGTGCGCGGCGGTGCGTCGCTCATCGAACAGCGATCTCAGTGGACCTATGGCGTCCGAGGCGAGCGTTCGCTGTCCAGTACAAATGATTTCGCGGCACCGCTCTCCGGCGGAACGTCTCTCGGCGCGCTATTCGGTTCTGCGGATTACGCCGACTACGTCGACCGCCGGCGCGCCGTGGTATCGGTGCTGCACGATGTTGGCGCCTCGCGGCGTGTGCTCCTGTCCGCCGAAGCCGGTATTGGTCGGGATGCTCCGGAGGTTGCACGACTGCAACACGGATTGATTGCAGCTGGCGCCAGCTTCCTTCCCAATCGATGGGCGATGCCGGGTTCCTACGTGATCGGCTCCAGTGATCTCGAGATCAACCCGAATGTGAGCGGCGACTTCGTTCAATCAGGGGTTGGCGGCCAATTGCATGTCGAATACGGCCGCGGGCAGCTCAAGTGGCTTCGATCCGAGCTGCGCCTTGCTGCACGCCGCTACTGGAACGACTGGTGGCTGGCCGCGCGCGCGAGCGCCGGTGTCGTCAGCGGCACCACCATTCCGCCGCAGACCTTATTTGAGCTTGGGGGCAACGAGGGTCTACCAGGCTACGGATATAAACAGTTCGGTGGTGATCGCGCCGCACTCGGCCTCGCGGCAACGGGCGTCACCTTTCCGATTCTGCGTACACCACGTCGCATACTGCGCAACTACATCCTTCCCGGCATCAGCCCCGGGGTGGCGGTTGGACTGCAGAGCGGCTGGGCTGAAGCATCGACTGCCGCTGCGCGCCGTGCTCTCCTGCTGCTTGCCGGACCGACAGTCGCACAGAACGCGATGCCGCTCTCCGT
>CAZICQ010000031.1:4475-39706 GCA_964537775.1 uncultured Gemmatimonadaceae bacterium | reverse complement strand
GCGCCTGGGCTTCGGCCCGGCTGAGCGAACGCTGCGCCGGTTGATCGCGCAGCGTCGACAGGTGCTCGACCACAACGTCGGTGACGCGATAACCGAGTCGGCGCATCGTGTCACGGTCCAGCTCAAGGTTGGATGATCGCGCGTTCACTCGAGACCGGGAGCGCGGCTATGGGGGTGCGGCGCCAGCGCGGCGAGCAGATAGGTGAGATTGGCGGTGCCGTCCATGATCGCTTCGTTGGTGGAGTAGTCTCCGAGATCGTCGTGGTAGACGATGAAACTGGTGTTGAACGGCGCGTACCTGTCCAGCTCGAGGAGACGAATACCACGCAAGTTGCCGTAGATCGAGCGGTATACCGGCCCGTCGAGCAATCCACCAAGCAGCTTGTCGGCACCGAGACGCGCGGCGACGACGGAGTGCGGATGGTGCGCCCACGCTCCATCGTGCGGGAGGCCGATCACCATCGACACTCCCCAGGGATTCGTGCCAAAGAGCCAGTCGATCGCGGCCTGCTCATACTCGCGATAGCGCGAGTCGCCCGTCATGCGCCGGTACAGTAATGCTTGCGTGGCAAACGAGGTCATGAGGTCGTTCGAGCACCAGATGAACGGGACGCCGACCCGGAAGCCGTTCCCTGCTCGTTTGGCAACGCGGGCGAGGCCGGTGGCGTAATCCCGCTCGAGAGTACGGCGCGGTCCAGAGCCATCGCGCGTGGCGCCGCTCTCGAGGCGCCAGAGCTCGTAATGACCGTTATTGTGCCACGGATACCATTCGTAGTGACGAGCGGTATCGGCCCCCATCCACGGAGTGACGGGCTCCTTGGCCGCATACGCCAGCGCCGCGGCTCCGTACCTGACGTCGCCGGTGAGTCCGAGGAGCTCGGCCGCGCCAAGCTCCATGTCGTCGACCCAGTTCTCCTCCTCGTAGAAGTAAGGAGCGTGGCCGGGCGCAGTCTGACAGACGCCCGGGGCTGCAATGCCGATGCGATATGCGGCCAGTGCCTTGTGTCTCATCATCGCGGCGAACGCCGGATCTCGTTTGGCATACATCGTCGCCGCGAGCGCGAACGCCGATGCGTACTTGCCCGCCGTGGATGCCTTGCCCGTCGAGCGGTTCTTGTACTGGAACAGGCCTTGTGGACGTCCGGTGCACGGATACACGGGGCGCTCCTTCCCCTTTCCCCAGCCGTAGTCCGACGAATCAGTCGTGGGCAAATCGAAATACGTGTGGTCGCGATCATCGGCGATCTGGTTGTACATGTCGCTGTCGTTCGGGAACATTCGCGCGAGCCACTCGAGGCCGTGCCGCGCCTCGTCGAGGATGTCTGGTATTCCGTTCCCGCCAGGGAGTCCGTTCGCGTCGAAGCGGTCGTGGAATGCATCGGGATGATCGCGGTACGCCATGAGCATCACGAACGTGGCGTTCGCCGTGGTGGTGACGTACTGCAGATAATCAGACGCATCGGCCCAGCCGCCAGTCGTGGGGACGAACTCACCGGCCCGAGGGGAGTCGACGAGAATGCCGTCGCGCGTGTGCACCGAATCGCGGAAAAGTGGATTCCATCCCGACCGCTGCTGCCGCAGATAGTACAGCAGCGTATCGGCGGCGCCTTCGTAGACTGTCGAGCCGATGCGGATCTCGGGGGACGCGACGTACGCGGGGGTTGCGCCACGCACGGCACGAGCGACGAGCAAATACGTGCCCGCGTGCCGCATCGCAGTGAAATCGAGGCGCGCGGTGCTGGTGCAGGGACCGAAGGCGCCGCTCATCCGCGCGCGTGCGGGACCGAAGACGCGCCTGCCCCGACGATCCACGACCGTGAAGCTCTCGTACGTCGTTCCGCGAAGGGAGCAGAGGACCGCCACCTTCGGTGCCGTAGTGAGATAGCCGAGCTGGTTGACACGCACGAACTCAGTCGATTGGCCTTGAATGCGGCTCCCGATGCCGACGAGCAGGGCGAGCCCAGCGGCGCCACGGGAGGAGAAGCGGCGGAAGGAGGTCATTCGACGGACAGCATCGCTTCAGGATATCGCCGCGAGCTGCTCATTCTCGATCAGAACGCGCCCCGCCTGGTGCCGCTTTGCGCCCTGCACGAGTTTCGCGGCAACGGTGCTCGCCGAAACGGGTTTGTACCGCCGGAGAGGGAGGAATCTCAGCCACTTGCCTAACAGCTCGAGCGGACGCAATTCATGGCGCGCTCCGAGCAGCAAAGATGGGCGAACGATCGTGACACTCTGAAAGGGAAGCGAGAGGATATCTCGCTCGAGCTCTCCCTTCACGCGGTTGTAGAATACACGCGAGCGAGGATCGGCGCCGACCGCGCTGACGAGCAGGAAGTGATGGGCGCCTGCCTGCAAGGCGAGGCGCGCCGCCTCCAATGGATAATCGTGGTCGACGCGATGAAATCGCTCCTCGGTGCCGGCATGTTTCATCGTCGTGCCGAGGGCACAGATTACCGCATCCACGGCGAAGACGCTGCGCCAATCGGCCAGCCGCTCGAAATCCACGACGTACGATTCGAGCTTCGGCGCATGCACCTCCGGGCCGGGAGTGCGTCGCGCCACGACGACCACGCGATCGAAGTGCGGGTCGGCGAGAAGAAGGCGGACGCATTCTCGGCCAACGAGACCCGTCGCGCCAAGAACGAGAATCGAAGGCATGAACTACGTTAACGCCGCCGGCATACGCACGAAACGCAGAGGGTGGGTACCCTCTGCGTTTCGGTATTCGGCCACTGCACGGGCCGTCTCCATGCGCGCGAAGGTTACGGCGTCAATGCGCGCTGCCCATGCGGCACTGGTCCATTGTCCCAGTCCTGCGCACTCGAGATGTCCGGGAGCCCCCAATCATTCCCATTCCAACCGCCGAAGCCGTCCATCTTGAAGGACCAGAATCCGGTGTTCGAATCGCTGATGATGATCAGCCCGTCGTACTTCCGGAACTTGACGCCGAACGCGCCCTGCATGACGCTCGTTCCTTCCCAGTTCGGCACTCCTCCGAAGCCGCGCTCGTGCACGCACTCGCAGGTGTAGTACCAACCAACGGTTTGCGGGTGCTGCGGGTCGACCATGTTGAAGACCTGCAGGCCATCCTCATAGGCCGACACGAACACAAAGGGCCAGGCCACCTCGTGATTGTGCGACAGATCGTGCCAATCCGCCGTCCATGCGCCCACCGGCCGGTTCACCGTTTGAGTCTTGCCCTCGAGGCCCGCGGTCAGGTCGAAGATGCGAAGGGGCGCGTACTCGTACTCCGCTTCGGTGATAGCGATCTTCTGATTCGGCTCGGGGGTAAACGTGTGACCACCCGTAATGCCCGCTGCGCCGACGATCGACGTGATCAGCGTAGGATTCTCCGGCTTCGTCACGTCATAGACGAAATACCCACCACGCCCGGCACCATAGAACTTGTCTTGGCGCGTGCGCGGATCGTAGAACACCTGGAAGTCGTGATAGCCGAAGTTGCCAAAGCGCGTACCGCTATTCTCCGGAATTGGCACCTTGCCGATCAGCGCTTTGCTGGCGTCCTCCGGGTTCTCGAGCACCTTCTGCAGGTCGAAGACGAGTGCATACGGTGCACTCACCGTCGCGAAGAGCAGCGCACGGCCGTCGCTGTGCTTGTAGGCGAACATGTTGTGAAAGCCCCCCTTCGCCTCGGGGAAACGCAGATGCGCGACGATTTTCACCTTCGACGTGTCCGGTAGCCCCGTGACGTCGGCGATGACGGCGCCGAGCTCCGCGTCCGGCCCCGAGCCGCCGAACTGAAGCGACTGGATGTAGTAGTATTTCGCCCCGCTCCTCGTTTTGATCTTGAAGTACTTGCCGTCCATCCCACCGGTGCCACCGTGAAGCTCGGGGTTGTCGATGACCCAGCTATAGAGCTTCTTCGGGTGCTCGACGTCCTTGAGATCGATGATCGTGAAGCCCTGGCGATCACGCGATTGCGAGACGTACGCGTATGGACGGCCGGGCTCCTGCTCGATCTCGTTGTCCATGACGCGGAAGTATCCCCCGAGCGGAATGTGCCCAAGTACGTGAATGTTCGGACTACCAGCCTGCTTGACGTTTGGCAGCACGCCGGGGGCGAAGTCTTGCTGGGCGCGGAGGGTAGCGGCGATGAGCAAAATCGGCGCGGCCAGGGCGACAGGCGTGAGGCGACGATGCATCAGCGACTCCTACGTCGAAAAGTGGCGGGGAACCGTTGGCCGCTGGCGCGCGGGGCGTGCGCGTCACTTGGCCAGCGCTGCGGCGCTGCTGCAAACGCAGCCGGTATGAGGTCAGGCGAAGTTGCGTTCCGAGCCTCAGGCCGTCAAGGCGGCCGTTCTGTCCGGAGCCTCCGTTGCATGGCGCTCGTACAGTGAGAGAACGTGGCTCCTGCTCAGCATTCCGAGGAGACGGCCGCTCTTCCGCTCCACGACGGGCAGCGATCCGGCACCGCGCACTCCCATCTTCCGGATGGCGACGAACAGCGAATCGCTCGGCGACACCGTTTCCGTGGGACGAACGATGTCGGTGGCGAGCAGCAGAATCCGTTCGCCGGCGTTCGCCGCCGCGTTGCCGATGTCGGCCGCGGTGACGACTCCCACGAGGCGATTGTCCGCATCGACGACAGGGAAGTACAGTTGATTCGTGTTGGCGAGCTGCGCCAGCATCTCGTCGATCGTGGCGTGTTCCTGGACCACGCACGGGGCCTGGTCGTACGCGTCCACGACGTGCAGACCGGCGAGCACGTCCCGATCCGCGCCGGCCTCGATGACCTCACCGCGGCGCCTCAGCCAGCCGGTATAAAGTGAGTCGTGATCGAGCCTGCGCGCGACCACATGACAGATCACCACCGTGAGCATCAGCGGGAGCACGATCGCGTAGTCGTTCGTCATCTCGAACACGAGCAGGATTCCCGTGATCGGCGCATCGGTCGCGCCGGCGACCATCGCGCCCATCCCGACCACCCCGTACGTTGCCGCGTGCAGCCCCATCGCCGGAAAAAGCTCGGCGAGGGCGACGCCGACGGCACCGCCGGTGGCAGCACCGATGTACAGCGACGGCGTGAACACGCCGCCGGAGCCGCCAAACTGCAACGTGATGCTCGTGGCGACGATCTTGCCTAACGCGAGCGCCAACAGCGCGTACCAGGCCATGCGGCCGAAGACGTCGACGCTGATCGACAGGTGGCCGTAGCCGACGAGGATACCGCCGGAAAGGAACACGAGCACGCCCACCAGCGCGCCGCCCAACCATGGCAGCACCGCGCGAGGAAGGCGAAGGCGGCGCTCCAGATCGCCAGCCTGGAAATAGGCGCGGACATACAAGGCGGCGACGAGACCACAGACGATGCCGAGGAGCGGAAAGAAGACGAGCACCTCGACGGCGTGCGTGTAGCCGAACTGCTGCGGCATCGGAAAGGCGGGGTGATTCCCAAAAATTCCCCGGCTGACGACGGCGGCGACGACGCTGGCGACGACGACGGGCGCAAAAGAAGGCCCCGACAGGCTGCCGACGATCTCCTCCAGGGCGAAGAAGGCGCCGGCAAGTGGCGCGTTGAAGGCGGCGCTGATCGCCGCACCGGTGGCGCAACCCACGAGTACCACGACACGTGACGGCGCAAAGCGAAAGGCACGGCCGAGCCACGAACCGATCCAGGCGGCGAAGACCACGACCGGTCCTTCCGTGCCGGCCGAGCCGCCGCTGCCGATCGTCAGCGCACTGGCCAGCGTTCGCGCGAGGGCAGGTCGAGTCGGGACGTAACCGCCACGCCTAACGACGGCCAGTTGCACATCGGGAACGTTCATGCCGTCGTGCCCGCGGCCGATCCGACGCATGACCCACCACGCCGACGCCAGCCCGATTGCCGTCACGACGGGGCGGTACGCGAGAAATCCGAAGTGCCCGATGAACGTCGACGGCCACCGGTAGAAAAGCCGGAAGGCCACATCGATGCTCTTGTAGAACGTCGCGACGCCCAACGCGCTGAGCAGGCCGATCGCCACGGCGAAGCTGAGGAGAACGGTGTTCTCACTCAGCGCCAGGCCATTGAACCACTGCGTGAATCCCACCCACGCTCGAGCGACGGCGGACAGGGTGTTCCCGAGTGCGCTGCGAAGTCGCGGGCCAACGTGCGTGGGCATTGACGAATGTTATCGCCGCGCCCCCCTGGGCGGGTCAGCTTCTCTGCTGCGCTTTCACGCCGGGCGCCAACGGCGCCCGATCCACTCGCCACTGATTCAGACGGGCGGTGACCTCACGCTCATCGTCAGCGATTCGCTGCAGGAGCGCCAACACCTCCTGGCGCTCTGTTCCTCGGACTTCCGCGATCAACGGAGCGTTGCCGTCGCGCTGGCGATCGGGATCGGCACGCCGCTCCACACGCAACCGCCCCCAACAGCCTTGGTCGCCATGATCCTCGAGCGTGATGAACGCGACGCGATTCCCAGACAGGTTGCGCTGGTAAACAACGGAGGCATCCGACATGGCCCTAAGCTCGCGGTTCTGCGTCCGGCCGCAAGGCGCTCGTGCGCAGTGCACGGGACAGTGCCTGTCCCAGCGTGGCTCCACTCCACGCCAGCAGTACAGGCAGTACGAGAGTGACGGCTATGATCGCGGCGAGTGGCACGCCAAAAATACCTGCGAGCGCGCGGCCAAGCACTGCAAAGCGCCCGCCGACGGCATCGATGGCGAGCAACATCGACCAGGAGAGCAGAGCACCAACAGCCGTCCACAGGGTGATTCCCGGCACGCCACTCTTCCACCCTCCAATGAACACTGCGACTGGAACGATCGCCCACCAACCGATCATCCAGCTTCCGAGTGCCGTGACAATCGCTACCAAAACAAGGATGGAGACGCGGGAAGTGGAGGTCGTCATCGCCGAGGCCGGAGTGTGAGCGCCTGACGACCTCGCGAGACTCCGAGCTCGCTCTCGGTGTGCGGCACGATCAGTGGCTCGAGCTCACCCGCGGTCCAGAGCGCCACATGATCGTCGTACCGGGGACTGGTGGGATCACCGGACTGCCCACCGGGATACGTGCCCCAGGCGCGAAGCTCCGGACCAAGATCTACGACCATTCGCCAGCTGGCGCCGTGCGACCCGCTTCCTGCGGAAGGATTCAGAGTCTCGGGGCCCCCCTGCACGGCAATGTCACGCCTCGACAATGCGGGGATACGCAGAAGGTGCATGAGATTCTGGTGTCGGATGCGGCTCCACGTCCAACCGCCGGCATCGGGTTCACCGTACCGCCGGCGCGTTTCATCGAGTGCGGCGGCCAGACTGAGGCGGAGGATGTCGTCCCGCTTCTCCACCTCGGCGGTGCGTCTGTCATCCCACCAACTACTCGCCGAATCGGTGAGGAGCTCAGCGAGCACGGACAGCGAAGGCGTGGCAATGCGTCGATCGTGCACGAGCAGCTCGTCCCACGTTCGGTCCACCAGTTCCCGCATCGCTGCCTCGAAGAGGACCGCGCGGTTGTTTGCTTCCGTGTAGCGGCCATCCCACTGCGCCAGCAACTTCGCGGCTCGGTGCACCTTGGCCGTATCCGCGCGGACTCCAGACTGGCGCCGCGCCGCGGCAAGAAAAAAGGGGAGAAAGTAGTTCACACGCTCGCTTCCGGGATCGGTCTCGAAGCGTCGCATGTCGTCGATGGTAACCGCAGAGTCGGCGCGCAGGAGGCGGTTGATCCGCAGCGCGCGCCACGGGTCGTAGCTGCCGCCGAAATACC
The DNA here is from genome assembly GCA_964537775.1 of uncultured Gemmatimonadaceae bacterium. Classification (GTDB taxonomy): domain Bacteria; phylum Gemmatimonadota; class Gemmatimonadetes; order Gemmatimonadales; family Gemmatimonadaceae; genus CAMLIT01. The sequence continues at coordinate 31,997 of CAZICQ010000031.1, read as the reverse complement.
GGCTCGTCGTGCGGGGGTCCACGGGCTGCTGATTTGCCGAGGCCAGATAGCCCTGCGACGGATTGTGTGCTTGCGGATAATCGTTTGGCGGCAGATAACCGAGCCAATCGCTGGCGGATGTCGTCCCATCGCGTATGGTGAGCCCACTTCCGTCGCCTGGCCGCACGGGAAAGTGTCCCGTGGAGCGAATTGCGATGGAGCCACTCCGATCGGCCACGAGCATGTTCTGCGCGGGCGCGAAGTAGCACTGCGCTATCGCAGCCTGCAGGTCGGCGACCGAGCGCGACTGAGCGGCGCGACCGAAGCAGAGTGTCTGGTCGGACGGCTCGAGTACCGTCCAGCGCATCGACAGCCAGCTTCTCCCGGCGCGCCGCATGGGGCCGCGATGAGTGTAGTAGACGGTGTCGGTCGCTATGACTTCGCCATGTCGCCCGCGGTATGTCTCGATGCGCCGCTCGACGGGCTTCCATACACCGTCCAACAAATAGTGACTCGGCGCTCCGATATCATCCACGCGCTCGCGATACAGATCCACAACGTCCGCACCGGTATTGGTGAACGTCCAGGCAACGTCGCGGTTGAATCCAAGAATGATTCCCGGCAAACCCGGAATGGTGACGCCGTACACGTCGAGCTTACCTGGCACAACGAGGTGTGCCTCGTACCAGATGGGCGGCAGCGTGAGCTCGAGGTGCGGGTCGCCCGCCAAGAGCGCATGACCATTGGCGCTGCGGCGCGGCGACACGGCCCAGTTGTTCGACGCGAGCCATGGCGACTCGTCGTCCAGGTTACGATCAGCGTTGGCGAGATGGAGCGGCATGATGCTGTCCAGCATGCCGGCAATCAGGCGGGCGCCCGTATCAGCTGTGCCAGGTGGCGCAAGCTTCACGAAATCGAACCGCGGACGGGCGAGGCCATTCGGCCGGATCGGCTCCTGAATGGGATCGTTCACGGGAAACAACGATGCGGCTGCCGCGTTCCCGACGAGTGCCGCGGCGCGTGCACGATTCACTTCCGGCGCGATGTACGCGAGCGTCCATCCAATGCGACCAAACAGATGGATGGAGCTCGCCGCGTCCCAATGTCGCGGCCTCACCCCGAGCAGGCGGAACTCCAGAGGGAGGCGCGCGGCAGGGAATTGGTCCACGTAGGCGTTGATGCCATCAGCGTAGCTGCGCAACGTGCGCCAACTTTCACCGCTGGTATCGAGCGCGGCGAGCGTCCGGTCCGCCGCCCTCGTGAGCCCGAGCCGACGCATTTCCCGATCGGCGTCGAGTGCAGCCGCGCCGGCGATCTCCGTCAACTTTCCACGCGCGACAAGATCCTGCACGAAGAGTTGAAAGAGGCGGTCGCGCGCTGTGACGTAGCCAAGCGCACGATATGCATCCATCAGGTCCTGCGCGAAGATGTGCGGCACGCCGCGCCTGTCATAGACAACGCGCACGGGCGCCGTCAGGCCGGCGATTGTCGAGCTCCGGAGCCGCTCCTCACGAGCCAACGCCCACACGCCATGCGCGGGCTCGAGAAAAACGCCGAGTGCCGGCGCGCGGCCGAACGGCGTTTTCATGACGTACGCGGTGATGACGAGGAGCAGTGCGGCCAGCGAGATCCGCGCCGCCTGGCAAGGTGCAATCACCGCGTGCGCCGGCGCGGGTTGCGTTGCGGTGTCACGTCAACGCAAGAAGCGTTGCGCGAGCTGCTCGAGCCGGTCGTCGCCTTCGGCTCGCGCGCGGTCAAGGATGTGGCGAACGTGTTCGTGCAGGCGGGGTTCGCCCCAATAATAACCCGTCGCCAGCTCGGCACTCTCCGTCTCGCCAGCCCGTGCGGCTTCGAGAAGCACGCTGGCTGCGGCGGCATCGAAGCCCGGGTCGCCGCGATCCGGCAGTGCATATTGTCTGCGAGGAGCAGGGGTGCCGGCGTCCTCGTTGGTGAACGCGCGTGACATGATCTCACTGAGTTGCGTCGAGGAGCCTCTTCAGAAATCCGTCAACCTGACCGTTCTCGATCCAGCGAACAACAGCGACGAGGTCACGCTCCGGGTCCACGTAGATCATATTGGTGCCGTTGCCCAGGTGCGCGAAGGAAGAGGCGGGGGCGCTCGGGTAGAGCTTTCGATCGGTGTTGAGGAACCAATTCATGTAGCCGTACGTGGGCTGCGGCTTGGTTGGCGTGAGCGCCATCGCCACCCACCGATCGGAGAGGAGCTGACGATCCTTCCAGCGCCCGCGGTGGAGCGTGAGCAAACCAAAGCGCGCCATATCCAGCGCGTCGATGAACATGCCACCGCCCCAATGTCCGCCGCCGCTCACGGACTGCATGGCTTCACCGTCAATCACGACCCAGGAGTTCTCGTACCCGACCCACCGCCAGGTGGGTGAGGCGCCGATCGGGTCCATGATGTATTCGCGCAATACCTGCGGGAGGGGACGACGCCAGACCTCGAGCGCCGCAAGGGCCAGCGCGTTCACCCGCACATCATTGTACTTGTAGGTCGTCCCCGGCTCGGCGCGCCGGCGTGTCATCCAGTCGGCCGGTGTCGGCGTCGGGCGGTCGGCCCAATCGGGCTTGCCCCACAAGGTGCCCTCCCAATCGCTCGTTTGGCGCAGCATGTCGTCCCACGTGATCGCCTGATCGTGCGGCGTATCGAAGAAGGCGAGGAGCGTGGGAGCGCCGATCTGCTCCGCCGCGTTGTGGTGGGCAGAGAATGGCAGGACCGGTGCGAGATAGTCGCGGACGCGGTCGTGCACGTCTTTGATCAGACCACGGTCGACCGCAACGCCGACGACCGTCGACAGAAAGCTCTTCGTCGCGCTGAAGGTCATGTCGACGCGATGGGGATCTCCCCATTGCGCCACGATGTAGCCGTGCCGAACGACCAAGCCGGTGGGGTCGCCGCGCTCCTTGAATGGCCCGACGGCGCCGCCAAACGGCTCCCGCCCAAAGGTCTGATAATGCGCGAGCTCGAGGTTGCGCGGGAGCTTGCTCTCGGCAGCGATGGCGAACGCGATCGCCTGGGCAAGCTTGGAGGAATCGATGCCCACCTGGGCTGGTGAGCGGTGCTCCCAGTTCTCACCGGCGCCCGGAAAGTACTCGGCCGCGGCGCCACGCGATTGCGCAGCTGCCGGCGCCGCCCTGAAGAGGCACAGGGCGGCCACGAGGGCGAGTCGACGCAGAAAATGACGCATCAGAACGATCGAGAATTGCGAAAACGGCGTTCGTGGTAGAGCAGAGCGTTTAGATGAGGGACCACATGTTTGTCGCGGTGCAGCAACCCTGATCGCACGTGAACCAGCCCGAGTTCGCGGCGTCCTGCAATAGTGTCGGCGCTCCATCACCGTCTTCGTCGAGCCGCTCGAGCTTTGGCGCGCCGCTCCAGCAACTCGGGTCATGTGGACCAAAGCCCCATTGCGCTTGGGATTTCGCGTCCGGCGCATGGCTGCACACGGCGATGGGTCCGTCTGCCAGGACTCCACTCGTACCATCAGAGTTTATCATGAACACGCCGTAGTGAAGGCCGCTCGGGACATTACTGTCTTGAAATACGTACAGATACGCCGGTCCGCTTGTCGTCCAAGTCGGCCATCCCTCGAACTGCTGCCCAGGGACGTCCTCGTACGCTATGGAATCCACGACATAGTACTTGCCCGGCGACATACACGAATTTCCGACTGTATTCGCCCGGCCTTCGGCGGTGATTCGAAGGTAGACCTTGGGGCCCAGCGCTTTGCCTCGCTGTTTGCGGTCACTGCCGCCGGTGAAGTGCAAGTTGGCCGCGATCCAGCCGGCCACACCGGCGTCGTTGCCGTTGCCAGGTGCATTAAGCAATGGAGGGAGCGTGCAGGGCCCTCGCTGGAGTCTCACATGCGCGGCCACGTCACTGGACGTGTTGAGCCGCCTTGAGCACGAGATGAAAGATGCGCCACACAGCAGGACAAGCAGGCACTTCGTCCCGCCTATATACAGCGGCTGCCCCTTCCGTCGGCTGATCATGATCACTCCCTCTCTGGTGGGGTCATGCGAGTGTGCTGCAATATGGCGAATACTATCTACCGCCCAACGATTCATTGTCGAGGGCCCGGTTGAGCAATTTGCGAACGACCCCAGAGTGCAGCCAGCGCTTCTTCCCAGCGTCTCGCCGTGGGTGTGTCCCGTTGCGCCCTTGCCAGAGCAACGCGCAAGGCGATAGCCCGTCCGAGCGCCGCTGCCTCGGGTACGGATTCGAATGCCGTCGCTGGCAGCGTCGGCAGCGCCTCGAGCGTGAGATCGAGCTGCCGGGCGGCACGAGCGGTGTCGCCGATGGCCGCCCGGAGCCACGACTCGGCGTAGGTCTGATCGAGCGTCGTGCTGGCTGCCAGACGAGCAGAACGCACCAACATGATCGAGTCGAGCTGCGCGCGCACGCCTGACCGGTCGCCACGCGCTAGCGCCTGCTGAACGCGAACGGCCCGCGCCGTGATGCCGGGCAGGCTCGCCACGACGGCGGGTCCGAGCACCGGTACGGCAAGGCTCAACGGGTATTCCAGAAGGGCCGCGCGCACGGAGTCTCGCAGCGAAGGGCTCGTGTAGCTCGCCAGACGCGCGTCGAACGCGGCGAGGGCTGCGTTCAAGCTGTCCACCGGCCCGCCGAGCGCCGCGTATCCGAACACCGCCGAATACGCTTGCAGGAGCTCCGGTCGCGGGCGGTAACTGCGGCCGTTAGGCAGATAGAATACCGCGCTGTCGGGCGAGCTCTGAAGGAATCGGACGGTCTCCTCCCGGCGGCCGGTGAGCGCGGCGAGTGCGGCGGCATCATCCGTTGCGGTGAGCAGGACGGAATCCGGCCAGGCCAGAACCGAATCCACGAGCGAACGGACCCGTGTGAAAGCGCCGCGCTTCACAAGCAGACGTGCTTCGGCACGAGCGATCCGCACGCGTTCCGCGGGTACACGGGTGAGCTGGAGCGCTGTAGCGATCTCCTTTACCGCGGACGGGTCCCCGGGCCGGACACCGGTGAGTGTGCCTGCCAGCTCCAACCAGCGGGAGAGCTCGATGTGACCTGCCGGATCTGCGGGGAAGTCGCGTGACCAGCGTTCGGCTAACTCGCGAAGCAACGCGCGGTCGTGCTCGAGTGCCCGTTCGTTGCGCGCTGCATTCACAGGCACGCGGCCGCGCATGTACGCCTGCAGCGGATACGGCACGAATGCAACCGTGTCGCCGAGCCGCGCATCGTGATCCAATACGGCAAAGCCGACGAAGGCAGCGTTCGGATCTGCCTCCGCTATACCGAAACGACCGGCGCGATTTTCGGGTCTGAGGAGAGCGAGTATTTCCCGATATCCCACACGGCGCAGAGCATTGTCGGGCGCAAGGGCATCGACGACGCGACGCCCTACCCGAACGCCTTCGTCGTAGCTCGAACGAAAGCGCCATCGGGAGGGACTGGTCGTATCAGACACAACGACGCGATCGCGTCGGACGCAGTCGATGAGCTCGAGCGCGGCCAGGTGATCGGTTGCCGCCGCATGGCGGAGGATTTGGCAACCGCGCACGTAATCGCCACGCGCCATCGCTGCCAGTGCGATGGCGCGAGCGCGATCTCCAGGCGCAACGGCACTGTCGGCAGCGCCAGCGGCGGCGGCGCTGCGCCACTCGTTTACAGTGTCCGAGCCGCTCAGCAGCAGTGCCTCGGCAAGGCCGAGATTCGCACGTGCCCAGGTCGGGCCCGTCGTCCGCGCGGCCGCGCGGCGGAGGAGAGCCTGCGCCTCCCCCAATCGGCCTTGCTCCAGGGCATCGAGCCCTCGGGACAACAGCCGCCCTGGTGCGTTCCAGATGCCGATGCCAATCGCGTTCAGTGCCACGACACCGACGCCGACGCTCGCGATGAGTGCTGCCCGGCGTGCGCCAGAACGCATTGAGCGACGCGTCATTGCGAGGAACTCTGCGGTCGTGCGCCGGTGCCTCAACGCCGCGGCGAACTCCTCCGCGCTGTCGAAACGATCGGCGGGGGATGTTTCCAGCGCCCTGGCGATTGCCCTTTCCAGTGGCTCCGGCACCGACGGCCGCAGCTCACGCACGCTTGGCGCTCGCGACGTCACTTTGCGTCCGAGCACGGATTGAATCGTTGGGCCGCTGAACGGCGGCACGCCGGCGAGCATCTCGAAGAGCACGGATGCCAGGGCATACACATCGGTGCGCACGTCGAGCTGTCGATCGCCCGCTGCCTGCTCTGGGCTCATGTGATCGGCGGTGCCGACGACGACTCCCGTAGAGGTCAAGCGCTCCCCTTCCGATTCCCCGACAGCGCGCGCGATGCCGAAATCGGCGACGAATACCGCCGGTCCTCCCCCCGACGCTTCAGCCAATAGAATGTTGGCCGGACTTATGTCGCGGTGCAGGACGCCGTGCGCGTGCGCATGGGTGAGCGCCTCCGCGACCTGCAGAGCGACAGACACCGCATCATCGATCGGGAGCTGCTTTTCGCGGGTGATGCGGTCGCGCAGCGATTCGCCCTCGATAAAGGGCATGACGTAAAAGGGCAGCTCCCCGTGCAGGCCGGAATCATAAAGCGGGAGGATATGAGGATGCTGAAAGCTCCCTGTCAGACGGATCTCGCGCAGAAAACGCTCCGTGCTCACGGCGTTCGCGATCTCCGGACGGAGCACCTTGAGCGCGACACGGCGCTGCTGCTGCTCATCCCACGCGACGTACACGGTCGCCATGCCGCCACGGCCGATCTCGCGCTCGATGGTGTATCGGTCGGCGACAATCGAGGCGAGGTGCTCCATGGGCGTGCGGCAGTCGCGAGCGGCGAGGGTGGTCTACTATACCGGCTCGCGTACCCAGTGGCCAGTCGCCGGCGCCGCCAAGCGAGCCCTGGAAATACGCCTGCCGGAGTAGGCGCCGGTGTGCGTCTTGCCAAATCGCGAGATGTCATCGTCACTCAATCGCGAACGGCACCTCGCACATGAGCAGCCCAAGAACCGGCGGCGCCGGTCTGGACCTCGCAGCGCCTGATCCTTCGGAGTTACGTGTCACCCGAGTGCGTGCACTACGGGGACCGAATTACTGGCGTCTCGCTCCGGTTATTGCCTGCGACGTCACTCTCGGTGCGTTGGCGGACGTCACGTCAGCGGAACTCCCTGGTTTTTCCGACCGTCTTCTTGCAACGCTGCCAACGCTCCACGAGCACCCCTGCTCGCGCGGTGCGACCGGCGGCTTTGCCGATCGCCTGTACGAGGGCACATCGCTTCCGCACATCCTCGAGCATGTGGCACTCGAGCTACAGTCGCTCGCGGGCGGCGACGTCAGTTTCGGTCGCGTAGTACCCTCTGGTGACGAAGGCGTCTGGTGGGTGATTGTCGCCTACGAAGAAGAGGAGGTGGGGCTCGAAAGCGTGCACCGGGGCGCGCAGCTCATTCGTGCGTGCATCGCGGGCGAGCCGGTGGACAGCGAGGCGCTCATGGCGGAGCTTCGCGAGCTGTACGAGACGGTGCGGCTCGGACCGTCCACGGCGGCGATCGTGGAGGAGGCGCGTCGCCGGGCGATCCCGGTGAGGCGGCTGAACTCGCGATCGCTGATCCAACTCGGGCTCGGACGCAACCTGCGGCGGATTCAGGCGACGATGACCGATTTCACGAGCGGAATCGGTGTGGAGATCGCCCAGGACAAGGAAGACACGAAACGTGTGCTGAGCAACGTGGGACTACCCGTGCCTCGCGGGGAGGTCGTCCGCACGCTGGACGAGGCACTGGATGTCGCGTCGGAGCTCACATATCCCGTGATCCTGAAGCCGGTCGACGCGAGTCATGGGCGCGGCATCTCCGGACGTCTGGACGATGCAGGGTCCGTGCGCGACGCCTGGGCGCTCGCGCATGACGTGTCATCTCGCGTCCTGGTGGAGCACTTCGCCGCGGGACGCGACCACCGCGTTCTGGTCGTTGGCGGCAAAGTCGTTGCGTGCGCCGAGCGTGTGGCGGCGCACGTGGTTGGTGATGGCGCGTCGTCGATTCGCGCGCTGATCGAGCGAGCGAATCTGGATCCGCGCCGCGGTTTCGGCCACACGAAAATCCTCACGCGGCTGCCGATGGACGACCGCACCTCCGAATTTCTCGGTAAGCACGGGTGGGCTCTCGACGATGTGCCGCCGGCGATGACGATCGTTCATCTGCGCGGCACGGCGAACCTGTCCACCGGAGGAACGTCAATCGACCGCACCGACGAGATGCATCCGGACAACGTGACAGCGTGCGAGATGGCAGCAGGAATCGTCGGGTTGGACATCGCCGGTATCGACGTGCTCACGCCGGACATCTCCGTACCGTTTCGTGAGAACGATGCGGTGATTCTCGAGGTGAACGCGGCGCCGGGCATCCGAATGCATACGCACCCGACCGAGGGGAGGGCGCGCAATGTCGGAGCGCCCATTCTGGACATGCTCTATCCACCCGGCGCTGCGACGACGATTCCCATCATCGCGGTCACCGGAACCAATGGGAAAACGACCACTGTACGGCTCATCGCACACCTGTTCCGGAACACCGGCCGGTTGGTCGGCTTCACGACCACGGACGGCGTCTACGTGCAGAACCGCATGGTGATGGAAGGCGACATGACGGGGCCGTTCGCCGCCAACATCATTCTTTCGAATCCGACGATCGAAGTCGCCGTGCTGGAAACAGCCCGCGGTGGCATTCTGCGGGCCGGCCTGGGATTCGACGAGTGCGACGTTGGCGTCATTCTGAATGTCTCTGCGGACCACCTCGGGATGCGTGGCATCCACACCCTGGAGCAGCTTGCTGACGTGAAGAGTGTCATCGCCAGTGTGGTGAAACGCGACGGGCACGCGGTGCTGAACGCCGACGATGCGCTGGTGTACGCGATGCGTGATCGGACATCGGCGGACGTGGTGCTGTTCTCCACCCGCGAGGCGGGTGAGAACGATGTGCTGGAGGACCACGTCGCGCGCGGTGGCATCGCCGCGTGCGTCGACCAGGGGCAGTTCGTCATCCGTCGCGGGCGCCTGCGCATACCCATCGCCACGGTCCGCGAGGTTCCGCTCATGATCGGAGGCCACGCGCGCTTCCAGCAGCAGAACATTCTCGCCGCGATCGCGAGCGCCTACGTTCAACGTATGCGCTATGATGACATTCGCGCCGGGCTGCTCTCGTTCTTCCCGTCTCCGTCATTGACACCGGGACGACTGAATGTGATCCGATTGCCAAACGGCGCGCGCGTTCTGGTGGACTACGCGCATAACGCGGCGGCGATCGAGGGTCTGATCGAGTTCATTGCCGAAATGCCCGTGCGCCGGCGCATCGGCGTGGTCACCGTGCCAGGCGATCGGCGCGACGAAGATCTCATCGACGCCGGCCGGCTGTCGGCGCGCTTCGATGAAGTGATCATAAAAGAGGATGCCGATCTTCGGGGGCGAGAGCCCGGCGAGATCACCGCGCTCATCCGCCGTGGCCTCCGCGAGGCCGGAATGCCTGACGAGCGCGTGATGGCGATTCCGGACGAAGCCGACGCCGTACTGCACGCCCTCGCGGCACTCGGCGAGGACGATCTCGTGGTAGTGCTCGCGGACAAAGTGCAGAAGACGCTGGCTCTGGTGCGAGAGCGAGCGGCGCTGTGACGGCCAGGGCGATACCTGCCGCGGACCGCGAGATTCGCATGACCGCGCTGCATGTGGTGCGCGGCGCGAACTTCTGGTCGCGCGGTCCGGTGGTGCGAGTGGACCTCGCGCTCGGCGCGTACGAAGAGATCTCGTCGGCAGATGTCCCGGGATTTACCGAGGCGCTACTTCGGGTCATGCCGGGTCTCGTAGAGCACCAGTGCAGTATCGGCGAACGCGGTGGGTTCGTGATCCGTCTGCGGCGCGGCACCTACGCGGCGCACATCGTGGAGCATGTGGCGCTCGAGCTCCAATCGATGATCGGCCACAGAGTGGGCTTCGGCCGTACGCGCGGTAGCGAAGCACCGGGGACCTACACTCTGGTATTCGAGTACCTGCACGAGCAGGTGGCGCTCCGGGTGGCGACAGTCGCGCTCGAAGTGGTACAGCGCGCTTTCGCGGGGACACTGGATTCGTTGGCGCCGGAGTTGGAGGAGTTGCGAGCGATCGCGGAGTATCCTGGCACCTTACGCATCGAGCGCCGGATCCTCTGCGGGATCACCGGAGGGAGTGGGCGCGCCGAAGCGGCCTCGCTCCTGGCAGGCAGACTGCAGCATCGGAGTCGGTGCCGCGCCCAGCGCCTGTCGCAGGCAGCCGACAACGTGACGGCGAACGATATCCTGGATCTCTCACCCGCATCGCTTCTCCAGGACGGCCTTCCATATTCCCGCTCGGCTTTGGCGGTGATTCTCGACACGGAGCTCACGGACGTACCCGCCCGCTACCGCGAAAGCGAAAACGCGCGCCGGCTGGTGGCCGTTGTAGCCGACGGAGTCGAGCGCCACGGATTCGTCATCTGTCCCGTTCGCGAATGGCGGCTACAGGACCAATTGAGAGAGCAGGGTCGCCGTGTGGCCGTGTTCACCGAGGACGACCAGCTCAAGGATTGTGATCTCGAGTGCGCGAGTGCCACCGGTCGAGTTGAACGCGGCCGCATCGTGTGCGAACACGGCGGAGAGGCCGAAGACGCCGGTCCGTTGACGCCCGACACTCCAGCCGCGCCGCAGGTCGCCGCGGCGCTCGCGGCATTTCTGATCGGCGAGAAAAGCGGCGATGGTGCGGTTGCCGACTGATCGCGGCGGCGACGGCGCGCCTCCGCACGTCGTCGACGCGACCACTCGACGGGCACTGTCGGATCAGGCATCCGGCACGCTGATCCTCATCGGCGGCGCACTCCAACTCGAGGGCCATGCATTCGGTGCATTTCTCGAACGGACTGGCGCTCGCCGGGGTGGCCTGATTGTGGTGCTCACCGCCGCCTCCATGAATCCCAGGCAGAGCGCCGCACAGTGGTCGACGGATTTTCGCGAGGCGGGCGCGACCAACGTTCACCTGCCCTTCTTCCGTCGCGGACAAGCCGCTCGCGACCGCGAGATCGCTGACCTGATCGACGCGGCGCGCGGCGTGTTCCTCGGCGGGGGCGATCAGGTGAAGCTCGTTTCAACGCTTGCCGGCTCTCGAACCTTGCGCGCGATAAAGCAAGCGTACCGGCGTGGCGGCGTGATCTGCGGGACGAGCGCCGGCGCGGCCGCGCTGACGGAGCTGACCATGGCCGGAGGCGAGATCGACGAAGAGGGCAATCTGGTGGAGCAGTATATCGGTCCCGGTCTCGGGCTGCTCGGATTCGATACGATCGTAGACACACACTTCTCGCAGCGTCGCCGCCTGCAGCGTCTTTTTGTGGTCGTGGCGCAGAACACTCAGCTGTTCGGTCTCGGCATCGATGAAGACACTGCCTTGATCGTACGTGGTCACATCGCTGAAGTCGTCGGCGCCGGCGGCGTCACGTTCGTGGACGGCAGCGAGAGTGTGCGCTATGACAACGCGGGCGAGCTCGAAAAGGGACGACAGCTCACCTTGAGCCACCTTCGAGTGGGCATCGTCGGCACACACCATCGTCTGGACCTGCGCGCACGCGAGCTCGAGGTACTGGTGCGCCGAGCCGAAGGGCGCCGTGGAGCGGCGAGCTAGCGGCGCCACGCACCGACTCCGCGCCGCTGCCGCTAGGCCGGTGTGCCGTTGAGCGCGCCGATCACCTCTTCGCCAAAGCGCTCCATTTCCTGCAGCTGGGGGCTGCACTGCAGCAGCAGGAGGTCTACTCCGGCGGCCTCGAACTCCTGAACGCGTGCTGCCACTTGATCCGCTGTGCCCACCAGTCCGGAGCGGAGACCGCGGTTGGAGACAGAATAGTCCTCGAGCGACACGCGCTGTTCCAGCTGCGTGTTGCCAATCCAGTCCGCGTAGTTCGAGTAGCCGGGCGACCCGGGAGCGACATTGGTGATGCGCGCCACCTCGCGCTGAGCTTCGGCTTCAGAATCACGAACGATCGTGTATCCGGCGACGCCGAAGGTGAGTGGCGGCAGCTCCCGTCCGAGGCGATCCGCTGCCTGGTCGCGCCGCCGCCGCATATCGGCGATTTTCGTGGCGACGCGGTCGGGCGGATCTCCGTGCATGACGTACGCATCGCACTTCTCGGCGATCATCGTTTTCGCCGCATCGGACTCTCCCCCGGCGTAGATCGTTGGGCGCTGCCTCTGCTCGTTATGCAGCGGCTTCGGCTCGAGCACGAGATCGTCGGCGCGGTAGTACCGGCCGCCGTAGGAGAAGCGACGCTCGTTCCAGGCCCCGTCTACGACGTCGAGCCACTCGCGCGTCCGCGCATACCGATCGTCGTGCTCGTCGAATGACACGCCGTATCGCCGCGCCTCGTCTTTCCACCAGGCGCTGACGACGTTCAGCGAGAGGCGACCCCCCGAAATCCGATCGATGTTCGCCGCCGTCTTGGCCAGGATGGCCGGCGGATGAAACGACGGGCGCACCGCGACCATCAATTCCAACCGCCGCGTCACCGCCGCGAGGGCCGCGGCCGTCGACCAGGCGTCGAGCGACGGCGCATCGATACCCTTGATGTCGTTGAGCAGCAGCTCCGCAATCAGGGTGAGGTCGAATCCGATCTGCTCACTGCGCAACGCAAGCTGCTTGACGTACTCCCAGGATGCATCCATCTCTTCGTCGGCGACGTTGCGAAGCCAGCCACCGAACACCGGCATCCAGTATCCGTATCTCATAAGGAAGCGCGACCCGCCGCGAGTGGAACGTGGCCAGCGGTGGCGATTGCGGCTGCCGCCGGCGCGCGATGGGAGCCTGCGTTCGGCGTGCGCGTCGAGGCGGCAGCGCGCGCCAGGAGATAATCCACCAGAGACACGAATGGATCGAATCCGATGACGTTCGACGCGTCGGCGACGAAGTTCGACAGCGCGTTAATGTCGTAGTAGTACACTCGACCGTCGCGGTCGTCGACGAGATACTCGATACCGCCCACGTCGAGATGCGACGCACGGGCGATCCGCTCCACCTGCTGGATGATGTCACGAGGCGCATCGTAGCGTTCGACTCGGAGACCCGTTCGCGGCGCATCGATGGCACAGGCGCCGCGGACGAGCTCGACGCCGGTCGTCGTTTGGCATGCGTCGGCGGGACAGAGGTCGAACGAGCCGACTGCCGGATAGACGTTGATCGCATACAGATAGTTGCCGTTCAACGTCTCCACGCGCGTGATGTGACCGTCGCGCAACGGCGCTGCTTCCTGGACGAGCGCTACACCGTCGACGCCGAGCTGCACATCGCCGCGAGCCACCGCGCCAGCGAGCGCCTCCTCGCTGTCGTATTTCACGATGCCGGCACCGCTGCCGCCAACGTTGGCCTTCACGAGCACGGGAAAACGAAGCTGCCGTGAAGCGTCGAGCGCACGCGACGGGTCGTTGATGACGAATGAACGCGGATATCGGAGCTCGAGCTGCTCCAGCACGTCCAGTTGCGTCGCCTTCGACAGCTCGATTGCGTACACGGCCGATCCGTTTACCACCGGCACGCCGAGGCGCTCGATGTGACGCAACCAGTGCAGCGTGTAGTACGTGGACTGCGCGTGCCCCCGCAGGTAAGCCGACGGGCTGGCGCGATTGAACACGAGCGAGTACGGCGATTCCGTCTCAGCCGGGTCATACACATGGTTTGCGGCATCGAGGCGCTCGTACGGAACGCCACGCCGGTCCAGCTCCGCGAAGAGCGGCTTGAACCAGTCCGGGTGCTCGTGATATACCGCGATGGGTCTCATGATCGGGCTCGGTTGAGGAGTGGCTACGGAGTCTTGAACGGAGGCTGCAACAAAAAACGCCCCAGTCCGCGGAGGAGGACCGGAGCGTTGCCTGCTGACGTCGTCGTTGACGCTACATGCGCAGCCCGAGATCCCCAACCGAGGGTTGGCTCTCGCGACACTTGCACATGACCATGGCCCGCCGGCCAAAACGGAAAGACGTCACCGGCACGAAGTTATTCACGTGTGAAGGAAGTTGTCAAGATTGCTCAGAGCTCCCGATCCTTCAGGTCTCTCGCCGACGGCGGTGACTTGCGGGCGACACGTCGATGATCAGCGCCAGGATCAGTCCAATAACGGGCCACACTGTCCATACTCCACCGAACCAATGCTGAACGGCCGTATACCAGAGAAGGGTTGTTGGTAGGAAGAAAAAGCCGAGCACCGGCCAGAGAATCGACGGGAATATCCCCTTGAACCAGTTCGTGAACAGCCATGTCAGGACGATGACAAGACGTGGTGCTGCGAGAGCGAGCAGCGCGAGCAGGCAGGGCATGGCAGGCGGCCGATCTGAGGATTTGGATTCTAGAAGCGCGCGTTCAAATAAAAGTCGGAGCGCCAACGCTGCTGCGGATAGAGACCGCGTGCGAGATCAAAGCGAATGAGGCCATCCATCAGCGATACGCCGGATCCCACTCCGCTGAGCGGGCGGCCGATCTGAGCCATGTGCGAGCGGTCACCTACCCAACCGACATCGCTGAAGAGCGTGGGCCGGACTGCTCCAAATTGACGCCCCAACTCTACGCGCCCGAACCAGTAAGCATTTCCACTGAGTGCCGTATCCGGGCGCTCACCACGGATCGTTTGGGTGCCGCCGAGAAACCATCGCCGCTGCTCAGGCAGCGCGCCGAGCGAGCTGCCGCCAGACACGGTGAGCGCGCCGACGACATCGCCGCCGAGACCGTGCGATGCGGTGAGGTCGAGCGCACCGCGGCCGTACACTGAATCCTTGGCGGCAGCGGCTTCCAGGCGCATGTCGCTGGAGAGCCGGAAACCAAACGGGTTCTCGCCATATGCACTGAGAAAGCGATACGCTCCGCCAACATACGTCGCACGGCGGACGGCGATATTTGGCGTGAAGGCCGGGCCGAGTGAAAAGCTCGTATTCTGCGACGCCGTCCGTTGCTGCTCCGCGAACACACGCCAGCGACCACCAGTGCCCTCCTCGGCGCCTCCGGCAAAGTCGACACCGCTGGCGCGGTAATAAAAGCCCTCATCGCGGCCGAACAGCAGCGCGGAGAGCGAGCTGCCAAAGCTCAGCGGATTACCCCAATCACCGGCGGACACGAGGTGGTTGTAGCCGCCGATGCTCAGCGTGCGTACCAGGTTCGTGCGTGAGACTCTCAATTCGACGTTTGGTTCCAGATCGGCCAGTCCGATTCGGCCCTCGGCGGAGGCGGCATATCCACCCCCGAGCTGCTGTTCCACGCGACCGCCAAACGAGAAGCCTTCCACGCGGTTGTAGCGCATGAACTGAGCGCCCCAACTCACCGTTGGCGGCGGCAGCGTTCCACGGCCCAACATGAAAGGCGGCTGGACGACCATGGACCGCGCTGCCGCGATGAGCGCATCGCGATCGGTGACGCCAAAAATCTCCTCACCATCATCATAAATGCTCTTGGGGAGGTCGGGAGAGTTCTCGAGTTTGGAAAGATCACAGGGCACCCGGGTGGCGACAGCCAGGTGCGCTCCCGAGTACCGGTACCGAGAGATGACACGATAGTCCGCCGTATCGCAGGCGCTCTTCGGGCGCTGCTTGAGCCCTCGCCGAACCGAATCGCGCTCTGCCCGCCGCGCCACGCGGAGCGAGTCGCGCACCTTCATCCGCAGCGAGTCGGGCAACGTGTCGAGTCGCGGTCCGCTCACGACGATTGGCGGCAGCTCGAGATCGGCGTTTACCGATTGGTAGCGGAAGTTCTGCTCGAGCTTGAACGGCATGTGCATGAAGCTCACCTGTGCGCTGCCCTCCAGAGCCTTCATTCGCGGCAACCAGAAGCGACCTTCATACAGCCCATACTCGATCGCTATCGCGCTCACCTCGGCATGCATCGGCGATATCACGGGTTTCACCCAGACCGGGACATCGTCCATCGCATGCGGGTCCTCGTCTTTGGCAACGGCCCAGATATCCATCGGGTCCGACAGCCGATACGCCGCGCGGACGACCTGGCCAGTCGAGGCATCAAACCAGAGCGAGCCAACGACGACGTTCCACTTGAGTCTTCGTGGACGAACCCGAAGCTCCCGCAGCTGAATCGTGCGTCCACCAGGAAGCCGATACGTGATGGAGTCGCCCGTTTCGTACGTGTAGTACGCTTCGGAACCTTCGGCGAGCGGGTTGACGAGCTCGCGTTCGTCGACCTGCTGGGCTACCGCACCATTGTCGTTGAAGGAGATCAACGGTTCGACACCGGGAAAGTACGGAATCGGGGAGATGTCAGAGGAGTTGATCTCTTCGCGCGTCTCTTCCCGCGCCTCGTCCGGTGCAATGGGAATCGCTGTGCGCGCCCCGGTGACGTCGACCCAGGCGCCCACTCCGCGCTGCCAACGCACGTGCGTCGCACCCTCCTGGCGAAAGATCAAGCGGTCGCGTCCGATCCTGGAAAAGCCCATACCGGCGGAGATCCGCTGGTAGGTTGTCGCTTCATACGCGATCAGAGCCGAATCTTGCGACATCCGCTCGCTGCGTGCGCGACCCAGAAGCGCCCTCGCGTTCTCGTCCTTGAACGCGGTGGCGAGCAGCTCCGGCGTGACGGGAAGCCGTCGCGGCTCGCGCCGGTGCACTCGCGCACCGGCGCCCACGGATGCGGCTTTCCTGGTGCTGTCGGACGCCTTCTGCTGCACGGTGACCTGCACCTGGAGCGCGAAGGCCGTCGCAAGGACTACAAGCATGGCCCGACCTATGGGAATGGAATACTGTACGCGGGCCAGAGGCGAAGGTTTCGACTGGGCTTTGCGCTCGGCTATCATTCGCCGTGCCTCTCACCAACCCGGGCGCTCCCGCTCTCGTCGTCCGACAGCTTCGAAAGCGCTACGCGGACGTCGTCGCCGTCGACGGTATCAATCTCTCCGTGATTAGCGGAGAGTGCTTCGGCCTGCTCGGACCGAACGGTGCCGGCAAAACCACCACGATCGAGATCTGCGAGGGACTGACGAGCGCCGACAGCGGCGAGGTGGAGCTACTTGGGCTTCGGTGGGATGTGGACGAGCGCCAGCTTCGGCAGCGGCTCGGTATTCAGCTTCAGGAGACGCAGCTCGGCGAGAAGCTCACCGTCGCCGAGACTGTGCGCTTGTTTCGGAGCTTTTATGAGCGCGGACCATCAGTGGAACAGGTCATCGACGTGGTGCAACTCGACGAAAAGCGCGACGCGCGGGTCGGAAAGCTGTCAGGAGGCCAGAAGCAGCGACTCGCGCTGGCCTGTGCCATCGTAGGTGACCCCGACCTGCTCTTTCTGGACGAGCCGACGACCGGTCTCGACCCGCAATCGCGGCGGCAGCTCTGGGATCTGATTGGTGAGTTCAAGGCGATCGGACGCACGATTCTCCTCACGACGCATTACATGGAGGAGGCGGAGCGGCTGTGCGAGCGAGTCGCGATCATGGATCATGGCCGTGTAATCGCGGCCGGAACGCCCCGCGATCTCATCGGCTCGCTGGGCGCCGAGCACGTCGTGGAGTTCGCCGTCGGCGAGGGCACACGGACGATCACAGATCGCGATCTCAAGCTGCTGCCGGGCGTTCGTACCGTGCGCGCATCGAATGGGACGTTCGAGTTGCAGGTGAGCCATCCGCACGAGGTCATCCCCGCACTGTTGGCAGAGCTCGAGCGGCGCAGCCTACCGCTGGCGGAACTGCGCACGCATTCGGCGAGCCTCGAGGACGTGTTCGTCTCGCTCACCGGGCGGCAGCTTCGCGATGAGTGATCGGTTGCACGGCGGGCTCTTGGAAAGCAATGCCGCGTCCACGGCAAGAGGACGTTCCTTCTCGTCGCTCGCCGAGCTGACGAGTGTCCGCTTCAAGGAGTTCGTGCGCGAACCCGAGGCGTTGTTCTGGACATTCGGATTTCCGATTCTCCTTGCCATCGGCCTGGGGATCGCGTTCAGAAACCGTCCCCCGGACGTGGTGCACGTCGGCGTCGTGTCGACATCAGCGACCGCTGCGGAACGCGCGGCTGCGCTCCGCCGGAACTCCGGAATCGCTGTTGACGTTTTGTCGCCAGACAGCGCAAAGGAGGCGCTGCGCACCGGGCGCGTCGCGCTCGTCGTCGTACCCGTCGCGCGGGACCGGGTGGAATATCTTTTCGACGACACACGCCCGGACGCACGCACCGCGCGCCTGCTGGCCGACGACGCCCTTCAGCGCGGCGCCGGACGGCGCGACACTGTCGTATTTACCGAGCGCAAGGTCCGCGAGCGCGGAGCACGGTATATCGACTTTGTCGTTCCGGGTTTGTTGGGCATGAACATCATGGGGGGCGGAATTTGGGGCCTCGGCTTCGCCATTGTCGACGCGCGGCGGAAGAACCTCCTCAAGCGACTCGTCGCCACGCCCATGTCGCGTGCGCAGTATCTCCTGTCATTCATGATCTCGCGTATCGCAATGCTGATCGTCGAGATCGTAGTGCTGCTCGGTTTCGCCGTACTCTTCTTCGGCGTTCCGATGCGGGGGTCGGTTTTGCAACTCGGCGCTATCTGCGCGTTGAGCGCGCTGGCCTTCGGCGGCTTGGGCCTTCTGATCGCCGCTCGACCGCGGACGATCGAAGGCGTGTCGGGATGGATGAACCTCGTGCAGCTGCCGATGTGGATACTGTCGGGCGTGTTCTTCTCATCGGAAAATTTTCCGCGCGCTTTTCAACCGTTCATCAAGGCGTTGCCGCTCACGGCGACCAACGATGCGCTGCGCGCCACGATGCTGAGGGGCGCGACGCTTCCTCTCGTCGCCGCGCAGTTGGGCGTCCTCGTCGTCTGGACGGTCGTATGCTTTGCCATCGCCTTACGAATCTTCAGGTGGAAGTAATCCAGCGACATGTCCGATCTCCCCACCTCCGAGCTCACCGATAGGGGACGCGAGGTCCTGGATTGGATTGCCGAGTACTTCGCGCATCCGGCGCGGTACCCGGTGCTGTCGCGTGCGATACCGGGCGAGATCAGAAATCTCCTGCCGCAATCACCGCCGGCGTCGGCGGAGCCGTTGGACGCGATTCTCGACGACTTTCATGCGAAGATCCTGCCCGGCGTGACACATTGGAATCATCCGGGATTCTTCGCGTATTTCTCCATCTCTGCTTCGGTACCTGGCATTCTCGGCGAATTGCTCACAGCAGCGCTCGACGTCAATGCGATGCTCTGGAAGACATCGCCGGCGGCCACCGAGCTCGAAGAGCTCACCATGGATTGGCTGCGCCAGATGCTCGGCTTGCCCGGCGGCTGGTTTGGCTTGATCAACGATACTGCTTCGATCTCGACGATGCTCGCGCTCGCAGCCGCGCGTGAGGCCAGGACGGAGCTGGACATTCGCAGGCGCGGCATGGCGGGACGCAGCGACCTGCCTCGACTGCGCATCTATACGTCGGTGGAAGCCCACTCGTCGGTCGACAAGGCGGCGCTCACCCTCGGCATCGGGCTCGAAAATGTCGTCCACGTGCCGACCGACAATGAATTTCGTATGCGACCGGAGCTATTGCAGGAGGCAATCGCACGCGACCGTGCAGACGGTTTCCAGCCGCTCGCGTGCGTCGCGACTGTCGGTACGACGAGCACCACCAGCATCGATCCCGTTCCGCAGGTCGCCGCCATCTGCGCGCGTGAGCGGATGTGGTTGCACGTCGATGCGTCGTATGGCGGTGTCGCGGCGATCGTTCCCGAGATGCGCCACGTGCTCGCCGGAGTGGGCAGCGCCGACTCACTCGTGGTGAATCCACACAAATGGCTGTTCACGCCGATCGATTGCTCGGCAATGTTCACACGGCAGCCGGATATGTTGAAGCGCGCGTTCTCCCTGGTTCCCGAGTATCTCGTCACGCGCGAGCAGGACTCGGTCGAGAACCTCATGGATTACGGCGTACAACTGGGGCGGCGCTTCCGCTCCTTGAAATTGTGGATGGTGATACGGGCCTTCGGCGTGGACGGTCTCGCCGAGCGGCTCCGGCGGCACATTACACTTGCGCGCGAATTCGAGAGTTGGGTGACCGCCGATCCCGAGTGGGAGACGATGGCCCCGGTGCCGCTTTCACTCGTGTGCTTTCGCTGGGCGCCAGCTCACCTGAACGAAGAAGAGCGCGACGACGCGAACGCGCGCATCCTGCATCGCGTCAACGACAGCGGCGACGTTTTTCTGTCGCATACCAGGCTGCGTGGTCGTTTCGCGCTTCGGCTGGCGATCGGGAACATCCGAACGGAGGCGCTGCACGTGGAGCGCGCATGGGCACTGCTTCGCGAGGCGGCCGCGAACTCCTAGTCGGTCACCTTCGGCGGCGGCTCTTCATCGCCCGAAGCCAGGACCTCCACGACGTCGTCGGCGACGTGCCTGCGCTGCATGAGATAAAACGCGATAGCCACGGTGATGATGATGCCCGCCATGATCAATGATTCGTAGCGGCGCAAATGGCCGAGCATGCGGAGTGCCGCCTCTCCCGCTGCCCAGCCGAGCAGCGTAAAGAGAAAGGACCATGCGCCGGCGCTCACGCCACTGCCAATCAGGTACACCAACAAGGGTACTCGCGCCGCTCCGCACCCGATCGGCAGCGTGAGCCGAAGCCCGTAGGCGAAGCGCACGGCCAGCGACGACCGCCATGGGTGGCGGCGCACCAGTCGTAACGCGCGGAGCAGAAAAATGCGCAGCTTGGGCCATCGCCGGCGCACCCAATCCCCGCGCCAGCGCCCGAGGTAGTACAACCCGATGTCGGCACTCCAGGTGCCGGCCATGATCCATACTGCGACAGACACAAAGCGCAACTCGTGCGTTCTCGAAGCAAGGCCGCCGATCAGCGGACTTGCTTCCTCTGTCAGGATGCCAGTTGCTGACAGCGTGATGTACGCCCACAGGCGCCCGACAGCGGAGTCGGTATGAACTACATGCCGCGCGACCTGTACGAGATCGAGAATCACTGTGAGAGGCTCGCGAGGCTGGCGGAGCGCACGTAGGCTATCGCAATGTGGTCGGGCTCAACGCCGCCATCCTCGCCCTCAACGCGTGTTGGAGTTGCAGCGTCAGCTCACCGGGCACGCCCTGGCCGATGATCACGTCGTCGGCGCGTACCACCGGCGTAATATCTGTCGTGGTGCCACAGAGAAAGAGCTCTTGCAGCCGGGGAAGGTCTGCGCTGGCGATTGGCGTCTCCGCGACCGCGACCCCGAGCTCGGCAGCCAAATCCAGCACGACGGCCCGTGTCACACCGGGCAGAACGAAATGATCGGCCGGATGCGTGCGCAGCACTCCATCGAGCACGCCAAAGAGACTGGTGTGACTCCCTTCGGTGATGCGTCCGTCGCGAACGAAAATGGCCTCCAAGGCGCCAGCCTCCTTGGCCCGTTGATTCGCCAGTACGTTGGGCAGGAGCTGGACCGTTTTGATGTCACACCGCAGCCATCGCAGGTCCGGCGTCGTGATCGCGGCTGCGCCTGCTTCTTGATGACGGAGGTCGGGAGCAAACGGCCGAGCCATCATCAGAACGGTCGGCGGGGTGCCCTGCGGCGGAAAGGCGTGGGAACGTGGAGCTACCCCTCTCGTGATCTCGAGGTACAGCGTCGCCTCGCCGCCATTGATTCCATTTGCAGCGAACAGTCGTTCGGCAATGCGCGCCAGCGCCTCCGGCCGCACGTCTGGAGGCTGAACGATGTCGAGCTCCCGCAAACCACGTTCGAGGCGCTCCTGGTGTCGCTCGGCCTCGAACAGCCGTCCCTGAATGACACGCCAGACTTCGTAAATGCCGTCAGCGAAGATGAAGCCACGGTCCAACACACTGACCGTTGCGTCCGCATCTTCGACGAAACGGCCGTTCAGGTACAACGTGCTCACGGTGGCAGGCCCGGACCGGATGCGAACATCCGCTCAGTCACCGGCCGGCTGCGCAGCATGTTCTGTTGGGACAGTGATCCGCAGCCGCGCCAGCATTCGCTCTCGCCAGTCGTCCAGGATCTCGTAGACAGTTGGAATGACGACGAGGGTCAGAATCGTCGAGGCGATGACGCCGCCGATGACGGCGCGTCCGAGGGGTGCCCGGAAGTCGGCGCCTTCTCCGAGACCGAGCGCCACTGGAATCATTCCGGCGATGAGCGCCAGCGTCGTCATCAGGATGGGACGCAGTCGCAACCGGCCGGCTTCGATCAGCGCATCGCGCGTGCTGACGCCGCGCTCCTCCTTCGCCCATTTCGCGAAATCGATGAGGAGGATCGCGTTCTTTGCCACGATACCCATGAGCATCATCACTCCAATCAGGCTCATGATGTTCAGCGTGTCATGCGTGACGATCAGCGCGATGACCACGCCAATGAGTGACAGCGGGAGCGATACCATGATCGCGAGCGGATCGAGGAAGCTGCCGAATTGAACGACGAGGATCAGATACATGAACAGGACGGCTACTCCAAGAGCGCCGAAGATGCTGCCGAACACCGTACCCTGATCCTTGACCTGACCGCCCTGCGAGATGTGAACACCGGCGGGCAACCGGATACGTCCGATTGCCGCATTCACGTCCGACGACACTTCGCTGAGCGAGCGGCCTTCCACGTTTGCCCCAACGGTGATGACCTCGTCGCGATTGAGGTGATCGATCTTCGCGAGTGCCATGGTCTGCGTTACCGACGCCACCTGGTTCAGCGGCAGCACGCCATTCGTCGGGGATGCCGCTGCCGGGCCCGCGCTCGCCGCGGACGATCCGTTTCCAGGACCGGCCGCTGCCGTGCCGCCGGAGGGCGTCATCTGAGCTGCGAGCGGTAATTCGAGAACACTCATTGGCGTGCTGCGCGCTTCTGGCGCCAGTCGTACGGTCACGTCGCGCGTCTTGCCGGTGGGATCCACCCAATCTCCGGCCTTCAACCCCGCGAATGCCGGACGCAGCGAGGACGCGACCTGACCGACGTTGAGGCCCAGCGTACTGGCCAGACCGCGGTTGATGTCGATGTCCAGCTCGGGGCGAAGCCCCTTCGTTGAGAGGCCGATGTCGACGCACCCCGCGACCTTTGCCATCGCCGCCTGCATCTGCAACGCCACACTCGTCAACGTTGGCGTGTCCTCGCCGCGCACCTGAATCTGGATCTGCTTCTGGTTGCCGCCGAAGCCCGCGTTGTACACGTATGCCGTCACGCCACCGAGGCGCGTGAGCTGGGGACGCAGCACTTCACCGATTGCGTCCTGACTCAGATGGCGCTGCGCCTTGGGAACGAGGCGAACGTAGATGTTGCCGTTGTCCACTTCGCCCGAGCCGCTCGCGGTGCCCAACGACGTATAGGTGTAGCGAACCTCCGGACGCGCGCGAATGAGACGATCCACTTCGTCCGCCTTCATTCGCGTGTACTCCAGGCTCGATCCCGGTGGCGTTTCGATGGCGATGTTCAATTCCGACCGGTCGCTGATCGGCACGAAGCCGCCGCCGCCGAACACCGTCTGGATAAAGATCGCGAGGACGAAGCTCGCAACCGCGATCCCGATCATCGACCAGCGGTGATCCAATGCCCAGCCGATCAGCTTCTTATAGTTGTCGGCCTGCCGATCGAACCACTTGTTGAACCGGTCGAGCGTTCGCGCGACCGGATTCCGGCGTTCGTGCGATTCCGTCTGCGGGTCGGGCCAGTACGCTGACAGCATCGGATCGAGAGAGAACGACACGAACAGCGAAACCAGTACGGCGCAAGCGATCGTCAACGCAAACGGCCGGAACCATTGGCCGGCGATCCCCCCCATGAATCCTACCGGCGCGAACACCGCCACGATGGAAAAGGTCGTCGCCGCGACGGCGAGCCCAATCTCGTCCGTACCGCGGTGTGACGCGGTGACGTGATCTTCGCCCATCTCGATGTGCCGAACGATGTTCTCTCGCACCACGATGGCATCGTCGATCAGGATGCCGATGGCGAGCGACAGCCCGAGCAGGGACATCGTGTTCAGCGTGAACCCCATCGCCCACACGGCAATGAAAGCCGAGATGGTGGATACCGGCAGGGCGAGCCCGGTGATCACCGTCGAGCGCCAGGAGTTGAGAAACAGAAATACGACCAGCACGGTGAGAATCGCTCCCTCGAACAGCGCATCCTCGACGTTGCGCACGGATGCGCGCACGCGCTCGCCGGCATCACGCACGATGTCGATGTGGACGCCGGGCGGTAGCGTCTTCTCGATCTCCTTCACCTTGGTTTTAATGTCATCGGCAACGCGGGTCGTACTAATGTTGCGCGTCTTGGTGATGTCGAGGCCGATCGCCTCCTTGCCGTTGAACAGTCCCATCGTGCGCTGTTCTGCCGGCTGCGCGTGCACGTCGGCCACTTCGCTCAGACGGATGATCTGTCCGTTCTTTTGGGCCACGGGCACGTTGAGAAAATCCTCGGGCCGCTCGAGACGTCCTTTGAGACGGATCGTGCGCTCCTGCAGCGCACTGTTCACGCGGCCCACCGGTACGGCGAGATTCTGAGACTGAAGTGCCTGCACGACCTGAGCGACCGTGACGCCCGTAGCTTGCAGATCGTTTGGACGCACATTCACGGCGATCTCGGGATTCACACCGCCCACCACGGTGACCTGCGCCACGCCATTGATGCCGCGCAGATCCTTCGTGATGCCCGGATCTGCGAGACGCGTCAGGTCGCCGGGCGTGAGTACCGTCGACGAGACTGTGAGCGACACAATGGGCTGGTCGCTCGGATCGAACTTCTTGATGATCGGATCCTTCATTTCCGGCGGAAGGTCGCCGCGAATGCTGGAAATCGCGTCTCGAACGTCCTGCGCCGCTTGATCGGGGTCCTTGCCAAACTGGAATTGCACGATGATCTGCGCGAAGCCGTCGAGCGACGAGGACGTGACCTGATCGATTCCGGTAATCGCGTTCACCTGCTCCTCGATCCGGTCCACGACCTCGCGCTCGACCTGATCCGGTGATGCGCCGGGATAGGGAATGCCCACGAAGATCACGGGCATGTTGATCTCCGGCAGCTCATCCACGTCGAGACGTATGAGCGCGAAAATCCCGAAAACGACGAGCGCCACCATCGTTACGATGGTGATGATCGGTCGCTTGATGGCGAAATCGGATATGAACATCGTTTGAACCCGCTGGAATCAGCGCGCGGGAGCCGGCGCCGCAGTTGATACCGAGGGAGATCGTACGTCGTTCGGCGGCGCCGTAACCTTCACCGGCGTGCCGACGGTAATGCCGATCGCGCTGCCTGTCAGCACCGTGTCGCCCGGCATGATGCCGCTCGTGACGGCGACTCGTTCCGTGGCGGCGTCGCGAACGCCGAGGGCAACCTCTACTCGTTCGGCGCGCCCGGCGCGCAGGCGCACGACCGAGGGTCTAACACCACGCTCGTCGACCGCGCTCGTTGGGATGACCGTCGCTAACCGCCGCTCGCTCTCCACGCGGCCGTCGGCGAACAGCCCCGCAACCAAGGCGCGGCCGACATTCGGAATCGTGACCACCACCGGAACCTGTCGCGTCGCCGGATCGGCAGATGGACTGATGCGTGTCACACGGCCGATGAATGTGCGCCCTGGATACCCGCGCACCGTAAAGTCCACGGACATTCCGAGGTGCACGGCAACGAGTTGGTCGGATGGTACACTTGCCTCGAGCCTCATGCTTGCAGGATCCACGATAGTGATCAGTGCCGTTCCCGGCGATACAACGTCGCCGGGATTTGCTTGGCGCTGACTCACCGCACCACTGAATGGCGCCACCACGCGCGTGTACGCCTGCTGTTTCTCGGCATTCGCGAGTAGCGCCTTCGCATTCTCCAGCTGCGCGCGCGCAGCCGCCGCGGCATTCTCGCTCGTCTCGAGATCGCGTTGGGCGATGGCGCCGGCTTGCAGCAAGGTGCGGGAGCGCTGCGCGTTATGTTGGGCCACGTCGAGATTGCTCTGCGACGTCGTGACGGCCGCCCGGGCCGACAGCACCTGTTCGCGAATGGCGCTGTCATCGATGCGCATCAGGAGCTGCCCCTTCTGTACTTGCTGGCCGACATCCACCAGCGTTTCGAGTATGGGCCCGCTGACCTGGGCACGAATGGTCGCGTCGAGGGCTGCATCGAGAGAGCCCGAAATCTCCGGGCCATTCGTGATTTCGTCCTGCTTCGCAATCGCAACATTCTCAGGCCCGACAACGACAGCGGTCGGCGCCTTTGGAGTCGCGCTCTCGGCCTTGCTCCGGCAGCCGGCCGCCGCGGCGCTGAGCATGAGGGACGCCGCACAGGTAGTTGCACGAAAGGCGCGGCATGCACTGGTGGTCACGATCATGGATTCGGATTTCCTGAGCCGGATGTAACTGGCGTTGCGCCGACAACACCGCTTGCTGCACCCGGCGCGGTGGTCAACGTGGTGGACGGTTGTGTCGCCGCCTGCGGCTGGGCAGGCTGCTGCGTTCCGCGCGCAGCCGTTGACGCAGACATCGACGCGCCGGTCGTCTGCAGGGGTAAATCGTGCAGCAGGGCTACGCGAACGCGCGCCACGGCGAGATCACGCGCGGCTTGAGCGTGATTTGCCTCCGCCTGCTGCAGCAACAGTCGGGACTGAGCGAGGTCCGTCTGCGTCGAGATTCCTTCCCTGTACCGGATCTGATCGATGCTGTAGGCCCGCGACGCTTGTTCGGCCGTACCCTGACTGGCGCGGAACGCAGCCTCCGCTTGCGCCATCGCGTCGAGCGCCACACGCGTGTCGAGCGCAGCCAGCTCGCGCATCTGCTCCAGGCGCGCACGCGCATCCTGGAGGTTTCCTTCCGCTACGAGCTCGTCACCTTTGATTCGGCCGCCCGTGAACAGCGGGACTCCCGCGGACACGCCAACGGTCCAGTTTTCCCGAAAGTCGCTGAGCTGAGGAAAGATCGTCGCCGGAAAGAACAGCCGCTGATATCCCGACACAATGCTCAGCGACGGCAGTCGTTGGGCGCGAGCAACGCGAAGCAGGCCCTCCTGCGCACGAACCGTCTGTTCCGATTCTCTCACCGGCGCGCGATCGGCCGTGACCGTATCGGCCGCTCCCGCGGTCCTGATCAGCGCCGCCGGAACGGCCGATGCTGCGGCATTTTCGAGAGGCGTCGTTAACTGGAGGCTGTCGTCGAGGGACACGTTCAGGAGCTGCTTCAGCCGCAGATATGCAACGTGTCGCGCGCTGCGCTGTTGCACGACCACCGGCAGCTCATTGTCGTGTGTCACCTGCGCGCGGAGCAGGTCGAACTCTGACGTGTTTCCAACCTGGCGGGCGAGACGCGTTTGCCGCAGTACGTCTTCCGTCTGCACCAGCGTCGATTCGGCGATGGCGACCAGGCGATCCGCGAGCACTGCGTCATAGTAGGCTTGGGTGACGTCGAGTGCTGCCTGTGCTCGCTGCGCAATGACTTCCACGCCGGCGGCCGACAGGTTCGCCGCCGCAGCCTGCCTCTGGCCAGAGAGGCGTCCGCCCGTGAAGACGTTCTGCGAGAACTGGAGACCGAGCACCCACTGGTTGGGCGCCCCGAAACCCACCTTGCTCAGGTTGAAGCCGCCCGTCGAGGCCGGACACGTGATCGCGGCGTTCA
>CAZICQ010000031.1:0-4375 GCA_964537775.1 uncultured Gemmatimonadaceae bacterium | reverse complement strand
ACCTTGCTCAGGTTGAAGCCGCCCGTCGAGGCCGGACACGTGATCGCGGCGTTCAACGCCGCCTGCCGCTGTTCAGGAGTGGCATCCACCGGTATTCTCGGAGCACAGAGCGCAGGTGGCGCCGGATGTGTCGTATCCGTGCTGCCACCGCCGAGACTGACCCCCGAAAATTGCGACCGCAATGTGCGGCTGTACGCGCCGGTCGCGCTCACCTGCGGGAAATACTGGCTCCGGGCTTGGAGCTGAGCACCAGTCGCCCTCGTGACACCAGCACGGGCGATCTGTACCGCCTCACTCTGTCGATCGGCGAGGCGAAGCGCATCGTCGAGCGTGAGTCGGAGCGCTGTGGCCGGGAGCGACTGCGCTGGAAGCGATGGCTGCTGTGCGAGGGCAGAACCTGCGAACGTGAGAAGGAGGACGATTGACGGGAAGAGGCTCATCCCAGCGTGGCGCGATGTGATCATGACAGTCGACAGATGGAGGTCCCGCGATGTGCGATAGTCGTAACCAGTTCAGTGAACAGCGCGGTGTCTGAGCGCCGAGCCCTTGGCGCCTGCGCCTGCGCGAGCTCCCACGGCCCGCAGGAAGGTGCACACGTACTTACGGGGCGCGTCCCCGACGGGTTCCGGAAAAGCCGCGGGGATGATGTCGCGGCACATCGCGTCGCCAAAGAACGCGCTCAAAAGCATTGAAATCGCCGTGTCCACATCGCTATTCGCCGACGCAAGACCTCGGTCTCGCAACCGCTGCACGTACGACCGGAGCGCGTCGGCGGCGAATGTCGGCCCTTGGCACGCCGTGAGCGCCGCATCAGGACGTTCCTCCAACTCGCCGATCGATTTCCGCAGAAAGGAAGCGGACGCTCGCATCTGGCCGAGCATCGCTTCCGCCCAAGCGGTCAGCTCGCGTTCAGGGTCGCGCGGGCGATCAGGCAGCCCACCGATGGTCGGCTGCGTTGCCCGACATTGCAGCAGTTGCTCGAACAGCCCCGATTTCGAACCGAAGGTCCTGAAGAGCGTGACCTCGTTCACGCCAGCCTCGCTGGCAATGAGGCGAGTTGTGGCGCCTCGAAAGCCGTGTCGCGCATAGACGCGCGCGGCTGCATCGAGCAGTCGTTGGCGGATATCCATAGGGACGAGAAGCTTAGATAGCACCGAGTTGGCGTGCAAGCACGTGCTTGCTCGACGCGCATCTTCTTTACCCATTCGGTACATCGCGCAGTCGCAGCGCGCGCGATGAACGGCCACGTAGCTTTCGACCACCTCTTTCCCGCCCGATGCTCCTACTCCTCAGCCTTGCCTTCGTACTCTCCGGCGTCGCCGGATTGATTTACGAATCGATTTGGAGCCGATATCTCAGTCTGTTCGTCGGACACAGCGCGTACGCGCAGATCATCGTGCTCGTGATCTTCCTGGGAGGCATGTCACTCGGCGCGTTCATCGTCGGTGACCGGTCATCGCGGCTGCAGCAGCCGCTGTTGTGGTACGCGGGCGTCGAGTTTGTCATCGGACTGATCGGATTCTTTTTTCACGATGTATTCGTGGCGGCAACTACGCTCGCCTACGCGCACTGGTTTCCTTCGCTCGCAGGCGGTTTCGGGCAACAAGTGGTCAAGTGGGGCTTGGCGGGCATACTCATTCTCCCACAATCCGTCCTCCTCGGCAGCACATTTCCGTTGATGGCCGCAGGTGCCGTGCGCCTCCCGGGCGCCGTGGAACGCAAAGGCTACATACTGGCCCTGCTCTACTTTGCGAACAGCCTCGGTGCGGCCGCCGGCGTGCTGATCGCCGGCTTCCTGCTGATTGCGTGGCTTGGCTTACCAGGAACGCTGCTCTCGGCAGCGGTGTTGAATTTCGTGGTCGCGTTCATGGTGTTCGCCGCCGTCCGGAGTGATCTGGAGCAACCGGCACGGCACGAGCTGGTGAGCGATTCCGTGGGCGAAGCTGATTCGTGGGCGGCGCATCTTCCGCTGCGCTCGATCACCGGTTCGCGGCTGCTCCTTGGCATCGCCTTCGGCACAGCGGTGGCGTCGTTCATCTACGAGATCGCGTGGATCCGTATGCTGTCGCTGGTGCTCGGCAGCGCGACGCACTCATTCGAGCTGATGCTCTCGGCGTTCATTCTCGGCCTCGCCACGGGTGCGTTCTGGATGCGACGGCATGCCGACGGGTTTGCCCAGCCGCTGCGAACATTAGGCGTCGTGCAGTGGGCGATGGGCATGCTGGCCATTGCGACGCTGCCAGTGTACGTGTCCTCGTTTCGCTGGACCGCGACCTTGCTCGAGACCTTCAAGTCGAGTGATGCGGGCTACCACGGTTTCGGGATCGCGCGCTACGCGATCTGCATCGCGGTGATGGTGCCGGCGACCTTCTGCGCGGGCATCACATTGCCGTTGATCACGAAAATTCTGATGGACGCCGGCGCTGGAGAGCGGTCGATCGGGGCCGTGTACGGCGTGAACACGCTCGGATCGATCGTGGGCGTCGTTCTGGCAGGCCTCGTTCTCATGCCGTTGGTTGGATTGAAGGCGCTGCTGATCTGCGGCGCGCTGGTCGACATCGCTGTGGGCATCCTGATTCTCACACGCGCTGGCCGGCCTGAGACGCACGAAGCCACCGGCGCGCAGCCGCAGTTCATGAGGCGCTTGCGCGCGCTATCCGGGTCGGGAGCTCAGTTTCCGCTCCCTGTTATCGCTGCCGCCACCAGCATTTTTCTCGTAGCCACGACGGCGACATTCGTTCGCTTCGATCGCTCTATTCTGGCGAGCGGCGTCTACCGTCATGCGATTGTGCCGGAGCCCGGCACGTACGTGTTTGCCTTTTACAAGGATGGCCGCACGGCAACGGTCAGCGTGCGCCGGTTCGCCAGCGACACGGGTGCGATCCTCACTCTGGCCACCAACGGCAAGCCCGACGCATCCGTGGAGGCGGTGTGGCGGCGACCGTACTCGCCGCGAGTGAAGAAGATCGCCCTCGAGGAAGATCTCGCGACGCAGGTGCTGCTGCCCATAATCACGCTCGCGCATGCGCCGCGCGCGCGGGAGGGCGCGGTCATCGGCGAAGGCTCGGGCATGTCGTCGCACTTTCTCCTCGGCAGTCCCTATCTCGCGCGCCTGACGACGATCGAGATCGAGCCGGAAATCGTCAATGCGTCGCGCGCGTTCATGCCCGCCAATCGGCGCGTCTTCACCGACCGGCGCAGCCGTTTCGTGATCGACGACGCGAAGTCGGTGTTCGCCGCAAGCGCTCGCCACTTCGACCTGATTCTCTCCGAGCCATCCAATCCGTGGGTAAGCGGCGTGTCCGGTCTGTTCACAGTCGAGTTCTATCAGCACGTGAGGCAGCACCTCGCCGCGGACGGCGTATTCGGTCAGTGGCTGCACCTCTATGAGATCGATGACGACCTGGTCACCAGCGTGCTGGCGGCTCTCGACGCGGTCTTCCCAGCCTATCAGATCTTCCTCACATCGAACGCCGATCTGCTCGTCGTCGCCACGTCCAGTGCTACGCTTCGCGAGCCCGATTGGTCCGTGCTCCAGTACCCGGGAATCGCAGAGGATATGCGTCGTGTGGTGCCTATCGAGCCAGGGAGTATGGAGGCGATGCGACTCGCGAGCAGTGCTGTGCTACACCCGTACCTGATAGCGCGCGCGGCGCGCAATTCCGATTATTACCCGATTCTCGATCTCGGCACGGAGCGCACGCGCTTCTTGCACTCGACTGCGGACGGAATGACCAGCTTCGGGGAAGGGCAGTTCGATCTAGACGCCGCCCTGACGGGCCGTCGCCGCGCACCCGTGACATCACCCATTCCACCGGCGCCCGAAATTCCGCGGGTCGCGGCGATCGCCCTGTCGGCGCGGCTGAGGATTGCTCTCGATTCGTTGCATTCGGGTGCAGACTCGGGCGCCGACGGCGACTTCAGGCAAGCACTGTATCGCGTCCGGCAGTTCGAGCGTGGCGTTGCGTCCGGTTTGGCGCCGTCGGATTGGAAGCTCTGGCTGCGCGACGCGATCAGCATCGACTCCACGTTGCATGCGGGAACCGCTGGAATCGTCGATGAAGCATACTTCGCGACGTTGCGGCAGTACGCCGCTAAAGCGTCGGCTCCGCCACCCGTCGTGAGCGGCATAGAGTACCTGCACGGAATGGCCGCATGGGATTGGCCGGAAATCTCGCGAGCGGCGGCGGTGCTGATCGATGAGCAAAGGCGTGGAGTGAGCTGGATGCCAATCGATCTGCTTCGTGAAGGAGCCGTCGTGGCCAAGCTCCGCCAACATGACGCGAACGGCGCGAGAGCCGTTTTTCACGCTCTGGCGCCGTTCGGGGAGCCCACCTTCCGCCAACGCGTGCTCGCCGCGCTGGTCTTACAGGCG
>CAZICQ010000030.1:0-39957 GCA_964537775.1 uncultured Gemmatimonadaceae bacterium | reverse complement strand
CTGGCGGAGCTCGGCATTCGCGTCACCAGCGTGTCGGTACGGCCGCGCGGTCACCCCTTCGCCCGCACCTGCGATGTGGGCGAGCGCTTGGCCGGGCTGGTGCGCGCCTCCGAAGACGCGCTGTTCGTCATCGTGGACGAAGGACCCGGGCTGAGTGGCTCGTCATTCGCATCGGTCGCGGAGATGCTGGCGTCGCACGGTGTGCCTGACGAGCGAATCGTCTTCTTTCCAAGCTGGAATCCCGGCCCGCGCCCATTCGCTCACTCCGCCGCGGCCGAACGCTGGCGCCGACACCGCACGTTCACCGGCGACTTCAACGCCCTGTGGGTGCGAAGTGGCCGCCTGACTGACGGCCTGACGGGTTCTCTGCTCGACATCTCCGCCGGTGCATGGCGGGACGAGCTCTATCCCGCCGGCGCTCCACGCCCCGCGGCGCAACCGCAACACGAGCAGCGAAAGTTCCTGTGGACGCGTGGCGATCGCGACGCTGACGTGCTCTTCCTGAAATTCGTCGGACTCGGCCGATACGGTAAACGACGCCTGCAACGCGCGCGGCGGCTGAGCGAGGACGGATGGGGGCCGCCGCCCGTCGAACTCCGCCACGGCTTTCTCGTGCGGCCATGGCTCCCTGGAACACCGTTCGATGCCGGCGGTGTGGCGCCCGAGCTGCTGGAGACGATTGCTCGGTATATCGCCTACCTGGACGAACGCCATCGCACGCCCACCGACGTGCCGGCGGCACAGTTGCTGGAGATGATGCGAACCAACGTGCGGGAAGCGCTGGGCGAGGAGTGGCTCGCCTCTCTTGCGCCGGCGCAGGAGTTGTTAGAGATCGTGAATCGCGCACCCACCAGCGCGTGCGACGGCCGGTTGCAGCCACATGAATGGCTGGCGTGCGGCGGCAGCATCGTCAAGACGGACGCGTTGTCGCATCACGACGACCATTTCCTCCCCGGTTGTCAAAACGTGGCGTGGGACCTCGCAGGAGCGGTCGTCGAGCTGGATCTCGATGCCGGCGCCGAGCGTTTTCTGCTCGATGCGTACGTTGGGGCCTCCGGCGACAACGACGTACGGCAGCGCATGCCGTTCTTTCGGATCGCCTACCTCGCGTTTCGCATCGGCTACGCGAGCATCGCCGCCGCGGCCCTGCAATCGGGGGCCGATGCGGACGGGATGCGCGCGCTCGCCGCGCGCTACTCGCAGCGCCTGGCGAGTGTGCTGCATTCGGAAGCGGCAATGTCGGCGTGACGAACGACAGTCCGCTCGGCCCGGGCGTTCGACTCGTGATCTTCGATGCCGATGATACGTTGAGGCGCACGCTCGTCGCGGGCCAGCCCTGTCCGCGCGCGCCTGACGAGTGGGAGCTCATGCCGGGTGTCCGCGAGCGCCTGGGCGCGATACCGTGGACGCTGCTGGACGTGCGGCTCGGCGTCGCGTCGAACCAGGATCAGGTCGGCTATGGGTTGATCTCGCACGCCACGGCCGCGGCCCTGCTGAGGGACGCCGTCGTTGCGGCGACCGCCGGCGCTGTCACCGATCCCGTGATACGCCTGTGCCCACATCGGCCCGACGCAGGCTGTGCGTGCCGGAAGCCGCAGCCAGGGATGCTGTTGGACATCATCACGGAATGCGGCGTCTCGGCGGCCGAGACGCTGTTCGTCGGCAACAGCGACATCGATTGCGAGGCGGCGCGGCGGGCGCGCACTCGTTTCGCCTGGGCGCACGAATTCTTTGCCGCGAGCGCGCCGAACACCGTCGCTCCCTTCTGAGCGAGAGCCCGGCTATTGCGCGTATCGCCGCGTCATCGTGCCGCAGAATTCGGCGAATTGCTCGGGACAGCGGGGGGGCGACGTATGATGGGCAGCAATCCCGCACGACTCCGGCGTGAAGCAGTACGTGAGCGTCACGTCGAAGTCGTCGAGCGCCGACATCTGCCGGTCGAACCAGGCATCTGCGTTGGGGCGGAGGCTGTCAGCCCAGCTCAGTCCTGTGCGTAGCTTCTTCACGCCCAACTTCTTCAGCCAACGCACCGCATCGTCCAGGCGGTGGTCGTCGAAGTGAAACCACTGGCAGATGCCAAGCTCCGGCGTGTAATCGGCGAAATCGTGCAGCGCGAGCTTGGGCTGGCCGTCTTCGCGAATGATACCCATATAGAAATGCCGATAATACGACGAGCCCTCCGCTTCGCGATGGCGCGTCGTCGCCGGCCACGCGCGTGGCAGATCGAACAGGCTGTACCAGTGCAGCCGCTCCGCCTTGCCGACGAGCAGTTCGGCGGTTCGGCGCAGCCCGAACTGTTGCACCTCTTCGGCGCCGAATGTGGACACGCCCACCTCGGTGATCCAGAGCGGAAGCTCGGTCACGGCGCGGATCTCGTCGAGCTTGTCAGGCCATTCGTGGATCTGCCAGTGATTCCAGTCGAGGGGGAAGCCGTGTACCGCGACCGCATCGAGCACATCGAGCACGCCCTTGTCCTTCATGTTGCGAATGAAGTGCGGATCGATGGGTGAGATACCGCCGAGGACCTTCGTCAAGCCGGGCGCTTCGGCCGAGATTGCGGTGCTGGCGAGCTTCACCATCGCTGCGTAGAGCTGCCAATCTTTGTCGATCTCGAAATCCCAATGCGATTTGTTGTTTGGCTCATTCCACAACTTCACCGCTTCGACCACTCCATCCCTCCTCAGGCGAGAGGTTGTGCGGCGGCCATGCGTGCGATCTCGATCTGTGGCACGATCGTCGTCGCGCGAGCCGAGAGCGGCTGAGCGTTCAGCAGCTCCATCGCTTGCCGATAGCCGTTCAGTGTGCCGACATCCACGTATGATTCGCCGGCCGTGACGGCGACGGCCCGGCCGCCGCGCGCCAGATACGCATTCACCAGGGTGCCGATGTACTCGTCGCGGCGTCCCCGCTCCAGCCACAGGTGATGCAGCTCGGCCAACACCAGCGCCGGCATCGTGAACGCTCCCCATACCCAACGCGACGTCGCCGCCTGCTGCTTGACCTG
Organism: uncultured Gemmatimonadaceae bacterium; assembly: GCA_964537775.1. Lineage (GTDB taxonomy): Bacteria > Gemmatimonadota > Gemmatimonadetes > Gemmatimonadales > Gemmatimonadaceae > CAMLIT01. The sequence continues at coordinate 36,953 of CAZICQ010000030.1, read as the reverse complement.
AATCTCCTGCACCGTGCCTTCGGCGTCGAAAACGACCGCGTCGAAGAGCTCCGGCCGGTCGACCGGAAAGCATAGGAAGGCGAGCACCCCCCCGGGCAGCTTCCGCAGCGCGTCCTTCGGGAACCAGATGGTGTCCGGCAGCCCGATCACGATGTCGTCGTCAGGCGGGATTAACGGCAAGGCGCGGAATACCGAATCGCACAACCCGGCGGGCACCGGCTGCACCGTGTAACACACGTGCGCGTTGGCGATTTCGCCGCCGAAGTATTCCAGGATGTCCGACTTCCCCGGGGACACGACGAAACAGATGTGCGTGGCTCCGGCGCCGATCATTCGTTCGACGAGGTATTCGCTCACGGCCCGCGGCCGCTCCACGGTTCCGTCGAAGCGACTCCCTACCGGAAGCAGCTCCTTCGAGAACGCCAGTGGCTGCATTCGGCTTCCTGCGCCGGCCGCTGGAATGATCCCCCACATACTCACAGCTCCATGGGTTCTTCTCCCCAGTGCGATGGATCCGTCGGCGACATGGCGGGAGTGTGAACGTCGACGGCGCTGCCGGCATTTGCCAATGCGAGCTCCAGCTCGAGCGCGCGCCGCTCTGCCGTGTGCTCCTCCAGCGTGCGCTCGCGTGCCGCACGCGCGATACGTTGCAGCTGTTCGTCGCTGCATTGCAGTGCCGCGACGACGTCGGCCGCATCGCGCGCGATGAGAATCTCCTCACCGGGCGTGAAGAACTGCTCGAGTCCCGACCAGACGTCGCTGACGATCGGCACGCCGCACGCAGCGGCCTCGAACAATCGCCCCGACGGACAGTACCCCATCGAGGCCATCGCGCGGCGCGTCACGTTCAGCGTGATGCGCGACGAGCTGAAGAACGCCGGGTGCTCGTTTGGCGGCAAGTGTCGGACGAAGAAGATGTTCGGCGTCCACGGAAACGACTCCGGGTACTGCGCACCGCCGATGCAGAAGCGGCGGTCCGGAAGCCGCGCCGCCGGCACGAGAAAGAGCTGCTCCAGCGTCTCTTGCCTGTCGGCCGCGTACGTGCCCAGATAGGAGAGATCCGACGCGTAGTGCGCCACCGGGGGCGCCGGCCGGTGGACGTCCGGATCGACATGCCCGTACAGCGGCACGACGTGCCGTGCTCCGAGGCGCGTACGCAGCTGCACCAGCGCCTCTCCGCCGGTGAAGCTGAGCACGAGGTCGAAATCGCGCAGCCCGCGCGGACCGAGATACGTCAGCGGATGACGGCGACTCACTGCGTCCAGCGTCACCGGGGTATCGAGATCGTAAAACACCTTGATCGCCGCACTCCGGGCGACTACGTCCGTGGCGTCAACGCCATCCGCGCAATAGGACGTGACGACGGCGACGTCCGCGTCGCGCAACGCGTCTCGCGCCCGCGCGCCTTCCCAGCGATCGTACAGCACGAGCTCGAGGCCGCGCATCTCAGTGAGATCGCGCTGCGTGGCGTAGTACGGCACGTCACGCTCGAAGAAGACGACTCGATGGCCCCGCCGCACCAGCGCGCGACAGAGACCTCGCCAGAGTGTCGCGTGTCCATTGCCCCAGGACGAGCTGATCGTCAGCCCGAACACCACGATCTTCATTCACTCTCCGCGGTCCGCACGGAGGCGCGCTGGACGCAATATGCGGGCTAGTTGTCCGCGGTTCACACCTTGCGAGAGAGCGGGCCCAACCTGCATCCGTTGGCCTGCGACGTGACCACGCTCCTGCTCATCCGCCATGCCTCTTGCGATCCGCTCGGCCATTTCATTGCCGGACGCAAGGCTGGAATTCACCTCAATGCCGCCGGCCGCGCGCAGGCGGAGACGCTGGCGGCAACGCTAGCGGCCACACCGCTCGATGCGATCTACAGTAGCCCCCTCGAGCGAGCGCGCGAGACGGCTGAAGCAGTGGCAAGAGGCCGCGGGCTCACCGTCACGTTGCTGGACAAGCTGCTCGAACTGGATTTCGGCCGGTGGACGGGGTGTACACTGGAGGAGCTCCGCTCCGACCCTGCCTGGATGTCTTGGCACACAGCGCGTGACATAACTCGCATTCCGGGCGGGGAGTCCATGCTCGACGTCCAGCAGAGATCGATGGTGGCCGTGGAGATGATCCGGGAGCAGTGGCCGCAGGCCACCTGTGCGGTCGTGAGCCATGGAGATGTCATTCGCGGCCTCATAGCGCACCTGCTGGGGATCCCCATCTCCCTGATGCTCCGTTTCCAGGTGGCTCCCGCCTCGGTGAGTGTGGTACGGATCACGGCGGACTCGGCAGAAGTTATGTGTCTTAACCGGTTGCCTGAGCTCTCGTTCGACTGACGCCGGAGACCCGATCGGCGGCGAACGAGTTCAGCAGGGTAAGTAGATGATGCTCCGACACTTCTGAAGCGTCATGGATGTAAACAGACGCTACCGTTCGTCGTCTAATCTGTAGTTCCTTCCTCACGCGGTGCGCCGCGTACGCACTTCACAATTGAACAGTTCGCCGTCGTATCCACCCTGTCGGGGAGCGACTGGTCGTGCGCAGGCAGCAGTCTACGCCGCCCATCGGGTGCTCCACGCGACGGCTGCAAATAGTCCATGGCTGACCTAGTCCGCTCTACCATAGAAAGGCAAGTCGTCCCCGCTCGGCCGCGCAGCACGACGTGGCGCGCCGTGGCCTTCGTCTGGCCGTTCCGCGCCCGAATAGCTGGCATTGTCGCGCTGGCACTGGTGCTCGCGGTCATCGGCGCTCTCGATCCACTCGTGATCAAGTGGCTGTTCGATGGCTTCGCTGCCAACAGCCGGCGTGTGCTCCCGCTGGCGCTCGCCGCACTCGTCGCAATCGAGCTCGGTCGTTCCTTGCTCGGCGCCTTCCTGTCGACGCTCACCTGGGACGTCCGGCTGGGCGTCGACTTTCGTCTTCGGGAACGATTGCTCGCCAAGCTCATCGCGCTGCCCGTCGACTACCACACGGCGAAAGGCGTGGGTGGCACGATGAGCAAGGTAAACCAGAGTGTTACCGCGTTCGTGACCGCGTTCGGGGACATCGCCTTCAACGTGTTGCCGACGGTCGTCTATCTGGCCCTGTCCGTCGTCGCCATGGTCGAGCTCCAGTGGCGGCTCGCCATCGCCGTCCTGGTGTTCACGCCCCTTCCCGCTCTCATCGGCGTGTTGGCCGCACCGGAACAACGCCGGCGTGAGCGGAAACTGCTCGAGCGATGGACCAGGATTTACTCGCGGTTCAACGAAGTGCTCGCCGGCATTCGGACGGTGAAGATCTTTGCGATGGAGGATAGTGAACACGGGCGCTTCCTCCGGGAGCAGTCGGAGGGGAACGAGATCGTTCGCCGTGGCGCTCGGCGTGACGCGCGAACGAACGCGATGCGCGCTCTTGGTGCGGCGCTCGCCCGGTTGACCGCCATCGGCGTGGGTGGCTGGCTCATTCTCCACGGACAGATCACCATAGGCACGCTCATGGCGTTCCTCGGTTATGTCGGCGGGCTGTTCGGACCCGTGCAGGGGCTCACCGACATCTATCAGAACATTCAAAAGGCCGAGGTCGCGCTGGAGACGATCTTCGAGATTCTCGATGCCGATGAGATCGTAGCCGATCCTGCCGGTGCGGTCGATGCCGCACGCTTCGAGGGCGACATTCACTTCCACAACGTCACCTTCGCACATAGAGACGGACGCCCGGTCCTCACCGACTTGAATCTCCACGTGCGGCGCGGTGAGACGATCGCGATCGTGGGGCCGAGCGGCAGTGGCAAGTCCACGCTCACGAGTCTGTTGCTCAGACTGCATCCGCTCGACGAAGGCAGCGTCAGCATCGATGGTACCGACATCCGGAGCATCACCGCCCAATCGCTGCGCCGTCAGATCGGCTTCGTGAGTCAGGAGATTCATCTCTTCAATGACACCATTCGGGCCAACATCGCTTACGGCCGGCCGCAGGCGAGTGACGCCGACATTCACGAGGCGGCAATCGCCGCTCACGCGTACGAGTTCATTCGTGAGCTGCCCGACGGCTACGACACCATCATCGGAGAACGCGGCAGTCGGCTGTCCGGTGGCCAGAGGCAGCGAATCGCAATTGCCAGAGCGCTGCTGACCGACGCGCCCATTCTGGTGCTCGACGAGGCGACGTCCGCGCTCGACACGGTGTCGGAAGCGATCGTACAGGAGGCGCTCGAGGATCTTTGCGCCACCCGCACCACGCTCGTGATCGCGCACCGTCTATCTACGGTCGTGAATGCCGACCGTATCGTCGTGCTCCACGACGGACACGTGCTGGCCGAGGGTACACACGACGAGCTGCTCGACAGCTGCACCTATTACGCTGCACTCGTTGGCGCCTCGACGAACGGACTTCTCGCGGTAGCGTAAGCGGCTGCGGCCGCTCCGGAGCGGCGTTTCGGCGAGTACGTCTCTTGCGGCAAGGCGCGGCGCAATGATGAACGATGCGCGCACGCTCCTGGCGCGGCTCTGCTCGACTGCTCCCACCGATCGACTGCGCATCGCGGTCGTAGTGGCGCATCCCGACGACGAGGTCATCGGTGCCGGCGCTCTGCTCTGCGAGATCGCACCGTGGCTGCTCGTCTGGACGACCGATGGCGCGCCAAGGGATCTTGCCGATGCGCATCGCGCCGGCTGTTGTACGCGCGAGGACTACGCGCGCCTGCGCCGTCGCGAGCGCTCGAGGGCTGCCGAACTGCTCGGCGTTCCACGCTACCGCACGTTGGATCTGGGCTGCGCCGACCAGGAAGCTTCGGCGGCGCTCGAGGAGCTTGCGCTCCAAGTCGCGGCGCTGGTGGCGGACAGCAGCGCCGACGTCGTGCTGACACACGCGTATGAAGGCGGCCACCCGGACCACGATGCGACGGCGTTCGCCGTACATGCCGCACGTGCGCTGCTGAGCCGACAGGGCCGACGACAGCCGCCAATCGTGGAGCTCACGTCGTATCACGCGGACGCCGACACTGAGGAGTATCGCGTGTCCACCTTCTTGCCAAACGGGCCCGCTCCTCTCGTGCTCGCCGTCGATCGCGATCGCCGATCACGCAAGCTGGCGCTCTACGGCTGCTACGCGAGTCAACGCGCCGTTCTCGAGGAGTTCCCCGTCGGCGAGGAGCGCTTCCGGCTCGCTCCCGCCTACGACTTCAGCGAGCCGCCACACCGCGGTGTGCTCCACTACGAGCGCCATCCGTGGGGAATGTCCGGAGCGCGGTGGCGCGAGCTGGCTGCCGCGGCGAGCAGTACGTTAGGTACGGTGCCCCAATGACCGGCACACAGCTGACCGTTTTGAGCGTGGCGTATTCGCTCGCACCGGTCGGCGCGGCCGCTGTCGGCGGCGCCGAACAGGTGTTGTCGACCATCGACGCGGCGCTGATGGATGCCGGCCATCGCTCGGTGGTGGTCGCGCAAGCTGGCTCCGCAACGCGCGGCACGCTGTGGCCCGTTGTGCCGGCGACAGCCGCGTTCGACGATGTCGTGCGTGCGCGCGCCGTGCTCGATCAGCGCGATGCCATCGCCCGCGCTCTCGATGATCATCGCGTCGACATCGTGCACCTGCACGGCGTGGATTTCTACGATTACGTCCCGACTCGTGCAGGCATTCCTGTGTTGGCCACGCTGCACATGACATCGGAGTGGTATCCCGACGGCGCGCTGGCGCCGAGGTCGGGCGTCAGCTTCAACGCCGTCTCGCGATTTCAGGCCGACGAGTACACGAGCCGATTCGGCGTCCCGATCACGGTGATCGAGAACGGCGTGGCGGTGGACCGGCTGCGCCCTGTCGACTCTCCGCGCCAGCCGCCGTACGCCGTCGCGCTCGGACGCATCTGTCCGGAGAAGGGATATCATCTGGCGCTCGATGCCGCCCGACTCGCGGCTATCCCGTTGCTGCTGGCCGGACGCGTCTTTCCGTACGAGACCCATCTGCGCTACTTCGCCCGGGAGATTCGCCCACGTCTGGATCGCGAGCGGCGCTTCGTAGGCCCGGCCCGATTCCATCGCAAGCACCGATTGCTGGCACACGCGCGCTGCTTGCTCGTACCGAGCCTCACGCCGGAGACGAGCTCGCTCGTGGCAATGGAGGCCTTGGCGTGCGGCACGCCGGTGATCGCGTTTCCCGCCGGTGCGCTCCGCGATATCGTGCAGCATGGGGTGACCGGATTTCTGGTGGAGAACGAGCGGGAAATGGCCGATGCGATCGAGGCTGCGGGCGACCTCGATCGCGCGGCCTGCCGACACGCAGCCGAGGCGCGCTTTTCGGCGCGAGCGATGACCACGCGCTATCTGCAGCTCTACGAACAGTTGGCTTGTCACGACGTGAGCTGATGGCAGTGGCGCTCACCGTCGAGGAGATTCGGGATGGCGCCGCGCTCTCGGCGATCGCGGACGAGTGGAAGGCGCTCTGGCGCGCGAGCGCCGCTACCGTGTTCACGACGCCGGAGTGGCTGACACCCTGGTGCGAGGCGTTTGGCTGCGCCGCGCTGCGCACGGTTGCGTTACGTCGCGGCGGAGATCTCGTCGGCCTCGGTCTTTTCCAGCTGCGACCAGACGTGACCACGGGCGAGCGCACGCTGTGCTTTCTCGGCGACGGAGTCAGCGACCATCACGAGCTTCTGCTGCATCCCGACATCGCGCCAGCGGGAACACGAGCGGTGGTCGAGTATCTGGAGGACATTGCTGACGAATGGGACAGCTGCGACCTGCGATTGCTGCCGGAGACAGCTGAGATCGGCCGCGCGCCGCTTTCCGGCCCGATTCGCGCGATCGATGGACCGGACGAGTCTTGTCCCGTGTTGCCGCTGCCGCGCGCCAGCGAAGCCCTGGCGGAAGTCATCCCATCGCACTTTCTCCGCAGCGTCAGGTATTCCGCCCGGCGGGCAGCGCGCATTGCAGCGTTGTCGTGGCAGAGCGTGGCCGCCGAGACATGCGCACCGCTCCTGGACGCGCTGTTCTCGCTGCATGGAGCGCGCTGGCGAGCGCTCGGCGAATCCGGCGTGCTTGGCGATCCGTACGTGCAGCGCTTCCACCGTCTCGCCGCCCCGCGGCTCCTGTCTGCGGGACTGTTGCGCCTGCACGCACTGATCATCGGTGAGGCGATCGGCGCGGTCTACTACGGCTTCTGCGAGGGTACCCGCGCATCCTATTACCTGAGCGGCTTCGATCCACGCTTCGCGAAGCTGAGCTTGGGGAACGTGGTCGTGTTGCGGGCGATCGAGGAGGCAATCTCGGAAGGCGCGCGCGAATTCGATTTCCTGCGTGGACGCGAGCCGTACAAATACGCGTGGGGCGCGCGCGACCGGTCGACGGTACGCCGGCGCATCGTGCATGCGGCGGTCGCCCAGAGCGCCTCGTGGTCGTGACTAGATTCTGGTCATGCAGCGACTTCTCGCCCTCGCGATGCTTGCGACCGCCGGGTGCGCCCGCGCGGCCGTGATGCCGCCGCCGCCCGCGACGCCGGCGCCGGTGACTCATACGCCGGCCGTAGTACCGGAATCGCTCACCGCGGCGATGCTCGATCCGCGCACGCCACTCTCATCGGACCAGCGGCGGTGGGTCGACAGCACACTCGCCACCCTGTCGCTGCGCGATCGCGTCGGCCAAATGGTCATGGTGTGGGTGCTCGGCGACTACACCAGCGCCGGCGACTCGAGCTTCGCCGAGCTGCGGGGATGGATCGAGCGCGATCACATCGGCGGCGTCAGCATGTCGTTAGGTACGCCGATCGAGGTTGCCGCCAAGATCAACGCGATGCAGCGCCTCGCGCGCGTGCCACTCCTCGTGTCGGCGGATCTGGAGCCGGGCCTGGGCCGCCTCGAGGGTGGGGTGTTCTCGCACTACCTCATGGACGCGGGGAGCGCCACCGTCTTCCCGAGCAACATGGCCATTGCGGCAACGGGTCGCGACGAGGACGCGTACGACGCCGCGCGAACGATCGCCGAAGAGGGTCGCGCCGTCGGCATTCACGTGGACTTCGCGCCGGTGGTCGACGTGAACAACAATCCCGACAATCCGGTCATCAACACACGCTCGTTTGGCGAGGACGCCCATCGCGTCGCGGCGCTCGCGCGCGAGTTCGTCCGCGGCCTGCGCGACGGCGGCTTGCTGGCGACGGCCAAGCATTTCCCGGGGCACGGGGACACGAATGTCGACTCCCACGTCGGACTGCCGATCGTGAATGCCACGATGGCGCGGCTGGATACGTTGGAGCTCGTGCCGTTTCGCGCCGCCATCGATGCCGGGGCCGCGCTGGTGATGACCGCGCACGTCGCCCTTCCGGCCATCCAGGGCGAAGGAGACGACACACCGGCGACGCTGTCATCGCGTATCATCACCGGGCTGCTGCGCGATTCATTGCACTTTCGCGGCGTGGCGATCACGGATGCCATGACGATGGAAGGAATCGGGAAGGGGTACACGACGGAGCAGAGCTCGGTCTTGGCGGTGCAGGCAGGCTCCGATATCCTCCTCAAACCGTCCGATCCGACGCGCGCTATCGATGCCGTGGTTGCCGCCGTCGAGCGTGGCGACATCAGCCCGGCGCGCATCGACAGCGCGGTGCGTCACGTGCTCGAGCTCAAGGCACGGTCGGGCGCCTTCCGCCAGCGGATCGCCGATCTGGAGGCATTGCGCGAGGTGGTCGGTGTGCCAGCTCATCGCGCGCTCGCCGCCGGCATCGCGCAGCGCGCCATCACGCTGCTGCGAGATCGCGACCATCTGGTGCCGCTCTCCGGTCGCAGGCTCCTCGTCGTGCAGTACATGCCGGAGACGGAGCTCAAGGCCGGCCGCGCCTTCGGACCACTGCTGCGCGCGAGCCGGCCCGGCTCGCGCGTGGTGAAGATCGGACCCGGCGCGGCGCTGTCCCAGCTCGATTCGTTAGGCGCGCTCGCCCGGGCCGCCGATGCCGTGGTGATCGCCGCGTACGTGCGGCGCGTCGAGGGATCCGGCCGCTTCGTCATCCCGCAGGCGATCGCGGACTGGATCGATTCGTTGGCGCGGACGCGGCGCGTCGCCGTCGTCGCGTTCGGCAACCCGTATCTGATCCGGCAATTCCCAACCGTGTCGACCTATCTCCTCGCGTACGGCGTCAGCGACGATCTGGAACGCGCCGCCGCGCGCGCGCTGCTCGGTGAAGCGCCGATCGGCGGACATAGCCCGGTCTCGCTGCCAGGCTACTTCCGGGCAGGCGACGGCATCACAATCTCCCAAACTGGTGGCCGATGAAAGCGCTTTTCGCGATGTCACTGCTCCTCCTGGGCGCGCTGCTGCCGGCCGGCAGCGCCCGTGCGCAAACACCCGACGAGCGCGCGCTGCTTCGACTCGAGGACGGTTGGGCGAGAGCGCTGATGCGGCGCGACACCGCGTATTTTCGTCGCACGCTGCATCCCGCGTACGTGTATTCCGACGAACAAGGGCTCTCCGGGAAGGAGCAGGTCATCGCGCAATCCGTCGCTGCCTCCGACACGGTGACGTTCGCCGGCAATGAGCAGATGAAGGCGCGCGTATACGGTACAACGGGAGTGGTAACGGGCATTCTCGTTACGCGGGGGCGCGGTGCAAGGGGTCCCTTTCATCACCGGTACCGGTATACGGACAGCTGGATCAAGCGCGGCGGTCATTGGATAATGATTGCATCTCAGGACTACGACATTCCGTCGTCCTGACGTCGGCGCGGCGAGAAGCGGGTGCGCGGACGAGACAGCGAGCAGCGCGTTGAGCGTCGTTGCTCCGCCGTGGATAGGGCGTCTGAATAGTGGAAGGACTGCACAGCAAACGTCCCGTTCCACATGCCAATGAAAATCACATCGGAGCTCTTTCCGGAGCCCGCCGGCACCCCAATTCGAGTACCGGCGGCGCCATTCGAGCCTCCGGATGTCGTCACACCCACGGGCGAGCGTCGTGCCTCGCGATTCAGCGAGGCGCTGGCGCAGGTGGAGCGCCACCGCACCGCCGTTCGGACGACCCTCGCCCTCGCGCTGCTGGCGCGCCTCGTGTTCGAGTACCGGCTCGTCACCCTGCTGCTGGAGCGCGCCAACCTGCAAGCGCAGTTGCCGGTGATCGGGACGGCGCTGTTGTCGTACCTGATCGTGCTCTGGTTTCTCGCCGTGCGCACGCGCGACCGCTTTGGCTTTGGTATGGCGCTCGGCATCGGCGTGCTCGAAGCGACGTACGGGATCGTGTTGATCGCGATGCAACGGCCCTTCACTCTGGACGCCACGTGGCCGCTGATGATCGTGGCCGCATCGCATCTGCTGCTGGCGGGCGCCGCGCTGCACGCCGCGACCGCCTTCCCGCCTCACGACGGCAAGCGGCCCTGGCTGGTAGGCTTTGCGACGGCCGTCGTGTTCGTGGCCATTCCGTGGGTAGCGCCCACGCTGATCGATCTGGCGACCCGGCACCGCTGAGCGCCTAACGTCGTTGAGTGAGCTCGGGCCCCGTCGCCATACGGCGACGGGGCCTTGATCATATAACCCTCGGGAAGCGTGGCCGGTCGGCCATCCACCCGCCCGTATCGGCCCCTCTGGCGCTTGCGCGGTCTTGCGTTCATGTTCGTCGCGGTTCGCCCGCCGTGGGGCGACTGCAGTGTTCGGCAGTTCACGAGCCAACCCTACTCTCGCCGGAGGAGGCATGGCATTCTCATTTCGTCGCGCCAGTGCAGTTCTCGCTTTTCTCGCGCTTTCCCCCCTGGTCGCCCGGGGCCAGGAGGCAACGACCGTTACCGGTCGCGTCAGTGGAGAGGGAGGCACGCTCCTCTCCAACGTCACGGTGTCCATCGCGGAGCTCGGGCTCGGGGCGCTGACCCGGGATGACGGCCGGTACACGATCCTGATCCCGGCAGCGCGCGTCGGACGGCAACTCGTGACCATTACGGCCAGACGCGTCGGATACAAACCGAAGACGGCACGGCTCACCCTGACGCCAGGCGCGCACACGCAGGACTTCGACCTCGAGACGAACCCGCTGCAGCTCGGTGAGGTGGTGATCACCGGCGCTGGCACAGCGACCGAGGTGGAGAAGCTCGGCAACGTGCGCAACCAGGTCTCCGCGGATCTCATCGTGAAGTCGAACGAAGAGAACGTGGTGCAGGCGCTGGCCGGAAAGGCGCCGAACGTCCAGATCAACCAGTCAGCGGGCGATCCAGGAGCCTCTTCCAAGATTCAGATTCGCGGTCTGCGCACGCTCAACGGCCAGACGCAACCGCTGTTCATCGTCGATGGCATTCCGGTGGACAACTCCACCTTCTCGACGACGAACTTCAACCCGATCGACGCGGGGGGTGGTGGTGTCGGCGGCCAGGACAACGGCGGCGAGTTCGAGGGCACGTCGGCCCCCAACCGCATGATCGACCTCAATCCCGCGGATATCGAGAATGTCGAGATCCTGAAGGGTGCAGCAGCGGCGGCCATCTACGGCGCACGCGCGGCGAACGGCGTGATTCTGATTACGACCAAGAGAGGGCATGCCGGCGCGACGCGGTACACGCTGCACAGCTCGTACTCGAACGACAACGTCTCGAAGACGTATCCACTGCAGAGGAAGTACGCCCAGGGCAAGTTCAACGCTGCGACGAGATACACACGGAGTTGGGGACCGGCGATCACGAGCGGCGCCGTCTACGACCACGCGACGGAAGCGTTCCGTACCGGACACGTCGCCGACAACACGCTCGACGTCTCCGGCGGCAACGACCGAACGACGTTCTTCCTCTCCACGAGCTACAACAACAACCAGGGCGTGTTCGTCGGCCCCAACAACTACTTCGATCGCGCCACCGTTCGCCTGAACGCGAACCATAAGCTTACCGAAGGTCTCACTATCGGCGGTAACTTCTCCTACGCGGATACCCGCGGCCACATGACGCAGCGCGGGAACAACGTGAACGGGTTGCTGCTCGGGCTCTTCCGCACGCCGCCGAACTTCAACAACAAGCCCTGGCTGGATCCGGTCACGGGCCTGCACCGGTCGTACATGGTACCGAACGCAGATGCAAGCACGGCCGGCCAGACGCGCATCTTCAACAATCCCTTCTTCACGTTGTACGAGGAGCTCAATCAGCAGCAGGCGTCTCGCTCGTTTGGCAACGTGAACTCGGAGTACATCGCCAACAGCTGGCTGAAATTCAATTACACGCTGGGCGCCGACTACTCGAATGACGAGCGACTCGAGGGGTGTCCGGCCGAATGCTCGGACGTGGCAACCGGGGGGCGCATCACGGAGGGGAAGGTGATCAACTATCAGATCGATCACAATCTCACCGCGACGGCGACCTATCACCTCACCAACGATTTCGGCGGCACCTTCACTGCCGGCCAGAACCTCAACTCGCGGAACTTCCGCACGTTCTCGGTCATCGGCCGCGGACTCGTGGCGCCTAAGCCGTTCAGCGTTCTGAACACGAACAGCACCGATCCGCCGAGCGACTACCAAACCGAGATCCACAATCAGTCGTACTTCGGCCAGGCGACGTTCGACATACACCAGTCGCTGTATCTCACCGGCGCGCTACGCGACGATTGCTCCACCACCTTCGGCAGCTCGAGCCGGTGCTCGCCCTTCCCGAAAGCCAGCGCCGCGTGGACGTTTACGAATCTCTATAAACCGCCCTTCCTCCAGTACGGGAAGCTGCGCTACTCCTACGGTGAGGCCGGCAACGAGCCGCAGCCGTATCTGACTTCCGTGACCTTCAGCGGCCGCAGTCTGGTGGGTGGCATCGCGCAGGGGACGGGCTTCACCCCGACGCAGGGCAACACCGCTGGCCTCTTCTACAACTTCACGAAACCCGCCGCCAAGCTGAAGCCGGAGCGGACGAAGGAATCAGAGGGGGGCTTCGACTTCGGCTTCTGGGGCGAGAAGGCTGACCTGAGCGCCACCTGGTACAAGTCGCAAACGAACGACGTGATCCTGGTGACGCCGATCCCGCCGTCTACCGGCTACGGTAGCGAGGCGAAGAATGCCGGGATCATTCAGAACCAGGGAACCGAATTCTCGCTGAACCTGCGGCCGCTGACGCGCACGAACTGGTCCTGGGATCTCGGCTTCGGCTGGGGGCGCAACCTGTCGCTGGTCAAGGACATCGCCGGCGCGCAGTACCTCTACACCGGCTCGTCCTTCATCGGCACGGTGGCCGCCGTTGGTTACCCGCTCGGCGAGATTCGAGGCCTTGGCTGGGTGCGCTGCGGCCTCACCGATCCGTCGACGTTGGACTACAAGTCGGCCTTCACGGCCGCCTGTGCCGGAAAGAAAACCGGAACGCTGTTCATCGACGACGGCAGCAACTGCAGCCCCGATCCGGGAATGCCGTGCGCGGATGATACGCCTCGGTACCTCGGCAACCCGAATCCGAAGTGGACGGGCAACGGCCACACGACCTTCCGCTTCCACAAGGTCGAGCTGTCGGCGCTCGTCGATATTCGTAAGGGTGGCCTGATGTGGGACGGCACGCGCGGCGCGCTGTGGAGCTACGGCACGCACAAGGACACGGAGGGTCGCGCCGTCTGCACCGGTCCAACCAACAGCAAGTGCATCGGCAACATGCACGCCTTCGGCAGCGCGGATTGGTATCCGGGACCGGTGGCTGGTCCAGGAGCAGGCATGCAGATCCCGATCGGGGAGAACTGGTTCCGCACCAGCGGCCTCGCCGCTTGCCCGTTCACCGGCTACGACGAGAACTGCCTCGAGGACGCGGGCTACGTGAAGCTGCGCGAGATCTCTCTTGCCTTCAGCTTCGACCAGCCCTGGGTCGCTCGGACGCTCGGCATGTCCAGCGTCGACTTCCGCGTGTCCGGCCGCAATCTGAGGACGTGGGCCAACTACAAGGGGCTGGATCCCGAGACGACAGTCGCCGGCCCGTACGAGCAGGTCGGTGCGGCGGATTACTTCAACCTTCCGCTCACCCGCTCCTTCGTGTTCACGTTGACCTTCAACCGCTAAGAGGAGGAACCTCGCATGCGAGTCGTACGATTGATCGCTGCCGCGGGCTTCGGCCTCGCCGCGGCGCTGGCTGGTTGCAGCAACTTCCTGAATTCCGACAAGGCGGTCGCCGATCCGAACAACCCTACTGTTGCGACGCGCAACCAACTGTTCGTGGGAGCGCTCGCGAACATCTTCGGCGAACAGGAGGGACCGGTGGCGATGATCGTCTGCGAATGGATGCAGCAGTGCGCGGGCGTCAATGGCCGCTTCGTCGACCAGCAGGGTACATACAGCATCAGCAACGGCAGCTTCGACGGGTCGTTCCAATCGATTTACACGGGCGGCGGGCTGCTCCAGGTCAAGGCGATCGAGGCGTCGGCCGCCGCGAGTGGCGACAAGCTGTATCTCGGCATCGCCGAGGTGCTCGAGGCGATGAACGTGCTGTGGGGCACGGATATCTGGGGCGACATGCCCTATCGCCAGGCAGCCGATACCGCGTCGCATCCGATCTTCGATCCGCAGCAGCAGATCTACAGCGATCTGCTGACGCTGCTCGATAAAGCCATCGCCGACATGGCGGCCGGAGGTACAGGGCCGGGCGGCTTCGACATCGTGTATGGCGGCGACAAGACGAAGTGGACGCAGGCGGCGCATACGCTGAAAGCGAGAATCTATCTCCACGAGGTCCAGAAGCTGGGGAACAGCCTCTATGCGAAAGCGCTGGCTGAAGCCCAGCAGGGTATCAGCTCGCCCGCCAACGACTGGCTGACGGTGCACAACTCGGCCACGTCGCAGACCAACATGTGGGCGCAGTTCCAGCTATCATCGTTTGGCAACGATCTCGTGGCCGGCAGCACGCTGGCCAACATCATGGTTGCTCAGAACGATCCGCGCCTCCCCGATTACTTCGGTACCAACCCTGCCGGAGGGTACGGTGGCTACGACGTGACGACGCAGGCGACGCCGCAGAGTGAGATCTCGCCTCTATACGGTTCGAATCGCACCAACAACAAGTCCTTCTCGCAGCCGATCATCACGTACGACGAGACCCAACTCATCATCGCCGAGTCGCAGTTCCAGCTCGGCAACGTCGCAGCGGCGGCGGCGGCGCTCAACACGGTCCGCGCGCGCTATCGCAAGCCGCCGATCGCGGTGCCAACGCTCAACGACATCATGACCGAGAAGTACATCCTGATGTTCCAGAACGTCGAAGCCTGGAACGATTACAAGCGCACCTGCCTGCCCGTGATGAAGCCGGCGCGCAGCAAGCCGAACATTCCCGGCCGGTTGTACTATGGCCAGACGGAGGAGCAGACAAACGGCGTCGACAAGTACGGCGCCGGCCACACGCCACCCGCCGCCGCGCAGAACCTCTTCACCGTTCGGAACTGGAACAATCCGAACGCCTGCCAGTAAACGAGAGCATCAGTGTCCGGCGCGCCTGCCTCGAGGCGGTCGCGCCGGCGCCGCTCCCCGTGACGGTCGTATGCGTGAAATCGTAGGTCCCCTGCTGTGCGTCGCGCTCGCCGGCTGCTACGCTTACCTGCCGGTTCCGCGCCTCGACGTTCAGGCGCCCGGACGCGAGCTACGGCTCGAGCTCACCGACTCCGGTTCCGTGGTGCTGGGACAGCGCGTTGGCTTTGGAGTTGACGCCGTGACCGGTCGTCTCGTGTCGGACAGCGGCGGCACGTATTTGCTCGCGGTGAGCGGCACGCACCGGCGCGATGGATCGGAGAATTCCTGGAATGGTGAGCAGGTGTCCATCGCGCGCTCGCTCGTGAGCGTCGTCGGTGAGCGCCACTTCTCCAGTGGCCGCACCATCTTGTTCGGGACGCTGACCACGATCGCGCTGGTCGGTTTGACGGACGCGATGCGTGGGTGGGGAGGCGCTACGGTGCCGGGCCCCTCTCCGGGCGGACCGGCCACTGGACGCTGAGCATCAGTGAATCTCCACGGACGAGCGGTCGAGATCCGTTTCCAGCGTCCATGTGACCGCATCGCCATCCTGCGCGTGCATCACCGATGTCTGCGTGGATCGCGGGCTGCCGATCGCCATGGCGAGCAGCTGATATTCGTGGCCGGCGCCTAACGAGCGCAGCGTCACTACGAACGACGCATCCGATGCGGCGGTCACGCTGCCGAGCCGGTCGCGTACGCCGCTGTGAAGCAGGTAGATGGTGACGTCGAGCGGATTGTGGTTCACGACGTGCACGGATACCGTGCCGAGCTGCTGCTGCGACACGCCTGACTGATCGCCGCTGCCGGAAGCGCTTCCCGCCGGTGGATGGCACGCCGCTACGACGACGAGCGCTGCCGCGGCGACCGCGTACGTGGGGGCGGCCTGTCGCATCACGTCGTGTCGCGCACGACCAGTGACGATTGGGGAAGCGACATCTCCAGGTTCCACTCGACGACCTGGCCGGGTGCCACGTGCAGCATGTCGCTGTAGAATGGCCGCCGACCGCCGATCGGACTGGCCAACAATTGGAAGCTGCCGTCCCCGCCGACCTGCGCCATCGTCAGCTTGTAATGCCCCGTCGACGTGGTCGTCACCATGCCAAGGCGCATGCGCATGCCACTGCGCACGACGTAGATGGTCATGTCGAGCGAGTTGTGGTTCGTCACGGCGACATAGACCGGCTCCTCCTCCTCCTCCTGATTTCCGACGCCGCGATGATAGCATCCACTCGCCGCGAAGGCCGTTGCGGCGACCAGGAGAAGGAAGAGTAGGCGCAGCTGCGCCAAGCGTGGCACGTGGGACATGGCCGGGTTGGTGAGAGCCGGAGCTCGACGTCCCTTCAGCTATACGTTTTTCTGCCCGCCATGGCAAGGACTCGCGCCACCAGCTCCACTTTCGCGCGGTCATTCCTGACGGATCGTCACGCCTCCGTTCGTCGTCTCGGCACGGATGAGCGCACCGCCCTTCCCGAGCTGCGTGCTCAGGTGCCGTCCGAATGAACCCTGAATCGTGATTGGAAAGTTCACGTTCAGATGCCCATTCACCGTGCTGGTCTCCAATCTCGCCGAATAGCCGCGTGGCATCGTGATCGATACGCCGCCGTTGGTGGTGCGCAGATCGAGACCGGCACCCTCCCAGTGATCGCCGGCGAGATCCGCATGGACGCCGCCGTTCGTCGTTTCGCCGTGGACGTCGCCACTCACCCCATCGAGCGTCAATCCGCCGTTGATGGTGTGGAGATCCAGCTTTCCGGTGACATCCTCCACAGAGATGCCGCCATTGAATGCGTCGAGCACGAGGTCCGAGCTTCTCGGCACCCACAGCTCGAAGCTCACCGACACCGACTCGCGCCGGCCCGTTCGTGGCGTGACCGCGCGTATGCGCCCGCGGTCGAACTCGATCGACGTGCGGTCGACGAGCGCCTTCGCGTCCTCCTCGCGTTACGCATAGCCCTCGATCCGCGAAACGACGCGCACGTCGGACCGGTTCCAGCCATGCACTCTGATCCCGCCATTCTGATCCGGACTCACGTCGATGCGCTGCGACGCCGCAATGGTTGTGTCGCGAACGACACAGTAGCGCTCACGATCGCCATCGTAGTCGCCGTCGCGGCAGCGCAATCGCGGCTGATCCCCCTCCCCCCTCCGTGAAGCCTGCGCACTCGCCGTGGCGGCACTCAGCGCCGCGAAGGAGACAAGAAGCGTCAGGGTACGCGCCGGCGTCCAGCTCATGGCATCTCTCCTTGATTACATGTGGGGCGGTACGGACATCGCTTCGTTTGACAGATGCAGCAGCGCGATGGTTGGAGCCGTCGGCGATGGGTATATTCCGGGCCCGCACCGACGAATTGGAGCGATATCATGATCTTCTCCCTCCCCCCGCGACGCGCCGTCTTGTTCGCGCTCGCCGGCCTCGCACCGATCGTGGCCGCGGCGCAGGCGCGCCCGCGATGCGATCCCGACAACGGCGGTCTCGAGCTGCCGAAGGGGTTCTGCGCCACCGTCTTCGCCGACAGCGTCTGGGGGGCGCGCCACCTCACCGTCGCGCCTAACGGCGACCTCATCGTGAGCACGTATGGCCGGCAAACGGGGGGTGAGGGGGGGAGTGGCGGGCGCGGTGGTGGCATCGTCATCCTGCGCGACCGCAACGGCGACGGCCACGCCGATGAGCGCGGGCACTTCGGCAACTACAGGTCCAGCGAAGTCGCGCTCCACGACGGCTACCTGTATACCGAGAATTCGACCGACATCCTGCGTTATCCGTACAAGACGGGTGAGCTGCGGATCACGGTTGCACCGGATACGATCGTAAAAGGGTTGCCGCCGGGTGGTCACGCGGCGAAGACCTTTGCGTTCGGGCCCGACGGGGCCCTCTACGTCAACATCGGCTCGGGAGACGGCGCGTCGAACGCCTGTCAGGTGAAAGATCGCGAGCCCGGCTCGCGTGGCGTGGATCCCTGTCCCCAGCTCAGGCATCGCGCCGGCATCTGGCGCTTCGACGCGGGAAAGCTCGATCAGAGAGAATCTGCCGGTGAGCGGTTCGCCGCTGGCATCCGGAACGCGGTGGCCATCGCATTCGAGCCCGGCGACGGGCTCTGGGTGATGCAGCATGGGCGAGACCAGCTCGGCGGGAGCATGCGTGGTAATTGGCCGCAGCTGTTTGGCGACACCGCGAACGCAGAGCTGCCAGCCGAGGAGCTGTTCCACGTCGAGCGCGGCGATGATTTCGGCTGGCCGTACTGCTACTTCGATCCGTTCCAGAAGAAGAAGGTCCTGGCGCCGGAGTACGGAGGCAACGGCAAGGAGATCGGCCGGTGCGCAGCCAAGAAGGGCAACGTCGCCTACTTTCCGGCGCACTGGGCACCGGACGGGCTGCTGTTCTACACCGGCTCGGAGTTTCCGGCGAAATACAGATCGGGCGCGTTCATCGCATTTCACGGGTCGTGGAACCGCGCGCCCCTGCCGCAAGCCGGATACAACGTCGTCTTCCAGCCGCTGAAGAATGGCCGGGCTGGCGGTCCGTACGAGATGTTCGTGGGGACGTTTGCGCGTCCAGGTGGCTCCGTAACGCATCGTCCCGTTGGGCTTGCCCAGGCGCCCGATGGCGCGGTCTACCTGAGCGACGACATGGGTGGGCGCATCTGGAAGATCATGTACGTCGGCGAGAAGTGAGGATCGGTTTATGCTCGCTCCGCGGGCATGACTGTGATAGCTTCACCAAACGGTACTTCGTAACCAGGTTCAACGCATGAGCACCAATCGTCTCGAGCAACTGCATCGCGCCGGCGTTTCCATCTGGCTGGATTTCATCGAGCGTCGCATTCTCCGCGATGGCGACCTCGAGCGGCGCGTGCGCGAGGAGTTCCTCACGGGCGAGACGTCGAATCCGACGATCTTCGAGAAGGCGCTTTCGGAAGGGACTGGCTACGACGATCAGATCAGAGCCGCCGCCGGCGATTTTACCGTGTCCGAGCTGTTCGAGCTCATCGAGACTACGGACGTTCGCGATGCGTGCGACATCTTTCGCCCGGTGTACGATCGGGCGCAGGGGTCCGACGGCTTCGTGTCCATCGAGGTGTCGCCGGCCGCCGCGAACGATGCGACGAGCACGATCTCGGAGGCGACCAGGCTCTGGGCCACCGTCGACCGTCCGAATGTTATGGTGAAGGTGCCTGGGACGGTGGAGGGAGCGAAGGCGGTCCGCCGCCTCACCGCCGATGGGGTGAACGTCAACATCACCCTTCTGTTTTCGCTGGATGCATACCAGCGGGTGATCGAAGCGTACATGGCGGGTCTCGAGGATCGCATCGCCGCCGGCAAGGACGTGCGCGGAATTGCGTCCGTGGCGAGCTTCTTCGTGAGTCGTGTGGACACGGAGGTCGACAAGCGGCTGGACGCGCTGGCCAAGACGGCGCCGGATAGTCAGAAGGCGCGTCTCGTGGAGCTCAGGGGAAAAGCCGCGATCGCCAACGCCAAGCTCGCATACCAACTCTTTCAGCGCGAGTTCGGCAGCGCCCGTTGGAAGGCGTTGGAGTCGAAGGGGGCTCGCGTCCAGCGTCCGCTCTGGGCCAGCACGAGCACCAAGAACCCCGACTATCGCGACGTCATGTACGTCGAGGAGCTCATCGGTCCGCAGACGGTGAACACGATGCCGCCGGCCACCATCGATGCCTTTGCCGACCACGGGCGTGTCGAGCGCACGATCGACAGAGACGTCAGAAATGCCGAGCGGCTGCTGAAGGACCTCGCCGAGGTCGGCATTTCCATGCGCGACGTGACGGACAAGCTGCTCGTCGACGGCATCGCGAGCTTCCAGAAGTCGTTCGATCAACTCATCGGCGGCCTCGAGAAGAAAACGAAGGCGTTAGGCAAGGAGACGGTGCCGCGCTGACCGCCTCCTCGGCCGCCGACCGGCACCTCACCAGACCTTTCCCTTCCCGCCAGTGAAGTTCTGCCGAACGAAGATCGTGTGCACGCTCGGGCCGTCCAGCGCGTCGCCCGACGCGCTGCGCAGCCTCATCGATGCGGGCATGAACGTCGCCCGCATCAATTTTTCTCACAGCACGCACGAGCAGCACGCGGCGACGATCGCCACGGTCCGTCGCGTCGCGCAGGAGCTCGGCCGTCCCGTCGCCATCCTGGCTGATCTGCAGGGGCCGCGCATCAGAATTGGACATCTCGATCAGCCACGCGAGTTGGCTGACGGCACGGACGTCGTGCTCGTGCCCGAGGACAGCGCGCGGGGCGACGAGACACCGGTCACCTACGTGCGGCTCGCCGACGACGTACACGTGGGCGATCGGATCCTCATCGACGACGGTCTGATCGAGCTTGTCGTGATGGACGTCCAGCCCCCTCGCGTCGGCGCGCGCGTGCTCCACGGGGGGCCGCTGAAGAGTCACAAGGGGATGAATCTGCCCGGCGTCCACGTCTCGGCGCCGTCCATCACGGAGAAGGATCGCGACGACGTGGCCTTCGCGGTGGATCAGGGCGTCGAGTTCGTGGCATTGAGCTTCGTGCGGCGTGCGCAGGACATCGCCGAGCTGCGTGGCCTGATCCCGAAGCACGTGCTCGCGATCGCGAAGATCGAGAAGGACTCCGCGCTCGAGAACATCGAGAGCATCGTCGGTGCGTCGGACGCGGTGATGGTGGCGCGCGGCGATCTCGGCGTGGAGCTACCCTTCGAGGAAGTACCGTTCGCGCAGAAGCGGATCATTGCGCTGTGCAATCGGCTCGGGCGCCCGGTCATCACGGCGACGCAGATGCTCGAGTCGATGATCACGAACCCGCGTCCCACCCGCGCCGAGGCGAGCGACGTCGCGAACGCGATTCTCGACGGTACGGACGCCGTGATGCTGTCGGCGGAAACAGCGAC
This sequence comes from uncultured Gemmatimonadaceae bacterium, assembly GCA_964537775.1. Lineage (GTDB taxonomy): Bacteria > Gemmatimonadota > Gemmatimonadetes > Gemmatimonadales > Gemmatimonadaceae > CAMLIT01. The sequence continues at coordinate 15,710 of CAZICQ010000030.1, read as the reverse complement.
GGGACAGTACCCGCGGCTGGCGGTGGAAGCGATGTCTCGGATCATCGTCGAGATAGAATCGCATGCGCCGGCGTGGCGGCGAGATGAGCGCCGTTCCGCCGAACGTGCGATGAGCACGGAGTTCGCGATCGCGGCGGCGAGCAACGCTGCGGTGAACATGCTGGCGGCGCCCGCGCTCATCGTGTTCACGAAGAGCGGCTTCAGCGCGCGCGTCGTCGCGTCGCAGCGGCCACAGGTCCCGATCCTCACGCTCACCGATTCGGAGCGCACATTTCGCCAGCTCGCTCTCGTGTGGGGTGTGATTCCGGAGCTGGTGCCGCACTGCAACACATACGACGAGATGGTCCGCCTCGCGCTCGACGCGGTGCGCAAGCGCGAGCTCGCGCGCTCCGGCGATCGCGTCGTCGTCACGGCCGGAGTGCCCTTCGACACACCAGGCACGACGAATCTCATGAAGGTGGAAACGGTGTGAGGCTCACGTTTCTCGGCACCGGCACCAGCTTCGGCATTCCATATGTCGGCTGCGGGTGCAAGGTGTGCCGATCCGCCGATCCACGGGACAAGCGTACACGCGTCGGCGCGCTCATCGAGACGGACGGTGGAACCCACATACTGATTGACACGCCCCCCGAGCTTCGCCTTCAACTGATCGCGGCGGGAGTGACCCGCGTCGACGCCGTGCTGTACACGCACGACCACGCAGATCACACGCACGGAATCGACGATCTGCGGGCGCTGACGATCAGGCGCCCCGGCGCCGAGCCGCTGCCGATATACGGTGCCGCGGACACGTTGGAGAGTCTGGGCAGAAAATTCTCGTATATCTTCGACGACAACGTGCGGCCGCTGCCGGGCACGTCGAAGCCGGAGGCACGCCGTCATGTCATCGTCGCCGGACAGACGTTCACCATCGGCGACGCGGAGGTCACGGCGGTAGCGGTACCGCACGGACCGGTGACAGTCCTTGCCTATCGTGTCGGCGCGCTGGCGTTCGTGACAGATGCCAAGTCCATTCCTCCGGCCACGATGGAGCGGCTGCGCGGCGCGCGGGTGCTCGTCCTCAACGCGTTGTTCCGCACGCCGCATCCGACGCACCTGAGCATCCCCGAAGCGGTGCGCGCTGCGGTGGAGATCGGCGCTGAACGCACCTACCTCATTCATCTCACGCACGACAACTTTCACGCGGATCTCGAGGCGGAGTTGCCGCAGGGGATCACGCCCGCCTTCGACGGGCTCACCGTTCGCATCTAGAGATCATGCTGAGCATCGACTACACCAACATGATGGGCGCGGTCGTGAGCGGCGGCATCGAGGCAGACGCCTGGCAGCAGGCGCAGCGCGACTTTCCGCGACTGAACGCGGCCTTTCAGGAGTTGCGCGCGAGCGGCGATCTCGGTTTCCTCGACCTCCCTGGCGACGCGGCGCTGCACGCGCAGTCCACACAGTTCGCGGAACGTACGCGCGGCCGCTTCGACGACATCATCGTCCTCGGCATCGGCGGTTCGGCGCTCGGGCCGATCGCGCTCCGGACCGCTCTGCTCGCACCCGCGTGGAACACGCTGTCGCAAGCCGAGCGGGGTGGACGCCCTCGGATGCATGTGCTCGACAACGTGGATCCCACCACGATCGCGGCGCTGTTGCAGCGGCTGAATCTCTCGCGTTCGATCTTCGTCGTCACGTCGAAATCGGGGGGAACGGCGGAGACGATGGCTCAGTACCTCGTGGTGCGGAAGCGACTGCAGGACGCGCTTGGCGATGCGGCGAAGGAACAGCTCGTGTTCGTGACCGATCCGGCGAAGGGCGCGTTACGCGCCATCGCCCGAAGCGATGGCATCGCGGCGCTCGATATCCCCCCAAATGTCGGCGGCCGGTTCAGCGTGCTGACGCCGGTCGGAGTGCTCCCGGCGGCGCTCGCCGGCATGGACACGGCGGCGCTGTTGAAGGGCGCCGGCGAGCTCGCGGACCGATGCAAGCAGGCCGGCGATTCAATGCGTGACAATCCAGCCGCGACATTCGCGACGCTGCAGTATCTTGCCGACACCAAGCACGGTCGCCACATCCACGTGCTCATGCCCTACGCGGATCCGCTGCGCGATCTCGCAGACTGGTTCGTGCAGCTCTGGGCCGAAAGTCTAGGGAAGCACCGCAGTGCCGGTGATGCCGGCGTCGGTCCCACTCCCCTCAACGCGCTCGGTGCCACGGACCAGCACAGCAAAGTTCAGCTATTCATGGAAGGCCCGCCCGATAAGACCGTCAGCTTCGTTGCCGTGAAGGAACGCAGCACGGACGTGGATATTCCGTCGCTTCACAAGGACGTGAAGGAGTTGGGGTATCTTGGCGGGCACCGGCTCGGTGAGCTGCTCGACATCGAGCAACGCGCAACCGCAGGTGCTCTGGCGCGTCGTGGCCGCCCGAACCTCACGATTCACGTGGATCGGGTCGACGCATGGCATCTCGGTGCGCTGTTCATGCTGCTGGAGCTGGCGACGATTTACGCCGGCCGGCTGTATGGCGTGAATCCACTGGATCAGCCGGGCGTGGAGCTGGGCAAACAGTTCACGTATGCGCAGCTCGGACGTGCCGACGCTGAGCAGGCTCGGCAGGAATGGAACATGCTACCGAAGCCCAACAAGGAGTACGTCGTGTAATCTCGTTCCGCCTTGCAGTGATCACCTGCAGGGCACAGCTTCTTATTTCGCAGTCTGAAACCAGGTATGAGGCATAGATGGAACGCGTAGAAAGTCTGGACGGGCTCTTTGGCGCCGACGTCCATGTGCAGGATGGGCGGGTGACCGTCCGGCGTGAATCGGCGCTGAAATCCGATGCCATGGACGCGCTGGTTCGGGCTGCCGTTTTCGGAGATGCCGACGAGAGGGATCACGCTCGTTGGTTGATCTGGGAGATCGGTCAGATGGTGGGCGTCCGGCCGGCTTCCATTCACGACCTGTACACGGCGCGCGGCCGCGGTGCGATCCATGGCTTCACGGTGCCAGCGATCAATGTGCGCGGCATGGCGTACGACACGGCGCGCGCGATCTTTCGTACCGCCATCAAGCTCGATGCGGGCGCCTTCCTGCTGGAAATCGCGCGCTCGGAGATCGCGTACACCGAGCAGCGGCCGCCCGAGTACGTAGCCGTTCTTCTTGCGGCGGCAATGCGCGAGGGCTACCGCGGCCCCGTGTTCGTGCAAGGTGACCACTTCCAGGTGAACGCGAAGAAGTTCGCCACGGATGCGCAAGCCGAAGTTGACGCGGTGAAGGCGCTCGCGACGGAAGCGATCAGCGCCGGCTTCTACAACATCGACGTCGATACGTCGACGCTGGTCGACATCTCGAAGCCCGACCTCGATGCGCAGCAGAAGCTCAACTACGAGATCGGAACCGACATTCTCGCGACCGTCCGCTCGCTGGAGCCCGCGGGCGTCACGATCTCGGTGGGCGGCGAGATTGGCGAGGTCGGTGGCCACAACAGCACGGTCGCCGAGCTGCGCGCGTTCATGGATGGATTCAATCGCACGAAGCCACGCGGACTCGCCGGGCTATCGAAGATCTCGGTGCAGTCGGGCACGTCGCACGGAGGTGTCGTGCTCGCCGACGGCACCATCGCGGACGTGAAGCTCGACTTCAAGACGCTCGAGGAGCTCTCGGAGGTAGCGCGCAAGGAGTACGGCCTCGCCGGCGCCGTTCAGCACGGCGCATCGACGCTCCCCGACTCGGCTTTCAATCACTTTCCGCGCATCGAGGTCGCCGAAATCCACCTGGCAACGAACTTCCAGAACATGCTTTATGACGGCATGCCGGATGAGCTGCGCCGGGAGATCTATGCCTGGTTGGACGTGAACGCCAAGGACGAGCGGAAGCCGTCGGACAGCGACGAGCAGTTCTACTACAAGACTCGGAAGAAGGCGCTCGGGCCATTCAAGAAAGAGCTGTGGAACTTGCCGGCGGAGTTCCAGGCGAAGCTCGCGCGCACGTACGACGATAAATTCGAGTTTCTGTTCCGGCAGCTCGCGGTGACAGGTACGGCGAAGTGGGTGGCGCAATACGTGCACGCCCCCGAGCAGCATCGTCCGATGCCTCACGAGGCGGTGGCGGTGGCTGCGGCGCCGGACGACGCCGAGGCGGGTGAATAGCACGCATCGGTCGGTCGACGAGCTCTGGCTGCACGTACTGGAGCTCGTGGCCGGCCGAGCCGCGCACGACATCAGAGGCGCGCTCAATGGCGTGGCGGTGAATCTGGAGGTCGTCCGATCTCGTTCCGCCAAAGCGGATGCACCCGCTGCATCCGTGGCGAGCTTTGCGACGGTCGCGGCGGCGCAGCTGGAGCTGGTCACGAACATGGTGGAAGCGATGCTTGCACTGGCGCGGCCGCCGCGTGAGCCGGTCGAGGTGGGCGCGACCGTGAATCGGATTGCGATGCTGCTGCGAGCGAGCGCGCGCTCCGAGGGTTTCGCCTTGGCCGTCATCGATGCCGCGGCTGACGGCGTGCTGGCCGAGGTCGCAGGTGGCGGAGAGGGCGCTGGGGGACAGGAGGTGGAAGATTGGGCCCACGGCAACACCGTCCGGCTCGCCGTGGCATCGGCTCTGCTTGCTGCCGTGGACAAGAAGCGCGACGTGCGCTGTCGCGTCGATCAACGCACGACCGAGATCGCCGTCACGATCGCAGGTGAGTCGGGCGGTCTCGACATGTACGATATCGAGCCGGAAGTCCTGGATGCGCTCACCGAAGCCGGCATTCGCATCCAGAGCACGGCAGGCGGAGTTTCACTCGTATTTCCGCGCGATGGTATCGTCGCGCACGAGAGAGCATGAAGCAAAAGAGTGCAAGAATTCTGATAGCGGATGACGAGCAGTCCATCACATCAGGTCTGAGCGCCATCCTCGACGGAGAGGGGTACGACGTCGAGGTAGCTGGAGACGGCCAGAAGGCGTTGGAGCGCCTCGGCACCGATCATTTCGGTGTGGTGCTCGCGGACCTGAAGATGCCAAAGCTCGACGGCCTCGCCATTCTGCGCGAGCTGCAGCAGCGGAAGATCCCCACCGAGTGCATCATCATTACCGGCGCGGGCACGGTCGAGACGGCCGTGGACGCGATGCGACAGGGCGCGTACGACTACATCGAGAAGCCACTCAACGCCGAGAAGTTGAACCGGCTGAAGGCGCTCATCCCCAAAGCGCTCGAGAAGTTCAACGTCCAGCAGAAGAACCGCGAGCTCGCGTCGCGCCTCGAGGGACTCACGCACTACGGTGAGCTCACCGGGCAGTCCGATGTCATGCGCAATGTGTATCAGGTCATCGACGCTGTCGCGTCGTCCACGGCAAGCGTGCTCATACTTGGCGAGTCGGGAACGGGAAAGGAGCTGGTGGCGCGCGCGTGTCATACGAAGAGTGAACGCGCGAAGGGTCCCTTCTTCGCACTGAACTGCGCTGCCCTGCCGAAGGAGATTCTGGAGAACGAGCTGTTCGGACACGAAAAGGGCGCCTTCACGGGATCCACGAATGAGAAGCCCGGCGCGTTCGAGCTCGCGAGCGGGGGCACGCTCTTTCTCGACGAAGTCGCGGAGATGTCTCCCGACATTCAGGTCAAGCTGCTGCGGGCCCTCGAGTCGCGCATGGTGCGGCGCCTCGGCGGGAAGAAGGAGATCCCCGTGGACATCCGCATCGTGGCGGCCACGAACAAGGAATTGCAGAAAGCGATCGCGGACGGCGATCTGCGCGAGGATCTGTACTATCGCCTCGCGGTGGTGGAGATCGTATTGCCTCCGTTACGCGAGCGCGCCGAGGACATCAAGCTGCTGGCCGAGGAGTTCCTGGAGCGCTACGCGAGCCAGAATGGAAAACAGATCACCGGCTTCGAGGACGCCGCGTGGGACTGGATCCTCTCGTACAACTGGCCCGGCAACGTGCGGGAGCTGAAGAACGCGGTCGAGCGCGCGGTCATCATGGCTCGAGAGGACAAGATCACTCTCGCCGACGTCATGCCGAGACATCTGCGCACCGGTAGCGACGTCGCACCGTCGGTCACGATTCCCGTCGGCTCCACCGTGGCGGACGCACGGCGGCAGCTCGTGGTGCGCACTTTCGCATCGACTGGTGGAGATGTGGGACGAACCGCCAAGTTACTCGGCGTTCCCAACGAAGACGTTCGAAAGGAACTGATGGTGCTCCTGACTGGCGATACGGGCGGTGGCGAGGAACGGAACAACGGAGCGCGCGTTCCGGATTCCGTGCCAGTCGCGGCAGCCAGAGCTCCGGCTGCCGCCGGTGCCGCCGCGAAGGGCGGCGGGGGTGGGGGTGCGGGTGCGGGTGGCAAACCGGCCAAGAAACGCTGAGGTCCATGTCTCGCGACGACTTCGACGACGAGCGCGTCGTCATCATCGAGCACGAATCGGGTGGGAGTGGGCTCGGCACGTTCTTCGTCGGGCTCGCGATCGGCGCGGGCATCGCGCTGCTGTTTGCGCCGCAATCGGGTGAGGAGACGCGCCGCGGCATTCGGCGCAGTGCGCGCCGTGCCCGGCGTGCCGCACAACAGGCCGTCGACGATGTCACCGAGACCGTCTCCGGCGGTCTTCAGGAGGCGCGCCGCCGTGTCGAGGAGCAGATCGATTCGGCGCGAAATGCCATCGAAGTGAAGAAGGAGCAGGTCGCTCGCGCGATGGATGCCGGCCGCGCGGCCGCTCAGCAGGCACGCGAGGAGCTCGAGCGCCGCATTGCGGAGACGAAAGCGGCATACGAGGCAGGGGCCGAGACCGCACGCCAGCGACCGGCGGGGAGAGGGGCGGCTGGGGCGGGCGCGCGGCGTCGCGCCGCGGCGGCGGTGGAGGAACGAGTTGACCGGGAGGGGGAGGGGGAGGGGGAGGACGAATCATGAGTCGCGACAGCCGGCGTTGAGCGGCGGCACGCCATGGCCGAGCGCTCGCATCTCGTCAGCCTGGGGTGGACCCTTCGCGATTACGCCAAACGAGTGTGGGACAACAGCGGCGAGGATGACGTCCTCTTCCTCGCCGGCGGCATCGCCTTCAACATCCTGATCGCCGCCGTCCCTTTCGTTCTGCTCATCGTCACCGGCTTCACCTATCTGCTGCCGGCGATCTTCCGCGGCGAGGTGAACTCCGCCGCCGCGATCAACGATCTGATCGATCGACTCCTCCCCGCGCACGATGAGGGGACGAATTCGCCGATCCACAAGATGCTCGCCGACATCATGCGGACGCGGCGAACGGTGACCCTGTTCAGCGCCGTCGGCTTCGTCTGGTTCTCGACCCGCCTGTTCGGATCGCTGCGCACAGTGCTTGCCGACGTCTTCGACATCGAGAGCGAACGCGGGATCATCGAAGGCAAGTTGTTCGACATCAAGATCACGATCATCGGCATGCTGCTGTTCGTGGCCAGCACCACGCTGACGACTTACGTCAGCCTGGCGTCGTCGCGCGGCATCGAAGCCTTGGCGTTCCTCGGGCTGCGAAACGACCTGATGGGGCGCGTGGAGTATTCGTTTGGCAGACTCGTTGCCGCCGCGTTCATGGCCCTGATGTTTTTCGCGCTGTACAAGTACCTCCCCGTGCGGCGCGTCCGCACGGCGACGGCGTGGGTCGGCGCGATCTTCACCACGGTCTTGTTCGAGCTCGCCCGCGCCGTCTTCGGCGCGTACGTGCAGACCTTCAATCCCGGCTCTCTGTACACCGGCACCCTCACGGCTATCGTGGTCGTGGTCCTCTGGACCTACTACGCCGCCCTCATCTTCATTCTCGGCGGCGAAGTCGGTCAGGTCTACGAGCTGCACCGCGTCAGGAAGCGGCAGAGGGAAGTGCTGACTACAGACGACAGTCGACAGTCGCCAGTCGTCAGTAACGCCCTTGGAAGTGAGGGCTCGCCGTAAGGACCACTGATGCCGAGCCCTTCCTCGTCACGCTCTAACTGTCGACTGCCGACTGACGACTGCGTTTCAGACTGTCGACTGGTCCAAGCCTTGCCCTACACACACCTGAGACCGATTCGGGAGACAGCTATGTACGGGCGCGCGATCGGAGCACTGGTGCTGGCGGCCGTCGTCGCCGGCTGCAAGGAAGCCAAGAATGGACGGGTGGTCATCGAGCGTCCGGGCGAGGTGCACGTCACAACCAAGACCGATACCCTGACGCTGCCGAAGATCGATCTGCCGAAGATCCACGTCGGTCAGGCGGTCGATACCGTCAATACTCCGACGTTCAACATCGGCGTCGGCAAGCGGACCGTGAAGCATCCGACGGTCGAGGTGACGCGACATTAGTCGGTAGACGGTAGTCGGTAGTAAGGCGTTTATGAAAAAGGCTCGGCATGGACTTGTCCCATGCCGAGCTTTGCCTTCTTTTCCGCTGTAGCTACCGACTACCGTCTACCGCCTACTGACTCAATGACCGCCACCCTTTCCGCCACCAAGCCGCCCGTCGACCGCGACACCTTCCTCGAGGCCAGGCGGCGGGTGTCTGCCCACGCGTATCACACGCCGCTCATGACGTCGCACACGCTGAGCGAGCGAACGGGTTTCGACGTGCGCCTGAAAGCCGAGTTGCTGCAGCGCACGGGGTCGTACAAGATCCGCGGGCCGTTGAACAAGTTCTCGTCGCTCACGCCGGAGCAGAAGCGTCGCGGCGTGGTCTGCTCGTCGGCCGGGAACCACGCGCAGGGTGTGGCGCTCGCGGCGAAGATCCACGGCATCCGGGCAGTGGTTTGCATGGCGACCAACGCCACGCCGTCGAAGATCGCCGCGACGCGCGGGTATGGCGCCGAGGTCGTGCTTCACGGCACGATCTGGGACGAGGCGAACGAGAAGGCGAAGGAGCTCGTCATCGAGCAGGGGCTCACTTATGTGCATCCCTTCGACGATCTCGAGCTGATCGCGGGGCAGGGCACCGTCGGACTCGAAATCCATGAAGACTGGCCCGACGTCGACGTCGTGGTGGTGCCGATCGGCGGCGGCGGATTGATCTCCGGCGTGTCGATGGCTGTGAAGATGATGAATCCAAAGGTGCGGGTGATCGGCGTCGAGTCCTCCGGCGCGCCAGGCATGCAGCGGAGCGTCGAAGCGGGGCACGTCGTGACGCTCGAGCGCGTCGACTGCATCATCGACGGCCTCCGCGTAAAGCGCGTGGGCGAGCACAATTGCGAGATCGTGCGTCGCTACGTCGACGAGATTGTCACGCTCCCCGATGATGAGATCTTCGACGCGATGATCTGGGTCATGCATTACGCCAAGCTGGTCGTCGAGGGTGCGGCGGCCGCGCCGGTGGGCGCGCTGTTGAAGGGGCTCGTGCGCGCGCCGGCGGGTGCGAAGGTCGTGTGCGTGCTCAGCGGCGGCAACGTGGATCTGGAGCAGCTGCGCGGCCGCAAGTGGAACTGATCGACCTCCGCAGCGATACGGTCACCAGGCCCACGCCGCCGATGCGGCGGGCCATGGCCGAAGCGGAGGTGGGCGACGACGAGCGGGACGGCGATCCCACCGTGCGCCGTCTCGAGGACCGCGTAGCGGCGATGCTCGGCAAGGAGCGGGCGCTCTTCTTCCCGAGTGGAGTGATGGCCAATCAGACGGCCATCCGGCTCCTTGCCAAACGAGGAACGGAGGTGCTGATCGATGCCAACGCCCACATCGTCCATCTGGAGATCGCGGCCGCCGCTGATCTGAGCGGGGTGCAGGTGCGGCCGGTGACAGCGCTCGGCTTGGTCATGAGTGCGGCCGATCTGCGGCGCGCGATACGCCCTCCCTCGAAGTTCTCGCCTGTGGCGAGTCTCGTTTGCGTCGAGAACACGCACAATGGAGCTGGCGGGATCGTCACATCAGCGTCCGAGCTGCGCGCACTGTGGGAAGTGGCGAACGAGCACGGGCTCCCGGTGCACCTGGACGGCGCACGCCTCTGGAACGCCGCCATCGCGTCGCGGACGAGCCTGTCCGAGCTCTCGTCCTCGGCCGACACGGTCATGGTGGACTTCTCGAAAGGGCTGGGTGCCCCGATAGGTGCTGCGCTCGCGATGAGCTCGGAGCTCGCAGATGAGGCGTGGACGGTGCGCAAGCGCTTCGGCGGCGCGATGCGGCAATCGGGCGTGATCGCGGCGGCGGCGCTGTACGCGCTCGATCATCAGTTGGACCGTCTGGCCGAGGATCACGAGCATGCGCGGTTGTTCGCGGACGCGGTAGGCGGCGCCGGAGGCGCTCGGGTGGTCCCGCCGGAGAGCAACATCGTGATGGTGGACCCCCCAGACGGAGTGTACAGTGGGCCGATCCTCGCGCGGGCGCGTGAACAGGGCGTCCTGCTTTCCGGCTGGTCGCCTACGCGTATTCGCGCGGTCACGCACCTCGATGTCGATCGGGCTCGGGTCACGCGCGCCGCGGATGTCCTCGTGCAACTGCTCGACGCCGCCGCCGTTGAGAAGCCGGTCGTCGCGCAGTAGATTTCACGGTGCCTCAGGTCCCGGAGGACGTCGGCCTTCTAACTCCGTCAGGACCCCGAAGGTAGCAGCGGCATGAGGTGTCCGGCGTTGCTCCGTCAGGCCTGAGGTATGACGCGGGAGGTGAGGCGCCGCCAGGGAGGGGCGTGCACCCCCGCGTTTTCCGTCCGCGCCCGCTCCAACCCTCCTCTGGTTCGTCGTGACGCGATCATGAGTCTCGCCCTCGCCCGCAAGTACAGACCGAAGCGATTCGCCGATGTTGCAGTACAGTCGCACGTCTCGGCCACGCTGCAAGGGGCGATCGCGCGCGCGCGCGTGGCGCAGGGCTACCTGCTCTGTGGTCCGCGCGGGGTGGGGAAGACCACACTCGCGCGCGTGCTGGCGATGGCGCTCAACTGCGAGCGCCGGTCCGAGACGGGCGAGCCGTGCGGCGAATGCGTGTCTTGCCAGCGGATCTGGAGCGGCGCGGCGAGCCTCGACGTCGTGGAGATCGACGCGGCGTCGAATCGCGGTGTGGACGACGCCCGGGAGCTGCGCGAACGGGCCATGTACGCGCCATCCGGAGACGAGCGGTACAAGGTCTACATCGTCGACGAAGCGCACATGCTCACGCGCGAAGCGTGGAACGCGCTCCTCAAGGTGCTCGAGGAGCCGCCACCGCGGGTCGTCTTCGTCTTCGCCACCACTGAGCCGCAGAAGATCGCGCAAACGGCCGCACCGGTGCTCAGCCGACTGCAGCGGTTCGACTTCAAGCGCATCGGTCCCGCGGAGATCAAGGAGCGACTCCAGCGCGTGCTCGCCGACGAAGGGGTGAGCTTCGATGCCGAGGCGCTGGCGATGATCGCGCGTGCCGCCGATGGGTCGATGCGCGACGCGCTCAGCCTCACCGATCAGGTGCTGTCGATTGGCGACGGAGGCGTCACCGCCGAACGCGTGCGCGAGGCGCTGGGCTTGGTGCCGGAAGACGAGTTCATCGCGATGCTCGATCTCATTACCGACCGCCGGGCGGCCGACGTGTTTCCGACAATAGCGCGCCTGGCCGATGGCGGCGTCGATTTCGGCGGACTGCTCAGCGGCCTCGCCGACATGCTCCGTGCGCAACTCGTGGTCGTCCTCGGCGGCGCGCCGGCCGAGCTGTCGGAGCACGCCCGCGCGGCGCTCGTCGAACGTCGCCACCGTTTCAATGCAGCCGATCTGCTTCGCATGCTCGGTGCGATCGGGGAGCTGGAGCCGCGCTTCCGCCGGAGTGGCCAGCAGCAACTGCTGATCGAGACCCTACTCGTTCGACTCGCGCTCATCGACCGCGTGGTCGAGCTGGAGGAAGTGCTCAAGGGTCTTGCTGCGGGACCGGGCGGGGGCGGGGGAGGGGGAGGAGCAGGAGGCAGTGCCGATCTACACAGTTCCAGCAGTGGCGGTGCGCCGTCCGCCGCGAGCCGCGGCGGCAGGTCGGATGCACGCTCTGTTCGTGAGCCTGCAACGGCGGCACGTGCGTCAGGCGCTGCGCCATTCGCCCTTCCTGTCTCCAACGCGGTTTCCACGCCGACCTTGGTCGCGGAAGGAGCTCTGCTCCGTTCCTCGCCCGCGGTCGAGATCGGACCGGCCGCCGCACCGCTCGACGCACATCGCGTGACCGAGCGTTGGGACGAGCTGGTGGAGCGGCTACGGCGTGACGGAAAATCGATGGTTGCGACGGCGCTGTCGGGTGCCGACATCGTGGCGGTCACCGCAGACGGACAGGTGACCATTGCTCTTCGTGAGCCAAACGAGATTCACGAGAAGGCGTTCGACAAGGAGCAGGCGGTCATCGTGGCGATTCTACGCGAATGGTTCACCGGCGTCAGACGCATCCAGCTTCGGCGCGGCGACCGCTCCGAGGCGTCGCCGCCGAGACGTCTGACCGATGCGGACATTCGCGCCGAACGAATCTCGTTTTTGCGGCGCAAGGATCCGATGCTGGGCGCGGCCATCGATGCCCTGGATCTCGACGTCGCCGATTGACACAGATAGCTTAGACTCTCACCAGGCAGCTCGTGGCGATGCCAGATTTCATGAAGATCCTGCAGCAGGCGAAGGACATGCAGGATCGGATGCAGAAGATGCAGGACGACCTGCAGCAACTGACCGTGACCGGCTCCGCCGGCGGCGGCCTCGTATCGGCGGAAGCCAACGGCCAGGGGATCCTTCTCCACATCAAGCTCGATCCGACGGTCGTCAATCCGGGCGACATCGAGATGCTGGAGGACCTCATCGTCGTTGCCGTGTCGGAAGCCCAGAAGAAGGCGCAGGAGCTGGCGAAGGAGGAAGTCGGGAAGCTGACCGGCGGTCTGCAGCTCCCGTTCAAGCTTCCTTTCTAGCCACTTCTGCGCGATGTCTGCCATAGACGACCTGGCCACCGAATTGGCGAAGCTGCCGGGCATCGGTCGGAAGACGGCACTCCGTCTCACCTATCATCTCCTCAAACAGCCTCCTGAACAGGGCCTTCGGTTGGCCGCCGCGCTGACCGTCCTCGGTGAACGGGTACGTCCTTGCAGTCGCTGCTTCAACTTCACGGAGGAGGAGCTGTGCGAGATCTGTCGCGATCCGAGGCGGGATCCGGCGCTTCTGTGCGTCGTGGAGGAGCCGTCGGACATCGGCGCCATCGAGCGCGCGGGGGAGTTTCGCGGGCTATATCACGTCTTGGGGGGAAGGCTGTCGCCGCTCGACGGTGTCGGTCCCGATGACCTGCAGATCGATACGTTGGTGCGCCGCGTGACCGCGGAGCGCCCGCGGGAGGTCATTCTCGCGACGAACCCCAGCCTCGAGGGGGAGGCCACCGCTCTGTACGTTCAGCGCCAGTTGGCAACCTTGGGAGTGGTCGTTTCACGTATCGCGCGCGGCCTGCCGGTGGGTGGTGATCTCGAGTACGCCGACGGGGTCACGATCGCGCAAGCCCTGGCGTCCAGGCGGGCGATGTGATGGTGCGGCGTCAGCTTACGTACGTTACGGCAGCGTTCGTCGGCGGTCTTTTATTGGGAATGACCGTCTGGAGCGCGCAGATCCAGCGGAGTCGTCGGGATCTGTTCAGCCGTAGCCGGCTGAGGCGACTGGCGGCACTGGGATATATCGAAGGCCAGCCGGGCGTCGACAGCGCGCGACTGCTCGGCGAGTATTTGACGTGGGAAAAGGAACCGAATCTCCGCCGGCGCGGCGAACGCGTGCTCCGGCGGATGCAGGCGTATCTCGAATAATCAGGGGTGCCATGCCCGTAGGCTCAGCGAGCTGGTCGTTCACTGAAGACGATTTCGGCGCGATCACGCAGTCGCTCCAGCGGTTCCTGTACGACGCGAACGCGCGCTGCGCGCTGCTCGTGGACCGTACCGGACAGCTCGTGGCCACGGTGGGTGAGAAGCCGAAGTTCGACCCCACGACCTTTGCCACACTGACGGCCGCGGACTTCAGCGCGAACGACCAGCTCGCGAAGCTCATCGGCGAGAACGACTTCAACTCGCTGTTCCATCAGGGAGAAAAGGAGTCGATGTACCTCGCCGACGTCGCGCGCCGCGTCATTCTCGTCGTGCTGTTCGACAACCGCACTACTCTCGGCCTCGTGCGTCTGAAAATGAAGGCAACGGTCGACGAGCTGACGAAGCTCTTCGACATGGTGTTCCAGCGGGGCGCCACTCAATCGTCGCAGCCGAACATTCTGGCCGGTGCCGACGATGAGATCGACAAGCTGTTTCAGTGAGGAGATGACAGCATGTCGATGATCAACTACGCGTCCCGCGAGATCAACTGCAAGATCGTGTATTACGGCCCCGGCCTCGGCGGCAAGACGACGAATCTCGAGCACGTGTACGGCAAGGTGCAGCCGGACACGCGCGGCAAGCTGATCTCGTTGGCCACGGAGACGGAGCGCACGCTCTTCTTCGACTTTCTCCCCGTCGATCTCGGGACGATTCGCGGCTTCAAGACGCGCTTTCACCTGTACACCGTTCCCGGACAGGTATACTACAACGCGAGCCGGAAGCTCATCCTCAAGGGCGTGGACGGTATCGTGTTCGTGGGCGACTCGCAGATCGAGCGCATGGAGGCGAATCAGGAGGCCATGCAGAACCTGTACGACAACATGGCCGAGTACGGCTACGATCTGACGCGAATGCCGTTCGTGATCCAGTACAACAAACGGGATCTGCCTAACGCCGCGCCGATCAGGGAGCTCCAAGCGGCGCTCAATCCGGGCTGGGAAGTCGCGGAGGCGGCGAAGCAGCGGGTCGCGCCGGATCCCTGGCATGCGGGGGAGAACCTGGTGGAGCAGATACCGACCGGCGAATGGATCGAGCGCGCGCCGTACATCGAGGCGGTGGCCGTCACCGGCGAAGGCGTGTTCGATACTCTCAAGGCGATCAGCAAACTGGTGCTGAAGACGCTCGCCTGACCCGAGGCGACGCTGTTCACGTGAACCTCCCGAACGCCCTCACCGTCGGGCGCATTGCCGTCACGCCGTTGCTCGCGCTGCTGCCGCTCGCGAGCTCGCCGGCGCTGCGATTGATCGCGTTCGTTCTGTTCGTGATCGCGGGCGTGTCGGACTACGTGGACGGCAGGTTGGCGCGATCGCGCAAGGAGGAGACCGATCTTGGCCGCCTCCTCGACCCGCTGGCCGACAAGCTGCTGCTCGTTGGCACCTTCGTGCCGATGTTCTGGCTCGCCGGCACGGCGTGGTTCCTCGCTCCCTTCCACGCCGTCGATGTCTCGACCGGTGTGATCGTGCGCGCGGGCAGTGGCGTGCGTGCGTACCCATTTCTGACGCCATTCGGAATGGTGGGGCTGCCGTGGTGGATCGTGGCGATCGTGCTCGGCCGAGAGCTGTTCATGACCTACTTCCGCCAGACCGCCGCCCGTCGCGGCGTGGTCATCGCGGCGATCGGCCCGGCGAAGTGGAAGACGGGATTGCAGCTCGTTTGGCAGGGTGCCGCTTACTTCTGGTTCTTCATCGCCACCGTGGCGCAGGAACGGCAGTGGACGACGGCGGCGTGGCACGCCTTCGCGTACTTCAACGGGATCGTCGGCACGGCGACGATGGCGGTCGCGGTGATGCTGACGGTGTACTCGCTCGTACTGTACATGAGACGGTTTGGTCGCGTGGTGGTCGGGTGACTGCGGAGTGCGCACCAAGAGCTGCGGACTGCGGACGCTGACTACCTGCGCACCAAGAGCTGCGGACTGCGGACGCTGACCGCCTGCGCACCAAGAGCTGCGGACTTCGGACGCTGACCACCTGCGCACTGCGGACTGCGGACGTACTGCGGGCTG
>CAZICQ010000029.1:0-40094 GCA_964537775.1 uncultured Gemmatimonadaceae bacterium | reverse complement strand
TCGCGTCATGGTTGGTGCAGCTGCGTGATCGCGTGATGTCGGTGCGTTCACGTGTGGTTTTGCCGCCTCACCAGATGATGACGGTGCATGCGCGGTGAAATACGTCAACTCATCGCGCGGTGTCGGTCGCATCGGCATTAACGATGGTGCCGGTGCAGATGACGATGGTCCCGTTCGCCTTGGAACGGCGGCGTCACCAGACAGGACTGGTCGCGGCATGAACACGAGGGGCGCTCGTCAAGAGCGCCCCTCGTAGGTTCATGTGGCGGCGATCAGCTACTTACCGAAATCCGCGTTGCGATCCGTGCAGGCCTTTGCAACGGTGTTGTTCGTTTCGTCGACGGTGATCGGGAAGTTCGTGTCCGTTCCGATCGCCCCGCCGGCAACGCCCTGATATTGTCCTGTCGGAAAGACCGACTCGGTCGGCCGGCCATACTGCCACACGAGCCGGCGCATATCACCCAAGCGATGCCCGGTGAGAAACATCCAGAACGCACGCTCGTGGAAGAGCATGTCCACGCGGGCGGCGGCCGTGCCCGGATCGACGAGCGGAGGAAGCGTCTTCCCGGCACTCTGTCCAGGGTTCGTGAACGGTGCAAGGTTGAACAGCGTCGGATTACTGCGTAATGCGTTCAACGTCGTGAGCCAGGCCGGATTGCTGTTCTTGAGCTGATCCTCCGCGATGATGAGCTGCGCCTCGATGCCATCGGCGAGCACGACCTTCGCGGTGTAGTCAGGATATTTCAGCTGGTAAAAGGCTGGTGACTTACCATCCTGCCCGATACCGAACTGATACCAGCGAACTCGCGTGTCTCCCGCCTTGCTTGGATTGGTTCGCGAGCTCGAGTCCTGACCTTCCGAACGAAAGAACAGGCCGTTGATGCCATCGTTGTCGGCGATGCCAAAACGCTTGCTCGGCGGTCCGACATTGATGTACACACCACTCTGTTCGTTGCTGGTGTTCGTCGTGTTGTACACGAGGTACTGGAACGTGACCGGTACATCAGCGACCGCAGCAGCGGCCTGATCGTACTGATTCATGTCCACGAGCGCACGCGCCTTTCCGACTTCCGCGAGGTAGTGGATCGGACCAGTCGTCGCCATCGCCAGCGCGGAATCGAACTGCGCAGAGGCGATCCGCAGCGAAGACATGCCTGAATTCGCCGCGCCATACACCGGCGTTCCCTTGAACGTGCTGTAGGGCACGCCGTTGCAGAAATCCTCGGCGAACATCACGTACACGAAGCCGTCGACTGCGTGCATCTCGGCGAGCTTCGCATTTTTGGGGTCGAATTGCTCGTAACCGGCGGCAGCACGTTCCAGTGCCGCTCGAGCACGGTGCATCTGCCGATACCACGTCTGCACCGTTCCGTTGGTCACCTGCACGTTGCGCTGATCGACCTCGATTCGCGTAGGGAAGGTATCGATGTCGCGCAACTCGTCGGCCATGAGGCCAGGCATGGTGATGGCGTCATCCGTGCCTGTCAGTGCTAGCTCGAATTCGGAAAGGCCACCGCCGTACAACACGGGAAGACCCGCAAGGTTGTTCAGGTTCTCGGGCGTGGCGACATCCACGTCGCTGACTGCGAGGGCTCGATCGACGCTGCAGGCGCCGACGACCAGGGCGGCAGCGGCGACGCCGACGCCAATCACGGCTGTTCGACCCACCCGAAGAACGCGCCGGGGCGTGTGAAAGATCATTCTAGTCATCTCGAATGCGCTCGTTTGCGTGTGGGGGGATCAGAAATTGAGGTCGATACGCGCCGTCCAGGCGCGGAGCGGCGGCTGCGTGAGGAAATCGACGGTCGTGAAGGGGAACAATGAGGACACGGTTCCAAGGACCTCAGGATCATAGCCCTTGTACTTCGTCCAGGTCTTCAGGTTATGCCCTGCGACCGTAAGTGCAGCGCTGCTGAAGCCAGCGCGCGAGACGTAGCGCGACGGAATGGTCAACGTCGCCGACAGCTCGCGCAGCTTGGTGAAGCCTGCCGGTTGGATGTATCCGAAGCTCGTAATGGGATCGCCCGCTGCCTTCGTGCTCTTGGCGATTGCCGCCGCCTGTTCGTCCAGGGGAGCCGTCGAGTCGCTGACGGCACGGCAGTTCTGGAAGGCCGAGGTCGTGCAGCGGAACTCTTCCGTCTGATTGTACAGGTAGTTCCCGCGCCGCATATCAAACAGCGCGGAAATGCGTACGCCCCTGTAGCTCAGCGTGGGCGTGATCGCGAGTTGGTGTGTTGGGAGTACCGGTCCGATGTACTCCGCCGCCGTGGACGTATCGCCGTAGGTGATCTCACTGCGGCTGATGATGTGATCGCCGTTGACGTCCTTGTACGTGTAGTGCTGCTGGAAGTACGCGCCGAGGGGATAGCCCTCGAAGTGCCGCTGCGTGCCGCCGTTGAAGAAGATCGCGGGCTGACCGCCGAGGTTCAGGAGCTTGTTATTGTTCGTGGACGCAGCGGCCGTGAGATCGAGTTTCAGCCCGCGATAGTCGAGCGGCGTCACGTTGAGCGTCAGCTCGTTCCCGGCGTTCAGCACTTTGCCGAGGTTGACGTACTGCTGCGTGCTGACACCGAGCGACGGCGCCAACACCGCAGCAATAAGTGCGTCGCGCGTGACCTTATGGTAGTACGTGTACTGGAGGCCGAGGCGATTATTGAAGAAGCTCGCGTCGAAGCCGCCCTCCGTCTCGATCGAAATCTCCGGTTTGAGGGTCGAGTTGCCCGTGCCACCGATCACGACGCCCGCGGTCTCGCTGCTGCCCTGCGCCACCGCGGCTGAGTTCAGGTACGTCTCGGCCTGCCGAAAAGCGGGGCGCTGACCCGATTGTCCGTAAGCGCCACGTAGGCGGACTTGGTCGAGCCAGGACGGCGCGTGTTCCTTGAGGAAGGACTCTTCCGATATGACCCAAGACACACTTGCGGACGGGTAATAGGCCCAACTCACTCTCGTGCCGAAGGCGCTGTTACGATCGGCCCGGAGACCGCCGGTGACGAAGAGGCGATCGCGCCAGGCGATCTGCTCGCGTCCATAAGTGCCAATGGTGACGACCGTTTGGTTGTTGTCCGTTACGACGGCGCCCGCCGTCGCGCCAGCGAGTGATCCCGTGCCGGGAATGAGATTGCGACCGAAGCCGTACTGATAGTGATTTTGCTCGTTGATGTACTGACTGCCGACAGACGTCGAGCTGACGATGTCCGACACCAGATTGCGTGTCGCCGTAACGGTGCCGCTCGCCGTGTACGTGGGGATCTGCCTCCGATATTCGGTGACGTAGCCGTTGGCGAGACTGCTGTTCACGTCGGAGATGTTGGACTGGACGACCTGCTGATCGAGGCCATGGTCGACATCCAGACCCGCCTGACCGACGGCCGTGAGCCAGGGCAGCGCCTGCCAGGTCACATTCGCGCCGCCAATGAAGCGGTTAATGATCTGCTGATTCGTCTGGAAGAAGAACTCGGATGGTGGACGGCTGTAGAAGCCATGGCTCCGGACGTCGAGGCCGCAGATCGTCTTCGCACCACCCGTGGCCGTCGTATCGCAGTTGAACGCCTTGCCAAGGATGCCGTTCGGCACAACGCCGTAGATGTTGTTGTCGTTGATCGGCAACGCCACCAGTCGGTCGATGTAGTTCGACGTGAATGTCGCGGTGAGATTCGGCTTGAATTCCGTGGTGATGTTTGCGCGCAGGCTGACATTGTGCGTCTTATTCGGATTTACGATTCCCTGCGCCTTCTGCACGTCGCCAGAGATGTAGTACTGGGCCGCATCTCCTCCCCCCGTCGCACTGAGGCCATAATCGACCTGGTGCCCGGTCCCTTGGACGTGGTAATACTCCAGCGGGTTGAAGCTGAAGGTGGAATCGGGGCGGCACTTACCCTGCGTGCGCGCGTCGAGCGTGCACGAGGTGTTGTATACCCTTCCAGTCGTGAGATTGGTGCCCATCACGTAATAGTTCGACGGGTACGTGGTGGGATCCTTCATCTGGCCGTAGTCCGTGTAGGCACGCCAGGTGGTCTTGCCCGAGTGACCGCGTTTCGTCGTGATCTGAAGGACGCCGTTCGCGGCCGCCGTGCCGTAGAGCGCCGACGCCGCCGGACCCTTCAATACTTCGATGGATTCGATCTCTTCGGGATTGATATCATCGAAGCGGTTCGTGATCTGGCCACCGACGAAGCTCGCGCTTCCCGTCGTGCTATTGTCGATGCGCACGCCGTCGATGATGAGGAGCGGCTCGTTGGAGAGCGACACGGAGTTCGCGCCGCGGATACGGATGCGCGAGCTCGCGCCCGGCGTTCCGGACGAGGAGGTAATCGTTAGGCCCGCTTCCTGGCCCTGCAGCGCCTGCGTGAGCGTCGGCGTGGCAGCGGTGCTGAGCTTGTCGCCCGGCTTGATGATGCCGACGTCGTTGCCATTCTCCCGCTTGCGCTCCGTGGCGCCGGTGGACGTGACGACCACCTGGTCAATCTGCACCGCGGCCGGTTGGAGCACGAAATCCGCAGCTACGTTGGCGCCAGAGACGTTGACGACCTGGCTGGAAGCGGCATAACCGAGTCGCGTCACGCGCAATGTGTAGGTGCCGGGGGCGACGTCAGGCATGCGATACTGACCTCGCTCATCGGAGCGGGCGCCCCGCTGCGTGCCGGCAATGACGACAATCGCGGCAGCGATGGGGGTATTGGTACCCCGTTCAGTGATGCGGCCGGTGATCGCAGGCCGCGGCTGCTGCGACCGCGCGGTCGGAGTAACAATCGCCGAGCACACTGCGAACGCGAGCAGGCCTTTCAACAAACCTCTCATCGATTGCTCCTTCCTGGGAAAAGAGAGAGTCCTCTGCTGCTGCCCGGGGTGGGCGCACACCGGAGGCGGACCGCATACGACGGCCGCGCCGCACGACTACTGCAGCTGGCAACGATGCATGACCGGAATACGGCTCGAACGAAGACGCGCTTCCACGCCCGTTCGTGACTTTCTCGACTACGCCATGCCACGGGAGGCATTCAGCGCGATCGCGAATCCTGCACGGACGGCAGCGCTCTATGTGCCAGCCCGCCGGCGGATACAGCCAAGCTGTTGAATTAACTCGGGCTGCGGCTTTCAGGTCACCAACGAGACGGCGGAGTTCGTTGGGCGCCTAAAGAGCTGCGGAAGCCCTCCCTATCGAAGCACCGTTACCGCAGAAAAGTTCGGCTCGGCTCAGGGCGTTTTCGTGGCCGGCTTGGAGAAGTCGACGGTCGGCACCTGTGTGGCGGCAGGGTTGGTGACCTCGAAGTACTTCCGCGGCTTCGCGCCAGTCATCTTCGCGGTCATCACCGCCGGAAACTGGCGGATGTAGGAGTTGTACTGCTGCACCGCCTGGTTGTAATCGCCACGCGCCGTGGCGATGCGATTCTCGGTGCCGGTGAGCTCATCCTGCAGCGCACGGAAGCTGGCATCGGCCTTGAGCTGCGGGTACGACTCGGAAAGCGCGAGCAGTCGGCCGAGCACGGGGGTGAGCTGCGCGTTCGCGTTCGCCATCTGTTCCGGATCGCCGCTCTTCACGGCGTTCAGCAGGCCGGCGCGCGCGTTGGCGATATTCGTGAATACCGTCTCCTCGTGCTGCGCGTATCCCTTCACCGTGGCAACGAGATTGGGAATCAGATCAGCGCGGCGTTGGAGCTGCACCTCGATGTTGTGCTGTGCCGACGCGGCCTGCTCGTCGAGCCCTTGAATGGTGTTGTATCCACAGCCGGTGAGGAGCAGCGGCAGCAAGGCACCTCCGGCAAGCCAGCGTCGTCTCATGTCGAATCGTCCTCGTCTCGCGAATGTGGAACGTCCGGTCAGCTTCCGGTGAAGCTCAACCGAACCGCGTATTTGCCGGGCTTCACGGCGCCGGGTGCGAGCTTCCAGGCGCGTTTGGCTCGTTCGTTCAGACACCGATTCACTGCGTTCCCCGCCCCGCCTGACCACGCCGATGACGCAACCTTCGCGTCAGTGACTCCCGACTGCGCTACCGTCACAGCCATTGCGACGTTGCCGCGCAACCCGGGATCGGACTTCTTGCCAAACTCCACGTAGCAGAACTGCGCGGACGATTGTTCGCGCGTCACCGCATCCTGCAACTCCGGCGGCGCTTCCGGCAGCGACGGCGCGCCGGTCTCACCGCTCGGCGTGAGCTTCTGCTGCTTGAACGTGTCGGGTACCGGCGCTGGCAGTACAGCCGGCAACTTCGACAGATCCGTTTTCGTCGTGTCCACCGGGATCGCTGCGGTCTTTTGAGGCGACTTGTCCGCCGGACAGGCGACCAGCGCGCCAAACGACAAAATGAGCGGAAGAACGGCCAAACGTTTCATTGATCACTCCTACGTACGAGGGGAGGGGGATCGGGGTGTCAGGCGCCGTATTCCGGGGCACATGAAGACGCGCGTGTCATGCCGGCGTGTATCGGTCGAGATAGCGATCGAGCTGCTGCATCCCGTTCAGATAGCCGGCGAGGACGGCGCGGGCGTCGCCAGCGCTCAGCTTCGCCTCCCCGCGCACATGCCGGACCACCCGCTCGAAAGGTGCCGCATCGAAGCCCGCGTGACGTGCCACGGCGCGACTAAGCTCCGCGTTGTCCTTCGACGGCACGGAACCGTGGAGCCGCATGACCGCACGAAATATGACCATGATCGTGCTCAGGCTGTTGGCGAGCAGCTCGAGCAGCTTCTTCTCGTCGCCCCCAGCCGCGAGGACCCCCTGCCGCAGGCGAATGAGCTTTCCGAGCGTCTCCTGCTCGAGCTGGAGACGGAGGTCTGCCGTCTCCACGCGAATGCCGTCGAATGGCGAATTCCCGAACAGCAGCTTGTGCCGCTCGAGTATATCAGCGTATTCCATCGGGAAGACAGCCGAGGACGTACGCCACTCTTCAGTAGTCAGCGTGAGCGGCGGCGGATTGCCGGCTTCACCCCATGCCTGCGCCACCGCGGCCGCCGCACGCAAACGATCGAGGTCGAGGGAATCGACGACGACGAGGACATTATAGTCGGAGCGATTGCGAATGTGCTCGCCCGCAGCGGCGGAGCCGTACAGCACTACTGCCTGCAGCTCCGCCCCATAGGCGGCGCGCAACTGGGTGACGAGCTCGTCGAGTGTCATGTTCGCCATTGATCTGCGCCTCGGTCCGTCGGGATGAGACTCGCTACCAATCGCGCCCGGCGCCACCACCACCAAATCCGCCACCGCCTCCGAACCCTCCGAAACCGCCGCCGCCCCCTCCGCCTCCACCTCCCCAGCCGCCGCCTCCGCCCCAACCGCCGCGACCGAACCCGCTGAAGAAGAGCAAAGGCAGGCAGCCACTGCGGCGACCGCCGCCGAGCAGGAGCATGACGATGACGAAGATGAAAAGCAGCGTGCCTGGCGACAGGCCGCCGCCACGTCCGCGCTGAGTGATCGGCGCACGATATGGCGCGGGCGGTGGTCCTTGCGCGACGGTGGTGTCGAGCGCGAAGTGGAACTCGTTGGCGAAGCGCTGCGCCACGCGAAGGGTGATGAGCTGGAGGGCGTCGCCGTAGGCCCGCTGCTGAAGGTATGGGAGCGCCTCATCCTGGATTGCCCCGGCGGTGGCGTCGGTGATGAACCCCTCCGCCCCTGTGCCAGTCGCGATCGCGATATGTCCTCGGCCGTCGGAGCTGGTCTCCTTCGGCACGAGGAGGATGATCACCCCGGTATTGCGCGCCGGATCGCCTGGCTTGCCGTTCTGCCCGACTTTCCACTGGCGGCCGATGTCGCGTGCGACGTCGTTCTTGTCGCGCGTGCCGATGTCTGGCAGGGTGACGACGACGATCTCGCCGCCCGACTTCGTGCGCACGTCGTCGATGACGCGCTGGATGCTCTGCGCATTTTCCGGGGGCACGACGTGCGCAAAATCATTGACGTAGCCGCTCGGCGCCGGAAGCTGGAGACTGCCCTGAATGATGATCGCGGCGAAGACGCCACGCAGGAGGGCGAGCAGGCTCATGGCTTCAATGTAACAGGAGCTGCGGACGGAGGACTCGGACCAACTGCGCACCAAGAGCTGCGGACGGTTGGACTCGGACCAACTGCGGACTGCGGACTTCGGACGCACTGCGCACTTCGGACTGGGATTTCAATGGACGGTTTTTTGGATGTGATTCCTCAGCCTGAGTCGCGCCGATCGCGACAGCGATCAAATCTCAATTGACCGTCCATGAAGTCCGGGTCCGCGATCCGCAGTACGTCCGAAGTGCGCAGTGCGCAGTTGGTCAGCGTCCGAAGTCCGCAGCTCTTAGTGCGCAGTGCGCAGTAAGCGAGATAATAAAAAAAGGAGCGAGTGAAACTCGCTCCTTTTTTCATTGTCTCGCCCCACGCTATTTCGTGAAGTTGAAGGGAAAGCTGTATGTCCCTGCTCCCGATGACGAGCTGGGGAATCGCCAGCTCTCGATCTTGCTCCTGATGCAGGATTCCGCTTCGGATGCTCCGGCGCCTCCCCACGTGCGGCTCGTGATCGCGGCGTTGCTCACGCTGCCGCTGCCGGTGATGGTGATGGCGACGTCGATCGTCCCGGCGAGTGAAGGATTTGCTTTGAGGCCATACTCGACGTAACAGAAGCGGAGCTGCGATTCGCGGCTGCGTACGAAGTCGCCGAGCGCACCAACATCGCGACCCGGACCACCAAGGTTCTCTTCCTGGACGGGTCGAGGCGCCGCCACACGCACCGTGGCGCGGGCGATACCGCCGCCACCACCGACACCTCCGATTCCTCCACCGCCGCCACCGCCACCGGTGCCGGTGCCGCCGCCGAATCCACCGCGGCCGGGTGTGCGGCCACCCTCGCCGCCCTGCCCATATCCGAGCACGGTCTTGCCGCCGGCGCCGCCGCCACCGCGACCACCCAGGCCGCCGCCTGTGCCACCACTACCGGAGCCCACCGCGACGCCGCGAAGAATGCCTGACACATCGCCGGTGAGTCCGCCGGTGCCCGCGCCGCTTCCGGTCCCGAACGCGTTACTGATCGCGCCTGTGGCGTATTGCTCCGTCCGCGAGCCCGGCCGGCCCATGCGCGGATTGCCCCGCGGTCCGACTCGTCCCTGGGGACGGTTTGTCGGACCGGCGCGCACCAGCTGCTCGGCCGCCCCCTTCTGCGGTACGGCTTGCGCGACCGGCGCCTTCGGTGCCGCGGGCATCGTCTGCGGTGGCGGAATGGTGATCGTCACCGGCTCCTCCTCCTTCGGCAGCAGCCTCGGAGGTTCGACGGCATAGAAGTGCACGACCACCAGCCAAACGAGCGCCAGCAGCACCGCAATGCCATAGGAGGTCAGCAGTGTCCGCGTCTCCGGATCGTTCCAATCGACCCAGGATGTGTTATAGAGCTCTTGCCGCTTCGCGGCCGGCGAACCCGCCGCCGCCGGTCGTAATGGTGGACTGGCCATGGTCAGGTCGTCGTGGGTGCGGTACCGGACTCCATGACACGCTTAACCTGCAGCGTAATCGTCTTGAAGCCGGCGAGCCGTGCTGTCTGCAGAATGCGCTGCAGGAGATCGTAACGCATCGTTCGATCCCCTTGAATAGCGAGCGGCGTGTCCACCGACTCGTCGGCAGCGATGTTGTGCGCCTGACGAATGGAATCGGCGGCGCTCTTGAGCCGTCCGTACAACTGCGGCACGAGCAGTGGCTGCCCGGGGTTGTTCGACGTCGCGCTCGCCGCCTGCGCCACGGTCATGATCGGTTGCTTGTTGAAGATGATCTGCGCTGGTTGGCTGGCGACGCCGAGCGTGAGCTGCTGCAGCGCCGGCGAGCCCACGCGGGAGTCGGGCAGCGATACGCCGTTCAGGATCGGCGCCAGCTCACCCACGGTCGCCGTCGTGAGGGCAAAGAACACGATCGATACGAGCGTATCAACGAGCGGAACGAGATTGAGATACGTGGTACGGAACTTCGCGAACTGCGCGGCACGGCGCTGTTCGCGCATCGCCCGGGCGCGGGCACTCGCGGGCATCAGGGACCTCCTGTCGTCGCCACTTGCGACGTGCGCTCGCGGCTACCTAACGAGATGTTCTTGTAATTGGCCATCTTCGCGCGCTCGAGCACGTGCACGATGTCGTCGTACGACACCGCGTCGTCGGGCACCACGAGGATGTCATTGTTGTCGGGATACTGCGTCTTGATGGAGGCGAGCAGCGCCTGGAGTGAATCGAGCGCCGGCCCGGTCGTGCCCGGGATCTCCTGCACGAAGCCGCCATTGCCCGAGTGCTCGACGCGCAGGTTGCCGTTGTAGATCTTCACCGCGAGGATGAGCGTATTCGTGTCCGGCTGCGCGGCGTTCGCCGCCGGGCTGTTCGCCGTCACCACGACCGGCGGCAGGGCCAGGTCGAATGCCGTGAGGTTCGCCATCTCCGCGCCCGTGTACGTCAGGAGACTGAAGAACACAATCGACGTGAGCACGTCCACGAGCGGGACGAGGTTGATCCGTCCATGACCGCCGCTCGCGGATTCCAGCTCGGAGAGCCGCCGGGTCGTCTTGCGAAAGCGCGACGCCATGTCGAATTACCGATGGCCCAGGCGAACGTCGGGTCGATCGATGAGCGCATTGATCAGGCGCACCGAGAATTCATCGATCTGCTCGATGATCTGCTCGGATTGACTGACCAGGTACGCGTGCGCAACCGAGAGCGGGATGGCTACGAGCAGACCGAAGCCGGTGGCGTTCAGCGCGATGGCGATACCTGCTGCCAATTTTGCCGAACGTTCGGCCGCGGAGGCCGAGGCGACAGAAGCGAACGCCTCCCGAAGTCCATAGATCGTGCCAAACAGCCCGATGAGCGTCGCCACGTTGGCCAGCATCGGCAGGTACTGAAGTCGCCGCGTGAGCTTTGGCAGCACCGCGAGCGCTGCCGCATCGGCGACGTTCTGCAGATCGCCTTCGTCGCGGCTGCGACTGCGCAGGATCAGCAGCCCCATATCCGGGAGTGCCGCCGTCGAGCCCGCGCACAGCTTGATCGCGTCATCGACTTTTCCGGCGCGCACGAGCTGAATGATGCGCTCGATGAATTGCCGCCCGTTCGTGCGCGACTTGATGACGATCACGTAGAAGCGCTCGAGGAAGACAGCCAGGCCGATCACTCCCACGATCAGAATGAAGTTCATGACCGGACCGCCGTTCTTGTACCACTCGATAATCGTTTGCATTTGCGCCTGTCTCCTGGAGGCGTGTTGGTATGTCCTGAACTTTTCGCTATCGCTGTCGGGCAGGAGCCGTGCCCGCGGGCGGACGCGGCGTGCGCGTGCTGTCCGGTCTGGTGCGGGGGCTGTCCGGACGCACCCTCGTCGTATCCCTCGGTGCTTTGAGAGTGTCCGGTACGATCGGCCCTGCCGGACACCACCAGTGTGGCGTGCACCAGCGCTGCCTCACCGCCGGCCCGCTGATGAGCGCGCCGGCATGCGCCGTGTCCGACGGCGGGACGTACGGCTTCTCGACGATCGTGACACGCTCGCTCGGGCACCACCAGTGCGGTGCGCACCACTTCATCTGACGGCGCACGGTGATGCGTTTTGGCTCGGGCGGCTTGGGGGGCTCGCGCTTTTTGGTCGAGGCCGAGTCGAGGAACATCTCGGGTAATCCGACAGCTGCGACGAGCGTTGCCGTCGAATCGAAGGCGGGGGCGCCGAGCGTTCGATCGGCGAGCAACTGATACCCCTGCTCGATCTCCGGCCAGAAGTCATGATCATAGAAGCGTGGCACGAGCACCTGCCGGCTGTACGCCGGAATCGCTCGTGGACGCACGGTCACGACCTGCGGCGTAGGTACCGTGCCCTTGATCACGATCGGCGCCTGGCGCCGCCTGGTCGGCTGTTGTGCGGCGGCGAGCGCCGGCAACAAGGCAACGCAGACGAACGCGACTCGATATGGCTGCATCATCACTCCATCCTTTTGTCGTTAGACACCGGAGGGCGGCGAGGCGTCGACATTCCCCTGCGTCGCGTCGCGCGCCTTCTGGATCCACGCTGCCGCCTTCTCATCCTTGGTGAGCTCGGGCGTGGATTCGGCTTTCTGGATCAGCTCCTGCCAGGTGGTCTTCGCAGCCTGGAAGTATTGCTCCGCCTGCTGCGCCGCTCCCTGCTGCGCAGCAGCGCGCTGCGCGTCGTTGAGGCTTGGGGGCAGTTCCACGTTCTTGAGGAAATTGCCGTACTCCCACTGTCCGAGACCGATGTAATAACCGCCGGCCGCGACGTACTCGGGCACACCTGACTTGATGGCGCGGGCAAACGCGGTCGAAAGCTCGGCGAGCAACGCCTGCTTTTCGGCCGATGCGCGCTTCACGCCCGCCGCCGTGAGTTGCTTCGGCGTCGCAATGACGAGCTTCAGCGGCTGGTAGCGATGGAAGAGTGACACAGCGGACGCAAAGTCACGTTTCGCCGCGATCGACGCACAGGCACTGCGCAGCTCCTCGGTAGGACTCACGCAGGCTTCCCCAAGCGCGGCCTGGACGGCAGTACTGTCGCCCCTGGCCTGCAGCAGCTGCAGGCGAGCCAAACGGGCCTGCTGCGCCTTCGGATCGCGCGGATACCGCTGCGCGTATGTGGCGTACGTCTGCACGGCCGCCGCGGTGTCGCCTGCCTGCACGTAGGAAACGGCGGCGTTGAACAGCGCGCCGGATGCACGGCTGTCGCGGGGATAGGCGTTGGCGAAGTTGGCGTAGGCCGCCGCCGCCTCCTTTTCCTTGCTCGCCGAATCCAGCATCACAGCGACACGGATCATCGCGTCTGCCCTTCCCTGCCAGGCTGGGTTGTCGGCGATCAATTGCTGGTACGCCTGCACGGCCTCGTCGCGCTTGCCCATCTCGGCGAGCAGGCGCGCCGCAAGGGCCTGATACTGCAGCCGGTATTTGTAATTCGGATACTTCTGCGCCAGCTCGTTGGCAATTGCTACGGCATGCTCGCGCGCCTGCGTCGATGCGCCCTGGTCGTTTTTGGCGCGGGCGACGCTATCAGCGGTCATGTACGTCTCGATCGCATTGCGCAGCGCATCGGGCGCTTTCGGCGAGTTGGGATTCTTCTCGGCGTAGGCGACATAGACGTCCTGCGCCGCCCTATCGTAGTTGCCCTGCTTCAACAGCGTATCCGCGTACTGCGCCGCCGCCGTCTCGCGGAGCGCGCCGATCGAGTCGGCCAGCGCCCGCCGTCCACTGGAGGCTGCGATCTGTTGCGCCTGCTCCCACTGCGCCTGCGCTTCGCTGTACTTGCCGGCCTTGTACAGGGCATCACCGATCAGGCGCTGCGCCGTGGGCGTGTACGGATCGTTAGGCCAGTGTTGCGCGTAGGTGCGGAACGTCTGCGCCATGACGTCCCAGCGCTGCGTCTCGGACGCTCGCTTCCCTTCCTCGATCAGTGCCTTGCGCGCGATCTCGCTGTTGGGGAATGCCGCAACGAAACGGTCGACTGCAGCGAACATCGAGTCCTGCACCGCGCGGTCCGCGCGATTGTGCGTCAGCGCGGAATCGTAGGCGACGATGGCATTGCGCCCCGCCTCCTGTGCCTGCGCGCTGTCGGCGGTCTTGTAGCCGTAGGCCGTGCGCAGGAATTGCGCACCGGCGGCGGCGTAATCACCCTGGCCGAACAGCGCTTCGGCGTAGTAGCGGTTCGCCATCTGCGCGCTGTCGCTTTGCGGGAACTCGGACAGATACCGCGAGTAGAGCGACGCCGCCTCCTGGTAGCGCGCTTTGTTACCTGATTGCGCGGCGGCCAGCACGTACTGCGCGCTCTGGCGCAGCGCCATCTCGCGCGCCTTCGCCGCCGAATCGGCCAGCGCAGCATTCGCCTTGGCCCACTCGGACCCGGGTGCGAACATGTCGACGAGTCTGAGTCGCGCGGCTTGCGCGCTGTCGGGGTCGAGGGTGCGATTCTGATAGATGTCGACGATCTCTTCCTGGGCATGTAGCGCCGAGCTGTCGGTGGGCGCCACCTGCAGGAGGGTGCGATACGCCTTCACGGCATTGGGGAAGTCACCCTGGTCGCGCAGTCCCTGGGCGACCGTGCGATACACCGTGATCTCGTAGGGCGCGCCGCCGTGCTTTGCGAAATAGGCGTTGGCCGCTTCGGCGCCGCCGACCTGCGTGAACGCGATCGCCATGTACTCGATCGCTTCGCCACGCAGGCCGAGCCGCGCCTGCTGTTCGGGGGTCAGCTTGTCGTACGCGTCCACCAGCCGGCCGAAGACGTCGACGGCTCGCTGATAATCCGCCTGATTGGTCTGGGTCGCCTGGTTGTAGTAGGCCCAGCCGAGCTTGTACAGCGACAGGAAATAGATGTCGCCCTGCGGCGGCGCGATCGCCGTCGCGCGCTCGTAGGCGTTCGCAGCCTGCGCGAAGCTGGCGCGGCGCGCCTCGCCGGCCTGCCGGGCGGCGATCTCGAAGTCAGCGTCCCCGAGGCGGAAGAACGCCTCAGGACGGAAGGTCGAGGAATCTTTGGCGGCGACCATCTGGAACATGCGCGCCGCGTCGGCGTAGCGCTGCTCGGTCGCGTACAGCGTGCCCAACGTGTATTGCGCCGCATCGATCTTGTCGAAGGTCGGGTAGCGGCGCACCAGCTCCTCGTAGCGCGCGATGGCGGCGCTATAATCGGGGCGCGCGGCGGCAGCCGCCGCATTCGCGGCCGCGCTGACGGCGCCGGGGTTGGCCGGGCGCGGCGGCGCGGCGGCGCTGGCGGCGGCGCTCGGCGTCGCCGGCGTAGACGCGCGTTGTGCGGCCGCGAAATCAGCGTCGGCCTTGCGCACGAGCAGCTCGCCGAGCTGCAGGAGCGCGTTGGGCCGCAGCGTGCTGTTGGGATATTGGGTGAGGAACGCCTCGAGCCGCGTGATCGCCGTGTCGACGGATACGGCAGGAGGCGCCACATCGCCGGCGCTGCTGCTTGCGACACGCGTCGGCTGCTGCGCCGATAGTATCGGCGCGCGGCGCGCCGCGCCGGCGGCGAGAGCCGCACAGGCCACGGCGATCGCTCTACGAGAATACCGCTTCATGATCACTTCTTATCCACAGATGGGGGTGTACCGGCCGACGCGGGGGGTGCGTTCGTTTTCGCCGCCGTGGGGCTGGTCGGTCCGATGGTACCGGTGGTCGATGTCCCGGTGCGTCCAGCGCCCGGTGCCTGACCCTGATCGATCGCCTGGAAGAAGGAGGCACTGGCGACGCCGAAGGTCGCGGCTTCGCGATCGCGCTGCAGCTGCGCCAGCACCTCGGCGCTGCGCGCTCTGAGCTCCGTCTCGACGGCAGCCTGCAATTGCTGCTGGAGCATGTTCCGCCGCGCTTCCGCCGCGGCCAGTGTGGCGCGCAGCCGCGGATCGCCGCTCGAATCCACGCGCTGCAGGGTTGCGAGATCGGCAGCGACGGCCGCCTGCGCAGTGACGAGCGTGGTCTGCGCGGAATCAAGCAATTTCTTGACGCTGTCGCTATGCGTGCGCAGCGAGTCGCGCAGACCGAAGATCACGTTGCGTCCGATTGTCTGATCGACCTTCGAGGCAATGAATGCCGCCGTCGCGGCATACTGCCGGGCGGCATCAGCTTCGAATGCGAGGGTCGTGGCGTCAGTGCCGCGGGCGCGTTCGGCCTCGATCTGCGCGAGATTCGCCCGGGCCGAGCTCTGCACGAGCTGCGCGTCATTGAGAATGATCGCGCGGATACGCCCCGTTTCCGTGTCGAGCTGCGGCATCGCCTGCGCGGCTTTTTCCTGCGCCGCTCGCATGCCGGCGGTCAGACTGTCGAAGGCGGTGCGCCGCTTCGCGAGCGCGTCCTGCACGCCCTTGAGCATCGCGACGCGCTGCGCGGTGAAGGCGCGCTGCTCGTCGAGCTCGTGTTTCGCCAGCGCGACGCCGGCGTCGGCCGCGTACAGCGCGTCAGCCAGCATGCCGTAACGCGCGCTCCCGCCGCCCGTCGACGCCGGCACGAACAGCACACGGCGCGGCACACCGCTGAGGGAATCCTTGACGCTCGCCAATTGGGTCACGAGCGCGGTGTACGAAATGAGACGATCAACGCCCACGTCAGGGAGGGGCGGCGTGCTGTCGGGGGAGAGCGCGGCGGCGAGTATGGGTCCGCCGGCACCGCCGATATCGCGCAGCGCAACGGTCTTGCCGGTCGTTGGATCGGCGACGTTGAGCAATTGCGCCAAACGCGTCGCGACGAGCGCGCGGGCCGCGGCGGAGAGCGTCGCCGTTCCAGCCTGGAGCTGCTGCGCCTCGGCGGCGGAGGAATCGGCGACCATCCGGAAGAGCCGCTCGGCATCGACGCTGCTTCCGACCTGTAACATCGACTGCGCCGCCATGAGCCGGCTCTCGTCCCGCGACGGAAGCTGCGGGAAGCTGTCGGCGAAGGCGGCGAAGCTCTGGCCGGCATCGGCGACACGCCCGGCCTTGTACTGGGCCCACGCCTTGGTGAGCAGCGCCTCGGGCGCGACGTCGCTGTGCATGCCGATACGCCCCGCGATCGAGGCCGCATCCTCGTACTTGCCACTCTGATACGCCAATTGCGCCGCGGTGAGAGCCACCTGGTCGGCGAGAGACCCCTTCAGCGAGCTCGCCAGCGACTGCAGCGCGGTGATGGCGTTCGCGGTGGCCGCGGTATCGGTGCGCAGCTGCGCCAGAATATCCATGTACCGCGCGTACGGCGCGAAGCGCGGGCCGGCGGCGATGGTCGCGGCGAAGGCCGCACGCGCTTGCGGGTATTGTCTCAGCTGGTACGCAGCGAGGCCGGAAGCCAGCGACGCCAAGCCCTGAGTGCGGTCCTCGCGTATGGCCGCGGCCAGCTGCGTGACGCGCGCAAAGTCACCATTGCGATACGCGGTGAGGAGCTGCTGCGACTGGAGCAGCGGCGCATACCGAGCGGACGGTGCGGAGGCAAGAAGGGCAGCCGACGTCGCCTGAAACGCGCTGTCCATCGCCAGCCGGTATTGCGCCTCGGCGAGCAGGAACGTGGCGTCCGTTCGCGCGCGCGCCGCGTCGGCGGTGGCGCCCGTTTGAGCGGGCGCGGCGAGCAGCTGCTGCAGGCGTAGCAACGCCGACAGCGTACGATCGTTCATGAGGTCGAACAGGGCGGCGCGGGACTCCGCGTCGAACGTGCTCGCCACGTTGACGGGTGGCGGCAGCGTATCGGCTGCGTTCGTGGACACCGCGGCGCGCGTGGCAGCGGCGGGGGGGGGGGTCTGCTGAGCGAACAGCGAAGCGAACGCCGCAAGGACGCCCAGAACACCAACTCTTGCCTTCATGTGAAAACGCCTCAGAAGGAGCTCGAACCGGAGCTCGCGCCGACAGCTGGAGCGGGGCTCCGCCACGCGTTTTGAACGAGGCGGCCGCCGCGCAGATCGAACTCCAGATACGTGATATCGTGCGACGCCGGCGTCACCGTTGCCGTCTGGGACACAGGTTGCCCGTTTACTGTCGTCGAGATGCTGACGGTATGCTCGACGGGCAGGACCGATCCGCGGAACAACTCGTCCGCGCCGCCGGCACGCAGCGCTGCGGCGGTCGTGTCGGAGTAGCTCTTGGACGCGGTGCTCGCGCCGTCGAGGTCGAGCGCGATGCTGCTGGGGCGCTGACCGGGATCGGTGCGGAATAGCACCACGAGCATCGACTGATCGCGACTGCCGACAGCCTTTCGCAAAGCTTTCAACCGCTCCCGCTGCAGCGCGAGCTTGTTCTGCGCCGTCACGAGAATCGAGTCGAGCTGGCGCAGCGAGCCTTGTTCCGTGCTGAGACTCAGCGTCTGCGCCCGCTCGTCGGCGAGCTCGGACATCACCTTGTCATAGCGTGCCGCGAGTTGTAGCCGATTGGCGCGGTAGTCGGTCAGCGCCCTCTGCGTGCTGTCGAGCTCGCGCTGCAGCTCCTGATGACGAGGCGAAGGCGGTTGTGCTGTGGTCTGTTGGGCGCTCGCGCGCACCGGCACCGCCGCAAAACCGAGCAGGGCAATGGTGCCGACGAGTCGCGCCACACCCGGATGCTCCAGATGCATGACTCCTCCGATCTGAACACTGGTCCGAGAGGTGACATCCGCCGGCAGCGCGACCTTGAAGCACCTTTGTCGCGCGCTCGCCAACA
Source organism: uncultured Gemmatimonadaceae bacterium (assembly GCA_964537775.1). Lineage (GTDB taxonomy): Bacteria > Gemmatimonadota > Gemmatimonadetes > Gemmatimonadales > Gemmatimonadaceae > CAMLIT01. Next base: position 22,036 of record CAZICQ010000029.1, on the reverse strand, counting down.
GCGGGCGCGGATACATCTCGTAAACGGCGGGGGTGCAAGTCGTATGCCTTGTCAAGGTCGGCTGTTCAGGCGGAATACGGAAGGGCTGAGCCTGCGAACAACATCTGGGTTGTGGGCTGTGGGCTGAGCCCTAATATCTTTCTGTTACCATCGCACCCGTCGCACTCATGACCTCCCACGCTGCCCTCGCCATCCTGTCAGTCGCCGCCGCGTTCGCCACGGCGTGTAGTCCGTCGGACAGCGCCCATGCAGCCAAAGCGCCGGCAACGCCGGCAGCCGCAGGCGTGGGTGCGGCGGCTGGCGCGATGCCCCACGACAGCATTACTGATCGTGCCGACGCCGGACGTATCGAAGGGAGCGCCAGCGCGCCAGTCTGGTTGATCGAGGCGAGCGACTTTCAGTGCCCCTTCTGCAAGAACTTTCACGACGAGACGTATCCTCAGATCGTGCGCGATTACGTGAGCACGGGTAAGGTTCGGCTCGCATACCTGAATTTTCCGCTCGAGATGCATCCGCACGCCGCGCAGGCGGCGGAGGCGGCGATGTGCGCCTCGGTGCAGAACAAATTCTGGCCGATGCACGACTCTCTCTTCATCACACAGCCGCGGTGGGCAGAACGCACTGACGCGCTCCCGGTGTTCGATTCGCTCGCGGTCGAGGTGGGTGTGAACGCGGCGCAGTGGCGCCGGTGCATGCAGACGCATGCCACGCAACCGCTCATCGCCGCCGACCGGCAGCGGAGCGCCAGCAATGGCGTACGGTCGACGCCGAGCTTCTTCGTCATGGTGCCGGCGGCGGGTGGGACGAGCACTCCGGTGGTGGGAGCGCAGCCATACGCCACGTTCAAGGCCGCTATCGACAAGGCGCTGGAGAGCGCGGCCGCGGGAAAGTCACAGCATCGCTGATGTGGTGCAGGGCGCGCTGCGACTCGGCTACGAGCTGGTCGCGCGTGTCGCTCGCAGCGCGGCCGCGCTCGCGCCTCCCGGCGACGCGAAGCTGGTGCGCGCTTTACGCGGACGGCGAGGCGTCCGCGGCCGATTCGAGGCCTGGGGCCGTATGGAACGGGCCCCCGCGCGGCCACTGCTCTGGATGCATGCGCCTTCGGTGGGTGAGGGGCTCCAAGCGAAACCGGTACTGGAGCTGGTGCGTCAGCGGCACGCCGATGTGCAGCTCGCGTACACGCACTTCTCGCCGAGCGCGGTGAACTTCGCCAAGTCGCTGGACGTCGACTTTCGGGACTACCTGCCCTTCGACACTGAAGGCGACGGCGTGGCAGCACTGGACGCACTGCGTCCGACCGCGCTGGTTTTCGCGAAATTGGATCTCTGGCCGACACTCGTGCGACTCGCCCACGGCCGAGGCGTGCACCTTGGGCTGATCAGTGCAACCCTCGCTGCCGACTCGTCGCGCGGCTCGTTTTTCGGGCGTGCCTTGCTGCGCGACGCGTATGCGCGGCTCGACGCGGTGGGCGCGATCGATGAGGAGGATGCGGACCGGCTCGTTGCCCTCGGCGTGCGCCGCGATGCGATCATCGTAACAGGCGACACGCGCTACGATCAGGTGTGGGCGCGGGCACGCTCCGTGGATCGCAACGCGCCGCTCCTGGCGGGGCTGCGCTCAGATCGCCTTACGATTGTCGCCGGCTCCACATGGCCAGCGGACGAAGCGGAACTGCTCACCGCGATGGGTCGCATCATCGCTTCGAATCCCAACGTGCGTTTCATCGTGGCGCCACACGAGCCGACAGCGGGACATGTGACGGCGGTCGAACGATGGGCGACGCGCGAGCGCTTGACGATCGCTCGACTCGGCACACACGACGCCGCGACGGCACCGATCGTACTCGTGGACCGCGTCGGCGTGCTCGCCGAACTCTACGCCCTGGCAGACATCGCGTACGTCGGCGGCGCGTTTCACGCAGCTGGGCTGCACTCGGTGCTGGAGCCGGCGGCGTTCGCGGCGCCCGTGCTATTCGGCCCGCATCATCAGGGAAGTCGTGACGCTCACCTCCTGCTGGCTCGCGGTGGCGCCTACAGCGTCGCCGGTGCATCGGCGCTCACCGCCCGTTTCGACGCGTGGCTCCGCGACGCCGAATCACGCCGGTCGGCGGGACTGCGAGCGCAATCGCTCGTGCACGAAGGTGTAGGAGCGGCGGAGAGGACGTACGGTCTTATGGAAGGGCTGTTGAGGCGATAGGGCTGAAGAGCAGAATGGCCGGAAGTGCCCGAATGGCCGAATGGCCGTATGGCCGTATGGCCGTATGGCCGTATGGCCGAAAACTACAAACGCCGTTTACGTCACTACGGCCATTCGGCCATTCGGCCATTCGGCCTTAACGCCACACGGATCTTCCCCTTACGAGCGCACGGCTGCTTCTCTACTCCCCAATGTCATCGCTGCTGGCCGGTGGAGGAAGAATCCCTGCACGAGATGCACGCCGAGGTCCTGCACCGTCTTGAACTCCTCGGCGCGTTCGACTCCTTCGGCGATCACCATCGCGCCGTGGTCATTGGCAAAGCGCACCATCGTCTCGACGAGATTCTGCTTGATGAAGTTCGTGTCGATGGCGTTGATGAGGGAGATGTCGAGCTTGATGAAGTCGGGTTCCAGGTTCGCGATCGATCCCAGGCCGGCATAGCCACTGCCCGCGTCGTCCACGGCGAACCGATACCCTGCGTTGCGGAATGCGCGAAGCCGTTCGCGAAACTTCGGGTAGTCTTTGATCGCGGTGCGTTCGGTGATCTCGATGACCACGCGCTCCGGACGCTCCACCAGATGCTCGTTGAAGTCGGGATCGCTGAAATCGTGCGGGTCGACATTCAGAAAGAGCAGCTCCCCTTGCTTGAGTCTCGTGTCGAGACCTTCGATGGCGCGGCTGCGGCAGAGGCGACTGAGCTCCCATACCAGATCTGCTTCCGCGGCCACGTCGAACATCACCTCTGGGCTGCGGAGGCTGCGCATCACGCCACGCGCGAGTGCTTCGTAGCCGAAGATCTCGCGGGTTTCGGCGACGACGATCGGGTGGTACTCCACGTACACAGCACGCTCGCGCAGACTCTCGCGCAAATCGGCAGCGCGGCGCGCCCGTTCGCGTTCCTCGATGCTGCGCGCCGCGTTCGCCGCCTCACGGATGCCGCGATAGATGAGCCGCTCGAGACGAATCTTCGGGTTGTAGTACACGTGCGCGCGCCCGACGTAAATATCGAACAGGGATGCGATCTCCTCGCCATGCTGCGCTTCGATGCGACCGCCGACGTGGCGCTGCAGGCGCGACACCATCTCGGTGATCTCGGTATCGGTTGCAGCCCGGACGCCGGCATCGGGAACGTGAAAGAAGATGAAGTCGTCGTCGTTGGTGAAGCTGACGAGCAGGCGCGAATTGCCGATCATCGTATCGTCGAGGAACTCACGCACGGCGGCCGACGTCGTCTCGAGCACGGCGTCGAGCTTCTCCCAGCCGTAGATCTCCTCGATCTTCGAGTAGCGCACGAAGTTGAGGTATAGCACGACCAGCTCGCCGCGGTCCTTGAACAAGGCGCGCGACTGCTCGATCATCACGGGCAGCGTGGGCAGGCCGGTGAGCGAGTCGTGGAGCATCTGCTCGTATTCGACGCGCTCAACGCGATCGATCACGCCGGCGCCGTTCGGAATGCCGCGCGCCACGGCCGACTTCACGCGCTCGGCGATTTCCGCGACGGAAGCTGGGGCATGGAACCATTCTTCGGCGCGCAACTCGATCGCGCGCCGTCTCGACGTGTCATCGACGCAGGCGATTACGACGGGTATGCCGACGCTGTGCGCCTTTTCGGTGACCAGGCGTAAGAGCGTCGGGTCGGAAGTGCCCACCAGAACGGCGCGCACTCCCGCGATGGTCGTCACGAGCTGCGCCATGTCGGCTGTGGGGACGCGATCGACTCGCCAGCCCTCGAGGCGCTCCACCGCGGAGACGACAGCGGGATCCTGGGAGTCGGTGAGAAGGACGGACTCACTCACCGCCGATCCCTCGTCACGCGGTCACGAGACCGTGGCGCGCTGCATGGCGAGGTTCCGTTGCACGGTCGCAGCCAGCGTCGGCAGATCGAATGGCTTTTCGACGTAGTCATCCGCACCAAGTTGCAGCGCCTCACGTTTGTCCTGCCAGTCGTCGAGCGCTGTGACCATGATGATCCGCACCTGTTTACCAAGGACCGGATGCTGCTTCATGATACGGCAGACTTCCCAGCCATCTCGACCGGGCATCATGACGTCGAGCAGCACGAGCGCGGGGCGAACCTGCTCGAACAACGCCAGCGCTTCGTCGCCGTTATGTGCAACGGTGATCGGATATCCGCGAACTTCGAGATAAGATCTTACGATCTCTGCGTTGTCCTCGTTGTCGTCGACGACCAAAATCGGCGGGAGATCCTGCTCAGCCATGGTGTGTCCGATCTCGGAAGACCTATCAGCTCGCTCGGTTTAATGCGGGTGTGTCCGCTAGGAAGCGGGCAAGATACAAGCCAATCACGGCCTTCTGAGCGCGTAGGAAAATCCTACGCCCCAAAGTACGCCGCTAGGTCCTCCGGTTCCCTTGGCCGCTGCTTGACCGAATTCCGCGCCGAGCGTCAAGCCCAGCGCCCCGGTCAGCCCCAGATCGACTCCGGCTGCGGTGCGGAACAGATTGCCTGCTGGAACACCTTTGTAGCCACCGCTGTAATGCTCGTAAATTGGCGACACGTAGCCGGAAACGCCGTGCATCGTACTGGCGGAGCGGAATCCGATGGTTACGCCAAGAGGCAGGAGCTGAACGTTGCCGAGGGTGTCGGCAGCTTTGGCACCGCTCGTTCCGCCAATACCGACGAAAGCCGCAACGCCGAGTGCGCTGTTCTCAGCCAAGAGCGGAACGCCCGCGCGCACTCCCCACGCAAAGCGCGACGCGCTCAAGGCACTCTGCGCGCCCAATCCGACGCTCAACTGGAGCCGTGGCGCGCCCCACGCGCCGGCGACAGCGTAGGTCGAGGCGCCAGGGCCGCCACCTGCGTCTATCGCGGCGGTGAAGCTGGAATTCGCGAAGGCATTTTGAAGAACGGGTGTACCCGGTAGTTGAGCGGTTGCGGGAGCTGCGCCGAGCAGGAGGGCGGCTATGCCGAGCCCCCGACTCGCATGGCGTATGGCGTGCATTCTTCCATCCCCGTTTCGTTCGCCGCTGAACGAGCAATCATCGTGCGCCGAGTGGCTACTTACGGGGGGGCCGCCGCAGTGAACGTTTCGCTGACGTGCACGCTTTCTGGAATGGGTATTGACGGCAATGGCACCAGACACGACCGTGCGGAGTGGCGCGCGATGCACCGCGCACGTGGAGGTCGTCATGGCAGACTTCGCGCCGAGGGAAAGGGAGAACGAGAATGGCGAGGACGCGTAAGCCACGGTCTGGCAGAGCACTGCCGCGACCGAGGTTGCGCCTCCTCTGCTGCGCGGTCGCGTGTCTGGCAACGCCCCTCACGGCAGCCGCACAGTCGCTGGCCGGCGTGGTGCGCGATTCGACGGGAGCACCGGTCCCAGACGCCGACGTGATGATCGCGTCGTCGCGAGCGCTCGCGCGCACCGACAGCGCCGGGCGGTTTGTTTTATGGAAGCTCGGTGCCGGTGAAATGCAGGTGAGCGTGCGCCGGATGGGGTACGTTCCGCGGTCCTTCGATGTCGCACTGCATCGTGACGCGCAGGATACGGTGACCATCATTCTGGCGATGAACGCGGCGGAAGTGCCCGGGATGGTCATCTCGGCCCAGGACATGCGCCGGCGTTTGGCAATTGAGGACTTTTATAGAAGGCGCACTGTGGGCACCTCTGGGCATTACGTCACGCGCGAGGAGATCGAGGCACGCCACGCCTCCCGGCTGAGCGACGCCTTGCGCGACATCCCAGGCATTCAGTTCGTCCGCTCGAATATGTCCGGAAGCGTATTCATCCGCTTCGACAACGCCTCGGTGTATCGGCGGGATTGTTTGCCGCAATATTGGATCGATGGCCAGCGGGTGCCAAACGCGCAGATCGACGATTTTCCCGCGCGCGATATCGAAGGGGTAGAAGTCTACAGCGGCCCTGCGGGCACCCCGATGCAGTTCTCACAAGGTGCGCTCACGACGTGTGGAACGATCGTGATCTGGTCGAGGGTACCGGGAACGTAAGTCGCGAGAACAGCAGTCGATAGTCGATAGTCGATAGTAGGAGCGTTGACAGGAAGGGCTCGGCGTGAGTGACACTTGTGCCGAGCCCTCACTTGCGACGCCGTTAACTCTCGACTCCCGACTCTCGACTACTGTCTGGGCGGCCGCCGGTCGATCCCCCAGCCAATGCTGGCGGCGACGTTACCGTTTGGGCTACCAGGCACGCCCGCGGGGAAGACGAAGGCCGTGAGCGCCGTCCCTCCCTGTGAAATACCCGCCACCGGATCCAGGTAGGTCTGCTGTGCCGCGCCAGCTGGCACTGCCAGCTGAGCCAGCATGGGTGCGGTGGTGCCGGTCGCGACGGCGCGGAAGGCGAGCGACGCGCTGGGGGCGAAATTGATCCAGGCCGTCGGAGTACCGTACACGACGCCAGTGAACACGGGACTGGCGGGCAGTGCTGCCGAAGTCGTGGCAGGCGCGTAGATGTCCACGGGACCGATGCCCGGCGCGGCGACGATGGCGCGAATCGCGACCTGACTCGTCGACGGAGTCGGTACCGCGTCCTGTATGACCACGAAATGCTGGTGCGGGTTCTGGCTGGCACGGGCGTAGCCCGTATGTAGAATCGTATAGTACGTATTCGCGGCGAGCGTCACCGTCGTATCGAGAATTACCTGCGACACCACGGTGATGTCGGTGCTCTGCATGTCGGTGAATACGCGGAAGTGTCGCGAGCCGGCGCCGATGCCCGTGTATCCGCTGATCTGCCGATAGGGCGTCTGTCCTGTGACCGGATCACCGAAGTTCAGGTTCTCTACCGAATCGACGAGGTGCACGTCGACTTGCCCGGTATCCGGCATCGCATGGACGTAACGGACGTACGTGAGCGGCGGGATGGGTGTCACCGAGGCACCCGTGTCGTGGCTGCACGCGGCAATCACGCCGCAGGCGAGACCGAACGCCGTAATGCGAAGTAATCTCATGAAAGAACACTCCCGGTGTTGTAACTGTCGGAAAGCACGCGACGCTCGCCGCGTGCGATAGCCCTTTCGTTCTGCGTCATGTTCCGCCGCCGGTGGTGCCACCGCCCGTTACCACCGGTGCACCGCTCCCCACGAGGCTGCGCGTGGCAATGAAAGCACCCAGTGCCACCGCCGCGGCGCCGATCGCGACAGCGGTGCGACCCGGAGAAAATTCACGTTGTTGCAGGCTTCGGACATACTCCTGCCTAACGGGAACCTGCTCGCCGCTCCAATGGCCGCTTCCGCCGGCCAGCGACTCGACGCTGGACACGCTCACCATGTAGCCCTCGTCGGTCTGCCTGACGATCGTGCCTTCGATCTTCAGAACACCGGGCCCGATGCGATCGGCGAGGCCGACGCGTCCTGCATCGGTGATCTCGAGCGTGTACTCCTTGCCCACGGCAGGCGTGTTACCGGTCATCGGCACGTACCTATAGCATCCGGCTTGTAGAGCCACCGTCGCGACCGCAGGAAGACAGATCCACGAACGCGACATCAATATCCGTATGTCCCCACGGCCGCCGCACTCGCTCCGCCCACGCCGCCGAGGTTATAGAACGGATGCAAGCGCACCTGCATTTCCTCGTACGGCACAGGGAACTGGAGCGGCGTGCCGACGACGAGATCGCCCCAACCGCGCATGGCTTGGAACCACTGGCCATAGCCCGTGAAATACGTCTCGACGCGGTACTCGTACTTGAGCGCTTCCATGATGTTGCCGCAGGTCGTTGGTCCATTCGGCCCGGTGGGCACGCGTGGTACGCACGCGGATCCGCCGGGGACAGGTTGCGAGGCGCTCGTGACGACACCGGACAGCGCGGGCAGTTTGCCCTTGCTGACGCGGGAGTTGTCGATGAGCTTCGCGGCGCTCGCGACATCGCCCTTGCGCAGATAGCCTTCGGCGGCGAGAAGATCCATCTCCGCCTTCGCTATCTCGATCCACGGTCCGGCATTGTCCGAATTGTTCACCGTGAGATAGCGGAAGCGATAATGGTCGTACTCGGACGTGCCCCACGGATCGCCTGGAGGATCTTCGCCGGACGGTCGATTGCGGAAGTAGTAGCCGGTGTTGCCCGGCACCCCGTTCGTACCACCGGACGCGGCGATCTGGCTGGCTCGATCGGCACCGGCGGGCCAACGGGCGTCCGGCGTCCGCACGAGAAATGGTTGTCGGTTGATCATGGGTGTGGCGAGCCATGCGTCGAAGGCACCCGAAGTATCCGCCATGCCCAGGTACATCATCGAGACGTCGCCCCATCCCTGGTAACGGTATGCGTTCGTCAGCTCGCGCTGTTGCCAACCCGCTTGAATGGAGAGCTGGACGACGAGATCGGAGCTGATGCCGTTGGTCGCGTCGGCGATAACGGATGCCCAATCCACCGCGGCGCGCTCTGCGGGAGTCCGAGCGACACCGGCGCGGAAACGCGCCTTGTACGAGCGAACGATTTTCACGAACGTGGGCTGATCCACGACCAGTCCGTTGATCCATGGCGCGGCGAAGGCGGTCGGTGCTGCGGTTACGGCGGACGATGTCGCAATGGTGAGCGCGCTATCCAGGTCACCGAGGGCCGCTCTCATGACATCGGCGTAGCCACTGAGCGGCGGCTGCGCTCCGGTCGTCGGGGTCGAGGGATATACGATCGCCGCCGAGTCGTACACGAGGGCGAGATTGCCCAGTGCCAGACCGAGGTTGAAGAAGCCCCAAGCGCGCGATCTGGCGTTCTGCGCCGGGGACCCCAAGGTGTTCCCACTGCCGAGAAACTTGTCGAGAGCGGCGATCGCCACGGACATCGTGCGCGCGAGCTTGGACATGTTCTGAAAATCGGCCAAGTGCACGCCGTCGCCGGAGTTGTTCACCGAGTTGTCGATGTACAATCGCGGAATGGCGGCGCGATAGACCATGTCGAAGTTCGCCACGTTGCCGTAGTTCTCGAGCGCCATGGCGTTGAGCTGCGGCGCGATATTGTTGGTGTGGATCGAGTTCGCCGTGAACCCGACCTGCAGATAGGCCTGCGAGAACACCGCTTCGATGTCGGTGCCGGTGCCGAGCACCTGACCGACGTTCGGATTATTCGGGTTCTTCACCGACAGCACGTCACTGCACGCCGCCGTGACGATCGCGACCGCTACCAACGCCGTTCCGGTAGCAAATTTTCTCATCGATTCACCTGGATGAAGGTCATCGCGCACGAGAGGCGAAATCATCGCGGCCTCTCGTGCGCTGAGCCGTTTAGAAGCGGGTGCTCAGACTTACGGAGAAGGTGCGGAGGTTCGGGAAGTTGTAGGCGTCGACGCCATTCACAGCACCCGAGCCGGACACGCTCTGGGCAGCCGTGATGCCGACCTCCGGGTCGTAACCCGTATAGTTCGTGAACGTCTTCAGGTTTCGGCCGATGACGCCGATGGTCCAATCACCCACGCCTCGCACTGGGCCGACGTTGTATGCCACATTGATCTCGCGGATCTTGGCGTAGCTCGCCTTCTCCAGGTTCACGCTGTTGACGCCGAGCGCGTCGTACAGTCCACCGATGCCGATGCCGGCGTCGGCGGCGCCCTGCCGCCAGTAGTAACCGATCGGCTTGGCATTGGCGACGCTCTTGCCGTGCTGGTCCTCCTCACGGTCCTGGAAATCGCCAAACGACCATGCGCGCGCCTGATTCCATACCATCTGGCCGTACGAGCCGTCGAGCAGCCCATAGACGAACAGGCGCTTGTAGTTGAGCGTCTGAGATACGCCGATGCGGTGATCGGGAAGGGCGCTGCCCAGGAATACGTTCGCCGATGAGCCGGTGACCGAATCGCGCAGCTTGATCGGCGTGCCCCAATTGAGAGCGCCCTTCCAGGGTGCCTGCGAGGCGGGGAGCACCGCATTCCAGAGGTTCTTCGTGATGCCGTCACCCAATGAGTTGCCCTGGCCAACCCACACGATCAGGCCATCCGAGTTCTTCTGGAACGCCTGACCGGCGCCACCGCACTGGGACTGGAACCCGGCGGGCAGCTCGCCGCAGCTCGTGATGAATTTGCGCCCGTAGAAATCAGCGTATGGCTGCCCGGCGACCGCATAGAACACGCTCCCAGAGTTCTGATAATCCGTGCCGTAATTGAACGGCGGCTCGTTGAGCTGCGTGATCATCGTCCTGGTGCGGTCGTAATTAAACCGGGCCGACCAGCTCAGGTTGCGGCGCTGAATGAGGGGTACGTTGACCGAGAACTCCCACGTCTTGTTGTCGAGTGTTCCCGCGTTTGCCCATACCTGGCTGAAGCCGGCGACAGCCGGCAACGGCACGGGGAGGATCTGGTCCTTCGTGATGTCGTGTGCCCACGTGACGTTCAACCCGATGCGGTGCAGTAGCTCGGCATCTGCGCCAAATTCCACCTCGCTCGTGACCTCGGGACGCAGATGCGGGTTGCCCTGGGTGAAAGGCGTCAGCGAGCCGCCAGTCCCGATGGTGTAGGTCTCGTACTGTGCGACGAAGGGTGGACGTCCACCGGCAGTGCCCTCCGACCCACGGAGCTTGAGATCGTTCAGTGCGGGAATGAACCACCAGGGTTCGTCCGACACGCGCCACGCCGCGGAGGCGCGGCCATAATTCGCCCAGCGATTGTCGGAGCCGAAGAGCGAGCTGCCGTCACGCCGGATGAGCGCATCCACAAAGTAGCGGCTTTTCCAGTCGAGGGTCACGCCATTGATGATGCCCATCGAACGGATGGACTGCACCGTCGAATTTTCGGAGAAGCCCGTCGTCGCATCCTTGGCCGTGGTGAGACCCGCTACGGCGAGCGTGGAGCCTTGGAGCAGCTGGCTCTCGATATCCTGCTGTTCGTAGAGATATCGCGCCGTGTAGCGCGCGTTGAGATTGCCCCAGCTTCTATGCGCCGACGCATTTACACCGGTGTTATACGACTGACCGTAACCGCCGTAGTGCTGCATCAATCCGAGATTGTCCGAGCTGGTGGACGTGGTGCGATATCCCTTGTCATAGATGAACAAGCCGCTCGAGTTCGTGCGGTCGTAGCTTCCATTCGCATCGATATCGAGCCATGACGTCGGCGTGTACCGCGTGGTGATGTTGCCGATGAAGCGGTCGTTCAGGTCGTTCTGACGGCGATTCGAGAAGTAGTAGAGCGGGTTGTAGTTCTGCGCACCCTGATTCAACGGGTTGGAGCGCACGTACAACCGGCCGAATCGGTCGGTGGCGAGCAAATTCACCGCCGCCGGGGAGCGCGTCAGGTTGAAGAAGCCGGTGCCCTGCTCGGCGTTGCCTCCGTCCTGCCAGGCGCGCGAGTAGTACGTCCGCACACCGAACGTCCAGTCGGTGCCGACGTTCTGATCGACGTTCACCCGAACCGAATTGCGTTTGAAGCCGGTGAGGCTTCTGATCGATCCTTGCTGCTGCAGGTTGGACGCGCTGACGAAGTAGTTCGTTCCCGCGGTATTGCCGGAGGCGTCAAGTGAGCTGTTGATGAACGCCCCCGACGTCACCATCTGCGCCAGCGGATTATAGGTGACGGGGAAGGCGTTCACCTCGTACAAGTTGCGCAACTGGCTCAGCTTCGCGGCGGACGAAATACCGTAATCCTGGCGAAAGCCGACGGGCGGCAAGGAGAAGACGCCACCGAGCTCGTTGACGCGCTTGGCCTCCTCGGCGAAGTCCACGGTCTGCGCGCATGGCTGCGGCCCGAGGGTGGTGCAATAGCGCGTGTGCGTCTCGTCCATCAGCATCATGCTATAGGCCGAGTAGGGGAAGGTGTGCTCGATGTCACTCGCTCCCGCCTCCGTGCGCGCGCTGAAGCGCACACCGGCCCCGGCGTTCTTTCCCGATTTCGTGGTGATGGAAATGACGCCGTTGGCCGCGCGGGCACCGTACAACGATGCGGCGGCGGCTCCCTCGACGACCTCGATGCTCTCGATGTCCTGCGGGTTGATATCGGCGAGGGTTCCACCCTGGAGCGCCAGCGAGCTGCCCAGTTGATTGACGCCGATGCCGGAGCCCAGTTCCACGCCGTCGACGATATACAGTGGGTCCTGGCCACGGCCACTGCCGTTGATCGACTTCGGACCGCGAAGCAGCACGGCGGGGGCGTCGCCGGGGCGGCCACTCGCCGAGATGATCGACGCGCCCGGCACCTTGCCGGCGAGCTGGGAGAGGGGGTTCGTCGCGCCCGGAACGGGCATCTGGCTCTCGTCGACGTGCGCGACCGTGAACGGCAGATTTTTCTGCTCGGTGCCGGCCGTGACACCCGTGACGACCACCTCGGCCAGCCGGTTGACGTCCTGCGCCAGCGAGAAGTTGAACGTCTGTGTGCCCGCCGAGATGCGAATCGGCCGTATCTGCGGCACGTAGCCAAACGAGCGAGCGCGCAGGTTCACGGCCTGACCCTGCACGCGCGCAGGCGGGATGTTGATCGTGTATACGCCGGCGGCGTTGGTCCCGACCGAGATGCCCATCTCGGTGATCAGGACGTTCGCCCCTTCGAGAGGCTGGCCGAACTCGGTAGTCACCCTGCCGGTGAGCACCGCGCCCTGGGCCTGGGCTCTGCTTGCCGGCACCGCGAGCGCAATGCCCAGCAGTGCTCCGGCGATCGCGCGAGCACGAAGGATGTTCGTCATCTCACTCCCTAGGTGTGATGGAGGTGCACTGACAACGCTGCTACGTCTGCGCCGCACGCCTGTGCGCGCGGTGGTCGAACTCGGGTGCGGCCCGCTCCTCCTCTGTTGATGCGTGTCGAAGCGTGCGCGATTGGTTGGGTTCCGAAGCGCTGGGTGGGACCTGCAACAAACAACACACACCGCGTGCGAAGACGCGGCTCGAGAAGAGTCAGAAGAAGCCACGAGCGAAGCGTTAGGCCTTCGAATTGGCGCTCGCCGCCCGATCGCCAGGCGCGAACGCGGCCACTCTGCCGCTCGTTGTTCTTGAAACCAGCCGTGCCGCCAAAAAGGTCACATCGGACTCGAGCGCCCGACGGCCGGCACGACGCTGGCCGTACCAAAATGTCTCGAAAAGGCCGCGCAGAACCTACGGTTGAGTCCATGGCGGCGCAAGCAGCACGATGGCCGCTGTTGGCGTGCGCACCGCCTCGTCGTCCCTCACCATTTTGTCCACCCCCCGGCTACCTAGACGATGGGTCAAATTGGGTACCATCTGACAGCGCTCGCCCTGTGCTTCATCGCGGCTGGTTGCGCCGTTCGAGGAGGACGGCCAGCGGGCGGCCCCAGCGATCAAAGCGTGCTCACGGCCGAGCAGCTGCAGGCATCGAACGAGGGCAACCTGTTGGATGCCATTCGCGTGCTGCGGCCGCAGTGGCTCGATGGGCGCACGATTGCCGCCCGGAGGAATCCGGAAGCGACAATCATTGTGTATCTCGACGATCACCGGATGGGTCCCGCATCCATGCTGCGCCAGATGTCCATAGCGAGCGCCGGGTCGATGCGCTTCTATTCGCCGTCGGAGGCGGTGGGACGCTTCGGGCCAGACGGCGCGAATGGGATAATCGCGGTCGAGAGCCCGTGAAACTACAGTCGAGAGAACTGCAGTCGAGAGTCGACAGTGGACAGTCGAGAGTAGGAGCGTTGAATAGGAAGGGGCTCGGCACGAGTGACCCTCATAACGAGCCCTCACTTCCAACGGCGTTCTCTCGACTCTCGACTCCCGACTCCCGACTGCAGTTCTATCGACTCTCGACTGCTCGCTCAGTTACCACCCGGACCTGATTCTCGACGACCTGCAGAAAGCCGCCCTCGACGGCGAAGCGGCGTGGAGCGCCGCCTTCGCCGCTCACACGCAACTCACCCTTACCGAGAAGCGTCATCATCGGCGCATGGCCCGTGAGGATGCCCAGCTCGCCGTCGAACGCTGGAGCGACGACGGAACTCGCGTCGGCGTCAAGGAGCACCGCCTCCGGGGAGATCACCGAGACATGCAGCATCGCTCGCGACTCCCGTCAACCCTGCGCGAGGCGCTTTGCGTTCTCGACGACGTCCTCGATTCCACCGGCCATGAAGAACGCCTGCTCCGGAAGATTGTCGAACTCGCCGGCCACGACGCGCTCGAATGACGAGATCGTCGTTTCGAGCTTCACGTATTTCCCCGGAATACCGGTGAACTGCTCGGCCACCGCGAACGGTTGCGACATGAATCGCTGCAGTCGCCGCGCCCGACCGACGATCCGCTTGTCTTCCTCCGACAGCTCGTCCATCCCGAGAATGGCGATGATGTCCTGCAGCTCCTTGTAACGCTGCAGGATCCGCTGCACTTCGGTCGCGACCTGATAGTGCCGCTCGCCGAGGAACTGCGGATCGAGAATACGCGACGACGACGCCAGCGGATCGACAGCCGGATAGATGCCGAGCTCCGTGATGGCGCGCGAGAGTACCACCGTCGCGTCGAGGTGCGCGAAGGCAGTGGCGGGTGCGGGATCGGTGATGTCATCGGCCGGGACGTAGATGGCTTGCACCGACGTGATCGAGCCTTCGCGCGTGGAGGTGATGCGCTCCTGCAAATCGCCCATTTCCGTGGCGAGAGTCGGTTGATACCCGACAGCGCTCGGCATGCGGCCGAGCAACGCCGAGACCTCCGATCCGGCCTGCGTGAAGCGGAAAATGTTGTCGATGAAGACGAGAACGTCCGTCTTCTCCTTGTCGCGGAAATATTCCGCCACGGTGAGGCCGGCGAGACCGACACGCAAGCGCGCACCCGGTGGCTCGTTCATCTGACCATAGATGAGGGCGACCGAATCGAGGATGTGTGCTTCCTTGAACTCGAGATACAGATCGTTCCCTTCGCGCGTGCGCTCGCCGACGCCGCAGAACACCGAGCGACCACCGTGGCCCTTGGCGACGTTGTTGATCAGCTCCTGAATCACGACCGTCTTGCCGACGCCAGCACCGCCGAACAGACCGATCTTACCGCCACGGACGAAGGGCGCGATGAGATCAATGACTTTGATTCCCGTCTCGAAGACTTCCGTCTTCGGCTCGAGGTCCACGAACTCGGGGCGCTTACGATGGATCGGCCACCGCGGCGCGTCCTTGGGAATCGGCGGCCCATTGTCGACCGGCTCGCCGATCACGTTGAGGATCCGGCCCAGCGCGGCGGCGCCGACGGGCACGGTGATCGGACCGCCGGTGTCGACGACCTCGAAACCGCGCTCCACGCCGTCGGTCGTAGACATGGCGACCGCGCGGACCTGATTGCGCCCAATGTGCTGTTGCACCTCGGCGACCACGTCGATCGGCTCACCCGATTCAGACTTCGCGCGGATCTCCAGCGCGTTATAGAGCTCGGGCAGGTGCTCCGCTTCGAACTCCACGTCGAGCACGGGCCCGATGACCTGTACGACCTTGCCGATGTTTCGTATCGCTGTGCTGGTTGCCATGACTGAGGTACTCGCGAGAGAGGAAATCGAAGCTCAATCCTGCAGTGCCGCCGCTCCGCCCACGATCTCGGCGATTTCCTGCGTGATCTGCGCCTGACGAGCGCGGTTGTAGGTACGTCCGAGGATCTTGAGCATGTCGGTCGCATTGTCGGTCGCGTTCTTCATCGCGGTGCGTTGCGCGCTGTAGAACGCGGCGGTGCTCTCGACGAGGGCGCGATACACCGTGTTTCGCACGTACGAGGGAAGCAGTGTGTCGAGGATGCGTTCGGCGGACGGAAAGAGCAGGTAATCGTGCGTTCTGGCACGTCCCTCGACCTTGGGCGGCTGTACGGGCAGCACTCGTTCCGTAGTGGGTGGTGTGGACAACGCAGACCGGAACTGCGCCGATACGACGTACACGGCGTCGAGCTTGCCCGATGCGAAGTCGCCCATGATCGCGTCGATGATCTCCGCCGCCTCGTGAGCCGTTGGGCGGTCGCCAATATCGCTGCGTACCGATGCGAGGGCGCGTCCGACGTAGCGGAAGTAACCAGCGCCTTTGCGGCCAACCACGTGCAAGTCGATCTGTACGCTGCGCCCTTCCAGATCCGCAACGAGATTGCGAGCCTCGCGAATGAGATTCGCGTTGAAGGCGCCGGCGAGGCCGCGGTTCGCTGTGATGAGCACCACGGCCGCGCGGCGCACGGCTGCAGGCTGACGCAGCAGCGGAAAGCGCTCCGCGAGCTCCGGCGTATACAGCCGCGAGATGACTTCCGCGAGCGCGTTGGCGTATGGGCGAGCGGCGACGACGCGGTCCTGCGCACGCTTCATCTTGGACGTGGCGACCATCTCCATCGTCTTCGTGATCTTGCGCGTGTTCTCGACGGACTTGATCCGTCCCTTCAGCTCACGCCCTTTAGCCATGAGACGCCGGACGCGCGCCGCGCGCAGCAACCTTCTGATATGCCTCGATGCCGCGCTTCAGATCCGCTTCGATTTCCTTCGTGAGGTCCTTCTGCTGCCGGATATTCTCACCGACCTGCGGATAGCTCGTTGCCATGAACTCGTGGAAGCCGCGCTCCCATGCGCGCACCTCGCCGACCGGCCCGTCGTCCAGATACCCATTGGCTACGGCGTAAATGATCATCACCTGCTGCTCGACGCGCATCGGCTGGTATTGCCCCTGCTTCAGCACTTCGACGGTGCGCGCACCGCGCTCGAGCTGGCGCTTGGTCGCGGCGTCGAGATCGGAGGCGAAGGCAGCGAATGCCTCGAGCTCGCGATATTGTGCGAGGTCGAGGCGCAACCGGCCGGCCACTTTCTTCATCGCCTTGATCTGCGCCGATCCACCGACGCGGGATACCGAGATGCCAACGTTGATGGCGGGGCGCACACCGGAGAAAAAGAGATCGGCCTCGAGGAAGATTTGCCCATCCGTGATCGAGATGACGTTCGTCGGGATGTAGGCCGACACGTCACCAGCCTGCGTCTCGATGATCGGTAACGCCGTGAGCGATCCGCCCGGCTTGAGAATGGTCTTACCGTCGACCACGCCGGCATCGTCGCGCAGCTTCGCCGCACGCTCGAGCAGTCGCGAGTGGAGATAGAAGACGTCACCGGGATACGCTTCGCGGCCCGGCGGGCGCCGCAGCACGAGTGAGAGCTGCCGGTATGCGGCCGCCTGTTTGGAGAGGTCGTCGTACACGCACAGCGTCGGTTGGCCTTCGTTGTACATGAAGTACTCGGCCATGGCGCAGCCGCAGTACGGCGCGATGTACTGCATCGGTGCTGGATCGGACGCCGACGCCACCACGACGATGCTGTAGTCCATCGCTCCCGCCGCCGCGAGTCGCTCGACCACCGACGCGACGGTTGAGGCCTTCTGGCCAATGGCGACGTAGACGCAGACGACGCCCGTACCCTTCTGATTGATGATCGTGTCGACAGCGATGGCGGTCTTACCGGTGCCACGGTCGCCGATGATGAGCTCGCGCTGCCCGCGGCCGATCGGGATCATCGAATCGATTGCCTTGATACCCGTCTGCAGCGGCTCCTTCACCGGTTGCCTGACGATGATGCCTGGCGCCTGCGACTCGACCTTGCGCGTTGCGGTGGCGTGTATGTCGCCCTTGCCGTCAATGGGCGTGCCGAGTGCGTCGACAACACGCCCCACGAGCGCTGGACCGACTGGTACCTCCAGCACCCGCGCGGTGCGGCGGACCTCGTCGCCCTCCTTGAGCTGCAGGAAGTCTCCCAGAATGACAGCCCCGATATTGTCCTCCTCGAGATTGAGAGCGAGCGCCGTGACTTTGTTGCCGGTCTCCGAGGAGGTGATCTCGAGCATCTCGCCAGCCATGGCTTTCTGCAGGCCGTAAATGCGCGCGATTCCGTCCCGCACCTCGAGGACGGTGCCTACCTCCTCGACGTCGAGTTCATGAAGGTCGGCCGCCTCGATCTCGCGGAGCAGGATATCCTTGATCTCGCCGGGGCGGAGCGTGGTGTCGGTAGCCATACGTGGGTCGGGAAAAGGCGGCCAGCGCGAGGATGAGGTAGAGCTTGTGAAATTTATCACAAAGCGCGGCGGACTCAAGCCGCGCTGTTCGACTCCGCTTTGCAGTCGATCGGTACCGCTCTGCCAAAAGCACGCGACATCTTCGCTGCATGGCTGCCGGCCTGCGCGAGCTCAAAGTGTGGCAAGAGGCGGTCTCCCTGGCGGGCGATATTATCCGCGCCCTCCGGCAAGGGGGACGTCGAGAAACGAAAACGGCCGCCGACCAGTTGATGCTCACAGCCATCGGAGTGGCATGTCACATCGCTGACGGCTATGGACGCTACACGGCGCCCGAACAACGGCAACTCTACCGCGCCGCGAGGCGCGATCTGCTGCGGCTCGAGACGCAGCTCGCGATCCACCGCCACGCCGATATGATCTCCGCCACGAGTCACGCCGAGCTCCTGCACCGAGTGCATTTGGTGCACCGATTGTTAGGCGGCTACCTAGTGTACCTCGAGCGACAGGTGACGCAAGGCGCCGAACCGTAACGGCGGTGGTCGACGACTCGTGCGCCCAAACGGCCGCGGCGTCTATCCTCGGCTCCGCCCGTGCCCTTTCACAAAGCGGTCGATCAGATCGATTGCGCGAAGGCGCGCCAGCGACGCAGGCTTCGTTCCCGCGATACGTTGCGCCGTGGTTGATAGATGCGAGGGGGACGCAAACGCAAGCACCCGCGCGACATCCCGCAGATCATAGCCTGGATTTTTGGCGAGTTCGGCGGCAGCAAGAAGCCGAACCAGGTCGATAATGCGCTTCAGGTTCGGTGACCCGTCAGCGGCGAAGGTGCGGCTGAGATGCTCGCGTGTAACATCGAGCCGTGTGGCCAGCACAGCGGTCCGGACGGGCCGGCCGGCTTGCGAGACGATCAGTCGCCAGGCTGCTTGCTGTAGCGGCGTGCCGAGCGCGAGGGAGCCCGGAGGATCACGGAGTGCGTCGGCAAAACGACTGGTAAATGTCACGCGGCCCAGCAGGTCGCGCGTAACCACGTCGTCAACCCCGTCGACGAGCACGTCTGCGAAGTCGTATGCGGCGCACTGTGCCAGGGCTGGACCTTCGCCGGCGCGAAGCGACGCGACGCCGAAGAAGGGTACGCTCGGGTATTCACGGGCGAGCGAGGCGGCGCGCCAGGTTTCATCGTGAGCGCTACCAACGTCAACGATTGCGACGTCGATCAAGGTGACCTTGAAGGCGGCGGCGAAATCCGACGCATTGCGCGTGACCAGCACGCGTCCGCGCCGTCGCGGAAAGGCGCTCTTGACGAGCTGGCGCGTGCGCTCGCGCTGCAAGAAGACGACGATGCTCGGCGACGGCGACGCGGCGGAGCGTGCGCCGTTCTGATGATGGCCCCGCACGTCAGGGCGCCCGCAAAGTGGAGGGTGAAGCGACCGAGGCGATGTCATGCGCGCGGCGGAGGACGTCACGCGCGTTCGCGTACGAGATCATGTCGTACGCTTCCGTGTAGCGGGTCCAACGGCACGCGGTGATCCCTTCCGCCTCTTGCGGAGCGGTGAGCGTCTCTGCTGTCTCGAGAAGGTAAAAGTGGCAAATCTTATGAATGAGACGTCCGCGGAATCGGAAATACCAGTCGATCGTCTCGATCGCGCCGCGGGGCACGAGGTCCGTGAGGCCCGTCTCCTCGGCAGTCTCGCGCACAGCCGCTCGGTCGGGCTGCTCGCCACGCTCGATGTGGCCCTTGGGAAAGCCCCAGTTACCGTAGCTGTCCCGAATGAGCAGGAATAGCAGCTGACCATCTTCGATGCGGAAGACGACACCGCCGGCCGACGTTTCCTTCTTCGCCCGTTCACCCGCCGTGCGTCGTGCCATCAGATTCCCTGCGCCTCCGTGGCGACGGCCGGCTCGAGCGTCGGCTGCCCATCGATGAACTGCCTAACGATGGGGTCCGTGGTGTCGCGGATCTCCTCGACCGTACCAACCTGCCGTACCCGTCCCTGATAGAGCATGGCGATCCTGCTTCCGACCGTATAGGCGCTACGCATGTCGTGCGTAATGACAATGCTGGTCACTCCCAGCTTTTCCCGCATGCGAACCATCAGCTGGTCGATGACCGCGCTCGTCACCGGATCGAGTCCCGTTGTCGGCTCATCGTACAAGATGTACTTGGGCCTGAGCGCTATGGCTCGCGCGATACCGACGCGCTTCCGCATTCCACCGGAGAGCTCAGCGGGAAAGCGATCGGCGACGTCGGGAAGATCGACGAGATCGAGCGCTTCGCCGACGCGCGTCTGGATCTGGCCCTCGGAGAGGTCCTGCTGTTTGCGCAGGCCCATTGCGACGTTGTCACCGATTGAGAGGGAATCGAACAGCGCCGCGAATTGAAACACGTAGCCGATGCGAGCGCGCAGGTGATAGAGCTCGCGCCTGGACAGCTTCGGCACCTCGAGATCGTCGACCCACACCTCGCCGGCATCGGGCTCGAGCAAGCCCACAATGTGCTTGATTGCGACCGATTTGCCCGTGCCGGAATAACCGATGATGACCATCGTCTCGCCCTCCGTAACGTCGAGCGTGAAGCCCTCGAGTACGCGTTTCGGGCCGAACGCTTTATAGACGTCGATCAGGCGGATCATGGCTGGGGAGGTCAACTGGCGACTGTCGCTGTTCGACAGTCGAGATACCGTTCAATTTGATCTTTTCGTGGAGAGGGTCGCTAGGCCTTGCGTCACAGAGGACGTTGCTGCCGACGAAAAGGGCCAGCATCTCGCTGGCCCTTTTCGTGGTTCGTCACTCGTCTGCGGTCAAGCCGCAAAGCTGCCGAGCGCGCGACCGACGTCGCCCTCACGCAGGCGTTTGAGCGCGCGGTCGCGTAACTGTCGCACGCGCTCGCGCGTAACGCCGAGCATCGAACCGATCTCCTCGAGGGTGTGCTCGCGTCCACCCTCCAGACCGAAGTACAGACGGAGCACCTTCGCATCGCGCGGCGGCAGCGTCGCGAGCGCCTGCTCGATCTCGTCCGTGAGGAAGCGATTCATCGCCTCCTCTTCGGTGTCCGGCATCTCATCCGCCACGAAACGTTCGATGAGCGAGCGATCTCCCTCCGGATCCATCGGCGCATCGAGACGCACGTCACTGGTGTTCAGCGCAGCGAGCGACTGCACGACTTCCACCGATAGGCCGGTGAGCTGCGAGAGCTCCTCGGGGCTTGGCTCGCGATTCAACTTCTGGCGCAGGATTTCGGATGCTTTGATGATGCGCGAGAGATCGGCCGTGCGGTTCAGCGGGACACGTACCGTGCGACCCTGCCGCGCCAACGCAGAGAGAATCGCCTGACGAATCCACCACACCGCGTACGAGATGAACTTGACGCCCTGATCGGGATCGAACTTGCGAGCGGCGGTGAGCAGACCGACATTGCCCTCCCCGATCAGATCAATGAGCGGCAGGCCGCGATTCTGATACTTCTTCGCAACAGAAATAACGAAGCGCAGGTTGCGCTTCACGAGCTCCTGCAGCGCGTCCTGATCGCCCGCGCGGATCTTCCGGGCGAGGTCGATCTCCTCAGTTCCTTTGAGGAGCGGATAGGTGCTCACTTCATAAAGGTACTGATCGAGAATGTCACGCTCCGGTTCATTCGGAGCGATCCCAGCGGGAGCCGCACGGCGGCGACGACGCTTGAGTTCGGACATGGTACTTGGCCTCGCGCAACGCGCGCATTGAGGTCGGCATCTATTGGCGACGACGCAGAGCGTCGTAACGCTACGGATCAACGATCGCGAGCAAGGAGCACTCGCGAGCAAAGCGTCTGACCGAGGTCAGATTCGGCGCTGCAAGATATTGGCCGCAGATGTTTTCGCCAGACCCAATTCGTTGACATCGAATTTACCCGCGAATATACTTCGGGGTTCCTGCCGCTTCGGTTTCATGCCGCGTCGGGGGAATCGTCGGGGGCGTAGCTCAGTTGGGAGAGCGCTTGAATGGCATTCAAGAGGTCAGGGGTTCGATTC